>JACIWL010000009.1 GCA_014360995.1 Candidatus Bipolaricaulota bacterium | reverse complement strand
GCTTGGTGAAAACGGGGTCGTGATCGACGTTGGCCAGGAAATCCTCCAAAACCTTGGCTGCGCCGGCGAAGTCGTTTTGTTGGTAAAGGAGCTTTACCTGGCGCAAGACGAATTCTTGCTGGAAATTTCCAAGGCGAACGCGCCGGGCCGCTTCTGTGCCTTTTTGCACCTTTACCGTATCGAACCGCGGGCCGGTCACTAAGCTCAGTTCCCATCCCAAAAAGAGGGCGGCAAGGGCTAAGGCCGCCGACATGGTTTTCGTTCCGCCGGTGTAGTCCGCCCAGCGCTCTTGGACCGCTTGATAGCCCTGCAGAGCCTTATATATCGTGTTGAAACAACCGTCAAAATCGTCCGGATCGTCGATCTCCACAATTTTGTAGGAACCTGGGGGAAGGGAGGCGCGCGAGATGATGGAATCTCCTTTCTCCGTGGCCTCCTC
Source organism: Candidatus Bipolaricaulota bacterium (assembly GCA_014360995.1). GTDB lineage: Bacteria > Bipolaricaulota > Bipolaricaulia > Bipolaricaulales > Bipolaricaulaceae > DTER01. The sequence continues at coordinate 47,833 of JACIWL010000009.1, read as the reverse complement.
AATATACCGGCGCGAGCCGCCTGCAGGCTTGGTGGTGGCAAAGAAGATCGCGAAGTCGGGCTTGCGCGTGGAAATGGCGCAGACCAAGGGGTCCGGCTCTCCACCCACGGTTAAGGCCAAGATCCTCTTCATCCTTCCTCCTTTGGCAGCACCCAGACCCAGCCGAGGGGAAGGTCAAGATTTCCAAGCCTGGCGAGGCGTCGGGAGGCCGGATAGCGATCGGGAGGGGTTTTTCTCCCTGACCGGGGATTTCGGCCAAGCCCATATCTTTCGTGGACCAAGCGGGCGTAGTCTGGATCAGCAAGAAGCGCTGGACCTAGCGTGGTGCTGAGCCAGCCGCTACCAAAGCCGATTTGCAAGGGGAAGCCCTTGCGAGAAGAACGTTCCGCGGCGTGGATTTCCTCAGAAAGCTTTTCCCAAGGTTCAGGTTTTATTCCCACTCTTTCTGCCCAGCGGATGTCGTGCTCCAGCTTTTGGAGGGCTCGCTCCCGCGCCGCTTGGGCTATGAACTCCCAGCTAAGCCACTCCCGCTTCTCTTTGGGAAGGAACTTCTCCTTGGACCAATTGCCCCAAGGCTGAAATGCCGTCTCGTCTATATGCCCCTCCATCAAAAAAGCGGTTTGACTGACAATGGCCTCCAGGGCTATGGGGATTCCGTTGCGAGAAGATCGGGAGACGACGCGCACGTTTACCAAAACAAGGCGATCCCTTTCTATGGGTTGGGCGTCCCGCAAGCGCAACGCCCGCAGGACATCTTCATGGGGCGTTTCCCCAAAAACTTCCTTTTCCAGCGATTGTGCGGCATATTGCTTCCTTTCCTCGAGACGAATTTTGGCCAAGGCCAATCTGCGATTCTTCCATATTTTCCAAAGGAGGACGGTGCGCAAAGCGCCCTTAAAGGAGGAGGCGGGAAGGTAGGGGCGATCGTATACATCCTTTATGCATTCCCGAATTTCCCTTGTTCCTTGAGGGGCTCCAGGAAGGGCGTAGCGCACAAAGGGTGAGTCCGGAGAAAGGGCCGGGCCCAGGATCTCGCTGGGGGGAACCCCTTGGGTGAGGCGGGAAAAATCCTCTCCCCGTTCGGAAATCCACTCCAAAATCCGTTCTTCATGAAGTCTCAGGGTTTTGCCCCCTTGAAACACCACATAGTCAAAATCCTGAACCAGCTCGTTTCCAGTGCCTATGTGAAGGGGAGTGAGAACCTTAATGGCAAGCAAAAACTTGGTCTTAAGGGCCATGGTCCACCTCCCATGGATAGAGGAAGGCCAGGCCATAACGCCAAATGGGATGGTGTTTCTTTGCGAAGTCCTCTGGAGCCACATCTACCATGCCGCCGGTAAGGTCGCCTGGAACCACAGAGCCTTCTACCACTAACCGGACGCGAAGTCGGCGCACATGGCCCACGGCGGTTTCGGCAACCCCTCCCACTTCGGTGAGGCGCCAGGCCTGAGATCTCCTTAAAAGCTCGACCTCCTCTGGCCGAGGCCAAAGCCGGGAAAGCAAAACTCCCAAAGTGGCTGCCGGATCGGGCCAGGAAACATCGTCCACGTGCTCAAAGCGGAAACGACCATAGCCCATCCCTCTGTCCCCGCCAATTCCAGTTTCCGCAAGTTCAGCCAAAGCTAATTCCAGCGCTTCCCGAAAAGAGCAACTCCCACAGCTCATTTCAGGGCGAAGCCAGGCTATACCAAACCATAAGCCACATCCGGGCCGAAACCGTACCCGGGCGATGTAAAAGAGGTTGCTGCGCAATGTTATGCGGTCCAAGGTAACCCGCGGGATCTGCTCCACTTTCCATGTGGTTTCCTCTAGCTCAGGCGGAGGCTCATCCAAAAGCTTTCCTTTGGCCGCGCGGAAGAACAAAGCCTCGGGAAGAAAAGATACGGTTTTCCATTGGGGAGTGGGCTGAAAGGAAAGGGGCTTGGGGAACCAGGGCTCGTCGTCGACCCAGGGAAAGGCGGAGGTGAGCAAAAATGGTGGCCCTCCCTGAACAAATGGATCGAGCCAGGATGAAACCTCTCCGCCGTGGCGGAGCCAGCAATGAACCAGGGCGGAAAACAGGGTGTCGGAGGGAATCATGGGCAGGGTTTCGTTTAAGGAAAGCTCATGGGGTGCGATGTGAAATCCCTCGGGAAATGCAAGGCGGAAAAGGCTTACGCGCACGGACTCCTCCTAAAGCCCTAGCTCGGCTTTGATCTTTTCAATGATTTCATCTTTGCGGGCAAGAAGCGTGGCGAGGTCGGGAACTTCGGCCACAACGACTTCGGAAGTAAAGTATCTTTCCTTGGGCCGGAGGGATATTTTGATTTCCTCAAACTTGACCTTTCCATAGCCCCTGGATCCCATGCCTCCCAAATAGTCATGTTCCAAAAGCGCCATGCCCTCAAAGAGCACGGCTAATCTCTCCACGTCCTCTTTGGGATCGACAAGGCCGTCGCCCTCGTAGACGGTGTAAACGAATTCGCCCGGCCCGAACACCGCTCCCGCGGGTACCCGCTCCACCGGACGGGGATTGGCTGCGGAGGTGATGCGGTCTATGGAAACCTCCGTCTTTAACTCCGTATACGGGCGGTCAAGGGGAAGAGCCTCCATGTTCTCCGCGGATTTCTCATCGAGGTTGATGTCGCGCACGATGAGGCGCGTGGAGGGGTGGGTGTAGTCAAGTTCTGCTGGAACCCCAAATACATTGCAGACTGGGCATTGCTTGTATTCCAATCCGTTTTGGCATATGTGGATGCAAGTGTTGTGGATTTTCCAGTTTGGCTCTTTTCCATACTGCTTTTCCAAAAGGGAGCGGATTTTGCCCTTGAGGGAGGAGCCAGGGATGTAAGGGCGGTTGGTGAGGGGGTCGCGAATTACGGGGTTGTCCACGCCGCCGATGGCGATGCCCCCGGCTGTGCCTCCGATGTGAAGTCCTGTGAGGGCGCGCAGCTTGAAACTCACAAAAACCCTCCCCCGCACGGACAAGGTTTTCTCAGCGGGCATCATCTATCACCCCCATGGTAGGCCACAACGGCCTCGACGAACTCTTTAAGCCGCTGAAATCGCTTATGCATTTCGTCCTCGGAGCTAACCGCCACTACTTCCTGCACGGCAATGTCGAGGGCCTGGACCAGCGGGTCAAGCGCAGAGTGGCGTCTTTTGCGGTAATACAGTTTTGGTCGGAGTAAGTGAAGCCTGCGAATCGCTTGTTGTGGGTTACGCATCCAAACACTTTCAATTTGTCTGAGTTCGTCAAAAACATCGCGGATTTGCGCCATCTTTAGGCCTTTTGTCCGCAAGTCTTCACCTAATTCCATCGCTTTTTTCACCAAAAGTTCCGCAGCACCTTCGTCTCCCACGATTCTTCTTATTTCCTCGCGCATGACTCACCCCCTTTCTTTCTGGTCAAAAGCTCGGCCCAGCGGGCTGCCAGGCCCAAAAATCCGATGTTTTCCGCAAAGGCCTCGCCAGAGAGCTTTTGCTGGAGCTTTTCATAGAGGCTCGTGTCCTGTCCCGTTTTCTGGGCCATCTCGCGATGGCGGGAAAGCCAATAAGCGGTGCGCCAGATCCATGGGCCCCATGCACCCCGCTTGGCCTTCTCCCGTTGATACTCCTCCTCCACCTCCTGCAGCACGAAAAGAAGCCTCCGCGCCTCTCCACTTTTTTCCACCGCCTCTTTGAGGCTTTCCATCCATTCCCGAACTTCCTCAAACCTCTCCCAGGGTATCACCCGGCCTAAGAAGCAAAAAGCGTCCTTTTTCGGGGGACGCGAGTTTCTGGCACTCTCAGCTCGGGGAGTCTTTGCTTCTTCCAAGGCACTTGCGGCTTCCTGGGCCGCCAAGTAAAGAGGGTACTTTTCGTGGACAAGAATGAGGCCAGCAGAAATCCCCAGATCCTCCCGCCCACTGAACTCCGCGAATTCCTTTCGTATCCGTCTGGCCAAAATCGGCATGGCGTCCCAAGAGCCCACGAAGAAAAGGTCATCTCCCCCCGAATAGACGGCATATACCCGCTCGCACCCCTCTTCTTGGGCGAGGTCGTGCACGAGCTTTTCCACAAAGCCCTCGAAAAAGATGGTGAGAAAGGTGCTCAAACTGTGTTTTCGGGAGAATGTCCCGCGGTCAAAGTATCCGCCATCCTTTTGCACCACGAACCCGTCGCGCAAAAGCCAGCCTAGGTTGTCCATGTCCATGCGGAGAACTCCTATATACTCGGCGCCACGCGCGTTGGCCGCCAAAACGTCGAAGGATTTGATCTCGCCATGCTCCTCCTTGAATTTTTCGGGCCTGGGCGATTTCTCCCCCTCCTTCCAAGTGGCTACTACGTTTACCAGGAATTTTCGTACGGAAATCTCTTGGGATGTGCGCGGAGGAAAAGCTTTGTCCGTAAGGCGCCAAAGAATGGAAATTTCTTGCGCGGGCTCTGGCAGCTTGTTGTTGATTATATCTAGCCGGAATCCAAAGAAATTAAGAACGCCTTCCCATGTGTTTTGCTCGGAAAGGGGGCGGGGCTCTTTCCAAACCAGCCTCAGGAATTTCGCCTCGCGAAGGGAACGGCCAAGCTCACGGAAGCTCCGGCAGCTCGGACACCAACGTATCCCTTCTTCGTCTTCTTCGACGATCCCGGGCCCTCCGCATACGTCGCATACGCCCTTTTCATCACCGAAGGGGCGGAAGAGCTCGGCAAGGTCTTCGGAAGGGAGCTCCAGGAAGCGGCGCTGTTTGCGCTGCGAGAGTTTCTGGGCAAGAACGTCCTCTGTGGCCCTTAAACCCCGCGATGCTTCCCACCGCTCGTTCTCCATGTGCACAGGTGCCCAAGCGAAATGGGCCGGGCTTAGCGGCACTCCCTCTAGGGCCAAATACAAGGCACCCCTGTGGGCGCGAAGAAGTACACGGTTAACATGAGCTCCCAAATCCTCTAAGCGATTCAGCTCCTCAAGCGGCACAAGAAGCCGGAATCGGCCACCACCGCAATAGAGCAGATTCGTGGGAGGAAGCCCCATCTTCCGAAGCATCCAGCGGGCGATGACCTCGGTTAGGATCTGGAGGTAAAAGCTCCTTGCCCGCAGAACGGAAGCGGCCCCGCGAGGGTTCTTAAGCCCGTAAATGAAGTCCTGAATGCCGGAGATGTCCCCTTCAACCAGTGCCGCCACATCGGGCTCCGGAGGCCAGTCCGGGGAGTCTTTGCCCTTTATGCTGGTCAAAATTTTCCGAACCTCGCCCTCTCGGCCAGCGAAAGAAACGTAAATACAGGCGGCAATAGCGGCAGTGGTGCGCAAGTGGTCGTAAAGGGAAACGTCGGGAACGTCGTAGTAAAAAGCAGAGGGCACACACCACGTGTAGCGGAAAAGGAGGTCAAGCATGTTGGCAATGTAGGTGTCCAAATTGGGGTTTGCCTCGTGGAGCTTTCGCAGCTTATCTGCTTCGTTGCGAAAGTCCTCCCATAGGCCTTTATAAACCGACTTCAGCTCGTTTTCGCTCAGATGATTCGGCTTAGGGGACAAATTCTTGTCGAGCTTTAGGGGGCCTACGGGAAGCCAAGCGAGTTGGGCAGGGGAGGGGCCCAGGCGGGAGAAGGGGGAGGCCATTTGGGGAGGTTCATGGCCTTCTTCATCCCGTTTTTCTCGTTCTCCGGCGGAGAGGCGGTCGGCAAGCTGGACCACTTGAACCGGAAAGGTCTCATGGCCTTTTCCCTCGGGATCGCCGTGGTGCCAGCCCACCGGCGCTAAGGCATTCTGCCAAACGGAAGGAACGTGAAGGCGTACGAATTTGTCACCTAAAAGAGCATGATCCTTGCGCCCGTCTACTTCGTCGCCAGCATGGTATGCAAATTTGCCAATGTCGTGTAGAAGGGCAGCCAGAGCAATTTTCCCTAAATCTTCCCGCATGCATCACCTCCTCACATGATTTTGCCAAACCCAGCGCTTTTTGGCCTCGGTCATTTGACCTATTCGCAAGATCGGAGCAAAAACGCTGGCTACAGCAGTGCGGTCTATCGCGACATCGCCTAGTTCCTCGCGCAGCTTGCGGTATATGCTTGCCAGTTGATGGCTCACAGTTTTTGGGCTTTTGCCCAGTTTCTTTGCGATATCCTTATTTGTTCCGCCATGGAGGACCAGGGCGCAAACCACCTCTTTCTCAGCTTTAGAAAGCTTCCGATGGAAAAGTTCAGCAAGCCGGGACTGATCAGCTTGTTGGACAAGCGAACGTTGTACCTCGGCCGCAGTCCATGGGTCGTGATACTGGCTTACGGCATGGAGGAGAAGGGGAAGGTCCGTCCAAACTGGTACAGGAAGGTCAATCAAGCGAACCCGAGGATTCTGAAGCAATTGTGCAGGATCAGTATCTTCTTCACCGGGTGGGGTATAGAGGTACCAAATGTGGTCGGAGGAGCTGAAGAGGAACTGGGCGGTAAGAAATGCCGCGATCGATATAGGTTTTCTTCCGCCGGAAATGGAAAGGTGCACGCTGAAACCCGCTTTCTTCAGGTTTTGGATGCCCTCGTGAAGCACGCGGTAGACCTGGCGCAGGGCATCGGGAGAGTCAAGGTCATTCACAGGGAAGCTTTTGAGCTCCAAGGGCACGCGATCGCTCCATTTTGACCAGGCCTTCTTTAGAAGCCTTAGGGCCCTTTGGATATCGGGCTGGGAAGGGGAGGTGTGGAACACCAAGCACCTTTCAATGTTGATCCCGTGCCGAACAAGAAGGGAAAAGGCCAGAAGAACCACCTGAGGCTCTGTGCCCAAGGTTGCCGCCAGCGCATCTCTCCCCGGCACGCCTTGGAGATAATAACGACGCCTTATGTTGTAGGCAAATAGAAAGGACTTGTTCCCTATCTTCACATTCAATGCGTTTATTCCTATGGTTTGCGATAAGAAAATCCCGCACCCCCTGGACGGTGAGCTTTCGGCATAGTCCACAACGCCGCTCAGCGACAATCGAGCCAAAAAGAAGATGAACCATAAGCGGTGAAAAGCGCTATTGCCCAACTTTAGCCCAGGCCAACTTCGTCGAAATTCCTGAAATGAGACAACGACGTGGAAAGTCCAGCATATTTTGCGGAACGGTGTGCGCTTTTGTCGACCCTTCCGGTTAGCACGAAAAAAATGGTGCTTCACGAGTCGCTCGGAAAAACGGGGTTCTCTTTTACCCTATTATTCCCGGGCAGGTGGAGAATACCTGGAAGGAGTTCTATCAGGTGGCCTTGGATCGCTTCTTTTCCGGGACCTACAAAGGTCCATACGAGGAGGAGAAGATCAGGGCGTTCGAGAAGGCCCTGCCGGATCGGTTACCTTGGGAGGTGGAGGGATGAAAGCGCAGTTTGGCATCATTGGCCTGGCCACGATGGGCCAAAACCTGGCCTTGAACATCGCCCGCCATGGGTTTTCCGTGGCCGGCTATAACCGCAGCCCGGAACGCACTAAAGCTCTTATGGAACGGGTGCAAGATGAACCCATTTTGCCCACCTATTCCCTCAGGGAATTCGTGGTGGCCCTAAAGACACCACGCGCCATTCTTCTCATGGTTCAGGCTGGAAAGCCTGTGGATGAGGTCGTTTCCGAGCTTTTTCCCCTTCTGGAGCCTGGCGATCTTGTGATCGATGGAGGCAATTCCCACTTTTCCGACACAGAAAGGCGGATTCGCGAAGCCCAATCCCGCGGACTTTTTTACTTAGGGGTGGGGATCTCTGGTGGCGAGGCCGGGGCCCTGCACGGTCCAGCGATCATGGCCGGCGGAGATCAAGAGGGCTATGTCCGCGTTGAACCGATTTTCAAATCCATCGCCGCTCAAGGCTTAGATGGTCCGTGCGTTGGCTACTTTGGGCCAGGCGGCGCTGGGCACTATGTGAAAATGGTTCATAACGGCATCGAATACGCCATCATGCAAGCGATCGCTGAATGCTACGACCTCCTTAAGCGCGGGCTTGGGTTTTCACCCCCCGAGATCTCCGAGATCTTTTCCGAATGGAACCAAGGCGAACTTGAATCCTACCTTTTGGAAATCACCGTGAACATCCTGCGCACAAGGGATCCCGAAACCGGAGGCTTTTTGGTGGAGGCGATAAAGGACACGGCCGAACAAAAGGGGACGGGAAAGTGGTCCACCCAGGACGCCTTGGACTTGGGAGCCCCCACTCCTACTATCGCTGAAGCCGTTTTTGCCCGTATCGTCTCCGCCCTTAAAGAGGAGCGCCTGGCTGCGGAGAGGATTTTGGCCGGCCCCGAACCTAGGCTCCCTATACCGCCTGGTGAGTTCCTCATGGACTTGAAGCGCGCTTATGCGCTTGCGGTGGTTACGGCTTACTCTCAAGGGTTTCGACAGCTTCGGGATGCTACGGCCGAACATGGCTATGACTTTCCTCTTGCGGAAGTTGCACGTGTCTGGACTGGAGGATGCATCATCCGCGCTAGGCTCCTTGCGGAAATGCGTGAGGCCTTCCGACGCGAGCCAAGCCTTCCTCTTCTTCTCCTTGCCGAGCCTTTCCGGCAGTTTTGGAAGGAAGGGCATGAGAGCCTGAGGAACGTGGTTTGCGCCGCGCACAAGGCAGGGATTCCGGTTCCAGCCATGAGTTCTGTCTTGAATTTTCTCGATGCTTATCGCACGGGAAGGCTTCCAGCGAATCTCATCCAGGCCCAGCGGGACTACTTTGGCGCCCATACTTATGAACGCCTGGACAAACCCGGAAAATTCCACACCCACTGGGAGGAGGCTTCCCGATGCTAAGTTTTTTCCCGGGCCGACCCCTCGTCGAAGGGGAATTTCGCACCAAACTTGCAGAATTTTTAGGCGAAGCGAATATTCGCGGCAACAGAGTTTTGGTGATCGTTCCCGACGATACCCGCACACTACCCATGCCAGCAATTTATGAGACCTTGGTGGAGGTTCTCCTTCCCAAGGTAAAGGAGCTTGCGTTCCTGGTGGCCTTAGGGACTCATCCGCCCTTGACGGAAGCCCAACTTTCTCGCCATTTCGGCCGGCGCTTTCCCCACCCCAAGGTTCCCGTGTACCAGCATTCCTGGCAGGATTCACAAACGCTCGTCCGCGTGGGAACGATCTCCAAGGACCGGATGGCCGAGATCTCCCGCGGGCTTTTACCTCTGGAAGTGGCGGTGGAAAAAGAAGACTGAAATCATCGCGGGCCTCTTTAAGATTCGAGGAAGAGACACCTCTTCTTTAGCTCAGCACATTAACATTGACTAAAGCTGTGGGCAAAGTGTGGGACGTGGTGGTGGTAGGGGCTGGGCCGGCCGGGCTTTGTGCGGGCATCTCTGCGGCTCAGGAAGGGGCTCGCGCCCTCGTCTTGGAAAAGAATAAGGATCCAGGCGGAAAACTTCCCTTTTCCGGAGGAGGAAGGGGAAACCTCACCCACGCTGGGGAGATTCAGGAGCTTTGTCGGCACTATCACGGTGGAGACGGCCCTAGCGCTGCATGCCGTTTCCTCCGACCAGCCCTGTACGCATTTTCCAATGCTGACCTGATGAACTTCTTTGCGAGGCGTGGTCTTCCCCTGGTGGTAGAGCCCGACGGCCGAGTTTTCCCAAGGACCAACCGGGCTAAAGACGCCCTGCATGTCCTTCTTGGGGAAGCGGAAAAGCTTGGCGTGCAAATCCACGCAGAAGCACGCGTTGTTCACCTGGATAAAACGCCTTCGGGATTTTCTGTGCGGGAAGCGGGGCGGCGAAAAAGTACGGTGAAAGGATTGTGCGTGGTGATCGCCACAGGTGGCCTTGCCCACCCCCAGCTTGGGGCGGCTGATGACGGTTATCGTCTTGCTGAAAGGCTTGGACACAGCATTGTCCCGTGCCGTCCCGCTTTGGTTCCGGTGATCGTGAACGCTTCGGCCTTCGCCCCTTTCCGCGATTGCGCTGGAGTAACCATTAAAGACACCAGCGTGATTCTTGAGCGTTCAGGAATGGTGCTTTGGAAAAAACGCGGCGATGTCCTTTTCACCCACCGTGGGCTTTCCGGACCGGCTGTGCTGGACATCTCTCGGGAAGTAGAGCCTGGGGATGTATTGCGCATAGTTTTGGTACCAGGATTAAAAGAGCTTGTTTCTGCGGAAAAGCGCATCCTTAGAGAAATTTCCCTAAAGGCTCGGCGGACGATCCCCAATATTTTGCATGATCTTGGGGTTTCGAGGAGCTTGGCCAGAGCCTTAGTAAAAGCGCAGGGAATAGACCCTGAGACGTTGGCAGCCAACCTTACCCGCGAGTCCCGGCGCAGCCTCCTAGAAAGCCTGGTTCTGGGCCATCCTTTTCCTGTGGAGAGCGTAGCAGGATGGGAGGAAGCCATGGTCACGCGAGGCGGGGTGGCTCTTTCCCAGGTAAATCCCAAAACCATGGAAAGCCGGGTCGTTCAGGGACTTTTCTTTGCCGGGGAGGTCTTGGACGTGGATGGGGAAAGCGGAGGATACAACCTTCAGGCCGCCTTCTCTACCGGGTTTTTGGCCGGCCGCTCTGCGGCTTTAAAAGCTTTGGGATTGGCATGATGCTGAACAGCGTTTTTGCAATGCTTGCTGGAAGAAGCGTTGCGCAGACCAAGGGGATGGCGGTCTATAATGCCGAGGAGAAAGGAGGAAGGTGATGGAGCTCAAGGTGGTGAAGATCGAGAAGCCGGCGGAGGTGAACATCATTCTTGGGCAAGCTCACTTCATAAAAACTGTGGAAGATCTGCACGAGGCCATGGTGAACGCTGTGCCGGGTGCGAAGTTTGGGCTAGCTTTTTGTGAGTCCTCCGGACCCGCTTTGGTTCGCTGGTCTGGGACGGACCCAGAGCTTGTGGAGCTGGCCAAGAAAAACGCCCTGGCCCTCTCCTGTGGCCACGTATTTCTAATCCTCATGCGGGAGATGTACCCCATAAACGTGTTGAACGCCATCAAAATGGTGCCGGAGGTCTGTCGGATCTTTTGCGCCACCGCTAACCCCGTGGAGGTGATCGTGGCCGAAACCGAGCAGGGCCGTGGCGTTCTCGGCGTAATCGATGGGGTGAAGACCACGGGCATAGAAGGGGAGAAAGAACAAGCCGAGCGGAAGGAGTTCCTCCGCCGAATTGGGTATAAGCTCGGATAGTTTGCCCGCCTTTTAACAGCGGAGCGGTTTTCTTCTTCGCAAGGAGAAGGAGTTCCTTCTCCTCTGTGAAAAGAGTCTTGCCCCGCGGGGCCTCTATGTCTACGATGCTGGCCATGTTGTAAGAAGCGGAGGTGGTGCATGAGCACGAGGGTTACAAAAAAGATGATCACCCCATTTGAGAGCTGTGGGGCCACTGGTGCCGTGCTCCTTGTGAACCTTTATGATCCGCAAATCCCCACCTTGCGTCTTTTCCTAGAAGCCGTAGAAAAGGCAAAACTTCCCTTCCTTGTTGTGGGAAATAAACTTGACCTTGTATCGGAAGAGGAAGTGCGTCGAGTTCAACATGAGCTTGGCCTTGATTTTCCGGTTATGTCCCTCCTTACAGGAGAGAACGTATCGGCCGTTGTGGCTGAGATAGAGAAACTTTTTCCGGAAGGCTCACGAATCGTGGTCCTTGGGATTTTCAACTCTGGAAAGACAAGCCTTATTGCCAAGCTCACCGGGAAAAACCTGAAGATCGGGGATCTTCCCGGCACGACTTTGGAGTTTGAAGAGCACGCCTGGAACGGAAGGGTTCTCATCGACTCCGTGGGGCAAGTGATCGACGTGAACCGTCCTTTCATGGTGGGCTATGATTTCACCGGCTGCACAACCCCAGCGGAGATGTTTGAGAAGGCCCTTCGGTTGGAGGCTGAGGGCATTCTTTCCTCCATCCTTACAGCCAAAGAAGGTTTTCTCCGCGCCCTTGAAGCTATTCATGAGCGGCTGAAAAGGGGTGGGAAGATCGTGACCACAGGGGCCGGGGCCTCGGCACTGGTGGCGGAGGAGATCGCTGGCCAGTGCTATGAGACTGGAGTGCCATGCCTTTGCATCACCAACAACATGGCCCAAGCTCTTCCTGTGTCTTTCGCCAAGGGAACAGGCGAAGAAGAAGGAGGGCTAGCCCGGTTCATCGCCGCCTGTGTAGAACCAAAGGACGTCCTCATCGGAATCTCCGCTTCTGGCGGGACAGGTTTTGTTTATGAGGCGGTGCGCCTGTGCCGGGAAAAGGGCGCTCTCACCGTGGCCATCACGGAAAACAAAGACACTCCCCTTGGGAAATACGCGGAAATCGTGATCAAAAGTAACGCAAAACCAGAAGGTCCATCGAGCACCCGTATTCAAACCGCGCATTTGGCCATTGGCCACGCCCTCGTGTGTGTCCTGGCCGCCCTCCGCGGGGTGACCGCCGAAGAATCCATCGGCTACATGCTCCCTGAGAAAATCGCCACGAAGAAGATGGGAATCAAATGATCCGCGCGATCCTTCTGGACTTGGGCGGGCCGGTATTTAACGAAGATAGCGAATACCGTGTTTGGACGGAGCTCTTGCGAGAGGAGCTTGGACGAATTGGCCTTTTTGTGAGCCGGGAGGAGTTTGAGGAAGTGGTTAGGCGGGAAATTTCCCGATGTGAGCCAAACCCCTGGCTTTCGGCAGTCTGGTATTTTGTCCGCCCCGATGTGGCGAAATTCCGCGAGATCCTGGCAGCCTTTAGGGCTCATAACCAGGAATACCAGCGGGAATTGCCAGGGGTATTTGTGCGGCCGGAGGCAAAGGAGGTAATCCCAAGACTTGCCGAGCGTTACGTTCTTGCCCTGGCCGGGAACCAACCCGTTTCGGCTTTGAAGATTTTGGAAAAAGCGGGACTTCTTTCCTACTTCCGGTGGAAAGAGGTTTCGGAAGGGATGGGGGTGGCCAAACCAAGTCCTCTCTTTTTCCGGATGATTTTGGACGGGCTTGGGGTGGAACCCAAGGAGGCGGTGATGGTGGGCGACCGTCTGGATCATGACGTTTTTCCAGCGCGGCTTTTAGGGATGAGGACTGTGCGCGTCCTCTTAGGCCCTTATAGTGGTCAACGTCCCCCTTCACCCCTCCATCTTCCCCATGCTTCCATTCCCGACCTTTCTACCTTAGAAGAAGCCCTTTTGGACTTTGATTAAGGGCTTTGGTAGAAGCTTTTGCTTGCCTATTTAGTTGAAGTTAGGATTCGTAGGTATGCGCGTTACTATTCACGACATCGCCAAGCTCGTTGGGGTGTCACCATCCACTGTGTCCCGGGCTCTCTCAGGAAAGGGAAGGATAAGCCCGGCCATGCGGGAACGTATTCGAAAAGTAGCCGAAGAGCTAGGTTACCAACCCAACATGCTCGCCCGAGGCCTTGCCACCCGCTCCACCTGTGCAGTAGGGGTGGTGATCCACGAGCGGCATTTGCCCCTAGATGAACGGTCGTTTTATGGGGTGATTTTGGAGGCAATTGAGGCCGAGGTTAGCAAACACGGTTACCACGTGGTCTTTTCCACCCTGCGCAATCATGCCCTTCCTAGGTGCGTTAGGGAGCGACGCGTAGACGGGCTCATCTTTTTGGGTACGGATATTAAAGAAGAACTTGTCCGCCCAATAAGCACGGAGCTGCCAGTGGTCCTCGTGGACCATTGTATTCCCGGGCTCACCTCGGTGGTCGGGGATAATGTGGGCGGTGGTCGTTTGGCCACTGAGCATCTTCTCTCTCACGGACATCGGAATATTGCGTTTGTGGCGGAGACCTTGGAAGATCCAAGCTTTCGTGCTCGCTTTGATGGCTATCGCCAAGCTTTGGAAGAACACGGCCTTAGGGTAAGAAAGGAGCTAATAGTGGAAGGGGGGAGGAGAAGCGATTCCGATCGGATCGCAATGGAAAAACTTCTCCGTAAAAAGAAACTTCCTACTGCCATATTTGCTGCCAACGATTTTATGGCCGTAGGGGCAATTAGAGCTCTCACTAAGGCCGGTTTGCGGGTACCTGATGATGTAGCGGTAGTGGGTTTTGACGATGGCGCTTTGGCCACGCTGGTCCATCCTCCCCTTACCAGTGTGCATGTTCCTCGAGTGGAAATGGGGAAGAGCGCGGCTTTTTGCCTTCTTGAGCTCCTTTCTTCGCCAAAAAAGGTATCCCAGGTTATAGTTCTCCCTACGCCCTTGACCATCCGCGAGTCCTGCGGGTGCAGAGGCGTCTGAGTTTGCATTTCATTGGATCTCCTCTTGACACTGCGCCTTCTTTGCCTATAATGTGAGCAACCGGTTGCGCAAGGAGGTGAGAAAGGGGCGGTAAGCGAGGCGGTGTTGGTCATTCCCATCAATTTAAGGAGGTGAATTTATGTCCAAGCGGTGGGTAGCGGTAGCGGTATTGGCAGGGGCGGTGTTGGCTCTTGGGGCGGATGTGGTTGTTTATGAGTTCACCCCCGAAATGATTGCAGCGTCCTGGCAACCGTATCTTGATCCAGTAAGCGGCGAGTTCCTCGGCGCAGGATCGGTAAGTCTGAGTGAGGGAAAGGCCGTAATCGGTACAACTTTCGGCGAGCCATGGGGCGGTGGTGTCATTAGTCCTTGGCTTCTCCTCGATGTTTCCAAAAATCCTGTCATCATTCTTCTAAACGTGCAGCCTAAAGAGAAATGGACTCTTAAAGCTCATCTTCGGGGCCTTAAGCCTGATGTGTTTACCCCTGTTGAAGCCTGGGGAACTTATCTCATCGGTGACAACAACCTCTCCGGTGATGTGGAAATCGATTTGGCTGAGGGTCTCAGGCAATTTGCCCCTGTTGGTGTTATACGGGCTCTGCCTAAGGCTCCGATAATTGCTGTAAGACTTTGGCTTTGGGGAGTGGGTGGCCCTGTCTCCGTTGACGGTATCCGCATTGTCTACCGAGGGGAGTGAATCTAGGAGGGGAGGGGTAGCCCCCTCCCCTCTATTTTCGAGGTGGTTTAGGAGGGCTGATGAAAAAGGGCTTGGTCACTTTGTTCTTGAGCGGGTTCACATTCGGAGTCTTTGCTCAACAGTTGATAATCCCAAGCCTTGAGGCCATCCCCTCTTTTCCCCCTGTTTTTGAACTACGTGATTGGAAGGAAGTGGCTCGCCAATACACCTCTTTTGTTTTTGATCTCTTCGCCCAAGGAGAACTGCTTCCGTTGGCCTGGTGGGATCGACGGGGCGTCAACTTCGGTTTGGATCATTTGGCCCTTCCCGCATATGTGGGCGATCGACGCTATGGACAGGATGGAACACAAGAGGCGATAAATGTTATTGCTGCCATAAGAAGCGGGACGCTTGTTGGTTTGGACATGAGTCACTGGCAAGGATTGAATCTCGTCACTATGCAAAAGGAGTTCTTCAATCGAGCTAACGGCCAAAATTTGGTTTTGAATCAGCCAAACACTGCTAGCGGAAATAGCTTCTGGTACGAGATTTACCCGAGCATCTTGTTTTTTATCCTTTGCTATCAATATCCAGAGCTGGCCAGTGCAAAAACGGGCCCCGATGATCTTAGCATGTTAGAGATCATGGGCATCGTAGCCGAGCGCTGGTATGAAGCTATCCATGTTCTTGGTGGGAAAGACGGTTTGCCTGATTTTTCTTGGCAGGCTTTTGATTTTGCCAAGATGCAGCCGGTGTTTCGCTGGTGGAGGGAACCGGATGCCGCGGCTGGGGTGGCCTGGCTTTTGTACATGGCCTACATCACTTTTGAAGACCCGCGATTTCTCACTGCGGCTGAATGGGCCCTGGCCTATCTTGAGGATTTGGCGGCTAAGGACTACAACCCTCTTTATGAACTTCTTCTACCCTATGGTGCTTTGGTAGCGGCCAGGCTCAACGCCGAACTAGGACGAGATTATGATGTTTGGACCTTTGTAAGATGGTGTTTTGGTGTCTCGGACGCTCGGCCTGGTTGGGGCATGATCAGTGGCGAATGGGATGGGCAACGAGTTGATGGCCTGATTGGCAGCTTAACCGACCAAGAGGGTTATGCCTTCGCCATGAACACTTTTGTTTGGGCCGAGCCCCTCGTGCCGCTGGTGCGGTATGACCCGCGTTTTGCCCGCGCCATAGGCAAATGGCTCCTCCATGCAGCTGTGAACGCGCGGCTCTTTTACGCTCCATACCGTCCGGCCAGTCACCAGTCCTCGGCTTTTTGGGCTGAGACCTCAAGGGGGGTCATCCCTTACGAGGGTTTGCGGCGTTGGGGAATCGTTGGTTGGGAGGTGGTAAGCCCCTATGCCACAGGCGATGCGGTGCGAAACAAGTGGGCAAAAACCGATTTTGCCTTGTATGCTGGCTCTCATGCCGGAGTCTTCGGGGCGATCGTCTCCCAAACAAATGTGGAAGGAATACTCCAGATTGATCTCCTGGCAACTGACTATTTCCGCGGTCTAGCCTATCCTACGTACCTCTACTACAATCCTTACCCCGAGGAAAAAAACGGTTGAAATCCCTGTAGGCGAAGAACCTAAGGACTTGTACGACGCCGTAAGCAAAACCTTTTTGAGCAAGAGTGTCCAGGGAGTAGCTCGTATTTCCCTTCCCCCTGACTCAGCGGCGGTAGTGGTTGTTATTCCAGCAGGAAAGGAGGTGGTGCGCGAGGGGAGAAAGCTCTTGGTAGAGGGAATAGTGGTGGATTGGCAGGGAAGCGGTGAATAAGGAGGAGGTGAGCCATGCGTAATTTTTTGAAGGTTTTCGTGGGGATTTTGGTGCTGGGGTTAGTGGGCAGTTCCCAAATCGAGATCACTTTTTGGAGCGCCCCCAATCCGTCACAAGAGGTTTTCTGGCGTCGCATGGCTGAAGCTTATATGGCCGAGCACCCCGGGGTGAAGATCACGGTGAGCCCGATGCCGGAGACCCCGACCTCTGAGGCGGGAATTCTCGCAGCGATCGCTGGCGGCGTTGCACCTACAGCCTCGGAGAACGTCTTCATAGGGTTTGGTGATGAGCTCGTCAGATCTGGAGCCATTGTGCCCTGGAATGCTTTTACCGGCTGGGATGAACTGATAGTGGCTCGCTCCATGTCCTCCACTATTAAAGCCTGGGAATTTCCCGACGGCAATTACTACATCATTCCGCTTTATGTGAATGCCATGCTCTGCGCTTGGCGAATTGACATTTTGCGCGAGCTTGGTTATGACCGGCCTCCTCGTACTTACAGCGAGGTTTTGGAAGTAGGGGAGCGCCTTAAGGCCGTCTATCCCGATAAATTCTTGTGGCTCCGAAGCGAGCTCGAAGTGCCTACGTGGTGGCAACGGTGGTTTGATTTCTTCGTGTTCTACTATGCTGCCAGCAAAGGACAGGCTCTCATCACTGGAAATGAGATTACCGCCGATGACAAGGCCGCCGTGGAAGTTTTGCGATTCTTTAAGACTCTCAGAGATAAAAAATTGCTGATCACCGAACCCTTGGCCACGGGCTTTGAGGTCGGGGCTACGGTAATGACTGTCCTTGGTCCATGGAGCTTTCCATGGTGGAAGGAAAACTATCCTGAACTGGTATACGGTGAAACCTTCGTTCTTAGCCCGCCTCCAGTGCCCGATTGGTACCCTGTTGATGAACCTATCTACACCTTTGCTGACGCCAAGGGAGTGGTGATGTATGCACAGGCCACGCCTGAGCAGCGTCAGGCAATGTGGGACTTCATCCAGTGGGTCCTTTCCGATCCTGAGCACGACCTTCTTTGGGTAGAGATCACCGGGATGCTCCCGGCCCGCGATGACGTTGGTGTAAACCCTCTCTTCACCGGTTATGTGGAGAAAAACGAGCCGGCCCTTTTGCCTTACGCTAAAACCATCCCCTTTGCTGTCCCTCCTTTTGCTCACCCTGAGTATGTGGAAATCCAGGAGCTTATGGGACTTGAGTGCATCTATCCGGTTCTTATCGGCGAGCTGACCCCTGAAGAGGGCTGGCAGGCTTGGAAAGCGGCAATCGCACCGCTATTAAAGTAAAAACCACGGTGAAGCTAAGGAAAGAGTTGGGGGGCTGGCTTTTGGCCAGCCCCTATCTTGCTATGGCAGTTTTGTTTTTTCTCATCCCGCTCGGGTGGAGCTTATCCCTTGTATTTTTCGATTGGAACTTGATTTCCCCCGTCAGAAATTATGTTGGCTTTTATAACTTTCGAGAAGCGTTAAGCAGCACGCGGGTCCACAACGCTTTTTTGAATACCTACAAATTTATGGCCATTATAGTTCCCAGCGTGATGGTTGTCTCCTTGGGGCTGGCCCTCATTGTCCATCACCTCCCCCGCCTAAAGCAGTTTTACGCGGTGGGATTTTTTCTCCCTTACCTGGCCTCAGGTGTAGCTATTAGCTTAGTTGTTCGGGGGATTCTTTCGTACGACAGCGCGTTTAATGAGTTTTTGCGGAGTGTTTTCGGGACATCTCCTAGATGGTTGCGTGATTCATTTTGGGCCACTTTGGTGATCAGTGCGATGATTGTATGGAAGCTTTCGGGCTACTATGCTCTGATCTTCCTTGCTGGGCTTCAAGGTATTCCGCGCGAGCTTTACGAGGCCGCAGCTTTGGATGGAGCTGGCCCTTTCACCCAGTTTCGGAAAATAACGCTTCCTCTTCTTTACCCCGCCTTTTACACTGTTTTGGTCTTAGCAGTAGGACTGTGCTTTGGGATTTTTACCGAGCCGTATGTATTGACTGGTGGCGGGCCGCGGTTTGCCACACACACTTGGCAACTAGAAATCTACTATCAGGCGTTTGAGCGCTTCCGTGCCGGTTACGGAGCTACGGTAGCGGTACTCAATGCCGTGGTGACGTTTGCCAGCATACTTGTCATCCGGCGGATCGTGGAGTCCTGGGGGACGCGACGCGGGTTCCGATAAGGAGGAAAAAATGTTTCCAGCTCGGAGACGTCGAAGCGTCAGGATTGCAACCCTTTATTTTGTGGCTACCTGCGTGCTACTGATCATGATCTCCCCTTACCTTTATATGCTTCTGCAGTCCTTGGCTCCCTGGCGAGAAGTAGACAGGGTTTTCTTTCCCTCTTCTTTCGGCTTTCATTCCTACAGGTGGTTGCTGGCCGGCGGGGCTGCAGCTTTGCCCCGCCCGTGGCTGCGGGCGTGGGGCAATAGCGCCCTTGTGGCCACGGTGGTTACCCTTAGCCGGGTTATCGTAGGAGCCCTCGTGGGCTATGCCTTAGCGGTCCTCTCTTTTCGGGGCCGGCGCACAATTCAAAATTTCATCCTGTTTCATATGTTCTACCCGGGCATCATTCTACTGGTTCCCACCTTCCTACTTATCCGGGCCCTTGGGCTATATGACACTTACTGGGCCATGATCCTCCCTGGGCTGGTGAGCACCTGGGCCATCTTCATGTACGCCAACTTTTTCCGCTCCATTCCCCAAGAAGTGGTGGAAGCAGCCCGCATGGATGGAGCGAGCGAACTTCGGATTATCTTCCAGATCATGATCCCCATCGCTAGGCCAGTGACGGCCATTGTGTTCCTCTTTCTCTTCATGGAAAGGTGGATTGAACTTCTTTGGGACATGATCGTGATTCGCGACCCAACCAAACAGACGCTGAACGTGCTTTTGGCTACGATGTTTGGCCCCTACGGAGGATATCAAGGTCCCCTTTATGCAGCGGGGGTGCTTCTTACCTTCCCTATTATCATTCTTTTTCTCCTTTTCAGCCGGAGGTTTGTGAAGGGGGTCTCGCTTGTGATCTCTACATAAAAGGAGGAGGTTATGGAAAGCATTCTGAAGCGCGTTAGCGAATCGCCAATATTGCTGCCAGACCCGCTTTCGGATTGGGAGTGCGCCCATGTCTTCAATCCTGGCGTTATTTATCATCGCGGCCTTTTCCACATGTTTTACCGGGCCCAAGGTATGGACCTCGTCAGTCGAATCGGATACGCAGTAAGTGAAGATGGCATCCACTGGAATCGGCTGCGCTCGCCAGTTTTGGTACCGGCCAGTTCCAACGAGGCTTGGGGGGTTGAGGATCCGCGGGTAGTAGAGATTGAGGGGGTCTTTTACATGACTTACACTGCTTTTGGTCCACCAAAGGGCCGGGCGATTCTTGCCGGAGGATCGATCACCCCTATGCTTGCGCAAAGCGAAAACCTTATAACTTGGAAGAGGATTGGCCCCATCATACAAGGGGAAGACAACAAAGATCACGTCCTCTTTCCCCGGCGTATCGGTCAATACTATGTGGCTCTTCATCGGCCACGTCCCGCGATTTGGCTGGCTTTTTCTAGGGATCTCCGTAACTGGCCCAGGGAAAAAATGCGCTTTCTCTTTGGGCCGCGGGAGGACAACTGGTGGGACAACGTCTGTGTGGGAGCGAATGGCGCGCCCGTTGAGACCGAACATGGCTGGCTTCTTTTCTATCACGCCTACGACAAAGAGCGCGTTTACCGATTCGGGGTTGCCCTGTTGGACTTGGAAGACCCAAGCCGCGTAATTTTTCGCCCTAAAGACCCCATTTTTTGGCCAGAAACAATATGGGAGCTTTACGGAAACGTACCAAATGTGGTGTTTAGCTGTGCAAATATACTGGTAAACGATACGGTTTACGTTTTTTACGGAGGAGCAGATCATGTGATAGGCTTGGCCACGGCTTCTTTAAAAGATATCTTGGATTATGTGCGTTACCATGAATAAAAAAGAGCATCCGATTGGTGTAGGAGTGGTTGGGCTGGGTCGGTTTGGACAATTCCTCCTTTCCGCTTACAGGGAAATGGAGGAAATACAGGTTGTAGGGGTCTGCGATGTAGAGAAAGCTCGAGCTTTGGCCTTGGCCCCCGCCACTGCTCAGGTATACGAAGAGTTTGCTGACTTGCTCCGCAACCAAGAGGTTAAGATCGTAGTCATTGGTACCCCTCCCTTCCTCCACGGGTCCATGGCTATCCAAGCCGCGCAGGCTGGGAAGCATGTCCTTGTGGAAAAACCATTGGCTATAGATCTTGCAGAAGCGCAAACTGCCGTGAAAGTGGCCTATGAAAACGGGGTTCTTCTTACTGTAGACTACGTCCTTCGCTACCACCCTTTGCACCGGCTTGCCATGCGAATCGTGCGCGAGAAAATCTTTGGTGAACTGCACCTTTTTGCGCTGATAAATCTAGCCACCGATGAGGACCTCGATCCTCAACATTGGTTTTGGGACACTGCAAAAAGCGGGGGAATCTTTGTGGAACATGGAGTGCACTTCTTTGACTTGGCTAATCAATTGGCAAGCGTACCGCCGAGTTCTGTCCATGGATATGCCTTGCGTAATCCCGAAGGTCGATTGGACCGGGTAGGCGCCGTCGTGCGTTACGGGGAGAAAATGCTTGCCACCTTTTATCACAGCTTTAACCGCCCCCGTTGCATAGAGCGGACAACCATTCATTTGGGGTTGGCTAGCGGGGAGATCAGGATTGAAGGATGGATCCCCGTGCGACTCTCTTTGCATGGCCTTGTGGCGGAAGAAAAATTGCCCATTTTAGAAGGGCTTTTGGGGAAACCCGTAGAAAAGATCGGTCAGCATGGGGGAAGAATTGAGATCCAGGCTGAGGTCTGTGCTCCTGATAGACAAGAGGAGTACAAACGCGCTATTCAGGCCGTCATGAGGGACTTGGTCCGGGCTATTCGAGAAAAGAGAAAACCTACGGTCACCCCCGAAGACGCCCTGGCTAGCCTGGCTGTGGCAATAGAGGCCACCAAAGTTGCGGAAGAGGCCTCGCGCGACTTCCCCATATAATCCAAAACGCTTTTAACCCCGTGAGTCTTTCTCGAAGAATGGCAAGAAAAAAGAGACAGGCTCCCAAGCTCTTCTTTGCGCTTCTTGTTGGGAAGACGAACGCAACCTGTGCGCCAGAAAAAAACCAGCCCAGAATTTTCTCAGGATCTCCAAAAAAGGATCTCAGGCGAGCGCATGGCTGCGCTTGGCCCGGGCCAACACCTCGTCGATCGTCCCCACCATGTAGAACGCCGGCTCGGGAACGTCGTCGAGCTCCCCTTCGCAGATCATCTTAAACCCGCGCACCGTCTCCTCCAGGGGCACATAAGCCCCTTTCCTTCCCGTGAAGTGCTCGGCCACGTGGAAGGGCTGGGCCATGAACCTTTGGATCTTCCGCGCCCGTTTCACCGTGAGCTGGTCCTCTTCAGAAAGCTCTTCCATCCCCATGATGGCGATGATGTCCTGAAGGTCCTGGTAGCGCTGGAGGATAGCCCTGGTCTTTTGGGCCACTTCATAGTGCTCCCGGGAGATGAGGCGAGGATCCATGAGGCGGGAGTCGGACTGAAGCGGATCCACCGCCGGATAAATCCCCTTTTCCGCAAGCTCCCGCGTAAGAACGATGGTAGCATCGAGATGGGCAAAGACCGTGGCCGGGGCAGGGTCGGTGAAGTCGTCGGCGGGGACGTAGATGGCCTGGATGGAGGTGATGGAGCCGCGGCGGGTGGAGGCGATCCGTTCCTGGAGCTCGGCGATGTCCGTGGCCAAAGTGGGCTGGTACCCCACCTCCGAGGGCATGCGGCCCAAGAGGGCGGAGACCTCGCTTCCCGCCTGGGCAAACCGGAAGATGTTATCGATGAAAAGGAGGACGTCTTTTCCCTCCTCGTCCCGGAAGTATTCGGCCATGGTGACCCCGGTGAGGGCCACCCGGAACCGGGCCCCGGGCGGCTCGTTCATCTGGCCGTAAACGAGGACTGTATTGGGAAGGACACCAGCGCGCTTCATCTCCAAATAAAGCTCGTTCCCTTCCCTGGAGCGCTCGCCCACCCCGGCGAACACCGAATATCCCTTGTGCTCGTAAGCGATGGCCCGGATCAGCTCCATAATGAGCACGGTCTTTCCCACCCCAGCCCCGCCGAAGAGGCCCACCTTCCCGCCCTTGGGGATCGGGGCCATGAGGTCGATCACCTTGATCCCCGTCTCCAGGATCTCATCTTCCACAGAAAGCTCCTCCAGGGGCGGTGGATCCCGATGGATGGGGTACCGCTTTTTAGCCTGCGGAGGGGGGAGGTTATCGATGGGGTTCCCCACAAGATCGAACATCCTCCCCAAGATTTCCGGGCCCACAGGGACGGTGATGGGCCCGCCAGTGTCGTAGACCTTGTCCCCCCGTTTGAGGCCATCGGTGGAGTCCATGGCGATGGTGCGCACCGTGGAGTCCCCCAAATGCTGGGCCACCTCTAGCACCAAATCTTTTTCTTCCCTTGGCACCACCAGGGCTTGTCGCAGCGGCGGAAGGTGCCCGCGGGGAAAGGCTACGTCCACCACAGGGCCCCGCACGGCCACGATCCAACCTTCGGCCACCGCTTCGCGAACGTTCACAGCTCCTCCCGGATGGCTTCCGCTCCGCCCATGATGTCCATAAGTTCAAGGGTGATGCTCTGCTGACGAGCCTTATTGTACTGGATGGTGAGCTTCTCCAAAATTTCGTCGGCGTTGTCGGTGGCGGTCTTCATGGCCTGGCGGCGAGCAGCATGTTCCGCGGTTTTAGCCTCAAGAAGGATTTGGTGGATCCGCCCCAAAAGCCAGGCCCTTCCTGTCTCCTCGAGGAGGACGTCCAAGTCCGGCTCTACGAGGAGTTCCCGCGCCGGTTTCTCCGGCAACGGAATAGGCAAAAGCCGCTCCACGCGCACCCTCTGCAACAGTTCTCCACGGAATTCCGTGTATACAACGTGTACTTCCCCAACCTCGCGGTAGAGGGCCAAAACCTCTTGGGCAAGGGCTTGGGCATGGGATAGGCAGGGGCGCTCGATGCGCCGAAACTCCCTGACGATGGGCCAATTTTCCTGGCGGAAAAAGCGGATGGCTTTTTCGCCAAGGAGGATGAGTTTTGTTTCCGGGTGTTCTTTGAGAAAGCGCAAGGCGGCCTGGTTCACCTCCGCCACATAGCGGCCGCAGAGGCCGCGATCGGCGTTCACCACTAAAAGCCCATGCCCTGAAAGCCCGTTTCCATCCAAAAAGGGATGAGAGACAAAATTTTTCCTGGCCCAGGCCTTTATGTCCGCCAAAATCTTGGCAGTTTCCTCGGGAAAAACTCGGGCCAAAAAGAGCTCCTTTTTTCGTTGGATGACCTGGGTCGAAGCGATGGTGTACATGGCTTTGGCGATCTGCCGGATGTGGTGGATATTGCGGATGCGGCGGCGTAGCTGGCGGAGTTTTTTGGCCATATTTAGGCGCGGAAAGTCTTTTTGAACTCCGAAAGAGCTTGTTCGAGTCCGGCGCGCACCTTCTCCGTGAGCTTCTTTTCCTTGCGGAGCTCGGCCAAAACTTCCGCGTGGTGTTCCCGCAAAAAGGAAAGGAAGCCCCGTTCGAAGGCGCGCACCGCCTCCACCGGGATGTCATCGAGGTGCCCGGTCACGGCGGCGTAGAGGGAGGCCACCTGTTCTTCCACGGGCATGGGCTGGTACTGATCCTGTTTGAGGATCTCCATGACCCGGGCGCCCCGGGCCAGCTGCGCCTGGGAAGCCTCATCGAGCTCCTGGGCGAATTCCGCGAAGGCCGCAAGGTCTCGGTACTGAGCAAGCTCAAGTCGGAGCTGCCCGGCCACCTCTTTCATCGCTGGGATTTGGGCGGCCCCGCCCACCCGGGAAACGGAAAGGCCCACGTTCATGGCAGGCCGCTGCCCTTTGTTGAATAGATCGGCTTCCAAATAGATCTGGCCGTCGGTGATGGAGATGAGGTTGGTGGGGATGTAGGCGGTGATGTCCCCAGCTTTGGTTTCCACGATGGGAAGGGCGGTGAGGGAACCTCCCCCGAATTCGTCGGCCAGGCGCGCGGCCCGCTCCAAAAGCCGGGAGTGGAGATAGAAGATGTCCCCGGGATAGGCCTCCCGTCCCGGAGGCCTTCTGAGGAGAAGGGAAATTTGGCGGTAAGCCACGGCGTGCTTGGAAAGGTCGTCGTAGACAATCAGGGCGTCCTCGCCCCGGTCCCGGAAGTACTCGCCCATGGCGCAGCCGGCATAGGGGGCGATGTATTGCAGGGGCGCGGGATCCTCGGCGGTGGCGGCCACGACGATGGTGTAGTCCATGGCCCCGTAGCGGCGGAGGGCGTCCACCACCTTGGCCACCGTGGAGGACTTTTGCCCGATGGCCACGTAAATGCAGTAGACGCCCTGGTCCTTCTGGTTGATGATGGTGTCGATGGCAATCGCCGTTTTTCCGGTGCGCCGATCGCCGATGATGAGTTCCCGCTGGCCCCGCCCGATGGGGGTGAGGGCGTCGATGCATTTGATCCCCGTCTGGAGGGGGGTATTTACCGGCTGGCGCATGATCACGCCCGGGGCTTTGGCGTCGGTCTTGCGGTAGCCTTCGGGCTCAATAGGCGGTCCTCCGTCCAGAGGGCGGCCCAGGGGGTCTACTACCCGGCCCAAAAACCCTTTTCCTACCGGGGTTTCCAAAACCCGCCCGGTGCGGCGAACCTCGTCCCCTTCTTTGATCCCCTCATCTGGGCCGAGGATGGCCACGCCCACGGAGTCCTCGGTGAGGTCGAGAACCAGTCCGTAGGTGTTGTCGGGGAAGAGGACGAGCTCGGAGGCCATGGCCGAACGCAGCCCCCACACGCGGGCGATGCCATCGCCAACCTCTACCACCACCCCCACTTCCTGCATTTCCAAATCTACGCCGAGGTTTTGGATCTGCTTTTTCAGCACAGAAGCGAGCTCATCGTAGCGGGGCATCTCACCCTCCTAGGGCGCGGCGCAGGCGCTCGAGGCGGCCGCGCAAAGAAGCGTCCAGTCTCCGGCCGGAGATCACGAGCTCCGCCCCAGCCAAAAGCTCCGGGGCCACTTCCTCCTCCAGGGCCACCTCCCGGCCCAGGGCTTCCCGCAGCCGGGCCCGCAGCTTTTCTTGAGCCTCCGGGGAGAGGGGGGAAGCGGTGCGCACCACCACGTGCACCGGCCCTCCCGCTTTTTCCAGGGCCGAAAAGTACGCGGAGGCGAGTTTCGGAAGGATCCCGGCCCGCCCGCGCCGCACCAAAAGTCGAAGGAGGTTGAACGTGTAGGGATGTATTTTTTCTCCCAACTCCCGCAGCACCTCCTCCTTGGCGCTCGGATCGACGCGAGGATGGGCCAAGAAAACCAGGAACTCCGGCACGGATTTTGTGATCTCCTCGAGGAAGACAAGATCCTGGGCGATTTTTCCTTCCGCGCAGGCTTCCCGGGCGGCCTCGAGAAGGGCCTGGGCGTAGCGTTCCTCCAGCGTTTCCTTGGCGCGCATCTTTACGAGAGAATCCCCGGGCCAAGGCGGGAAGTGAGCTCCTCCAGGAGCCGCTGATGGTCCTCCGGCCGCACTTCTCGCCCGAGGACTTGAGCCGCGCCAAGGACCACAAGCTCAGCATACGCTTTTTGCAGCTCTTTTAGGGCTTCCTCTTGGACCCGTAAGGCTTTGGCTTCCGCCTCTTTCAGGATGCGGCGGGCCTCCTCCCGCGCTTCTTCCCGCGCCCGCCGCAGGATCTCTTGGGCCTCCGCCTCGGCCTGGGCGAGGACCGCGCGGGCCCGGCGGTTCGCCTCTTGCAACTCCTCCTCCGCCTTTTTCCTCAGGGCCAAGGCCGCGGCCTCCGCCTCTTTGGCCCGGGAAATCCTCTCCTCCTCCTGCTTTCTTCGCGCATCCAGCCATTTCAAAGCTGGAGCATAAAGGATGCGCTTCAAGGCCCAAACGAGGAGCAAAAAGGCGGCGACGTTGAGGATAAGGGTCCAGTTCAGGCTTTTTATGATCGTTTCCCAACCAACCTCCATGGTCTCCTCACACGACAAACAGGATCATGATGGCCACAAGGAGCGAGTAAATGCCAGTGGTTTCCGCAATGGCGTCGGCAATAATCATGTTCCGCAGGAGGGTGTTGGCCATTTCCGGCTGGCGGGCCATGCTCTCCATGGCCTTACCTCCAATAAAGCCCTCACCCAGAGCCGGGCCGATGGCGCCAATCCCCATACAGATCCCAGCCGCCAAGTATTTAAGACCCTGTACCAACTCTGCGCCCATCTTTTCCCCTCCTTATTCTGCGGCCACCTGGATATAGGCCGCGGCAAGAAGTGTAAACACCAAAGCCTGAATGGTTCCGGCGAAAAGGCCGAAGAACGCATTTAGGATAAAGCTCGCCGCCGTCCCCATCAATGCAGCCGCTGGAATAGCCACTATTGGTCCCAAAAAGCGCACCAAAAGATCCACTAACACCGGGATGGCCACGGCCACCATGATGGCTCCACCCAAGATGTTGCCAAAGAGACGGAAGCCATGGGAAAGGGTTCGCCCCACGTCCCCCACGATGTTCATGGGGAGCATCACGGGAATCGGCTCAAGATAGCCGCGCAGATGCCTGAAAAAACCTTTGGCGCGGATCCCGTAGACGTGGGTAAGAAGGTAGACAAGGATGGCTAGGCCTAAGGTGACGTTCAGGTCTTGGGTGGGAGCGACCATCCTGGGGATGGGAAGGATAGAGGAGAGGTTGCAGGCCAAGATGTACAAAAACAGGGTGGCAATGAGGGGGAGAAGGGAACGCCTCATCTTTTCGCCCATACCCCCTAGCACCTGGTTTTCCACGAAGTCCAAAACGGTGACAAGGAAAATTAGCCGACGCGAAGGCGGGGCCTCCGGATCAGCGGGAATTCCCCGGCGAAGCCAAAAGGCAAGCCCCAAAAGGATGAGGATGATCCCCAGCACTGTGCCCAGTGTGGCCGGATTAAACGCGAAAAGGATCGGGCCCAGGCGAAAGCGCCAAACCAGATCCTTACCGACTGTGGCGAACATGGCGCACCGCCCAAATCCAAACGCTTATGGGCCAGATAAAAAGGCCCAACGCCACCCCTATCGGATTTAGCCCCAAAAGGATCCCGCCCACGCTCAATCCCACCAGGGCCAATTGCTTGGCCAGGGCGAGGAATCCCAAAAATCCAGGCTTAAGGGAGATAATTTTGGTGAAGATAAGTCGCGTCCCGAAGACCACGAGGAACCCGTAGAGAAAACCCCAGGCCCAGCGGGGTTCGAAGAAGAAAAGACCCAGCAAGGCCAAACTTCCCAAAAGGAGGCTTTCCCGCAAAGCAGGCATTGTCTTTCCTAGAGGGTGCGCATTTCCTCGGCCTTCTTTTCCGCAAGCTCCTCCACTTTTTTGGTGAAGTCGGAGGTGAGCTGGTCCAGCTCCTTTTGGAGGCGGAAGAAGTCGTCTTCCGAAAGCTTTCCCTCTTTTTTCGCCTGTTCCAGGCGTTCTTTGAGCTCGCGGCGGATGTTGCGCAGCGCGATCTTCGCCTCCTCCGCCTTCTTCGCCACCACCTTGGCTAATTCGTTGCGCCGCTCTTCGGAGAGGCGCGGAACCTTAATGCGGATAAGTTGCCCGTCGTTTTGGGGGTTCAGGCCCAAGTCCGCGGCGCGGATGGCCTTCTCAATGGCCCCAATTTGGGACTTGTCGAACGGGCGCACCACCAGGAGATCGGGGTCTGGGGCGACGATGTTCGCCAGCTGCCGGAGGGGGGTGGGAACTCCGTAATAATCCACGCGTATGTCCTCCAATAAGGCGGGGTTAGCCCGTCCGGTATGGACTTTCCCCAGCTCTTGCCGCAGGACGTCCAGGGTCTTTCCCATCCGCTCGCGGGCTTCCCGCACTACTTCGTGTTCCATTGCTCCCTCCTCCCAAAACAATCCTAGCTTGGCCCGACTTTTTGGGCAAACTTCGGGGATAATAGCGCGTGCGCATCCCAATTGAGCGGGTTTGGAATGAGCATCCCACGGCCAAGGAAATCGTGGAGCGGCTGAGCAGGGCCGGCCACGTGGTGGTGTTGGTGGGGGGTGTGGTGCGCGACGCCCTGTTGGCGGAGCTACGGGGCGAGCGATTTTCCCCGCAGGACGTGGACATCGCCACCTCCGCCCCGCCCGAGGAAATGCGCCGTCTTTTTTCCGGCTGGCGGGTCCTTAACGTGGGCGAGGCGTTTGGGGTGATGGTGGTGGTGGGAGCGGATGGCCGGCAGTACGAGGTGGCCACGTTTCGAGCGGAGGGTGGCTATCGTGACGGCCGCCGGCCAGGAGAGGTGCGCTGGGCCGACCTCGCCGCGGACCTCCACCGGCGGGATTTCACGGTGAATGGACTTGCCGCCACTCCCGATGGTCAGGTGATCGACCTCGTGGGCGGCCTTGCCGACCTCCGCTCCGGGATCATCCGCACCATTGGCGACCCCGACCAGCGTTTTTCCGAGGATTTTTTGCGCATGCTCCGTGCCGTCCGCTTCGCTTGCCAGTTGGGATTTACTTTAGAGGAAAAAACCGCGGCGGCCATTCGCCGACAGGCACCAAAAATTTTGGGTATCTCCTGGGAGCGCATTCGGGAGGAGATGGTGCGCATCCTGGCCTCCTCCAGATCTGCCGAGGGGATCAGGCTTTTGGCGGATCTGGGCCTCCTTTCCCCCATCCTTCCAGAGATCGCCCGCTTGCAGGGCGTCCCGCAGCCCGAGGAATACCACCCCGAGGGCGACGTTTTCACCCACACCCTTCTTGCCCTAAGCGTCGCCGACGGGATTTGGGACGACCCTCTTCTTAAGCTCGCCATCCTTTTCCACGACGCAGGAAAGCCCATGGCCCTCGCCCGCTCCGGCGGGGAACACATGGCCGGGCATTGCCAAATCGGGGCGAAGATCGCGGAGGAGGCGCTAGCCAGGCTGCGCTTTTCCCGCAAGGAGATCGAATACGTGAGCTTTCTTGTGGCCGAGCACATGCGGGTGGCAAGGCTTCCGGAGATGGGGCTCGGGAAGCAGGTGCTTTTGCTTTCTTGCGGGGAGAAAGAGGAGCTCGATCTTTCCCAATTTGTTCAGCGTTTTCCGCGGTTTTCCGATCTTTTGCGGCTTCTTATTTGTGATGCCGAGGCCTCCGCGCACAAAAGCGCGGCGTGGCTTCCGGTTTTGGCCCAGGGGGTGCGCCTTTTGCTGCACCTAAGGCGGGTGCAGGGGCTGAGGCGGGCGCGGGAATTGCTGTCTGGGGAGGACCTTTTGGCCATGGGGGAGCCGCCCGGGCCCAGGCTGGGGCGGATCCTCGGGGAGATCCACGAGAGGATCCTGGCCGGGGATATCACCACCCGGGAGGAAGCCCTGCGGGAGGCGGCCAAACTTTTGGGCCGCGAAGAAAACGGCCTCCCCCTTGACTGATTTCGCTAATGGATTATAATATTTTCTAGGAGGACGAGGCGATGGAGCTGCACATTGTGGAGCGTTATCCGGCCGGTTCAGATGCAATGCGGCAGTACGTGGAGAAAAAAGTCGGTGTCCTTTCCCGGTACTTCGATCGCATCACCCGCATGGATGTGGTGTTGGAGACGGAGGGACCGGCTCACCGCGTGCAGATCACCGCACACCTTGTGAACAAAAAGGTGATAAAGGCCGTGGCCGAAAGTGCCGACATGCTCAGCTCCCTCGACGCCGCCGTGGACAAGATGCAAAGGCAGCTCGTGCAATTTAAGGAAAAGCTGCGGGTGGTGCGCAAGGCCGGGGATGGGGAAGCGGTGGCGTCCATCCCGAAAAAGCGGGTGGAGGTGGAGGAGGTGGATGACTATTTACGCAAGCCCATCTCCATAGAGGAGGCCGTGGCGGAATTGGAGGCAAGCGGCCGGGATTTCCTCGTGTTTTTCGAGGTCGAAACCGAAGAGCCTGCTGTGCTGTATAAGAAAAAGGGCGGAGGCTATGGGTTGATCCGGCCGCACCGTTGAGGAGGGAGGAATTCGCGCAGTAGTCTTGTATTCCGGGAGCCTAGCGAGTACTGTTGCCGCCAAGCTTGCCCAGCTTGCAGGCTGCAATGATCTTTCTTTTGTCTTCTTCCGCTCCCCATTTTTCCAGGGGGAAGAGGAGATCCAGCAAGAGGCCAAGCGGCTAGGCTTTCCTCTCAGGTGTATTACCCTGAAGCGCGCCTTTCTTCGCTTGCCCCAAGAAAACGGTGTGCTTTTCCCGTGTGGCGCGTGCCGGCGGATTCTTTTGGCCCGAGCGGCTCGCCTCTTCCGCGGGCGGAAATTCGACCTCCTCATCACCGGGGAGGTGGTGGGAAGGGGCGGCCTGGGCGTGGCCGAGCTCCTCGCCCTGGATGAGGAACTGGGCCTGGCTGGTCGGGTCCTCCGCCCCCTTTCGGCAAAACTTCTCCCTCCTACATGGGCGGAGAAGGAAGGCTTAGTCGATAGGGAGCAGCTTTTGGACCTCACCGCAAAGGACGATGGGGAGCGACTTTTGGCACTGGCCCATTCTTTTGGTCTTTCCCAGAACCATAATGGTCGGCACTGCCTTTTGCGTAACCCTATCTTCGCCAAGCGCTGCCAGGCCTTTGCCAAGGAAGGGTCTTTCACGGCAAACTTCGTCCGTCTTTTGGAATTTCCCAACCTTGTGCGGCTCGGCCCAGGAAGGCTTTTGGTGATCGCCTCCACCCCAGAGGAGCAGGTGCGGCTGCAGGAGCTTTTCTTGCCCGAGGATGTACGCCTGTACATCCCCCTTCCCGGCTCGCCCCTTGGGCTTCTGCGCGCCCCCTGGGCGAGGATGGGGCCTGGGGAGCGCCTGGAGCTGGTGCACCAGGCGGCGGCGCACCTTTTGGCCGTGGCCGGCTTTCCCCCGGATCGTCCCTGGACCGTGTGCTTCCGGGCAGAAGAGGCGGAGGAGACCGCGCGGATCCACATGTGGCCTTCCCCCTTGCGCCTTGGAGAGGCCTTGGTAAAATAGCGTTTTTGATTCCGTGCAGACTTCCTTCCCGCGGAATGAGAGCTAAAGGAGGTGGGTGATGCCCATCTATCGTTTCCGTTGCGATCGTTGTGGTACAGAGTTCCGCGAGCTCGTCCCCTATGGGGACCCCCGCGTTCGTTGCCCTGGGTGTGGGGCGGACGAGGTGACGCGCCTCCTCTCTCATTTCGGGGTCATCTATAAGGGGAGCGGGTTTTACACCACCGACTACCGCCGAAAAAAGGGCGGAAGCGAAGGTGGGTCCAAAGACAAGGGGTGATGAGCGGTGCCCATCTCTGGTGACGATATCGCCAAAATCCGTATCGGGTTGGCTTCCCCGGAGGAAATCCTCTCCTGGTCCAAGGGGGAGGTGACGAACTCCGAGACCATCAATTATCGCACGCACAAGCCCGAGCGGGGCGGGCTTTATGCGGAGGAGATCTTTGGTCCGGAGAACGACTACGAGTGCGCCTGCGGAAAATACCGGGGGAAGCGATACGAGGGGATTACCTGCGACAAATGCGGGGTTTTGGTGACCGATTCCTCCGTGCGCCGGGTGAACATGGGGCACATTCGCCTCGCAAGCCCGGTGGTGCACTTCTGGTACCTAAAAGGTGTAGCTAGCCCTCTTTCCCGCCTTTTGGGCATAAAACGTCGGGATCTTCGGCGCATCGCCTACTATGAAACGGAAACGGCTCGAGAGGAGCTCTACATCGTTACCCAGTCCGCGTCCCCTAAAGTGAAGCCCGGGGAAACTTTGTACGCTACAGAACTTCGCATCCTCCAGAGTGTTTTTACGTTCCAGGCGGAGCGGGCGTTTTTGGTCACGGAAAGCCCGCGGATTGTAGCGGAGGAAGCGGGCCGGGTGCGGTTTGAAGAAAGAAAGCTTCAAAACGGGGAGACGTTCCGCGTCCTTGTCGTTGGCCGCTACGAGTACCCCGTGACCCTGGACGCCGAGCTATTCGTGGAGGATGGGGATGAGGTGGCGGAAGGGGAGCTTCTTTGCGAGCGCCCGGTGAGGGAAATCTGTTCCCAGACCATGTTCGACATGTTCAAGGCCCGCTATGAGGGGGTGGAGGGGCATCCTGTTGTGGAAGTGGTGGACAACCTCGCACATCTTGTGGTCCGGGTTTCGGAGAACGTTCCCCTCAAAGTGGGGCAGATGCTTGCCACCCTGGAAGTGCGGGCCTATGAGCGGGCCTATCCGGGCGGATTTGAGGCGGCTACCGGGGCGGAGGGGATCAAAAAGCTCCTCGCGGCCCTGGATTTGGAGGCCTTGGCGGAGGAGCTCTGGGAGGAGCTGGATCGCACGGTAAGCCAGACCGACCGCCGGCGGATCCTGCACCGCCTGGAGGTGGTGGAGCAGCTCCGCCGCTCGGGGAATAGGCCCCAAGACATGGTCCTGGAGGTCATTCCCGTCCTTCCGCCGGCCCTAAGGCCCATGATCCAGCTTGAGGGCGGGAAATTCGCCACCACCGACCTCAACGACCTTTATCGGCGCATCATCAACCGCAATAACCGCCTGAAGAAGCTCATGGAGATGGGGGCGCCCGAGATCATCCTCCGCAACGAGCGCAGGATGCTTCAGGAGGCGGTGGACGCCCTCATCCACAACGAAAAGAAAGATAACCCCATCAAAGGGAGGGATGGCCGGCCGCTTAAAAGCCTCTCCGAGCGCATCCAAGGGAAGCAGGGGCGGCTGCGCCGCCACCTTCTGGGCCGACGCGTGGACTACTCCGGCCGCGCCGTCATCGTGGTCAACCCCAAGCTGAAGCTTCACCAGTGCGGTATCCCCAAGAAGATGGCTCTGGAACTTTTCAAGCCCTTCATCCTCGCCAAGGTGGAGGGGCTTCCCTACGCCGACTACGACGAGGTGAAAAACAGGGCCCTAAGTGGAGAACTTCCCGAGGTTTGGGACGTGTTGGAGAAGCTTGTCAAGGAATACCCGGTCCTTTTGAACCGTGCCCCCACCCTCCATCGCCTTTCCATCCAAGCCTTTGAGCCGGTCCTTGTGGACGGGGACGCCATTCAAATCCATCCCCATGTGTGCCCGCCCTACAACGCCGACTTCGACGGGGACCAGATGGCCGTGCACCTCCCCCTCTCCAGGGACGCCGTGTGGGAGGCGAAGGAGATCATGCTCTCCTCCAAGAACATCCTCTCCCCCGCCCACGGCCGGCCCTTAGCCATCCCCACCCAGGACCAAGTTTACGGCTTTTATTACCTCACCATTTTGAACCCCAACGGCAAAGGCAAGGGCAAGGCCTTCCGCTCCATTGAGGAGGCCCTCAAGGCGTGGGAACTGGGGTATTTGGACCTTCATGCGCCGGTGAAGATCCGGATCGATGGGAAGGTCCTGGAGACCACTCTTGGCCGAGCGCTCATAAACCAGGTCCTCCCGCCGGATCTCAGGGACTACAACCTCGTTTGGGACTCCCGCCGCACTCGCCGCAAGATCGAGGAGTGCTACCTCCGTTACGGGTGGGAAAAGACCGCGGAGGTGCTGGACCAGTTGAAGGAGCTGGGGTTCCGGTTCGCCACCTCGTCGGGATTGACCATCTCCATCCCCGACTGCGAGATCCCCCCAGAGAAGTGGGAGATCGTCCAGGAGGCCCAGGCGAAGGTGGATCGTATCCAGCACATGTACATGCGGGGTCTTTGCACGGCGGAGCAGCGTTACCAAGCGGTGACCAGGGTATGGCGGGAGACGGTGGATCGGGTGGAGAAGGCCACCATGCAAAACCTCTCCCGTAACCCCTTCAACCCGGTGTACGGGATCGTGGCCTCCGGCGCCCGCGGCTCCTCCGGCCAGGTGAAGCAATTGGCGGGGATGCGTGGCCCTATGGCCGATCCCCAGGGCCGGGTCATCGAGTGGCCGGTGATCTCCAACTTCCGCGAAGGCCTTTCCATCTTCGAGTACTTCATCTCCACCCACGGCGCACGAAAAGGTACGGCGGACACGGCCTTGCGCACGGCCACCGCGGGCTACCTCACCCGAAGGCTTGTGGATGCCTGTGTGGACGTGATCGTCAAAGAGTACGACTGCGGGACCAAGCAAGGCATCGAGATCGACCCCCTGTACTTCGCTCCCAAAGGGGAGATCATGGAGGACATCCCCGAGCGCCTTTATGGCCGGGTCACGGCCGAGCCCATTTATCATCCTCTAACTGGCGAGGTCTTGGTCCCCGCGGGGACGCTCATCGACCGAATCACGGCGGAGAAGGTGGGCCGGCTGGAGGTGGACCTCGATCTTTCCGCTCCGGAAGTGGAGGAGCGGGCACACCTCGTGAAGTCCGTGCGGGAGGTGGTGCATCCGCAAACCGGCCACGTTCTCGTGCGGGAAAATGAGGCCCTCACCCCCGAGCTCATCCAGGAACTCCGGGCGGCGGGGATCGAGAAGATCCGGGTGCGACCGCGGTTCATCGTGCGTTCTCCCGTGACCTGCCAGACCCCTGGCGGGGTCTGTCAGCTCTGCTACGGCATGGACCTCGCCTTCCACCGCCTCGTGGACAAGGGCACAGCGGTGGGGATCATCGCTGCCCAGTCCATCGGCGAGCCGGGAACACAGCTCACCATGAGGACTTTCCACACCGGCGGCGTGGCGGGGGTGGACATCACCCAAGGTCTCCCTCGGGCGGAGGAGCTCTTCGAGGCCCGCAAGACTACGAAGGCTCCCCACGCCGCGGTGGCCCCCATTTCCGGCCGGGTGCTGAAGGTGGAGACGGCCCGCACCGGCCACGACATCGTGGAGATCGAGTCCGATCCCCGCACGGTGAGCGTTCCCGCTGCTCTCCTCCAGGTGGCGGAGGGCGAGGAAATCGACGCCTCTAAGCTTTTCTCCCTGAAAAGCCCTGTGGATGGCCGCGCTTTCTTCTTCAGCGAAGATGGCCGCAAATACCTGGCCATCCTCGACGAGGATCTTGATCGGGTCTATACCCTGCCCCCGGGAGTGGCCCCCAAGGTCAAGCACCGGGAGGAGGTGGAGGAGGGCCAGAGCCTCACCGAAGAATTCCATCAGGAGGCGGTGGTGGCGGAAGCCGCGGGTCGGGTGGAGATCGTGGAGAACAAAAAGCACCGGTATCTCCTTCTCCATGGCCGCGACGGCCGCACCTACTCCTACGAGGTCCCGTATGGGGCCCAAATCCTCGTGAAAAACGGGGAAGAGGTGGAGGAGGGGAAGAAGCTCACCACCAAATCCCGGCCGCTTACGTTGACCGCGGAGGCCGCCGGCACCGTGCTCCTTTCCCCTGGCTTTATAGCGGTGGTGCACAAGTCCAGCCGCGGGTTGATCGTCCCCCTCTCTCCCGGGCTGGAAGTGCGGGTGGAGCACGGGGCGCCGGTGCGGGCCGGGCAGGAGATTCTGCGGCTTGGCTTTCCTGCTCTCTCTGAGACGGTGGTGGTGGAGGAAATCCGCCGCGAGGACGACGTGTGTCACGTGCGCTTCCGGTTCCGCGCGCGGGTGGAATGCACGGAGGCCGCCATCGTGCGCGAGGGCGATAAGGTGGAGCGGGGCGACCCCGTATCCAAGGGCGTTGTTCCGCCTCAGTACCTCATGGAAGTGGCCGGGGTGCGCAAGGCCTTCGACTACCTCCTTTCCGAACTCCAGCGCGTCTACAAGACTCAAGGCGTGGACATCAACGACAAGCACTTCGAGGTCGTCCTCCGCCAGATCCTCAACAACGTGCGCATCATCGACCCTGGGGAGTCCGATTTCCTCCTCAACGACATCGTGCCCCTGGAGATCTTCCAGCGGGAGGTGGAGAGGCTGGCTCAGGAGAACGAGAAGATCCGGGCCGCCCGGGAGGAGCTGGTGGGGGCAAAACTCCTCGCTCCCATCATCCGCAGCGGGGCCACGGTGGCCGAGGCCGGGGAGACACTAACGCGGGAACTTTTGGAGCGCCTGGTGGCCCTGGGAGTGCGGCAGGTGCGGGTGGAGGTGCATGGCGAGCCGCGCACTGTGCGCATCGCCGAATATCGCCTCCCTCAAGGGGAGCGGGAGCTTTTGCGCATCTCCCGCGTGGCGTTGGTGCGCAAGTCCTGGCTTGCTGCGGCTTCCTTTGAGCGCACCACGAAGGTCTTGGCCGACGCCGCCCTGCGCGGCGAAGAGGACCCGCTGGATAGCCTCAAGGCCTGCCTCATGGTGGGGAAGAAGATCCCGGTGGGCACAGGTTTTCCTCGCGAGGACTCCGTTGAGGCCAAGCCGGGAAAGAACTAAAATTGAGGTGATCGTTTATGCCCACATTCAACCAACTGGTGAAGTACGGACGGAAACCGAACCCGTGGAAGAGCAAGTCGGTGGCGCTGGAGGGGTGCCCCCAGAAGCGCGGGGTTTGCCTTCGGGTTTTCACCCGCACCCCTAAAAAGCCGAACTCCGCGCTGCGAAAAGTGGCGCGGGTGCGCCTTTCCAATGGCCGGGAGATCACGGCCTATATCCCCGGGGAGGGGCACAACCTCCAGGAGCACTCCATCGTCCTTGTCCGCGGCGGGCGGGTGAAGGACCTTCCGGGCGTGAAGTACCACATCGTCCGGGGGGCCCTGGACGCGGCGGGCGTGGAGGGCCGCCGGCAGAGCCGCTCCCGCTACGGCGTGCGCAAGCCCAAGGAGGAA
Organism: Candidatus Bipolaricaulota bacterium; assembly: GCA_014360995.1. Lineage (GTDB taxonomy): Bacteria > Bipolaricaulota > Bipolaricaulia > Bipolaricaulales > Bipolaricaulaceae > DTER01. The sequence continues at coordinate 10,723 of JACIWL010000009.1, read as the reverse complement.
TGACATGACCACCTACGACATTGTCATCCCCGGCCGCGACGTTCCCCCAGATATCCGTTACGGTTCGAAACTCGTGGAGAAATTCATCAACTACATCATGTGGGACGGGAAGAAATCCCTGGCCCGCCGCATTGTGTACGAGGCGTTTGACCTGATCGAAAAGCGCGGGGAGGGCCCGGCCCTGGAGACGTTCCTCAAGGCTGTGCAGAACTGCATGCCCAAGATGGAGGTCCGTTCCCGCCGGGTGGGCGGCGCCACTTACCAGGTCCCGTTCGATGTTCCACCCCATCGCCAGACGATGTTGGCTCTCCGGTGGATTCGGGACGCGGCGCGGGAGCGGCCGGAGAAGACCATGGCCGAGCGGCTTGCCGCGGAGATCATCGCTGCCGCCAAGGGGGAGGGCGGGGCGGTCGCCCGCAAACAGGAAGCCCACCGCATGGCCGAGGCCAACCGGGCCTTCGCCCACTACCGCTGGTGACGCTCCCGCCGCATGGCCGACCCCTACGACATACATAAGGTCCGCAACATTGGCATCATCGCTCACATCGACGCGGGAAAAACTACGCTCACCGAGCGCATCCTTTTTTATACCGGAAAGATCCACAAGATGGGGGAGGTCCATGAGGGTACCACAGAAATGGACTGGATGGACCAGGAGCGGGAGCGGGGGATCACCATTACCGCCGCCGCGACCACCGTCTTTTGGCGAGGTCACCAGATCAACATCGTGGACACCCCAGGCCATGTGGACTTCACGGTGGAGGTGGAGCGCAGCCTGAGGGTCCTCGATGGGGCCATCGTCATCTTCTCCGGGGTGGAAGGGGTGGAGTCCCAGTCGGAGACGGTTTGGCGCCAAGCCGATCGCTACCGCGTTCCCCGCATCGCCTTCATCAACAAGCTCGACAGAGAAGAGGCGGACTTTGCCCGCGCTTTCTTCGATATAAAGGAGAAGCTGGGGGCAGTGGCCCTGCCCCTCGTCTATCCCTGGCGGGATAAAGAGGGAAATCTTCTAGGGATGATCGACCTTCTCCGCTTTTTGGCCATCCGCTGGGAGCCGGAGAGCCTCGGCCGCAATTTCCAGTATCTGCCTGTGCCCAAGGAGCTGGAGGAGGAGGCGCGGGCCTGGCGGGAAAGGCTCTTTGAGACCTTGAGCGAGGCCTCCGATGAGGTGGCCCTCCGCTACCTGGAAGGGGAGGAAATCCCCGTGGAAGTGGCCCTCCGCGCCCTGCGGGAGGCTACCCTCACCCGCCTTTGGGTTCCCGTCCTTGGCGGCTCGGCCTACGAGAAGATCGGAGTCCAGCCGGTGCTCGACGCTGTCGTGGATTTTCTTCCCTCTCCTTTGGACATTCCCCCAGCTTCGGGGACAGCCCTGGATGGAAAAACGGAGGAAATCCGTAAACCCTTCCCCGAAGAGCCCTTCTCCGCCCTAGTGTTTAAGGTGTTCACCGACCCCTATGCCGACCGGCTTTTATATACCCGCATTTACTCTGGGACCCTCACTGAAGGGCAGACGGTGCTCAACGCTACCCAGGGGACGCGGGCGAGGGTCATGCGCCTTTTTCGGCTTCACGCCAACAAACGTGAGCAAATGGAGGTGGCCTATGCGGGGGACATCGTGGGCCTGATTCTTTCTGCGCCTGCCTACACCGGAAACACCCTGTGCGATCCGGAGCATCCCATCCTCTATGAGCCCATCTCCTTTCCTGAACCAGTGGTGTTTTTGGCGGTGGAGCCCCGTTCAGAAAAGGAAGAGCCGGCCCTGCGGGAGGCCCTGCAAAAGTTGAGCCAAGAGGACCCCACCTTCCGGGTTCAGGACGACGAGGCCACCGGCCAGATCCTCGTGGGCGGGATGGGCGAGCTTCATTTGGAGGTCCTTCTTCGGCGGGTGCGGGAGGAGTTCAAGGTCCCGCACCGCGTGGGAAAGCCCATCGTGGTGTACAAGGAGACCCTGGCGCGGCCGGTGGAGATCGTGGAGGAATTCGAGAAGACGGTGGGCGGGAAGCCCCAATACGCCTGGATCAAGGTGCGCTTTGAGCCCCTTCCCCGCGGGGGAGGATTCGAATTCCATTCCGAGGTCCCGGAGGAGGTTTTGCCCAAGGTTTTTGTGGACGCGGTGCGCCGGGGGATCCAAGGGGCCCTTGCGGCAAGCCCGGTAGGGGGATTTCCTGTGACCGATGTGCGGGCCGTGCTTGTGGAAGGGAAATTTCATCCCCTCACTTCCACAGAAGTGGCGTTTGAGGCGGCGGGAACGCAGGCGCTAAGGCGCGCGTTGGAGGAAGGAGGGGTGTTGCTCCTGGAGCCGGTGGCCGAGGGCGATATAATCACGCCCAGCGAGTACCTGGGCGAGGTCGTTTCGGATCTAGGCCGCCGAAGGGGCGAGATCCGAGCTATCCAAACCCGGGGAACGGTGGACATCATCCGGTGCACCCTCCCCGTGGTGGAGACCTTCGGGTACGCTACAAAGCTGCGCTCCCTTACCCAGGGGCGTGCTGTTCATACCCTTCGGGTGGCCCGTTACGAGGTGGTGCCCGAGGACCTGGCCCGGGAGGTGCTGAGGAGCCGAGGCTATGGCTAGGGAAAAGATCAGGATCCGCATAAAAGGATACGACCACGAGCTTGTGGACGAGGCGGTGCGCAAGATTGTGGAGGCGGTGAAGCCCACGCGGGCCAAGATCAGTGGGCCGATCCCCCTCCCCACGGAGCGCCATCTATATACGGTTTTGCGCTCGCCCCACGTGGATAAGAAATCCATGGAGCACTTTGAGCTCAAGATCCACAAGCGCCTTTTGGACATCAAGGAACCCACGGCGGCCACGATCAACGCCCTCATGGACGTGGAGCTTCCCGCCGGGATCGACGTGGAGATCAAGTTGTGAGGGACGCCATGCCCTGGGTGATGCTGGGAAGAAAAGTGGGGATGACCCAATGGTTTGACGGGGACGGCCGGGCCCTGGCGGCCACCGTCGTGCAGGTGGAGCCGGCGGTGGTGGTGCAGATAAAGACCCCGGAGCGAGATGGATACGCTGCCCTCCAGCTTGGCGCCGGCGCAGTGAAGGAGCGCAAGGTCCCCAAACCCCTCCTCGGCCATTTCAAGAAGGCCGGGGTTGCCCCCAAGCGCTTTCTTTTCGAGGTGAAGGTCCCCGATCCCACGAAGTACACGGTGGGCCAGGAGTTCGGGGTGGAGATCTTCTCCGAAGGGGAATTGGTGGATGTGACGGGGATCTCCAAGGGGCGAGGTTTTGCCGGGACCATCAAGCGCTGGGGTTTCCACACCCGGCCCGGCTCCCACGGCCACAAGTGGATCCGCCGGCCGGGGACGGCCGGCCCCATGGGCCTGCGCAAGGTGGTAAAGGGGAAGCGTTACCCCGGCCACTACGGCGCGGAGCGCGTGACCGTGCGCAACCTCCAGGTTTTGGCGGTGGACAAGGAACATAGTCTTCTCGTCCTAAAAGGCTCTGTTCCCGGTCCGCGCTCGGGAATCCTCAGGATAAGGAAGCACGATGCCCAAGGCTAAGCTATACCGGTTCGACGAGATGACGACGGAGCCGCAAGAGGTGGAACTACCGCCCGAGATATTTGGGGCGGAGGTCTCCGCGGACCTCCTTTGGCGGGCGGTGCGGACCTACCTTTTCAACAAGCGCCAGGGGACAGCGTCCACGAAGGACCGGGGCGAGGTCTCCGGCGGCGGCCGAAAGCCCTGGCCGCAAAAGCACACCGGCCGGGCCCGCCACGGCTCCATCCGCTCCCCTCTTTGGCGCCACGGTGGGGTGACCTTTGGCCCTAAACCCCGGGATTGGGATCTGGACCTCCCCAAGAAGATGCGGCGGAAGGCGTTGATCTGCGCTCTTTCCGCCCGCGCCCAAGAGGGCCAAATTTGGCTCATCGATCGGCTGGGCTTCCAGCGGCCCCGCACGAAAGAGGCCGTGGCCCTCCTTTCCCGCCTGGGCCTTCCGGAAAAGACTCTAGTGGTGGTGGCTCCGGAGGAGTACCAGATCCCCGTGTACAAATCCTTCTCCAACATCCCGGGCGTGGATTGCCACCGCGCCGATCTCCTTACGGCCTATGAGGTCCTCGACCACGACGCCGTGCTTCTCACCGAGCGGGCCGTGGAGGCCCTCACGAGGAGGTTGAGCCATGCCCAAGTTGGCGCCTGAGGACATCATCATCCGGCCGATCCTTTCCGAGAAAACCTGGCGGGAGATGGAGGCGGGGAAATACACGTTTGAGGTGCATCCGGAGGCGACGAAGCCGGAGATTCGCCAGGCGGTGGAGGAGCTATTCAAGGTGAAGGTGGAGAAGGTCTGGACGATGTATCGGCCGGGGAAGCCGCGGCGCACCCGCCTGGATCGCCGGCACGGCCGGACCAAGGAGGAAAAGCGGGCGGTGGTGAAGCTCGCCCCCGGCCACAAGATCGAGATCACGGGGTGATCGTTTATGGGCCTTAAGAAATTGAAACCTGTCACGCCCGGGCAAAGGCACGCCGTCCTCCCGGACTTTTCCGAGCTCACCACCGATGAGCCGGAGAAGAGCCTTGTCGTGCCCTTGAAGCGGCATGCCGGCCGCAATAACCAGGGCCGCATCACCGTGCGCCACCGGGGCGGCGGCCACAAGCGCCTCTACCGCCTGATCGACTTCTATCGCGAAAAGAGGGGGATTCCGGCCAAGGTGGTGTCGATAGAGTACGACCCCAACCGCTCGGCCTGGATCAGCCTTCTTCACTACGCCGACGGGGAAAAGCGCTACATCGTAAGCCCTCTTGAGCTCAAGGTGGGGGATGTGGTGGTGGCCGGGGAGGACGTGGAGCCCAAGCCCGGCAACGCCCTTCCTTTGAAGAAGATCCCCTCCGGAACCCTCGTGCACAACGTGGAGTTCTATCCTGGCTCGGGGGGAAAGATCGCCCGGGCGGCGGGCACGGCGGCCCAGGTGTTGAGCAAGGAAGAGGATCGGGTTATTCTTCGTCTCCCTTCCGGTGAGATCCGGGCCTTCCATCCCGAGTGCATGGCCACCGTGGGCCAGGTGTCCAACCCGGACCACAAGAACGTGAAGTACGGGAAGGCCGGGCGGCGGCGGAACAAGGGATGGAGGCCGGCGGTGCGGGGCACGGCCATGGGCGCCGACGACCACCCCCATGGCGGCGGCGAGGGCCGCACAGGAGAGGGCCACCCGCCCAAGACCCCCTGGGGCAAACCCGCCCGGGGCGTGCCCACCCGGAAGAGGAAGCCCAGCGACAAATGGATCATCCAGCCCAGGAAGAGGAGGAAGTGATGGCCAGGTCCAAGAAAAAAGGGCCGTTTGTGGACCCCACCCTCATCGAGAAGATTGAAAAGTTCAAGCGGGGGCTTTTGAGCGAGATCAAGACCTGGTCCAGGGCGTCGACGATCACCCCGGAGATGGTGGGGTTGACCATTTACGTGCACAACGGTCGCACGCATGTGCCGGTGCGGATCACCGAGGCCATGGTGGGACACCGGCTGGGGGAGTTTGCCCCGACCCGGACGTTTAGGGCCCACGGTGGGGTGAAGAAGAAGGCCCCGCCGGCGCCGAAATAGGGGGTAGGGCATGCGGGAGGCCGTGGCCAGGGCCAGGTTCGTGCGGGTCTCGCCCCTCAAGGCGAGGCTGGTGATAAACGAGATCCGGGGGAAACCGGTGGCGGAGGCCCGGCGCCTTTTGGCCCTCTCCCCGAAAAAAGCGGCCCGCATCATCAAAAAAGTCCTGGATTCGGCCGTGGCCAACGCCGTGAACAACTTCGAGATGGACGAGACGAAACTATGGGTGGTGAAGGCCTACGTGGACGAGGGTCCGCGCCTAAAGAGGCTGAACCCCAGGGCCTTCGGCCGGGCGGACATCATACAAAGGCGGCTTTCCCACATCACCATTGCCGTAGCGGAGAAGGAGGAGTGATGGGCCAGAAGACTCATCCGGTTGGCTTTCGCCTGGGCATCCTCCGCAAGTGGAGGTCCACTTGGTTTGCTCCCAAAGGGAAGGTCCCCGTCTACGTGGTGGAGGACCGGCGGATCCGAGATCACATCGAAAAGACCTATCGGGGGGCGGGGGTGGCGGAGGTCCTCATCGAGCGGGCCACCGATGCCCGGGCCAAGGTGATCATCCGCGCCGCCCGACCGGGGATCATCATCGGCCGCGGGGGAGCGGAAATCATGGCCCTCCAGGAGCGCCTGAAAAAGCTCACCGGGCGGGAGATCGTGGTTCACGTGATGGAGGTGGATAAACCCGAGCTCGAGGCCACCCTCGTGGCCCAGGATGTGGCTTTCCAGATCGAGAACCGGGTCAACCCCTACCGGGCGATGAAGGAAGCGGTGCGGCGAGTCATGGCCGCCGGCGCCCAAGGGGTGAAGATCCGCGTCTCTGGGCGCCTGGGCGGCGCGGAACTGGCCCACTCCGTGGAGATAAAGGAAGGCCGCGTCCCCCTTCAAACCCTGAGGGCGGACGTGGACTACGGCTGCACCATCGCCTGGACCAAATACGGGGTCATTGGGGTCAAGGCCTGGGTCTTTCGTGGCGAGATTTGGACGCTCAAAGAGAAGCGGGCGGAGGTGAAGTAAATGGCGCTTTTAGCTCCCAAACGCACGAAGTACCGCAAGCAGCAAAAGGGTCGGCACATCAAAGGGAAGGCCAGCCGCGGCAATACCGTGGCCTTCGGGGACTACGGTATCCAAGCCCTGGAGCCCGTCTGGCTTACGGCCCACCAGATCGAGGCCGCCCGCACGGTCCTCGCCCGCTCCACCCCGAAAGGGAAGGTTTGGGTGCGGGTCTTCCCGGATAAACCCTATACGAAAAAGCCGGCGGAATCCCGCATGGGGAAAGGGAAGGGCGATGTGGTGGGCTGGGTGGCGGTGGTGAAGCCCGGGCAAATTCTTTTCGAATTCACCGGGGTCAGCGAGGAGGAGGCCAAGGAGATTCACCGCAAGGTCTCGGCGAAGCTTCCCATCGCCACGAAGCTCGCCCGCCGGATCCAGTTGGGGGTGGCGGCATGAAGGCCCGGGACCTGCGGGAGCTCACCAACGAAGAGCTCATGCAAAAAGTTCAGGAGTGGAAGAGGAAACTTTTGAACTTGCGGTTCCAGCTGGCCACGGGCCAGCTCACCAACACCGCGGAGATCAAAAAGACCAAGCGGGACATCGCCCGCGCCCTCACCATTCTCCGGGAGCGGGGGGTGCGCTATGGGTAGGCGCAAGCAAAAAATCGGCGTGGTCGTAAGCGACAAGATGCAGAAGACCATCGTGGTGGTGGAGGAAAGGCTCGTGGAGCATCCCCTCTACCATAAGTACGTTCGGCGCCGCACCAAGTACTACGTGCACGACGAGGCCCAACAGGCGCGGGTTGGGGACTTGGTGCGGATCGAGGAGACCCGGCCGCTATCGAAGCTCAAGCGCTGGCGGCTGGTGGAGATCATCCGCCGCGCCCAGTAGCCATGGCCGTCCAACTACGCACAAGGCTTGTGGTGGCCGATAACACCGGGGTCAAAGAGGTGGAGTGCATAAACGTTTTGGGGAAAAAGCGCAAGGCGGAGATCGGGGATATCATTGTGGCCACGGTGAAAAAGAGGCTTCCCACTTCGGAGTTCGACAAGGGCGACATCGTGCGGGGGGTGGTGGTGCGGACGCGGGCCGCGTACCGCCGGTCCGATGGCAGTACCATCCGCTTCGATGACAACGCCGTGGTCCTTGTGGACAAAAACCTCCAGCCCATTGGGACCAGGGTTTTTGGCCCGGTGGCGAGGGAACTCCGGGAAAAGGGGATGATGCGCATCATCTCCCTCGCCCCGGAGGTGGTGTAGGAGGGGAAGGTGGCCAAGGTGAAAAAGGGCGACCGGGTGAAGGTCATCGCCGGGGACGATCGGGGCAAGATCGGAAAGGTTCTGCGGGTCTTCCCCGCGGAGAACCGGGTGCTGGTGGAGGGCGTGAACATCGTCACTAAACACCAGCGGCCCACGGCCACGGTGCGCGAACCGGGCATTGTGAAGAAGGAGGCCCCCATCCACATCTCCAACGTGAAGGTGATCTGTCCGGAGTGTGGGGTGCCCACCCGCATTGGTTTTGCCTGGGTGGAGGGGCGCAAGCTCCGGCGGTGTAAGCAGTGCGGGGCCACTTTCCCATAAGGCCATGTTCCTCTACGAGCGCTATAAAAAGGAGATCGTTCCCAGGCTCATGAAAGAGCTTGGGTACAAGAACGTGATGCAGGTCCCCCGCATCGAGAAGGTCGTGATCAACATGGGGGTGGGAAAGCACGACGACCCCAAGGTCCTGGAGGGGGCCATGAAGAATTTGGCCCAGATCGCCGGGCAAAAGCCGGTGGTGACACGGGCCAAGAAGGCCATCTCCGACTTCAAGATCAAAAAGGGGGATGCCATCGGATGCATGGTGACCTTGCGGGGAGTTCGGGCCTACGAGTTCTTGAATAAACTCTTCCGCGTGGTCCTCCCGGGGATCCGGGACTTCAAGGGGGTGGACCCGGATTCCTTCGACGGGCGGGGTAACCTCTCTATCGGGATCCCCGATCAGATGGCGTTTCCCGAGGTGAGCTACGACGACGTCGTGCGCCCCCAGGGGATGGACGTGGTGATCGTAACCACGGCCAAGACCGACGAGGAGGCCTATCACCTCCTGGCGGCCCTGGGCTGTCCGTTCAGGAAGAACTAGGGGGGAAGATGGCGCGGAAATGCAAGATCGAGAAGATGAAGAAGCCGCCGAAGTTCAAGGTGCGACACCGCAACCGCTGCCTTTTGTGCGGCCGGCCCCGCGGGTATATTCGGGACTTTGGGCTTTGCCGCATGTGCTTCCGCAAGCTCGCCCTGGATGGGCAGATCCCCGGGGTGAAGAAGGCCTCATGGTAGGAGGGAAGGATGACGGTGGACGATCCCATTGCCGATATGCTCACCCGCATCCGTAACGCTTTGGCCCGCCGGGCAGCGGAGGTCTCCATGCCTTCTTCTCGCCTCAAAGAGGAGATCTGCCGCGTGCTCAAGGAAGAGGGGTACATCGCGGAGTACGAGGTGGAGAACACCGGGAGCTACCCAGTTTTGCGGATAAAGCTCAAGTATTTGCGGGAGGGCACGCGGAGTTGGCGGCCGGCCATTCGGGGGCTGCGGCGGGTGAGCCGCCCCTCCCGGCGGGTCTACGCGGGGGTGCGGGAACTCCCCCGGCCCTATCAGGGCTTGGGAATCGCCATCGTTTCCACCCCGCAAGGGGTGATGACCGATCGGGAGGCCCGCCGGCGCCACCTCGGCGGCGAGGTCATTTGCGAGGTCTGGTGAGGTGAACGATGTCCAAGGTCGGAAAAAGGCCGATCCCTTTGCCCTCCGGGGTTAAAGTGGAGGTCCACCCCCGGGAGGTGGTGGTGCAGGGGCCGCTGGGCACCCTGCGCTGCCCCTATGAGCCCGAGTACGTCTCCATCAAGGTGGAGGACGGGAAAGTTTTGGTGGAGCGCAAGGGGGATCGCGCTCCCTTCCGCGCCCGGCACGGCCTTTACCGGGCCCTCATCGCCAACATGGTCCAGGGCGTGGTGAAAAAATGGGAAAAAGAGCTGGAGATCCATGGGCTCGGGTACAAGGCTAAGCTCGAGGGCCGGACCCTCGTGATGGAGCTGGGCTTCTCCCACCCCGTGCGCTTCCCCATCCCGGAGGGGGTGGAGGTGGAGGTGCCCGAGCCCACGCGGATCATCGTGCGTGGGATCGATAAATACCTGGTGGGCCAAGTGGCGGCAGATATCCGCAAGATCAAGCCGCCGGAGCCCTACCGGGGAACGGGCATTCGCTACAGGGGCGAGGAGATCCTGCGCAAGGCGGGGAAGCTTGGAGCGAAGGCGTGATGGGTATGGCTAAACTTTCACGAAATGAGCGGAGGATCAAGCGGCACATGCGCATCCGGCGGAGGATCAGGGGCACGCCGGAGCGGCCAAGGTTTTGTGTGTTCAAGAGCCTTCGCCACATCTACGCTCAGCTCATCGACGACACCCCGCCTGAGGGGAGCCGCACCTTGGTGGCGGCCTCCACGTTGGACCCGGAGATCCGGGGCAAGATAAAGTCCGATAATGTCGAGGCGGCGCGGCTGGTAGGGGCGTTGATCGCCCAGCGCGCCTTGGCGCGGGGGATTAAAAAGGTCGTGTTTGACCGCGGGGGATATCCTTATCATGGAAAGGTGCGGGCCCTGGCGGAGGCGGCCCGGGAGGGAGGGCTGGAGTTTTGATCACCCAGGTTCCTGAACAGCTTCAGAACGAGGTCATCGAAATCCGCCGCGTTGGTCGGGTCACTAAAGGCGGGAAGCGCATGCGCTTCCGGGTGGTGGTCGTGGTGGGAAACGGCGCGGGGAAGGTCGGGGTGGGCTTGGGAAAGTCCGTGGAGATCCCCCAGGCCGTGCAGCAGGCCATCCGCGACGCCCTCAAGAACATGATCGAAGTCCCCATCGTGAACGGGACCATTCCCCATGAAGTTATGGGCGAATACGGGGCGGCGAAGGTCCTTCTTCGGCCGGCCTATCCGGGAACAGGGGTCATTGCCGGCCGCACCGTGGGCGCGGTGTGCCGCATGGCCGGGATCAAGGACGTGCTCACTAAAGCCCTCCGCTCCACAAACCCCTTGAACTTGGCCCGGGCTACCCTCGTGGCCCTTTCCCAGCTGGAAAGTCCGGAGATGGTGGCCAAGCGCCGCGGCAAATCCCTAAAAGAAATCATGGAGGCCGAAGATGACGCTGAATCTTGACGATCTCCG
>JACIWL010000008.1 GCA_014360995.1 Candidatus Bipolaricaulota bacterium | reverse complement strand
TCACCCTCGGGAACATTTTCCGCAAACAGAATTTCAACGCAGGGCATCTTCTCCTTGAGGGCCATGAGGGCTTCGTATTGAGACTGGTTATAACCGGCATCGTCTTTGGTACCGCCGATGATCATCCCTACGGTGAGGCACGGCTCCGCCGCAAGCACCGTTAAGCCCAAAAAGGACACCACCAACCACGAAAACGCACGCTTCATCACCAACACCCCCTTTTTTGTTTTTAGTGGTGTGTAGGAACCGCAGTTTTCGCGCAGACTCTCACCCCCTTTCACTCCGTTCCGAAGTAGACCCGGCCCAAACTGGCCGGGGCTACGTACCGCACCCCACGCCCCCAGATGAGCAATACCAGCACCGTGAGGACGTAGGGCAACATGTCCAAAAGGAACGGGGAAATCCCAAGCCCCTGTGCCTGAAGTTGAAGCTGCAGAACCACCGCGCTCCCAAACAGCAGGGCCCCGATGATGGCGCGCAGAGGATCCCAGCGGGAAAAGATGACCAAAGCAATGGCGATGAAACCGCGCCCAGCCGTCATGCCCTCGCTCCAGGTGCCGGTGATCCCCACCGCAAGGTGCGCCCCGCCGATGGCCGCCAGGATTCCAGCCGTGGCCGCAGCGATATAGCGAACCAGCGCGGGAGAAACCCCGGCCGCGTAGGCAATGGCTGGGCTCTCCCCTACCGCCCGTAACTTCAAACCGAATCGGGTACGGAAGAGCAAAAACCAGCAGAGCGGAGCGAGCAAGAACGCGACGTAGACCAAAAGATCGTACCGAAAAAGAAGGGCCTGAGAGGGGAAGGGTTGGAATTTGGGAAGCACCGGGGCCATTTGCCCCACATAGGCCTTACCGATGAGAGCACTGAGACCGATACCGAAAAACATGAGGGCAAGACCAGCGGCCAACTGATGAGCCTGGCGGTGCACCACCAGCCAGGCGTAGATGAGGTTAGCAAGCAGCCCCACGCAGCCCGCGACCAACACCCCAACCCAGGCATTCTGCGTGGCAAAGGAAACAGCAAAGCTCACGGAGGCACCGAGAAGCATGAGACCCTCTAGGCCCAGATTGACCAGTCCTGCGCGCTGCTCGATCACTTCTCCCAGGGTGGGAAAGAGCAAAGGAGCAGCGTAAAGGATGGTCCCAGATATCCAGGACAGAAACCAATTCATCGCCGCACCCCCTGTCGGAAGGGCTTAGCTAGGACCACAAAAAGGATCAAGGCCATCAGCACGTTCACCGCGGCGTAGGGCAAGCGTTGGGTTATCTGCAGCGTGAAACCACTGGAGGCGATGATCGCGAGAAGGAAGGACATGATCAAAATTCCCAGCGGATTGGCGAAAGCCAGCCAGTTCACCAAAAATCCCATGAATCCGTAACCCGGGGACACAGCCATTTTCAAGCGACCGTGAATGGCCACTACTTCTGCCACCCCAGCCAGCCCGGCCAGCGCTCCGCCCAGCACCATGGCTGCCAAAAGCCAGCGTTCCACGGGCATTCCCAACCGTCGTGCCGCCTCCGGATTGCCGCCCACCGCGCGCAGCTCCAATCCCCAGCGACTGCGACCCGTCATGTACGCATATAGGCCGAGGAAAAACAGGCCGAGAAAGAACCCAAGATGCAGCCTGGTGCCAGGCAAGACGGGAAAGTACGGGACAACCGGCAACTCCGGTGTCTGGGGATACATGGCGAGCTCCGGCGCGCGCCAGGGACCGAACACGAAATAGCCCACAATAAGCGGGGCTAGGTAGTTGAGGAGGAGGGTGGTGATGGTCTCGTTGACCCACCCCAGGGCGCGCAATGCACCCGGCACAGCCCCCCACAGCCCGCCGCCCACCATGCCCGCCAGGAGCACAAGGACCAGATGCAGAGCGGGAGGGAGCCCGGCAATATTGAACGCTGCCCAGGTGCCCAAAAGGGCGCCCATCAGAAATTGCCCCTCTGCTCCCACGTTGATGAGGCCCGCTCTAAAGGGCACGGCAACCCCCAGCGCCGTGAGGAGGAGCGGGGACATACGCACCACCACTTCGGACAAACCGCGGGGGTTCAGGAGGTTCAGGCGTAACGTGTCCTGAAAGGCCTTGAGCGGATTCTTGCCCAATGCCCACAGGAAAAGACCAAACACTCCCAGGATCAGAACCACGGTGAGGCTAAGACGAAAGAGAATCCACACCCACCGGTTCGACGTGGACTTAAGAACCATGTAGCACCCCCGCACCCGTCATCAACCGGCCCACCTCCGTGAGATCCGCTTCTTCTGGCCGGAATTCCCCCACGATCCGGCCCCGAAAGATAACCAGCACTCGGTCACACAAACTGAACAGCTCCTGCAAGTCTTCGGAAATAAGGAGCACTCCTTTCCCCTGTTCGCGGGCAACCAGAAACGCCTGGCGCACCGCGTTAGCGCTGCGCACATCCAGGCCACGGGTGGGATAGAGACCGACCACGAGGTGATACGGTCGACTCAGCTCCCGCACCAGGGTCAAGCGCTGAAGGTTTCCCCCGGACAGGGTACTGGCCCGGACCGGCTCGGGAAGGGGAGAAAGACCGAGCTTGGTGAAGCCTTCACGGAAGAAGGTGCGCACTTTGCCCCAGTTCATCACCGTCCCGAGAAACTTGCTGAAAGCCTGGAGATCCATGAGGGCAAAGTTTTCCAGCGTGGAAAATCCGGGGACCACAGCCATGGACAGCGGGTCCTCGGGAACAAACGCGATTCCGCGGCGAACAAGCTGCCGAGGTGACCAGGATGTAGCGTCCTGACCCAAGAAGAACTTCTTTCCCCGGACAATGCGGAGGAGGCCAAGCACAACGTCGCCCAACTCGCGCTGGCCGTTTCCGGAAACACCGGCAATTCCCACGATCTCGCCGGCGCGTACCTTGAGGTTCACGTGGTCCAAAGCGGGAGCGGTACCCACTGGCCTTGTGCACACGTCCCGCAGTTCCAGCACGACCTCACCCGGCGCTCGGCTGCCCGGGGATCGGGTTATCTCGGGCAGTTTTTCCCCGAACATCATGTGTAAAAGGCTTTCTTCAGTGGCCGCGCGGGCCAAAAGGGTGCCCACGACCCGGCCCTGCCGCATAACCGTAATGCGATCAGCGCAGCTCAGGGCTTCTCGCAGCTTGTGCGTGATGAAGATGATGGAAAACCCTTGGGCCCTGAGGCTTTCGAACACGCGGAACAGGGCTTCCACCTCATGGGGAACGAGGACTTTAGTGGGCTCATCGAAGATGAGAATGCGGGCGCCCGCCAGCAGAAGTTTGAGCAGTTCCACGCGCTGCTGTTCACCGATGGAGAGCTGCCACACCGGTGCTTTTGGGTCGAGGGCTAAGCCGTACTGATCGCTGGCGGCGCGAATGGACTGCTCAAGCTCGCGGGGGCTGAAGAATCTGGGCAGCTCGGCTTGGAACAGGGCCACGTTTTCCGCCACGGTCATGGCGGGGATGAGGGTGAAGCCCTGGAAGACCATACCAAGGCCGAGCGCGCGGGCATCCCGGGGAGAGCGGATATGTACGGGCCGCCCATGCACGAGGATCTCACCGGCATCGGCGTGGTAGAAGCCGTAAAGAATTTTGACCAACGTGCTTTTCCCCGCCCCGTTCTCACCGAGGAGAGCATGAATTTCGCCGGACTGGAGTTGGAAATCCACGTGGTCATTGGCCAGCACCCCGGGGAAGCGCTTGGTTATTCCGCGCAGGCAAACCACTGTTTTGTCAGACTCACACGTAAGCCTGTCTTCGTCCATTTTCAGCGTCCAACAGGGATTATCCTGGCCTGGACAGGCACAGTAAACGGTGAAACCCCGCTAAGCCCTGGCCTGTTTTTTGTGCAAAAGTGACAAAACTCAGGGGAGATGGTCCAGGAGGGGGAGGAAATGGAGGGCCACTTCCAGGGTTAGCCGGTTGGTGGGGCTGTCCAGGGCCGGGCCCAACGCTTCACGGATGCGCTTCAGGCGATACCGCACAGTATTGTAGTGCAGGCCCAGGATCTCCGCGGTTCGGCGCAGATTCTGCCCGCACTCCAAATAAGCCCGCAGGGTCCGAAGAAGACTGCCATCCCGGTCCAAAGCTAATAGCGGCGCCAATGTGCTCCGACAGAGCTCCCCCATGTGTTTCAGCGTCTCCGCCGAGGAAACCAAGCGAAGAAGCCCGAGTTCCTCCTCGTGGATGACCAAACTGGTCTGCCCCGGGTGCAGGGCCCGGCCGAGCTCCAGACTCTGCATAGCGCTGCGATAAGCGGTGGGAAAATCCCTTAGGTCGGGGAAAACCTGGCTCACACCCATGGAAACGGTGTGCGAGGGATTCTCCCTGGCCACGCGTTGGCAAACCTCTTGCAGGGCTTGACGCAGCTCCGGCGGTCCCGCGCGCAATCCCGCCGTGGGGAAAAACACGACGAGCCGCGCGCCCTGACGCCAAAACACGGCTCGTGGATTGAACATCCGCAGATAGCGCCTGGCCAAATACAAGCTCGTGTCCACCGCGGAGCGATCCCGTCTCTCCTGCAAAGTCAGAACCTCTCCCACCGGGCGGTCCGGGGCCGCCACCACTAGGCAATACGGCGGATCCAGCACCAAGCCCATACGCTGGGCCAAACGCAGAGTGCGGGCCAAGACTTCCGGCCGCTCGGAAAGGAGGCCCTCCAAAATTTCGTTTTGGAAGAGCTGATCCACCTGACTCAGTGCCTGAAGCTCCATCATTTTCAGGGCGATCACGGTAGCCCCGTGCTCCAGCGCGACTTTGTACACGTGAGGGACAGGCTCAGGCAACGGGCCCGGAATCCCGATGTCACCGAGGAACATGGAGCTCACCCGAATCGGATAAAACCAAAGTTCCTGGCCGGTGAGGGGGTCACGCCATCGCCGCATTCGGCCCCACTCCAAATCCACCTCCTCGGCGGCGACTACCTCCCGTAGGTAAAGTTCCCCGCCTCTGTCTCCCTCGAAAAAGCCTAGAAGCACGGAGGCGTCCGGGCTCTGCCCGAGAAGACGGCGAAATCTGTCCAAAATGAGCACGGGCCGGCTCAAAGTCTGGGCCAAAAGCCCCGCGATCTCGCCGTATCCTCCCCCGGAAAGGATGAGCTCCAAAAATTGCCGTAGGAGCTGCTCGGACTGGCGAAGCTCGTTAGCTTGGATGTTGAGAATACGGCTGGTGAGAGGTTGAATGATGTCTATGAAAGAGACCTTAGGAGGAAGCTCGATGAGTGGGAAATCCAGACGCTCCGCGGCTTCGATCATGCACTGCGGGATTTTGTCGATGTAGCTGTCGGGGGTGATGGCCAGACCTACTAAACCCTTCTCCGCCAGTCTTGGAACGAGGGTCTCCACTGCGGCCGCGTTATCCCGGAGCGGATAAAGGGTGGTCACCAACAATTCCCCGGGGCGAACCCACTCCAGGATATCGGGGACTTCCATGACGTTGACCGCCTCCACCACCCGGTCTAAGCCCTTCTCGCCGGCCAGGACCCGTGCCCGCCTGAGCGGCTCAGCCAGAGTGAGCGCCTCGCGCAATGTAAGACCCATTTCTTCCCCTTGAATTGTGAAGACCGCTGGTACAGTGGTCAACGCGTGAGGGTCCGGCGACCAAGCAAGCGCTCCAAAACGCGATTAAACTTAGTGCGCCGGGCCTCATACCCGGAGAGAGGAGGCACAAGGACAGTATATAATCCCGTCAGCCTCCCACCCAAAATATCAGTGAGGAGCTGATCGCCGACCACTACGGCCTCGGTTGGTTTGGCCCCTAGGAGCCGCAATGCCCGGCGAAAACCGAAAGGCAACGGTTTCCGGGCGCGCTCAATGAGGGGTACACCGAGTGTAGCCAAAGCTGAACGCACCGGAGAGTCCTGGGGAAGCCGGGCATTGGTGAGCACCGCGATCTTAAAGCCTTGCTCGCGCAGCCGGCGGAGGAGGGTCAGCGTCGGCCTGGGAAATTCCCCACTGCGCCACCGGCACAGAGTATTGTCCAAATCAAAAAGAATAGCGCGAAAACCCCTCGTCCAAAGATGACGAAAATCCAGGGCGCGCAGAGAATTCACTTCCTCGTGGGGCCTAATCAGCCTCATGTTCTACGATGATCTCCCCGATTGACACAGTGTCCTGCAGCCGGTTTAAAACCTCCAGGGCCTCGGCCAAACAGCCCGGGGCCACGTAGATCTTGAAGAATTTCCGTCCGTCCTTTTCCCGATACTCCCGCCGCACGTTAGCTACCCCGTCGCTCATGCCGAACGCGCCGTCCACAAGATGCAGGGACTCCTCGTCCATTTCCACCCAAAGGACGTGCATCTTCTTGGGTGGCCTCAGTTGGCGCAAAAAGGGAAAACGTTCAGCCATGCTTCTCCAAGAACTTATGGAGGGCGAGTTCGGGATCGACCCCGCGCTTGCGGGCTTCCACGACCACCTCGAGCAGGGCCTCGGCGATGACCTGGTCCGGTTCCCCTTCGGGAAGGGAAAGGAAGCGCCCGCCGGGTACAGGCTGGCCTTGGGCTTCTTTCACCTCCACGAACTTGCTCGCGCGGATCAAGGCGGGTTTGGCGCGATCCTCCGCCTTTTTGGCTTGCCCCTCTTCCTTCTTCAGCTCTTCCCACTGGGCCCGCACCTCTTCTGCCGTTCTCACCTTCTCCCCGCCGAAAACGTGGGGATGGCGGCGGATGAGCTTTTCCTTCAAGGCTTCGGCCACATCGGCGATGTCGAACCGGCCGGCCTCCGCCTCGATCTGCGCATGAAGAAGGACTTGAAGGAGAAGGTCACCAAGCTCTTCCTTAATGGAGGAGGGATCACCATCGGCCACAGCCGCCGCGAGCTCATAAGCCTCCTCAAGAAGGTAGGGGACGAGGCTTCGATGGGTTTGGGCGCGATCCCACGGGCAACCATCGGGCGCACGCAGCCGCGCCACCACCTCCACAAGTTCTCCTAGGACCTGAGCCACGCGCTCGTTCATTGCGGCTGCGGCTTCTTCAGCTCCTCAAGAAGGGCGGCCACTTCCTGGGCGCGGAATTCGGGGGCTAGGTTTTGGATCCGCTCTAGATCGTTAATAGCTTCCTGGTAACGACCGAGGTCCTTATAGAGGAGAGCCCGGTTCCACAGGGCCTCAAGGCCCGCTTCGGTCAATGGCTTATTCGGCCCAACGCGCTGCTCCTCGCAGGTGATGATTTTCCCGTAAATCTCTAGCTTCTTTTCCGAAGTTGTGGCCAATCCCAGCGCCTGTCTGTAGTACCCCAAAGCCCGATCGTATTGGGTTTTGGGAACGTAGCAGTCGCCAAGGCCGATTACGGCATCGATATTTTGCGGGTCCAGTTTAAGGATCGCCTCGTATTGGGCGATGGCCCCGTCGTATTTGTACTGCTCGCGGAGATACCCTGCCAGCCGGAAGCGCGTGGCAATGTCGTCGGGCTTAAGCTCCACGATCCGGCGCGCCGCTTGCTCGCGGGTTTCCACGTCGCCGGCAAACCGCAGAGCGTTTTGGAATGCCTCCAAAGCCCTATCCCGCTGCCCCTGGGCCAAAAGGAGATCGCCGTAGCCCAGGTGAGCCTGGGCGTTATAGGGGGAGCGCTGAATGAGGTCCTGATAGCGGCGCAAGGCCTCGTCCGCGCGGCCGGCCAAGGCCAAAGCCTGGGCGAGTTTGAGCTGCACATCCGCAGTAGGGGATTTCTGCCAGGCTTTGGTGTAGTAGTTTACGGCCTCCTCAAGCTTTCCCTCCCCCATAAGGACGTCGCCCATCAAAACAAGGGCCGTGGTGTTTTCTGCTTCCGCCTTGAGAACCTCCTCCACAAGCGACCGTGCCTCCGCGTATTGTTTATTTTTCACGTAGGCGTCGGCCAACTTCAGTTTGAGGGTGATGCTTCCGGGCTGGAGATCCAAGGCCTTTCGGAAAAATTCCGCGGCGCGGCCATAAAGCTGCATGGCCATGGCATTGTCGCCCCGGCTCACCCACCCGGCAACAAAGTTGGGATCAACCTCCAAGAGTTTTCCATATTGGGACTCGGCCAACACGTTTCTCCCCGTCAGGCGATAGCTCTCGGCTAATTGATATAGCACCTGAACGTTTTGGGGGGCCAAAAGAAGCACACGATTGAAGAAGGCTTCGTCGCCCTCCCCAGTCTCCATGAACTTAAGGTATTGAGCGAGGGCCTTTCCCTTAAGCTCGGCTTCTTTGGCCTTTAGGCTCTCTAGTTCCGCTTCCTCTTCCGCGGTGCGTTCCTCTTTCTTTTCCAACTCCGCGCGCCTGCTGACAACGTCCATGTAGAGATCCTCGTAGATGCGCCCGATGTAGTAGGAAAGGTAGCTATCGAGGGCGTACCCTTTTTCTTGGGCCTCAAGAAGCTTTGCTAGCGCTGCCTCTTTGTCCGAGGAATAGAGCATGGCCGCGAGGATCACCGGGTCATTCACCTCAAGCTTTATTTTTGCCCGTTTCTCCTTGTACCAGGCGTCCCAGCGGCGCGCGGTCTCCTCCTGCACGTAGTCGTCGCGCACTTTGTCGCGAACCTCGGAAAGGCTGGGGACCACCGGGGGTTTACGCTCAAGAAGCTTAACGATGTGATAGCCTTGGTCATCCTGGACCAGCCGCACTTCGCCAGGGTTGAGGGCCCAAATGGCCTCGGTGACGGTGAAGGAGAAGGGGGATTCGCCGCGGCTGAAGAACTCGGTTTCCCCGCCCTTTTCCCGTGTGGCCTCGTCCTGGGAGTACTCGCGGGCCAAGGCAGCGAAATCCGCATCGGGAGCCTGGGCCTTGGCCACGAGCTCATCCGCTAGTTCCGGGTCTTTGACGAGGATGTGGGCCACCTTGACTTTTTCGGGCTCCGTCTCATAGCGCGCCTGATTGGCAGAAAAGTAGGCTTCCAACTCGGCGTCGGTGGGCTCAATCGCCCCTACCACCGCGGCTTTCAGCTTTTCCTCCCGAAGCCTTGCTTCCTCGGATTGGCGGAGGAGCTTTTTGTATTCGTCCAAGGTAAGGTTTTGCGCCTGAAGATAGAGTCTGAGAAGGTTTTCGTCCCCGCCCACTTGCTGCAAGACTTGGTTATAGCGAGCTTGTGCGGCCTGGTCCAGCTCGGAGCTCGGGACCTGGATGCGTAGCCGATTAGCCTCGTTTTGGATGATGACCTGGCGGATCAGCGTCTCTGCCGCCTGGGCGTTGTATTGAAAAAGGCGGAAGGCCCCGTCGCTTCCCCTGAGGGTAGCATCGAAGTCCATGCCAAATAGCTGGTAAAGCTGGCGGTAGTAAGCAAGGACATTTTGGAGGGTTTCGTGAAACTGGGCCCGGGTGAACTTCTGGCCCTCGACGACGAGAACGACCTCCTCAGCGCTGCCCTTTGGCGGAGGAGAGAAGCGTTGGAACGTAAAAAGCCCGATGCCTCCGGCGGCAAAGCCAACGACGATCGCCCAGACGACAGCTTTTTGCCAGCGTCTCATGGTTCGGGACCACCTCTTTTCCCTTCCTTAAGGAGGAGCCTCAGCGCCGCCCACGCCCCTCCGGCCAATCCCAAAACTATGCCCAATGCTTGACCGAGGCGGCCGCCGTGGCCGCGATCCCAAAGCCAGCCCAGACCGTAGCCAACGAAGGCTCCTCCAGCCACAATAAAACCAACCTGGCCCAACAGGGCCAGGGCCCTCACCACCCCGAGGGCCGAATCAGATGTCCGTCCACTCCTCCTTGGTCTCAGGAGCCTTCTCTCCTCGGCGGGCCCGCGGCCGCAAGGGCGGAACCGGGGTGCGGGAGCGCACGGTGAAGCGGATCCCTGTGCGGATCTCGCCGTTCACCTCCACCTCCACAAAGGAGGGGACAAAGAAGAGGTCAATGCCGCTTGGGGCTACATACCCCCGGGCGATGGCGATGCATTTGACCGCTTGGTTCACGGCCTTGGGCCCGATGGCCTGGATCTCGGCCACACCCTCCTCGCGGAAGGTATTGGCCACCGCCCCAGCTGCCGCCGTGGCGTCCGAAGTCGCTGCGATCTTAAGTACGTTCACAGCCACCTCCTTATCGCGCCGTCTCCGTATATTGGATTTGACGGATGACGGTCACCTTTATCTCTCCAGGGTACTGAAGTTCCTCCTCGATCCGCCGGGCAATATCATACGCGAGCTTGGCGGCCATTTCATCGGTGGCCTTTTCCGGCCGCACAATGACGCGTACCTCCCGGCCAGCCTGGAGGGCATAAGCCTCTTTCACGTAAGGATAGGAGCGGGCGAGTTTCTCCAGCTCGGCAAGCCTCTGGATGTAGCGCTCATAGGCCTCCACCCGCGCCCCGGGCCGGGCCGCGGAAAGGGCGTCAGCCGCCTGGATGAGGACAGCGGTCACCGTGGCCGGCTCCACCTGGCCGTGGTGGGCGGCAATGGCGTTCACGATGGGCCAGGGCTCGCCATACCGCTTGGCCAAATCCGCTCCAATCAAGGCATGGGGCCCCTCCACCTCGTGGTCCAGAGCCTTTCCGATGTCGTGGAGGAGGCCAGCCCGCTTGGCCGGCCGCGGATCCAGCCCAAGCTCCTCCGCCAACATCCGGGCAATGAAACTCACCTCCACCGCGTGCCGGAGCTGGTTCTGCCCGTAGCTTTGGCGGAAATGGAGACGTCCCAAAAGCTGGATCAGTTCCGGAGGAAGGTCCACTCCCACCTCCATGGCCGCCTTCTCCCCCTGCTCCCGGATCACCGCCTCCACCTGATCCTTGGCCTTGCGCACCATCTCCTCGATGCGCGCCGGATGGATGCGGCCGTCCTCCAAAAGCCGCTCCAGCGCGATGCGGGCGATCTCCCGGCGGATGGGATGGAAGGAGGAAAGGACCACCACCTCCGGGGTGTCGTCTACAAGGACCTCCACCCCGGTGAGGGCCTCGAAAGTGCGAATATTGCGGCCATCGCGGCCGATGATGCGGCCTTTGTACTCGTCGCTGGGGAGGGGAACGGCGGTAACGGTGGCCTCCTCCACGTAGTCCAGGGCCAGGCGCTGAATGGCGTCGGCGAGGATGCGGCGGGCCCGGCGCTCAGCCTCCTGCTTGGTGCGCCGCTCCACCTCCGCGATCTTCTTGGCAAAGTACCGCTCGCTTTCGGCCTCCACCAGCTTGAGGAGGTAGTCTCGAGCCTCTTCCTGGGTAAAACCGCTCAGTTTCTCCAAAAGCTCGCGTTCTTCGGCAAGAAGCTTTTGGCCGGCCTCGATGAGCCGGGCCAGCTCCGCCTCCTCCCGGCGCAAATTCTCCTCAAGGATCTCCAGGTACTGACGCTTTTTGCTTATGCGGTCCTCGCGCTGACGCAGCCTCTCCTCAAGGGCGTTGAGCTCTTCCTCACGCTTGCGGATCCTCTCTTCCTCTTTTTCCCGAAGATCTTGAATCTCCCTTTGGGCGGAAAGAAGGGCCTCCTCGCGCAGACGGGCCGCCTCGCGCCGGGCCTCCTCAATGATGTTTTGGGCCTGTTCCCGCCTGAGGCGCCGAAGCAAAAGGGGAATGCTTAGGCCCACGGCAAACGCTACGATAACGAATAGGACAAGCTGATAAACCTCGTACATTTTCCCCTAAGCCACTTTAGTCCTTCCCTTGACCTTTTGCAACTCCCCCGCCATGGCGGGAAGGAAGAGGGCCGTCCAAAGGAGGGTAAAGCCCAACCCGAGGAGGGCGGAGGCTCCCAGGAAGCGGAGGCCCGGGGTTTGCGCGGCGAGGAGGGCCCCGAACGAGGCCATGGCGGTGAGGTAGCTCCCCACAGTAGGGCCAAAGGTCGAAGCCGCCGCCCACGGCACGGCCTCCCGCCCCTTGGCTCGCTCTTCCTCAAACCGATGCAGGAAGTACACGGCCCCGTCCACCCCATATCCGACAAGGAGGGGGGAGATGACGATGTTTGTGAAATTGAAGCGCAACCGGAGCGCGGCCATCCCCCCAAGCATGCAGGCATAGCCCATGGCCAAGGGGACCAGGGCCAAAAACGCCGTCCCCGGGCGACGGAAATTGACCATGATCACGCTAAGAACGAGAAGGAGGGCTAGCCCCGTAGTGATGAAAAAGTCGCGCCGCATGTGGTGTTCCAACGCCAATTGGATCTCCGGTGACCCCACGTAATCCAGGCCAAAGCCCCTAAGCCAGGTCAGGAACTCCTCCAGGTTCCGCCCTTCATAGAGTTTTGGCAGGACCCGAACCTCGATGATGTAACCCCGGGAGATGCGGTATTGGGAACGGATCTCCTGGGGAAGAAGATTCAGGATGAGGTCGATAAGTTGATCTTCGGGGGGGAGGCCGCGGAGTTTTTGGGCGAAGGCCTCAAGAGGCGGGAGATCGGCCGCGATGGCGGCCACGATTTCTTTTAGGGGCTGGGGATCCACAGCCGCCATCTCCTCGGCCAAGGTGAAGAAGTCCACGGCCCGCCGGGAAAGGACCTGGGCCCGCCGCACCTCCCCCCTGAGCAGCGCCTGGAGCTCCAGAAGGGAAAAACTGGCCGCCACCCCCTCCAAAGTGCTCACCAAGTCCGGCCACTCCCCAAGAAGGCGGGCAAGATTGCCAAGCCCCTCCTTTGCCGCCGGAAAAGGAAGGGCCTGGAGTTGCACGGCCTCCCCCAAAAGCTCCGTGGGCAAGAGGGCCCGCGCCGAAACCACAGAGTGAACCAACGGATGGTCGCGCAGTCTCTCGGAAAGGTCGGCCAGGTCGCGGGCCTTGGGGACAAAAACCCGGAAGGAGTCACCAAGCCAGATCTCGCTTCCGAACTCCGCGAGGATTTTTCTGAGCACGGCCTGGCCGGGCGTGGCCGGAGCAAGCTCCCCCGAGGCGAATTTGAACTCCACCCTCACTGCCATGGCCACGGCCAAGGCCACCACCAAAACACAAACTAAAATCACGCCCTTGCTTAAGAAGGAAAGGCGGCGGTAGGAGGGGTAAAGGCGCTCGGGCGTAAGAAGAAGCCGCCCTCGCAAAGAGGGAAAAAGCTTCCCCACAAAAACGAGAAGCGCTGGACCAAGGAGAAAAGTGGTGAAGAAGGAAATGAGGACCCCCAGGGACATGATGGCGCCTAATTCCCACAGGGCGCGGGAGTGGGAAAGAAGGAGGCAAGAGAAAACCGCGGTGGTGGTGAGGGCCGCCACAAACGCGGCTGGCCCTTTCTTGCGCACCGCCTCCACCACCGCCTCCCCCACCTCCAACCCCCCGCGGCGGCCCTCGCTGAATCGCGCCAAAAGGTGAATGGAATAGTCGATTCCCAAACCCAATACCAACGCGGGGAGGAAGGTGGTGAGGAGGTTGAACCCGTGCACCGAAAACTTAGCCCAGGCCACGATGAGCACGGCGGAGGCTGCGACGGGAATGAGGGCCAATAGCGTAAGAAACGGGCTTCCCAGCGCAAGAAAAGTCAAAACGAATACGGCCACGGCGGAAATGATGGTGACCGTGGCCATATCGCGGCGAATAACATCCTCCACCTCCGTGGAGACGACATACCCACCGGCAAGGCCGGCCTCGACCCCCATTTTTCCCAAATCCGCAGCGCGAACGGCACGCAAAAGCTCGTCGCGCACGCGGCGGTTAAATGCTTGGGAGGCGTAGACCGGCTGGGTGGGCCAAACCTGGATCACGAGTTTCGTGTGATCCAAAGAAAGGAGGGGCTGCCCCTCATCTTCGGGAATAACCCGGCTTTGCGCCCGGCGCAGGAGGGCGCTGGCCTCCTCCACCAAAGCCCTGACCCTCGGGAGCTCACCAAAGAGGGCGAGGGCCGTGCGGCCAGCCTGGGAAACATTTCCCAAAACCCGGTCGAGCTCCTCTGGATCCTCAGGCAATTTCTCGGGCACGAAGAAGGTTTCTTGCCCAGTGAGACCGACCACATAAGAGCTGAGCTCGGCGACGATTTGGGCCAATCTTTCCCTCTCCTCCGGGTATAAGGTGCGGAACACAAGGAGCTCCGGGGGGAGGGGGGCTTCAGCACGGAGGAAATAGGAGGCCCGGGCCACAATTTCCGGGTTCAACTCAGAAATAATGCGGTCGGCCGCAGAAAAAAGGAGGCGCGCGCGCTCATCCAGATCCGGCGGAGGGTTGGGAAGGGAAAGGAGGATCGCTGCCACATCCAACCCCCCAAGCTCGGCCTGCACGGCCTCGTACTTCTCCACCAGGGGATCTTGGGCCGGGAGGAGATCGAGGTAGGACGTGCGGACAGGGAAATCCTGAAGGTAATACACAGAAAGGCCCACAAGGGCGGCAAAAAGAAAAAGGACCAAGACATAGTGGGTAGCGGCAAATCGCCCAAGCCAAGCAAAGGCTGAGCCTTTATCCATAAAGGATTAGCGTTTGGATTCTTCGCCGGAGGGCGTGCGGACGGTGAGGTCGTAGCCGGTGAGGCGCGCGGCCAATCCAACGTTGTGGCCTTCCCGGCCGATGGCCAAGGAAACCTCGTGCTCGGGCACGACCACTGTGGCCTTCTTCTCTTTTTCGTCCAGTTCAACTTCCAAAACGCTGGCCGGGGCCAATGCCGCCTTAATCACCTCCCGCACGTCCTCGCTGAACTTGATCACGTCGATTTTTTCTCCGGCAAGCTCCCGGCTCACCGCGCGGATGCGGCTTCCGCCGGGGCCGATGCAGCTTCCCACGGGATCGATGCGGGGATCCAAGCCCCGCACGAGGACCTTAGCCCGCACCCCGGGAACCCGCACCACCTTTACAATTTCCATCATCCCTTGGGCGAGCTCGGGGACCTCGATGGTCAGGAGCTTGGCCAGAAAGCCGGGATGGGCCCGGGAAAGGAAAACCCGAGGGTCTCCCTGGGTCTTCTCCACCTTAAAAAGGTAGGCCTTTATGCGATTTCCCGGGACATAGCGTTCGGTGGGGATCCTCTCCTCGGCGGGCATGAGGGCCTCTAGGTCACCGAGATTGATCCAAACATCCCTTCCCTCGAAGCGGTGTACAGTGCCGTTTATGATCTCGCCCACGCGGGCGGAGTACATTTCATAGAGGGCCTCGCGGCGCCGGCGCAGGATCTCCCGGCGGAAATACTCTTCCGCCCTACGGGTGGCAATACGGCCTAGTTTAGAAAGATCGAATTTCTGCCCGTTCACATAGACATCTCCGGAGCGGCGGTCGATCTTCACCACCGGGGGCTCTGTCCCCCCGAACTCCGCGAGGTAAGCGGCGGCGATGCCCTTCTCCATGGCCTCGTACGCCGCCTCCCGGTCGATCCCGCGCTCCCGCGCCATCTCCTCCAGCGCCTCGAGGAACTCGATGTTCATAACCTACTCCCCTTCGTACACCACCCAAGCCTGGGTCACCTGGGACAAGGGAATTTCCACGCGCCCACCCTCCCCTTCCACCACCACTTTCCCCTCGCCGGCCTGAATCAGGCGGCCCACATAGCTCGTCTTCTCCATGCCCCGGACCCTCACGTGGATTTTCTTCCCCACCACGCGCTCGTAGTGCCAGGGCTCCCAAAGCCTCCGGTCCAGGCCTGGGGAGGAGACCTCCAGCACATAGGAAGAGGGGATGGGGTCAGCAGCATCGAGGAGATCGCTCAGGATTTCGCTGGCCCGCGCACAATCCTCCACGGAGACCCCGCCCGGCCGGTCGATGTACACCGTAAGGCGAAGCTCCCTCCCGTATTGGGCGAGCTCCCAGTGGTAGAGCTCCACCTGGGCCAGCTCCGCCCCTTTGCGGATGATCTCCTCGAGCCTCTCCCTCGGTACGTTCATAGTTTGCCATTATACTAAGTCTTCGGGAATGGACGCAACGCAAGGATTGCGAATAGATCGGTTCTTTGTGGAGGAGGAAGAGGCTGGGGAACGGGTGGATCGCTTCTTGGCCCGAAAGCTCGGGATCTCCCGGGGGCTAGCCCAGCGGCTTTTGCGGGAAGGGGCAGCCCTGGTGGGGGGTGGTTGGGCTGAGCCGGCGCGAAAACTTCGGCCCGGCGAGGAGGTGGTGGTGCGCTGGACCGGTCCTGGCCTTGTGCCCACCCCCTTTCCCATCCCCATCATCTACGAGGATGCGGCCATTGTGGTGGTGAATAAGCCCCGGGGCCTTCCCGTCCATCCCGCAGGATCCGCCCAAAGGCCCACAGTGGTGGGAGCCCTTTTGGCGCGGGGCCCGTTGGCCGGGGGGCCAGGGGATCGGCCGGGCGTGGTCCACCGCCTGGACGCCGCAGTCACCGGGGCGATGGTCCTGGCCCGCACAGAGGGGGCTTATCATGCCCTCGTCCAGCAGTTCAAGGAGAGAAAGGTCCTCAAGGAGTATTTGGCCGTGGTGGAGGGGGAAATAGAGGTGGAGGAAGGGGTGATCAAGGGGCGGATCGGGCGCGATCCCCATGAGCCGTGGCGCATGGATGTGCGGGAGTTTGGCAAAGAAGCGGTCACGGAGTTTTCTGTTCTTCTGCGAAAGGAGGGGAAAAGCCTGGTCCTGGTACGCCCGCTTACCGGGCGAACGCATCAGATCCGTCTGCACCTTGGGGCCATCGGGCACCCGGTGGTGGGGGACCCTTTATATGGGCGATCCGCGGGCCCGCTCCTCCTCCACGCCCTGCGGCTGGGCTTTGTTCATCCTAGCGCGGGCGACTGGCGGGAATTCCAGGCCCCGCCTCCTCCGGAGTTCGACGCCTGGCTTGCTGGACTAGATAGTAAACACCTGCCCAAAACTGGGCGGCAACCGCTGCCCAATAGACCCACACCCCAACCGGGGTGAGAAAAAGAAGCCCACTGGCTAGGGCGGTGAGGGCGGCGGCGGCCTTACCCGCCCAGCGCGCTCGAAGTTCCTCTTTCTTCCGCCAAAGGACCACTGTGCCGATTCCGATCCCAAGCTGAGGGATGAGAAAAAGGAGGACGGCCAAAAGGGGGAGCCGGCCGATGCAGTGAAAGGCCACGCTCAGGGAGAAATAGAAGACCTTATCGGCAAGGGGGTCGAGGAGTTGGCCGGCGATGGTCGGCCGCTCCCGCCGCGCCACCCAGCCGTCCAGGATGTCCGTGGCCACGCCCAAAAGGAACAGGCCAAGACCCAGAGAAAATCTCCCGTAGAGGACCGCCCAAACCAGCGGCCCCACCAAAGCGAGCCGCGCCGAGGTCAAAACGTTGGCCCAAGTCACAACCTGGATGTTACCCATCAGAAACGGGAAAACCAGTGAAATTTCGGTTATAATGGGACGCACAAAGCGAGCAACGCGAGGTGAACCTACATGCGTAGGACCAAAGTCATCATCATGGGTGCTGCTGGGCGCGACTTTCACAACTTCAACGTGTTTTTTAGGGATAATCCAGAGTATGAAGTGGTGGCCTTCACCGCCGCCCAAATCCCGGGCATCGCCGGACGGCGGTATCCACCGGAGCTGGCCGGCCCCCTTTATCCTGAGGGCATTCCCATCGAGCCGGAGGAGCGCTTGGCGGAACTGGTGCGCCACCATCAGGTGGACCGTGTGGTGTTCGCCTATTCCGATGTTTCCCACCAGTATGTGATGGAGCGGGCGGCGGTGGCCCAGGCCGCGGGCGCGGACTTCTGGCTCCTTGGCCCTACCTCCACCCAGCTTTCCGCGAAAAAGCCGGTGGTGGCCGTGTGCGCCGTCCGCACCGGGTGCGGAAAGTCCCAAACAACCCGCAAGGTGGCCCGGATCCTCAAGTCCTGGGGAAAGAAGGTGGTGGTCGTTCGCCACCCCATGCCCTATGGGGATTTGCGAAGCCAGGTGGTGCAGAGATTTGAAACCCTTAGCGATCTTGATCGCTACAACTGCACCATTGAGGAAAGGGAGGAGTTCGAACCCCACCTGCGCGAGGGCACGGTGGTCTACGCCGGCGTAGATTACGGAAAAATCCTGCGCATGGCCGAGGAGGAAGCCGACGTCATCCTCTGGGACGGGGGGAACAACGACTTCCCGTTCTTCAGGACCGATGTCCTCATCGTGGTGACCGATCCTTTGCGGGCCGGGCACGAGCGCACCTATTGGCCGGGCTCGGTGAACATCCGCATGGCCGACGTGGTGGTGATCAACAAGATCGACACCGCGCCTCTTGCAGACATCGAGCGTTTGAGGCACTCCATTTATGAGCTAAACCCGCGGGCCCGGGTGGTGGAGGCGGCCTCCCCCGTCAGCGTGGAGGAGCCGGAGGTAGTGGCGGGAAAGAAAGTCCTGGCCATTGAGGATGGCCCCAGCGTCACCCACGGGGAGATGCCGTTTGGGGCCGGAGCGGTGGCGGCGAGGAAACTCCGGGCCACCTTGGTGGACCCCCGCCCCTATGCTGTGAACTCCATCCGTGAGACCTTCGAGCTCTATCCCCACCTCGGCCCGGTCCTTCCCGCCATGGGCTATGGTGATCACCAAATCCGGGACCTGGCCGAGACCATCTGCCGGGTCCCCTGCGAGGCCATCCTCATCGCCACTCCGGTGGACCTCCGGCGGCTGATCGCACTTCCCAAGCCTGCCACGCGGGTGCACTACGAGCTTCAGGAGATCGGCCACCCCACCTTGGAAGAAGTCCTGCGGGAACTTCTCTAAGGCAAAGGGTCCTGGAAAAACCGGACAAAGGGGCGACCTCGCTCGCCCCTTTTTGCTCCTTCCCCGCCGGCTTTCCTCCTAGGCTTTGGTTTGCAAGGAGGCGGAAACATGCGGAATAAACTTTGGATTTTGCCGGTTTTGGCTTTGGCTTTTCCCGTCTTGGCTCAAGAACTTTCCTTCTCTGGATCTTTGGGAATGGATTTCCTTTTCCTCCCTGGCACCCCCCCTTCCATGGACGCCGCGTTCACCCTCAGCATGGACGTGGGGAAGGGCGGGGTGAAAAGTCTGACCGTCCTCTCTCTGGCTGGACTGGAGGCCGAGCACATTTGGTTTTGGCTCAACTTCTCCGGGATCACCCTGAAAAGCGGCCTCACCTTTGACCCCTGCTTTTCCCGCTGGACGCTCGCGGTGAGCGGTGGATGCTGCCCCTTCTTCCTGGGCGGGATGTTCCTTCTGGGGAACTTGGCCCCTCCTTGCCAGACACCCGCCTACACTGTGGGGCTGATCCTGGAGTTTGGAGTGGGAGAGGAGCCCGGTTTCCTTATTCGGAGTCTCACCGGCTTTGGCGTGATGAACATTTACGCCCTCATCGATGATGACCCTTGGACGGACGTGACCCTGGTTTCCGGCTGGTACTTCGAGGAAGAGCTTCTACACTTCGCCTGGTCCGGGGAATGTTGGCGCCTTTACACCACCTGGATGTTCACCTGGATGGGCTTGGGGTTCGGAGAGTTAGGGGTGAACTACCGCTTCTTCCAGCCCATTGTGGACCTTGGAGCCTCCCTCCGCGTTGATAGCGGCTTCTCTTTGGACTGGGCGAAGCTCTACCTTGGGGTAACGGTAGATCCTGTATCCGTCTACTCCGCCACGGCGTTCGACTTCTTCGGCTTCAAATGGGAGGAGATCGGGATGAAGATCAACTTTTCTCAGGTCCTCATTTACTCAGCGACCCGGTTCGATCTTTCGGGCCTCATTTGGATCAGGATGGGGTTTGAGCTCAAATTTTAGGGTTCCCGTTTGAGCATGAAGTCCGAGCCGTAGCGGATGCGCCACTGAGACAGGCCCCCCACGAGGGCGTAGGCGCGGGTTAAGCCCAAGGCCTGCAGGAATTGTGCAGCCTCTTGGGCCACTCCCTCGCCTTCGTCCACGCAGAAAATGTAGGGCTGAAGCTCGGGAGCTTGGGATGCCGCCAGCAAAAGGTAATCCAAAAGGGCGTCA
Source organism: Candidatus Bipolaricaulota bacterium (assembly GCA_014360995.1). GTDB lineage: Bacteria > Bipolaricaulota > Bipolaricaulia > Bipolaricaulales > Bipolaricaulaceae > DTER01. The sequence continues at coordinate 37,591 of JACIWL010000008.1, read as the reverse complement.
AGGCCAGTTGGGCCAACATGGATAGCCCCCACAAGATGTTCTTGGTCATAGGCCTCCTTTTCTCGGAAGTCCAGGATGATCATGTAGTCCTCGGCCAGGCGGGAGGCAGGGACAGCGGCAGGAGAGTACAGGGGCTCTGATGTAACCGCTTCGCCAATGAGAAGGTAGTTACCGAGTTCCTTGACCCATCCGGCGAGGCCTCCGGACAAAACCCGCACGGCCCAAAAGCCCTGGCGCCGCAGGACCTCCGCCACGGAAAGGCCCGTCTCCCCCGCTTCGTCGTAGATATACATTGTGGCCTGCGGAAGCCACGAAAAAGCCTCCGCGATCTCCGCGGCCGGAACATTTACCGCTCCCAAAAGATGGCTGCGGGCAAAGGCCTCCCGCTCCCTCACATCCAAGATCAGCCGGTATCGGTAACGGAGCATATAGGCCGAGTCTTCATAGGCAGCGCAGGGCGCCACGTACCCCTGCATGACGAGGGTGAGCTGCGGAGTCTCCGGATCATCGGAATAAACGTAAACATATCGTGTCACCCGATTCCCCCCGTAACCGGTGGTCTCAAAGCGCACTTCCAGGGCCACTGACTCCCCTGGAGCAAGGGAAGTTTTGGAAAGGGGGGCGCTGGTGCAGCCGCAACTCGTGGCGGGCTGGCGCGTGAAAGTGAGCACGGAATCCCCCACATTGCTCAGGATGAACCGGTGGACCACTAAAATTCCCTCCTTGACTTCCCCGAAATCGTAAACTTCCTCGGACACGGAAAGCCGGGGAGCCCCAAGCAGGGAAAGGCCCAAAATAGCGCTCAAAACCCAGGCGAAGAAGAGGTTCATAGCCACCTCCTGGGCAAAAACACCCGCTGCACTATAATGCATAGCGAAAGGGGTGCCAATGCTTTTTGATTTCGGTCTTGATTTTACTCTGCCAGACAAAGATGGGCGAGCCTTTCCCCTGACGTCCCTTCTCGGCCGCTACGTGGTTCTGTATTTCTTTCCCCGTGCAGGCACACCTGGCTGCACGCGGGAGGCGCGGGAGTTCCAGGAAAACCTTCCCCGGTTTCGGAGTCAAGGAGCGGAGGTGGTGGGGGTCTCGCCCGACAGCCCCATGCGCTTGGCCCGCTTTGCGGAAAGGAACGCGCTGGAGTTCCCTTTGCTTTCCGATGAAGATGGGAAGCTAGCGGAGGCTTATGGAGTGCGTTCGGAGGGAAAATTCGTGAGGTCCACATTTCTTCTGGACCGGGCCGGAGTGGTGCGCTGGGCCTGGCGGAATGTGCTGGTACCCGGCCACGTGGAGGAGGTTTTGACCACTTTGGAGGCGCTGATTAAAGCCGAGCGAAATGTGAATGCCCTCATTGCCGTGCGGCGGGCCAAGCGGGCCCTGCGACCAGACCCCATTCCTCAGGAGGACATCACCCGCCTCATCGAGGCCGCCCACCTTGCCCCCTCCTGTTTCAATAACCAACCCTGGCGATTCGTGGTGGCCCAGGGCGAAAAACTGGAGGAGGTGAAAAAGGCTCTCCCGGGCGGGAACTACTGGGCTCTGAAGGCGCCGGCGATTGTGGCTGTGGCCTCCCATCCGGATTTAGATTGCCGCCTCTCCGACCACCGCGACTATTTCCTGTTCGACTGCGGTCTGGCCGTGGGATTCCTCATGGTACAAGCCACCCAGATTGGGCTGGTGGCTCACCCTATAGCCGGGTACGACCCCTTGGCGGTGAAACGGGCCCTGGGCATCCCCGAGGACTACATACTCATCACCCTGGTGGTCCTGGGCTGGCCAGGAGACCCGGCTGACCTAAGCGAGAAACACCGCGAGCTCGAGCTCGGCCCAAGGATACGCAGGCCTCTCGCGGAAGTGCTGGGCTGGAACGCTTTTCCAAAGGAGGAAAAATGACAGATCTGTTGAGCGTCATACAGGGGCGTCGCAGTGTGCTGAGATTCAAACCCGATCCAATACCCGAAGAGGACCTTCGCAAGATCCTGGAAGCAGGGCGTTGGGCCCCCTCGTACGCCAACAGCCAACCCTGGAAGTTCATCGTTGTCCGGAATCCCCAGACGATAAAGGCTCTGGGGTCCGTGGTGGGAGAGGGTTCTCATCTTTCGGCCTGGTCGTGTGGCCCTGACTGCGGCCGGACTGGGCGAGGCTCCCGTGGTGATCGCCGTGGTGGTCGCTCCCGCTAAGGATCCCCTGCACCACCTGGAGGCCGGGGCCGCCGCCACCCAGAACATGGCTCTCCTGGCCCACGCCCTGGGATACGCCTCGTTCTGGGCCGGGGTAGCTGGCCGGAAAGAGGTGGAGCGGGAGATCAAGAAGCTTTTGGGCATACCCCGGCACATGCGGGTGGTGGCCCTGCTTCCTCTGGGAAAGCCCGCCTACGAGCCGGAGCCCGGACAGCGCCTTCCCCTCTCCGAACTCGTGGTCCAGGAGAGGATGGGCTAAAGGTAGATTATCTCCGCGCGCAGGGAAGCGAGGTCCACCAGGGCCGCCGTGGGCTGGCCCGTGAGCCATCCCCCGGCTTCCCCGGGATTGACCACCAAAGTTCGTCCTTGACGGACCTCCGGGCGGTGGGTGTGGCCGTAGACTAAAAGGTCATACTTCCCGGACTCAACTAAAGCCTGCAAGGCTCGCGGTTCATGCAGAAGGACCACGCGCCGCCCGCCGAGCTCGAACTCATGGGGAGGAAAGAAGATCTCCCCGACTTCCCGGAAGCGCTCGCGAAGGTAAAGCTTGTCCCCGTCGTTGTTGCCGAAAACCCCGATCACCCTGAGCCCCGCCTCCCGAAAGGGCTCCGCGGTAAAAGGCGAGACGAAGTCCCCGGCGTGCAGCACCAATTCCACCCCGCGCTCTTTCATCATTCCCAGGGCCTTGCGAAGAAGGGGAAGATGATCGTGGGTGTCGGACAGTATCCCGATCAGCATCTTCCACCTCCTGCCTTTAATCCAGAACCGGTAAGGGGGAGGACGACTCTCTCCCCTTCCTTAATTTCCCCAGCGGAAGCAAGCCTTTTCAGCCCGGCTAGGGCTAAAGCCGAGGTGGGCTCAACGTAAACCCCCTCCTTCTGGGCAAGTTCTCCCTGAGCTTGGATGATCTCTTCTTCACTTACGGTAAGGGCCTTCCCTTGGCATCTTCCTAGGGCCCAAAGGACCTCCGCTCCCCGCGCAGGCTTGGGGATCCTTGTGCCCTCGGCCACAGTCTCAGAAGGGACCACCTCATCCGGCTCCGCCTTTCCGCTAAGAAAGGCCTTAACGATGGGAGCGCAGGCCTCGGGCTGAACGATGTGGATCTTTGGCATTTTTGAAAGTTTTTGCAGCGCAAGAAGCTCAGAGAAGCCGTAAAAAAGGCCAAGGAAGAGGCCGCCTCCTCCCAGGGGAACCACGAGGTGATCGGGGCTTTTTTCCGAAAGATCGAGGAAAAGCTCGTAGGCCAGGGTGCGAAGGCCGGCAAGGAAATAGGGGGAGTGGTTATGGGAGGCATAATGGATTTGGGGGTCCTTGGAGATAGTTTCAAGAAGGGCTTGAGTTGCCGCTTGCCTTGGTCCGGAAACTGGAACAAGTCTTGCCCCATAGGCCTTGATCTGGTTCACCTTCGGTCCCGAAGCGTAAGCGGGAACGAAGATGAGGGAGGGGATTCCGGCTCGGGCGCAATAGGCAGCCAAGGAAGCTCCAGCATTTCCTGAGGAATCGTCGGCCAGGGCCTTTCCACCCTTTTCCCGCAAAACCGCCACCATAACGGCCGCTCCCCGGTCCTTGAAGGATCCCGTGGGATTGGCCCCTTCCAGCTTGAACCAAAGGTCAACCCCAAGCTCCTCTCCCAGCCTAAGGCTTGGGATTAACGGGGTGTTCCCCTCCCCCAAACTCAACGGCCTTGCCTCAGGAAGGAAGGAGGAGAAACGCCAAATACCCGGTCCTTTCCCTTCCAAGGCCCCGGTTTTGGTGAAGGAGAGAGGAAGGCCGCAATCCGGGCAGAGGTCGCCAAAAGCTACGCTTTTTGGGCCGCAGCGGAAGCAAAAAAGCCCGGTCAACTCAGAACTTTTCGTAACGGACAAGCTCCGAGAGATCTGCTCGCTCGCTTTCCCCCTGATAGGCGGGTTTGCCTATGGGGAGGATGGAGATGACCCGATATCCCCGGGGAAGGCCAAGGATGCGGCGCACCTCCCGCTCCGCGGGCTCCCCATATATCCCAGCCCAGTAGGAGGCCAAGCCCAAGGCATGGGCCATGAGGGCCATATTCTGGGTGGCCGCCGCCCCGGCCTCCACGTGATGGCGCGGGTCCTTCATGGGGTCTACCGCCACCACGATCACCACCGCCGGATCCCCAAGGCCATGCCCGCTTAACGCCACTTTTCCCCGGCGGAAAAGGGCGATCCTTTCCACGAGTGCTCCGAGCTTCTTCTTCGTCTCCTCGCTTTTCACCACGATAAAAACCCAGGGCTGCGAGTTGGCATAAGAAGGGGCCCACCTTCCGGCCTCTAAAATTTTGGAGAGCTCTTCCTCGCTCACCGGCTCCCCAGTGAACCGTAGAACGCTCCTTCTCCCCCGTATGACGTTCAAAAGCTCGTTGGACATGAAACCCCCTTTCCGCGAATTCTCCCCAAAAGACAAAGGAACCGCCAGGCATCGGCGCACATCGTGTCGTTGTTGAAAAGGACGTAAACGAGTTCGGCCTTAAGCCCGAGAATTGTGCCCAAAAGCCAAGAGAGATCTTGGTCGGTGTAGGTGTAGCGATAAATCTTCGTCCCCGGCGGGGCGCCATGGAGCCGAAAATAGACAATGTCACTTTCCCCTACCGGAAGCCATTTGAACGGATCAGTACAGTGCACAAGTCCGTATTCCTCGCAGAGAGCACGCACAAGCTCCGGCTTTTTCTCCCACGCCCCCCGGGGCTCCCAAACGAGGACGAATTCATCACGCCCTATCTCGGAGAAAAAACGACGCAGGGCGTTTTCGTTCTCCGGGGTGGGGCCAAAAGACGCCGGGCTTTGCAAAAGGAGAATTTTTGCCCGAAGTAAACGGGCAATCTCCGCGGTGCGCAAAAAACTTTCCCGGGAAAGGTCTCCCCGAAAGCGATCGGTGTGGGTCACATCCTGATGGACCTTCACGGTGAACTCAAAGTTGGCGTTGATTTCGTCCACAAGCTCCCGCCACTGCGCGGCCGTGGAGGGCCGCGGAAGCTTGTAAAAGGTGGAGTTCACTTCCACCAGGGAGAAATGCGCCGCGTAAAGTTGTAGGCGGTGTTTATACTTTTTCTGCCAGTCCTCTTCGCCAAAGTCTTTGGGGCGCAGGCTCGACCACCCACAACACCCAACGCGGATTTCCACGCCAAATTATAGTTCCAGATTTTCCAAAGCGCGCAAATGCTCCAGGACCTCGTAGGCGGTGAGATCCAAATGGAGGGGAGTCACGGAGACGTAGCCGGAAAGGACGGCCCAGATATCCGTGTCCTCTTCCCCGGCAGGTGGGGTGGACTGCATTTCCCCAGAGAACCAGAAAAAGTCGCGCCCACGCGGGTCTTTGCCTCGCACCAATTCCTCAGTCCAGATTTTCCCGCCCAACCGGGTGACTTTGATCCCCTTTGGCACCCCGCGGGGGACGTTCACGTTGAGGCAAACCCCGGGCGGGATCGGCTGATTTCGCAAAAGCTCCCGCGCCAGGCGAAGGGCAATGCGCGCCGCTCCCTCGTAATCGGGGCTTTCCTCGGGCTCCCCGGTCACGTCCACGGAGACGGCAATGGAGGGGATCCCGGCCTGGGCGCCCTCCATGGCCGCGGAAACCGTCCCGGAGTAGGTCACATCCCGGCCGAGGTTGGCCCCGGCGTTGATCCCGGCCACCACCAAATCCGGCCGGCGCGGGGCAAGCCCCAAAACGGCCAAAAGCACACAGTCCGAGGGCGAACCATTTGTCACGTGCACCACAGCGCCATCGGGAAGCTGAGCGGAATAAACCCGAAGGGGCTTATGAAAGACCCGCGTGCGCGAAGCGGCAGACCAGTTCTTCTCCGGCGCCAAAACCCAAACCTCTCCCAGTTCCCCTAAGGCCCGCCGCAGGGCATGAAGCCCGGGGGATAGATACCCATCGTCGTTGGTGACAAGGATCAGGGGCGCCATGGTTGGGGCGAAGTTTACCGGGTTTCCTCACTCGGACCAAACCGAAAGTAGGTGAGGCGGGTCTCGCCGTAGGAGCGGGAGCGGCAAAGCCTTAAAGGCCTGAACTCCTCGCCGAGCTCCTCTTTGTGGAAGGTCTCGGCGACGACGAAAGCGCCTGGCCGCAGGGGCAGGGCCTCGGCCAACGCCTGCAAGGCCTCCCTAGCTAAGCCCGTTTCGTACGGAGCCCCGATGAAAACGAGGTCGAAGCGCCGCCCCCGCCGCGCGAGATTCTTTACGGCCTTTATTGCATCCCCGTGAATGACCTCCACCCGCTGAGAATAGCCCAGCCGGGCGGCGTTTTCCCGGATGAGCCGGATGGCCTCGGCGGAGGAGTCCACAAAAGTGGCCCACTTTGCCCCCCGGGAAAGAGCCTCGAGCCCCACCGCACCCGTCCCAGCAAAAAGGTCGAGGACCTCAGCCCCCACCACCGTCTCGCCTAAGGTATCGAAAAGGGCGGTCCGAACACGGTCCCGCAGGGGACGAATCCCCACCCCCTGCCAACGGGCAAGCCTTCGGCCCCGCCTTTCCCCACCAATTATGCGCATACGCAAAGCTTACCGGGCCTCTTGCTGGTTGCACGAGAGCCGGGAAACGTTAGGATTCTCCGGTTCGTTTCCCAAAAAGGAGCGCAGATGCTGTGGGATGTGGCAATTGTTGGAGCTGGTCCAGCCGGCCTTTTCGCGGCCCGGGAACTGGCGCCCTCCGGGCTAAAAGTGGTGGTTTTGGAAAAGGGTCAGGCCCCCAGAGAGCGGAAAAGCATCACCTGTGGGGTGGGCGGTGCCGGGGCCTTTTCCGACGGAAAGCTCAATTTAACGAGCCGGATCGGCGGGGAGCCGGAGGCCTTAGGGCTGGGCCCGGCGGAGGCCGAGGCGCTCATCCAATACGTCGACGAAACCTTCACCCAGTACGGGGCACCTCCGGAATACTCCGGGGAGGACGAAGAGGCCCTGGCCCGGCTAAAAAAGGTAGCGGCGGAAGCGGGGGTGGAGTTCATCGCCGGCCGACAGCGCCACATTGGCACAGGAAAAATCCGGGAGGTCATCGATAACCTCTACCAAGACCTCCTTGGCCAAGGCATCGCCTTTCGGTTGGAAACACTGGTCAAGAGCATTCGGCGGGAGGGCGACGGGTACTTGTTGGATCTGGGGGCGGAGGTTCTGCGGGCGCGGTGCGTCATCGCCGCTCCGGGCCGGGCTGGAGCTTATTGGCTTAGGGAGGTGACCAGGGCCCTGGGGATCGGCCCGAATTTCGGCCCCCTCGATGTGGGCGTGCGCGTGGAGTTCCCCGCGGAAATTTATGCTCCCATCGAAAGGATCATGTACGACGCGAAGTTCCGCGTGCGCACCCCCACCTACGACGACATGGTCCGCACGTTCTGCACCAACCCCCGCGGATTCGTAGTGGCCGAGGACCACGGGGAATTCGTGCTTGTAAATGGGCACGCAGAAAACGACAAGAAAACGCAGAACACCAATTTCGCCCTCCTTGTGCGGATTGAGCTCACGGACCCGGTGGAGGACACCACCGAGTACGGACGGGCCATTGCCAAGCTGGCCACCACCATCGGCGGAGGGAAGCCCATTTTACAAAGGCTCAAGGACCTCCGACAGGGGCGGCGCTCAACCCTCGAGCGGATCCGCCGCGTCCCCATCGAGCCTACCCTAAAGGAATTCACCCCGGGCGACATCTCCATGGCCCTCCCCCATCGGGTGGTGGTGGACCTGGTGGAGGCCCTTTCCATGCTGGACCGGGTCATGCCTGGCGTGGACTCCGGAAGCACCCTTCTTTATGCCCCGGAGATCAAGTTCTACGACACGCGCTATCGCATCGGCCCGGGGATGGAGACGGAGCTCCCCGGGTTTTACGTGGCCGGGGACGCCTCGGGGCACTCCCGGGGGATCGTTTTCGCCGCGGTGACGGGGATCCTCGCCGCCCGCCACATCCTCTCCCGCCATGCTTAGAAGGGTTGCCGTCCTCACAAGCGGCGGGGATGCCCCGGGGATGAACGCGGCCATCCGGGCGGTGGTGCGGGCCGGCCTGGCCCAAGGCTGGGAGATGCTGGGGATCCGCCGGGGCTATGCCGGCTTACTTTCTGAGGAAATCCGCCCCCTGGGCGCCCGGGACGTGGGCGGGATCATCCAGCTTGGCGGAACAATTCTGGGAAGCGCCCGCTGCCCGGAGTTCAAAACGAAAGAGGGCGTGCGCCGCGCCGCCGCCATCCTGGAAAAGCACGGGATTGACGCCCTTGTGGTGATCGGGGGGAACGGCTCACAATCCGGGGCTTATGCTCTTTCCCAGGAAGGGGTGCCGGTGGTGGGGGTGGCCTCCACCATCGACAACGACCTTGTGGGCTCGGACATCACCATCGGCGTGGATACGGCCCTCAACGTGGCCCTGGAGGCCATCGATCGCCTGAAGACCACGGCCTCCTCCCATAATCGTGCGTTCTTAGTGGAGGTGATGGGCCGGGATTGTGGGTATTTGGCCCTCATGGCGGGGATCGCCGGTGGAGCGGAGGCCGTGGTGATCCCGGAGGTCCCGACCTCCCCGGAGGCCGTGGCCGAGGCCATCCGCGTGGCCTACGCCCGGGGTAAACCCCATGCCATCGTGGTTGTGGCTGAAGGAGCCCAATACAACGCCCAAAAGCTTGCCGAATACTTCCAGCGAGAACGGTTGGGTTATGAACTTCGCGTGACGGTCTTGGGGCATGTGCAGCGGGGCGGCGCTCCCGGAGCCTTCGACCGGCTTTTGGGCACCCTCCTTGGCGCTGGCGCCGTGGAAGCCCTGGCCCGCGGGGAAAGAGGGGTTCTCGTGGGCCAAATAAAGGGAGAAGTTGTCACCACCCCGCTTTCCGAGGTCGCCGGGAAGAAGAAGCCCCTCGATCCCAAACTGTTTGAGCTCGCGAAAGTCTTGGCCCAGTGAGGCTTTATTCCTTCACCGCCCCGCCGGTGAGCCCGGAGATGATCTGGGACTGCAGAGCGTAGAAGATGAGAAGGATCAAGGCCGCCCCGATCACCGCGGCCGCGGCAAAGCTCCCCCAGCGTCGGTTATAGGCTTCCCCAATGAAGAGCTGCAGTCCCACAGCTAGCGTGTACTTGTCCATTCCCTTGAGGATGAGGCTTGCCAAGAGGTACTCCGAGTAGACGGTGATGAATTGGATCACGAACACCACGGCCAGAATCGGCCGGGCCACGGGAAGCACGATGCGCAGAAACGCTTGGAAGGGGGAAGCCCCATCCACCATGGCTGATTCCTCTAAGGAGCGAGGGATTGTGTCGAAGTAGCCTTTCATGAACCAGGTGTTGAACCCAATCGCCCCGCCCAAGTAGACCAGGATCAGCCCAGGGTGGGTATTGAGGCCAAGCCAGGGGATCTGTTTGCCCAAAGTCTGAAGGATCAAGTAGATGGCCACCATGCCCACGGTCTGGGGGAACATCTGGACGAGGAGGATGGTGAGAAGGCCCGCGCGCCGCCCGCGGAAGCGGAAGCGCGAGAAGGCGTAGGCTCCCAGGGCACAGAGGAAGACACCAAAAGTGGCGGTGACTCCAGCCACATAAACTGTGTTCAAAAGCCAGCGAGGAAAGTTTATTTCTTGGCGCTCGCGGAAAAGGTACAGGTAGTTCTCCAGGGTGGGTGTTTGGGGGATGATGCGAGCCGTGCGCAAGTTCTGTACTGGATCGAAAGAGGTCCCGAGAACAAACGCCGCGGGAAAAAGGGCGAAGGCGATGGCCACCCAAGCCAGAAGATTCCGCAAGAACCGCCCCACCCAAAAGCGTAAAGGCTTCCGCCTAAAGGCCACGGGAAACCTCCTCCAGGGCTTTTGTGCGGCTGAAGCTGATCCCGGAGATGAGGGCCACGATAATGAAGATGATCACCGCCAAAGCTGCAGTCATGTTGTATTCCGACCCCCTCCCCCCCATGAACGCGAGCTTGTAGGCGTAGGAAAGGAGGATGTCCGTGGCCCCAGCACGGCTCCCGATCTCCACCACCGGCTCGCCCCGCGTAAGGAGCCAAATGAGGGTGAAGTTGTTGAAGGTGAAGGCGAAGGAGCCGATGAGGAGGGGGGCCACGGAGATGAGAAGCAGAGGAAACGTGATGTGCACGAACCTCCGCCAGCCCGTGGCACCGTCCACCTTGGCCGCCTCGTACATCTCCTCGGGGATGGACTGAAGGGCCCCCAAGGAAACAAGCATCATGTAGGGGTAGGTGAGCCAAACGTTGGTCAGAATGCAGGAAAACCGCGCCCAAAAGGGCGTGGAAAGCCAAGGAACCCGAACCCCAAAGAACTGGGACAAAACCCGGTTGAATAGCCCTACCTCCGTATTGAAAAAGCCCCGCCAAATGAGGATGGAGATGAAAGCGGGGATGGCATAGGGGACGATGAGAAGGGAGCGATAGAGCTTCCGCAAGCGCAGGGTCTTATCGTTGAGGAGGATGGCCAAGCCCAATCCCAGGGCAAAGCTCAACACCACCGTGAGCACGGCCCAGGTCACCGTCCACCCGAAAACTCGCACGAACGCCCGGTGATAGAGGGGATCCCGCAAAAACTTAAGGTAATTGGCAAATCCTACGAAGGTCACCCAGCCGGGATCCAGTTTTTCTCCATCGGCGGCAACGAAATTCCCGCCATAAGGGCGATATTCCTTTCCCGTGCGCACATCTACGAGAACATCCTGAACGGGATCGTAGTGGTATTGGCGGGAATAGACGCGCATGGTGCTCAAAGTAGTGAGGCGCAAAACCCCATCTCCAAAGGGGATTTCCAACTTCTGAAGATCACTGGCAAAGCGTGCAAGCTCCCGCGCGGGAAGGAGGGGGTAACCGTCAAGGAGATCTGCTACGCCGTCGCCGTCGGTATCTCTCAGGTCGTGCTCCGCTGCGAGCGCAAGCCTCCCGTCCGGGAAGACCACGAACTCTCCGGCTGGTCCAGTGAGATACAGGGCATAGATGGTTTCGCGGCCATAGGGGCGAAACGTGAACGTGGGCGCATCGGGAGGAAGATAAAACCGGCTGGTGAGGATAGCCACAACTTGGTCTTTGGAAAGGATGTTCCCCGTCGCGTAGTTGGTGAAGGAGATGTACACGGTGTAAACGAGGGGAAGCACCACCATGAGGATCAAAAAAACGAGCCCTGGCGCGAGGTAGCGGACTGGATAAAGCCGTCTTACAAAAGCCAAGACGTTCAGGCCGAAAAGTCCGGCGGCGATGATGCCCACCAAAAACCAGCTTCTGTCCCAGGCAAGAAGGACAAGGAAATAAACGACAACGGCGTCCAAAATGGAAAGACCCACCACCTTCAGCAGGGTGGTGGGCACCGTTCCCAGTCTTCGGAACATGGCAAAAGAAGGAAAAGGGGGCGGGGATCAACCCCGCCCCCAAGTGTTTCACTTGCAGCCCAAGGTAGCGCGGATGTTGTCCGCCGCCTGCTTCAGGGCCTCGGCCGGCTCAAGCTGCTGGTTGCCGATCATGGACATGGCGTCGGACCAGGCCCCCCACACCGCGGACATCTGAGGGATGTTGGGCATGGGCACGCCATTGGCGATGGACTCAGCAAAGCCCCGCAGAATTGGGTCCTCGGCCACCTCCTCATAGGCCGGGAGGAACGCGGGGATGCGCGGATCCTTGGCGTAAAGGGCGAGCATGGTCTCTTTGGTGGCGAAGTAGTTGAAGAGGAAGTCGTACACCAAGGCGAGGTTCGGGGAGAAAGCGTTGACCATGACCCCCTGCACGCCCACGAAGGGCTTCGGGGTCTTGCCCTGAATGGGCGGGATGGGAGCTACACCGATATCGATGCCCGCGGCTTTGGCCCGACCCACGAACCACGGCCCGGTGATGACCATGGCGATGCGACCTTCCGTGAACAGGCTCGTCCAGGTGTCCCAGTCCAAACCCGCGGGGATCAGGCCTTCCTCAAAGAGGCTATCGAGGATCTCCGCCCCAGCGATGGCCCCAGGGCTGTCAAGGCCGACGTCACAAGGATTGAGCTTCCCTTCCTCGTCGTAGCCGAAGATGTAGCCGCCCAGCGCGGAGAGGAACGGGAACTCGTGATATGGATCGGGGTTCTGCACGACAAAGCCGTACTGAGGAAGGGTGGGATCCGTGAGTTTGCGGGCAAGCTCAACCAGCTCCTCAAACGTGGCGGGAAGCTCGGGCACCAACGCCTTGTTATAAAGAAGCCCCACACCCTCACGGGCGTAAGGAAGGCCATAGAGCCCAGCGTAGGTGAAAGCCTCAAGGCTCACTTTATCAAAGAGCTCCGCAAGCTCCGGAGGAAGGAGGATCTCGGCGAGAAGTCCGTTTGCCGCCAGTTCCCCAACCCAGTCGTGGGCGCCGATGATGATATCCGGGCCCTCACCCGTGGGAGCAGCCGTTGTGAACTGGTCACGAATGGAGCCGAAGGGGGTCTCCACCACTTCCACGGGAATGCCCGTGGCCTTTGTATAAGCCTCTCCGATTGTCCGGAACACTGGAGCCCGGGTGTCGTCGGCCCAGATCAGGATCTTCCCCGGTTCGGCCGCTAGGGCCCAAACCCCCAACACCGCCACCAACACTAGCACCAACTTCCGCATCCCGTACCTCCTTTCGCCCTCTTCGGGCATTTACTATTGTAGCCTATCCCCTGTGAATCTAGAACCCCAAAGTGAACCCAGCGTAGAGCTCACCCAAAGTCGGCGAGACGTTCAAGACGACCTTTAGGTCCTTGCTCAGCGGGAAGTCCGCGTCGATCCACATCCGTTTGATGCCACAAAGACCGCCGGTTGGGCTGAAGAACGTGGTAACCGCGAGATTCCAATTGCCGCAACAGCCCTGGCCACAGAATCCGATCTTCACCATCTCGTACTCGTCGCCAAAGAAGATATCGGCCTGGAAAATCTCCTCGATCTTGGCCACGTTCAGGGCCGTGAGGACCTCAAGATAACCGCAAGGGGTAAGGTCACAGCGAATCTTCCAACCGTAGATCTCGACGCCTTGGAGGGAGGCGCCAGACGTGCGCACATCTCTGTGGATGACAAAACAACCCTGTCTTTCTTGTAACAAAAACCCATTCATCCAGTTTTACTCCTTCTCAGCGCACTTCTTGCGGGCGCACAACGGCGTAGTGCTGACCAGGGATGTAGCTACTCAGCCCGGCAATTTGTTCGTCTACTGTGGGGGCAAGGATATCGTAGAGCTGGGGAGCCCACATGGGATCAGGACAACCTCCGCCTGTCCACTCGCCGGGGTTCTTGCCCACCGGCCGGATGTGGTTGGGACCATAGCCGTCCTGGGATCCCACAAGAACGTAGTGCCAGCCACGGATCTCCGGAATAAGTTCCTTGGAGACGGTGACGATGACCCGGCCCCGCTTGGGATCGGACGCCACATCCACCAGGAACGGCCCCTCGCCGGCCGCCGTCCAGAGGTGCCGGCCGTAACCGGGCCAGCCCGCGATCTTCAGCACGTAATCCCAGGGATGAGCGGGATCGAAGGCAACCTGGGCCGCTTTGCCCTCCTCGTGGACATCAGTACGACCACCGGGAGCCACATCCAAATACACGAAGATGATGGGATGGGAGAAACCGTGTGGTCCGTTCCAGGGGTTAGGCAGAGCGGGGAAATCAAAGCTCAACTGCCAAGCATTATCAGCATCGTACACAGCGTAGCGGATAAGGTCGAAAAGCCCCGGTGCCTCGGCGAACACCTTGTTCAGAGGGTAAACGTAGGTTCCCGGCCCAAAGTCGTCGCCCCGGGGATCCTCCATGGCCCAGATCTCCCGCCCCCGGATGAGGGTGGGGATGCGGGCAAAGAGAGGCCTCTCGGGCGCACGCCCCCGTATCTCGCCTGGCCGCTCCAGGACCACCGCCACAGTGAGGCTTTGCCCCGGCTCCACCCCAAGCTCCTCGAACGGGACCATGAACTCCACGATCTCGTTCACCGCCGCTTTGCGGAAAAGGAGGGTGCGCACGGGCGAGGTCAGGCGCCAACCGCCTTTTCCATCAGCACCGTAGCGGAAAACGTAGCCTGTACCGTCGGCCTTAACTTTAGCGAACTCCAACTCCACTGCGGAAGAAAAGGCAAAGCCCAGCTGCTCCCCACTGTGCCGGGTGAGGATATTGGCTTTTTCTCCAGGTTTACCGCTGGCGTAGAGCACCAAACGCGTGTCCGAGCCGACAAGTTCCCGCGCCGCTTTGACCAGATCAACCCGCACGTAGAGGTAGCTCTCGCCGTACGCCAGGGCAAAGGTGCGGATATCCCCGGTACCGGGAAAGACCACGGCCTCAGCCCATTCTGCAGGGCTGGTGATCAGTCCGTCCAGAGTGGGTTTCACCTCACCCAGATTGGCCCGCACGGGGATCACAAGGCGCAAGAAAAGTGTGGAGGGGATTTCCGCGTCGCTATAACCAGCGGCACGATAAGCCCCAACCAGATGGGCTTTGAATAGCCAGTCGAAGAGGTCGTCGGTCCCGGAATCCTGGTCATCGCCGTACCACCAGAACCAGTCGGAACCCTCCGCGGCGTACAGGGCATTCAGAGCTCTGGTATCGGGAGCGCGGGAAAACACGGCCTCCCTGGCCTGCGCCAGGACGGCCCAAGCCTCGTCCTCCTCGGGCTCTCCCTGCCAGGTGGAGAGATCGCCGGCCCAGGACCCAGTGGGAAGCCGCGGGAGAACCGCCTGGACCCCGTGCTCCCTCAGGAACTCCGCGGGAGTGACCATCCGCACCCAGTCGGCCTGGACGAGGGAACGGTAGATGGCGCGCAGGAATTCCCGGCCATTGTCGGGATAACCGGCCATGAACATCCAGTTCTCGCCGTCCAGGGCCACGACCACTACGTGTTCCGCAGGGTTGGGAAGGACGCTCCAGTAGCGGCGAATCTCGTTCATGAAGTCAGCCACGGCCTCGCTCGTGGGCTTATTCCCGTAGGAGAAGGCAATTTTGTCGGAAATGTTGTGGTCGCGGAAGAAGATGGCCATTTCCCCGAGTTTCCAGGGCCGGGTGAGATCCTCAGGGCTTGGGCTACGGCCCAACGCCGCGGCCAGGCTCCACTCGTCGGCCACGGTCCAGACGAAGCCGGCCTGGGAAAGGAGGCCCACGGCCCGCTCGGAAACGGCCTGCTCTGGAGGCCAAACTCCCACCGCGGGTCTTCCGAAAAGCTGGGCATGTTGCTCTTGCCCGAGCTGAAGCTGGGCCAACACGTCCTCATCCCAGCCGCGCTCGGCCAAAATGGGCAGAATGGGGTGGAAGAAGGGGCTAGTGATAAGCTCAGCCCCGGCCTCCTGAGCCCGGCGGTAGTACTCCACAACACGGCTTATCAGCTCGTGCTGAGCCCGGATCACCCTCACGATGTCGCCTTCCGTCCATCCCCTTTTCCCCCGCAGCTCCAAAAGCCCCAATTCGGCATGGAGTTCGGGCGAAATCTGCCAGAGGAGAAAGAGGCCGCCCGCGTCGAGGAGCTCTTGGTCTGTGAGCTGGCGTTGGCCCTTGAGAACATTCAGCTCAGCGTAGTAGGGATCATAGTACTTCCCGCCGGGACGGAGCATGTAGGGGTTGATCCAGAAAAACTGCTCTTGCATGGCCGCCCGCGTCGCAGGAGAAAGCTCTTCCGGCTCATGGAGAAGGGTCCAAATCCACTTCAAATGGTTATCCACGGCACCGATGAACTCGTACAAGCCACCTTTTGCTCTCTCTTCCTCCGTGATCTCCGCGTAGTCCAGAAGCTGCCAAAGAAGGCTTGGCTGGAGGTTATAAGTGACTTTGACCCCGGGGAATTCCAGCTGGATCCGCGGGGAGTCCAGGTATTCCTGGACCCCATGGACCCGTACCCAAGGTAGCTCGTACTCGCCAGTAAGACGATTCCAGTAAAGGGGCTGATGCATGTGCCAGATGATGGCCACGTTGATGGGACCTTTGGCCAAAGCGAGGCTTGAAAAGACCGCCAACCCCAAAAGCACCGCCTTCTTCATCATCCCCTCCTTTGCACCTCCACTCCCACCAGATCTTTCGCCGGCACCATTTTACCATGATCAAAAACTGCAGAGAGGTCCATGCCTTTTGGCAGGGAAATGCACCAGTTTCCTCGGTTCCGCAAGATTTCCACTTGCGCTTCGGCCGGCATGGGCACGAGAAGTTCGGGAAAGCCCAAAAGACCAACCCCGTGTACCTTGGGTAAAAGGACGCGATAAGCGAGGGTCGAAGGTAAAACCCGCAAAGTTAGTGAGCCGGGGCCCTCGGCCCGCAGATCCCAGGAAAGGAAATCCCCTTCCAGAGGAGGATCTACCCGTACTTCCTTTTCCTCCTCGGTGAGGTTCAGAATAAGAACGTAGACCCAGGTTAGCTCGCCCGCCCTGGTTTCCGTCCAAAAAACCGGGGTGGAGCTTCCCAAGGTGGACCAGACGGGCTCTGGTGGCCGCGCCGGCTGGGCTAGCCTCCCGTCGGGAAGGACAAGCCGCAAGAGGAGAGCGGGATCGGCCATGCCACAGGCGTCGCCAAAGCCCACCGGTCCGCAGGAAAGGGCGCGCAGCACAGCCTCCTCCCAGGCCCGCTCGCCGCCAAAACCCGGGTGCTTGCGGGAAAGGAAAAGGTCATGGAAAGGGGCGAGACCTAACGCCCACTGAACGTAGCCCACAAGGAGGTTTTGAAGCCAAATGTGCAAAATATTTTGCCACGCGTGGACGAGGTGGGGATCGGTTTTGGCCGCGCGGCGCAAAGCTAGCTTCAAGGAAAAAAGATGATCCGTGTAGCTTCGAGCGGAAATGACGTTGGGTTCCTTTGTGGAGGCCAAAACCATCCCCATTGTTTGCATGCAGAGAAGCACGGGAAGCCCAACTTCTCGAAATTCCTGACACATCCCGGAGAACCAGCGCTCCGCCGCCCAGGGATCGGAAAGGAGCTCTCTGGTTAGGAACTGCCAAGTCCTAAGCCAATCGTGCCAAACGCCGATACCCCCTTGCCGCCGGAGCTCTTTTCCGATTCCCCCGTAGATTTGGGGATCTACGCCATCCGTGCCGTAAGAATTGCGCGGGCTTAGGGCGGAAAGATGGAGGACAAAGGGAATTTCCGTTTCCTCTAAAAGAGCTTGGAGGCCGCGCGGATATTTTCTCTTATCTGGACGAAATTCCAGGGCTTGGCCGATCCGCTCGTAAGGGTACCAAAGGTCAAGCCCAAAATAGCCCACCGGGATGCCTTTAGCCCGGAACTCCGCGGCCAAACTCCGCAGGATCTTTTCCTCCATGGGGTGGATGAGCTCGGTGTAATAGGACCCGTAGGCGTTCCAATAACCAAGGCGGGAAAGAAGCGGATGCTGCCTCCACGTGCCTTTAGGGATAAGGAAAATCTCGCCCAGCCCCCGTAGGGCTTCCCCGGGGTCCTTTCCGGCCACAAACCAGGTGGAAAGTACGGTCCCGGCCGGAATTTTCGGAAAATCCCCAGCTAAAGCCCGGCCCACACCCTGGGAAAAGGCTCCAAGGGGGCTCAAGAGGAAAAGCTCTCCTGGAGCCACCGCCATCGCGTTGTCTTCTCGGTAGATGACCAAAGGAGCAAAGGGCTTAGGAGGAAAGCCCTGGCCCACTTTTCCCCACCTGGCCTCCGGCCAGTAGCCCCCAGGATAATCCCCGCCTTCCCCATCGAGCCCAAATGTGCACAAAAAGTACGAGGCCTCCGGAGCAGGGAAAAAGAGGGGACACCACACAGCTGGATCTAGAAAATCCCGGGAGCCCAAAAGCCCGGAAACCTCTGTAAGGAACCGGATCTCGTGGCGCAGAGCCCCGTCATATAAAAAGAGCCGCTCCTCTAAAAGCTCTGTACCTTCGTGAGAAAGTCGCCTTTTGAGGCACCGAAATGCGCCAAATTTGTCGCTTCCCAAGCTTTCCTCC
Organism: Candidatus Bipolaricaulota bacterium; assembly: GCA_014360995.1. Classification (GTDB taxonomy): domain Bacteria; phylum Bipolaricaulota; class Bipolaricaulia; order Bipolaricaulales; family Bipolaricaulaceae; genus DTER01. The sequence continues at coordinate 19,601 of JACIWL010000008.1, read as the reverse complement.
CATGGGCTAGCCAGGAAATCCTTTGAGGAAAGCGTGGCGCCTTGGAGTCTAAGAAGGAAATCAAAGCCGCGCAGGATAGTTTTTCCAGCCAGGATAAGCTCCACATGGCCATCCCCGTGAAGTGTGACCTCCATCGCCCCTCCTTTTCTACGTAGCCGCGGTAGACGATGAGCCATTTGGCCAGGCCCTGTGCGGAGCGGCTGAGGTTACAAATCCGCCCATTTCAGGGGTAAAAAGCGGGGGCTTGGGTATCGGCAAAAAGGGCAGGCACTCCGCCGGTGTGGAGGAAGACCACGTTTTCCCCGGCTTCAAACGCGCCCCGGCGCACAAGGTCCAAAAACCCAGCCATGGCTTTCCCCGTGTACACCGGATCCAAAAGGATCCCTTCCGTTCGCGCCAAAAGCTCCACCGCCTCCCTCATCTCTCGGGTGGGGACGGCATAACCAGGCCCTACGTAATCGTCGTAGACCTCGATGGCCTGGGCGGGTAAATCCATCTCCAAGCCCAAAACGCTAAGGGCTTCCTCAAGATTGCGGCGAATCCTCTCTTTCAGGAGTTCGGCTTTCCCAGCTACACTGATCCCCACTACACGGATCTGCCCCTGGGCAAACAGGAGGGAACCAAGGATAAGCCCAGTCTGTGTTCCCGACGTTCCGCAGGCGGTGACGATGACATCAGGGGCGAGGTTCAGGGCCCTCATCTGCTCCAAGAGCTCCAAAACGCAGGTAGCATACGCAAAAGCAGAATGAAGAGGCTTGCAGCCGTTGGGGATGACGTAAGGAACCTCTCCCCGCCGGCGCAGGTCCTCGGCAAGTAACTCGGCCCGCCTCTCCGTGGCCCGCACCAGCTCCTCCCGCGTGGTGTAATCCTTGGGATCCACCCAGTGAATTTCTGCCGCACCCAGGATGTGATCTAAAAGGAGGTTCCCCGTAGGAAACGCTGGCTTTTCCCCGCGCAAAACAACGAAAGTTTTGAGGCCCAATCGGTTGGCGCATGCGATGGTGAGCCGGACGTGATTACTTTGCACGGCCCCACTTGTGACGAGAGCAGTAGCCCCTTGGGATTTGGCCTCGGCTAGAGCGTATTCGAGCTTGCGAATCTTGTTTCCCCCGAGGGCGATCCCACAAAGGTCCTCCCTTTTCATGAAGATCCGGGGCCCGCCAAGGGCTCGCGTGAGGTTGCGAAGCTCTTCCAAGGGTGTAGGCCAGGAACCCAAAGGAATTCGCGAGACTTCCAAAATCTGCATCCTTCACCTCCGGATTTCGGCTATAGTTTACGGGATGGAAAAGCACTGGAAAGTCCCCATTCGGGGAATGACTTGTGCTTCCTGTGCCTCCCAGGTGGAAAAGGCCCTCCGCGGCCTTCCTGGGGTCCGGGAGGTCTTTGTCAATCTCCCTGCGGAAAAGGCTTACATCAAGGGGGACGAAAAGCTTTCCCTGGCAAAGATCATCGAAGCCATAAAAAGAGCTGGCTACGACGTGCCTACGGAGACGGCGACCTTCGCGGTTGGCGGGATTACCTGCGCTTCTTGCGCTAAGCACGTGGAAGAGGCCCTAAAAAGGGTTCCCGGGGTGCTTTCTGCCGCGGTAAACCTGGCGACGGAAAAGGCCACGGTGACCTATATCCCCGGCCTGGCTTCTTGGGAGGATTTCCGGAAAGCCGTCAGCGAGGCGGGCTACGAGGTCCGGAAAGCCCCGTTGGAGTTTAGAGAGGACGAGACCATAAAAAGGATGGAGGAAAGCCGGAAAAGGATGATCCTCGCCTGGGCCTTCACCATCCCCATCCTCCTTTGGATGCTTCCCGAGATGACCTGGGGACTCATGTGGCCAAGCCACCACGTCTTTCACCTTGGGATGATCCTCCTTTCCCTTCCCGTCCTCTTTGTGGGCCGAAGGACCTTCAAAAGCGGGATCGGCGCTGCTTTACGGCTTTATCCCAACATGGATACATTGATCGGCCTGGGAACAGGCGTTTCCTTTCTGACCGGCCCCCTTTCCTTTTTCTTCCCCATTGAGAACTATGCTGGGGTCGCGGCGATGATCATGGCCTTCCACCTCACCGGCCGATACCTCGAGGAAAAAGCCAAGGGCCGGGCCTCCTTGGCCATCCGCAAGCTCTTAGAACTGGAAGCGAAAACGGCCCGGGTCCTCCGGGATGGAAGGGAAGAGGAAATCCCCATCGACGAAGTTCAGGTTGGGGACATCCTCGTGGTTCGGCCTGGAGAAAGGATCCCCACCGACGGGGTCGTGGTTGAGGGGGAAAGCGCCGTGGATGAGTCCATGGCCACTGGCGAGTCCATGCCCGTCCGAAAGGGCCCAGGTGACGAGGTGATCGGCTCCACGGTGAACCAAGAAGGGCTTTTGAAGGTACGGGCTATCCGGGTGGGAAAGGACACCTTTTTGGCCCAGGTGATACGGCTCTTGGAGGAAGCCCAAGGGGCCAAAGTCCCCATCCAGGAGCTGGCCGATAAGGTGACCAGGGCCTTCGTCCCGGCCATCTTGGGACTGGCTTTCCTCACCTTCCTCCTTTGGTTCTTCTTCCCGGAGCTCATGAAGCCCCTCGTGGAAGCTGGTTCCTTCCTTCCCTGGGTCAACCCGAACTTGGGCGTTCTCACCTTGGCTTTGGTCTCCATGGTCTCGGTTCTAGTCATCGCCTGTCCCTGTGCCTTGGGGTTGGCCACGCCCACCGCCCTCATGGTGGCGAGCGGCCTGGGAGCGGAACGCGGGATCCTCATCCGCTCCGGTGAGGCCCTCCAAACCTTAAAAGACGTGAAGGTTGTGGTCTTCGACAAGACCGGAACGCTTACTTTGGGCCACCCGGAGGTGATCGACGTCGTCCCGGCCAAGGGGGAGAAGAAGGAGGAGGTTTTAAGGATAGCGGCCTTGGCGGAGTGGGGAAGCGAACATCCCTTGGGGAGGGCCATCCTAAGGAGGGCCCAAGAAGAAGGGATTCCCACTGGGGAGCCGGAGGAGTTTCAGGCCCGCCGGGGCTTGGGGGTGGTGGCGAAGGTGGAAGGAAGCGAAGTCCTGGTCGGATCTCGCCGGCTCATGGAGGAAAACGGGGTGGATCTGAGCCCCTTGGAGGAAGTCATCTTGCACCTTGAGGAAGAGGCGAAAACGGTGATCCTCGTGGCCAAAGAGGGAAAGCTTCTTGGGGCTTTGGCCTTGGCCGATCCGGTAAAGGATGAGGCCTTCCTCGTCCTAAAGGAGCTCAAGAGGATGGGACTTAAAACGGCCATGGTCACCGGCGACAACTGGCGGACGGCCAAGGCCGTCGCCGAAAAGCTTGGGATCGAGGAAGTTCGCGCCCAGGTCCTTCCCGAAGGGAAGGTGAGGGAGGTTCGGCTTCTTCAGGAAAAATACAGGTTTGTGGCCTTCGTGGGTGATGGAATTAACGATGCTCCGGCCCTAAAGGGGGCAAACGTCGGCATCGCCTTAGGCACGGGAACGGACATCGCCATCGAGGCCGGGGACATCATTTTGGTGCGGGGGGACCTTTCCGGAGTGGTAGAGGCGATAAAGTTGAGCCGGGTTGCGTTCCGAAAGATGAGGCAAAACCTCTTTTGGGCTTTCTTTTACAACGTGGTGATGGTGCCTTTGGCCATGGTGGGGTGGATGCACCCACTTTTGGCGGAGATGGCCATGGCCACCTCCTCCCTCACCGTGGTTGGCAACTCCCTTTCCCTGCACCGGGCCCGCCTCCGGATCTTCGGCTACACTTCTTCAAAAAAGGAGGCGTCCATGGCGGAAAAAGTGGTGGATCCAGTGTGCAAGATGGAAGTGGACCCGGAGACTGCACCAGCCAAGACCGAGTACCGGGGGAAGACCTACTATTTCTGCGCGCCTGGCTGTAAGACGGAATTCGAGCGCAATCCCGAAAAGTACGTAGGGGAGGAAAAACCTAAGCGGCGGTGCTGCCGGAGATGAGTTGATCGGCACGGCGTACGGCCTCCGCCACCCTCTCCACCGCTTCCCGGAGGATCTTCTCCTCCGGGCCCTCGGCCATGATGCGCACAAGGGGTTGCGTTCCCGAGGGTCGCACGACGATCCTCCCTTTCCCTGAAAGAATTTGCTCCGCCTCGGCTATGGCCGTTTGCACGTCTTTTTGAGCCAAAATCCCTTCTTGGTTAGCTACGGGCACGTCCTTTCGCACCTGGGGGTACATGGGGACCGGGGAAACTAGCTCCCGTAAGCTCTTACCAAGTTGGCGCAGGTAAGAGAGGACAAGAAGTCCGGTGAGGATGCCGTCGCCGGTGGCGGTGTAGCGGCGGAAGACGATATGGCCGGAGGGCTCGCCCCCAAGATCAATCTCGTTTTCCCGCATGGCCCAGGCCACAAAGCGATCGCCCACGGGAACGCGCAGGACCGCAAAGCCCCGCTCCCGAAGGTAAGCCTCAGCCCCGAGGTTCGCTAGCACCGTAAATACCACCGCTTTCTTTTCGATTTCCCCCCAAGCAAAGAGGTACGGAGCCAACGCGGCCATGAGCTGGTCGCCCTCCACGATGGCGCCCGTGGCGTCCACGAAAAGGGCGCGGTCGCCGTCTCCGTCGAAAGCGATCCCCAAATCCGCTGAGACCTCCCGCACCGTCCGGGAAAGAAGGCTAGGAGCGGCCGCGCCGCTGGCGTTGATCCTCGCCCCGTCGGGCTCAGCCCCAAGGAGATAAAGTTCAGCCCCGCTTTCTCCGAAGATCTCGGGGGCCACGGTGGCCGTAGCTCCAAAGGCGCAGTCCAAAACGATCTTCGTTCCCGAAAGCCCAAGGCCCTTCACCAAGGAGCGCAAAAGCCCGAGGTACTTTTCCCGTGCTGCCAAAAAGGCGTGAATGGCCCCAAAGGACGGCCCCACGTGATCAAGGCCTAAGGCTCCTTCCACCATCTCTTCATCCTCCACGGAAAGCTTCAACCCCACGGGGTTATAAAACTTGAGGCCGTTATCCTCGGGAGGGTTGTGGGAAGCCGAGATCACCAGGCCCAAATCAAATTTTTCGCGGGCCACAAGGTGGGACACCGCCGGGGATGGGAGGACACCGGCGTCGAAAACGTTGGCCCCACCAGAGGCCAAGCCGGCGGCGCAAGCGGCACTTAAAGCTGGCCCGGAAAGGCGCGTGTCCCGGGCAAGAAGAACCTTCTTTGGACGAAAGGTAAGCGCTGCTGCCCGGGCCAAGGCCAGGGCGAGGTCCACGGTGAGCTCTTCCCCTGCTTTTCCCCGTACCCCGTCTGTACCAAAAAATTTGGGCATCTTCTCCTCCAGAAACAGCCTGATTCTACCGGAACCAAAGATTCTCCAAAAAGCGGGGATCAGAGCCGGGGGCCAAATAAAGCTGTACCCAAGCGGATCATGGTCGCGCCCTCCTCTACGGCCACCTCCCAGTCCGCGCTCATCCCCATGGACAGGGTGTCGAATTCCTCGGCCTCTTCCGGGGGAAGTTCACCCTTGATTTCCCGGAAGAGCTTGGCCATGGCTCGAAAATAGGGCCGGGAGTCCTCGGGATCCTTTGGCGCCGGAGGGATAGCCATGAGGCCTTTCAGGCGGAGGTGGGGAAACTTTCTGATTTCTTCCACAAGCGTCGGAAGCTCCTCGGGAAGGACCCCAGCCTTTTGAGGTTCCCTTCCGACGTTCACCTGGACGAGAACGGGGAGGGTCCTCCCCCTTGGGGCGAGGAGGGCCTCGAGCTTCTGAGCAAGCTCCAGGGAGTCCAGCGTCTGAAGCCAATCGAAGACCTCCAGGGCCCGTTTGGCCTTGTTCTTCTGCAGGCGGCCGATCATGTGCCAAGTGGCCTTCTCGGGGATGAGGGGCCTTTTCCTTTCCGCCTCCTGGACGTAGTTTTCCCCGAGATGCTTGATTCCCGCGGCCAGGGCAGCGCGAATCTCCGCGGGAGCGCGATCTTTCGCGGCGGCAAGGACCGTCACCTGGGGCGGCACCCGCCGCAGAATCTCCCGGCACCTCCGCTCGATCTCCCGGAGCTCCACCGCGCTGAGATTTTAGTGGAGCTCCGGGAGGCCTAATGCCCCGAAACTTTCAGGATCCCTCTTCCTTACTTTCCGGTAGAATTTCCACGCGGATGCGCTGGCTTTGACTGTCGCCGAAGTCCAGCCAAAGTTCGTACACCCCGGGTTCGCGCCCCGTCGTGTCGTAGGAGAGCCGGTAGAACCCAGCCTCGGCATCGTAGGGGATGAACACCCAATCCCAGATCGTGTGCCTCTCCCCGAACTCAGGATCCGGCCGGACCTGGGTGAGAAGGAGGTTGGGCCGCGTCCAGGGCCCTGGCTGGCGGTAAAAGTCAAGGAGCCTGAAGGCGATCAAGATGGGCTCCCCGCGGCTGTATCTAGCTCTCAGAGGGAATTTCCACATCAGGACCTGTTCTTCCTTGGGAAGCAGACGATCCAGATAAAAACCGCTTTCCAAAACCGTCTCGATGTAGCAGATCACCCGGTAATCGACTTCTGTGCGCGCCGTATTCCCCGCCCGATCCCTGGCCAAGACCCAGAAGGTCTGGTGGCCGGGAGAATCCGTATTTAAGCTCTCCCCGGGCCGGGCGGCCGCGTCCACGAACTCCAAACCGGAAAGGCGATCGTATGCGACCCAATCCACCTGGACCTTTTCGTGCAGAAAATATTTATGGTCTTCTTCAGGAACACGCACGGAGATCTTTGGCGGCGTAAAATCAATTTTTATCGTGAGAAAATGGTGCGACTCTTCACCAGTTGCATCTTTGGCCCAGTACTCGAGGGTGTGGACTCCCTCCGAAGAGATGGTGATGGTTACTGGTGGGGTTTGGCATACCTGGCCAGCGTTGTCCAATATATAGCACACCTGAAGACCCGCGCCTCCCGAGGCCTCGAGGGTCACGGTCACCGGGGTGTTGTTCCAGCCGTAGGTATTGGGCTCGGGGTACAGGGTATGCCAAGAGTACGGGGTCGCCAGGCCCAGAAAGCCAAAGAACAAAGCCAAGAGGACCAGAATTACCCGCATAACGCCACCCCCTTTCAAAGAAAGTCTACACCGCCCGGTTGGCCTGGGTTTAAAAAGAAAAGGGCCGGGTTTTACCCGGCCCTGAACTGAGAAACGGCCAAAGCTCAGTACACTATCGGCCCGCCCGGCCCATTCACCCCAAAGTACGGATGCGTAGCGTTCTCCCACCAGTCCGGCCAAGTCCACGAGGGGTAGAGGTACCCTGAGACCACGGAGTACGGGCCGTAGTCCTCGGTCACCCCGTTTTGCACCACCCTGACCGTGGCGGTAGTGGAGTCACCGTAAGCCACGATGCCGAGATAGTAAATGTCGTAGTCCCAGTGCGTGGGATTGAGCGTATAAGTCTCCGAGCCACCAAACTGAGCATCCCCGGAGAAAGCGCCCCAAATTGCCCCGGTTTTGGGTGTGCGCCAAACATAGTCGTCAAGCTCTGGGTCGTATTCCAAGACCGCGAGGTCCAAATCCACGGCCTCCGTCCAGGTCAGGGTGACCTTCAGGGTGGTGTTGACCTCGAGCTCGACCGTTCTGCTGTCGCCGGGGCTCAGGGTGACTGTGCCTCTGGCGGTGACGCGGTTGGCCACCCGGGCCCAATAGAGGGTCATGTCCTCGCCGCCCACGATGACCTCGTAAATCCCCGGCTCGATCCCGTAAAAGGCGCCTACACCCCAGCGATAAGTAGCGGGGTTATAAGGGAAGCCGAATCTATTCCAGCCCTCGTGGTCGGTCTGACCGAAGTACCGGTCGATCCCGTTCTTGCGCAGGGTGATGTCCACGTAGGGGACAGGGAAGCCAGAGCTTGCAGTGTACACGTAGACTGTGAGGCTGGCGCCGTCTTCGGGCAGGGTGCTCGTCTGCACAGCCCGCAGGGCGTCGATGCGGCCGTAGCCAGTGCGGCGATCGAATCCGGGCACCTCTATGTCAGCGGCGCTCTGCTCGATAAGCCGGCGCACCTGGTACGGGCTGGCATCAGGATGCTGCTCCAGGACCATAGCTGCCAATGCTGAAACGAAGGGGGTCGCCATGGACGTCCCGCTCCAGTAGTCGTACAAAAGCGGTGTCCCCATGCCCGCCTGCTCCATCCATCGGGGCACGCAGGAAAGAACCCGGTCGCCAGGAGCGCCCACGGAGATGTGCCCGCCGGAAGTGGAGAAGTCCACCTTCTTATCCTGCGGATTGGTGGCGCCCACGGCCATCACACCGGGATAGCCCGCAGGGTAACTGACCTCGTCGAGGTAGGAGTTGCCCATGGCAGCAACAAACACCGCACCATTTGCCAGAGCGTAGTCGATGGCAGCCTTTATCGTCTGGGAATAGCCTTTTCCACCCCAGGAGTTATTAAGGACCCGCGCCCCATAGTCTACAGCTTCGATGATCCCTAAGGCAGCTCTATAGTCGCCCACGAAATAGTGCCCGGTGGCAAGAACAGCGTCGGGCGAGAAAATCCGGATGGAGAGAATTCTCACCCCGGGTGCCAGTCCTGTGATGCCCACTCCATCGTTTTTGGCCGCGATGATCCCCGCCACATGGGTGCCATGCGATCCTTCAAACCAGCGCCGGTAACGAGTGCTATAAACCGGCCCCCAGCTGGAGTCATCCCCGCTAACCCATGTGAGGTTCCAGGCGTCGTACCATACGGGCTCAACTTGTCCTTGGAGATCGGGATGGGTTCCATCTACGCCAGTATCCACCACGGCGACGATGACATCTTTACCGGTGGCGTAGGGCCAGGCCTCCTCTGCCCGCACCACATCCAATCCCCACTGATACGGCCGGAGGTCCGCCGAGGGATCGTAGACCTTGGGGAGAACATCCAGGGTCTGCAAGTTCGTCGAGGGCAAGGGCTCGATGAGCTCGCGCAAGTAGTTGGGCTCAGCGTAGCGAAGGCCGGGGAGCTCGCCCCGGCGGACGGCCCAGGCAATCCTACCCAGCGCCTCAGGGACGCTCATCCCCGAAAGCTCCACCAGGGCAGCGTTGATGGAGGAGGTCTTGTGGCGGATCGTGCCGTTCACCAGAGTCAAAACCCGGGAGAGGCTGGACTCATCCCGGTAGCCCACGATGATCTGGCCCTCAACGTACTCACCCTCGATTCTCGCCGGGAATATCTCCGGCGGGATTGCGGTCTGGGGATCCACCGGGGTGAGGGTAATGGGCTGCACGAGGGGGGTTTCCGTCTTCGGGCCGAAGAGGGTACCACAGCCCGCAAGGATCAAGGCCAAAGCTCCGAATGCGAAAAACACCCAGATCTTCTTGGTCATGGTCTTCACCTCCCTCACTGCTCACCGGTGGTGAACTGGAACATATCCGCGGGGAGCACGGTGGGGAACGCATCGGTCGCGCCATCGTTTATCGCCACGGAAGCTGCTGTCCAAGTCGGATAACTGTCGAAAGCCACCGCGTAGTCCAGGTACCACTCGTAGGTGCGGTTGGGCTGGAGGCGTTCCCAAGGTGTACCTGCCGTGGGATATCCCGGATAGACGCGGAGCTCTGCCCAAGTGCACTGAGTCTGGTTCTGGAGTACAGGACTAATCAAGGCCCAACCCCAACCGTGGTTAGCATCCCACAACCACAGCCGATAGTGCTGGACGTTTCCCACCACCTGAATGGGTTGCCAGCGGAAAGTGGGTGTCAGGGAAACACCGATGGCTTCGTCCGCGGGCTCCAAAAGCCGCACATCCCACGGAGGAAGGGGAGTGGTGGAAGCTTCGATTGGTGCTGACTCCACCTCGCCCTTGTATGCCGTGACGCGGTAGGTGGCCTCTACGCCCACCTTGAGGTCAGGGCTGGGGTCGCGATAGGTATAGCTAGAGGCACCAGTGGCGCCCACCGTGCCGATGAGCTTGAAATCCGCTTCGCCAGCAAGCCGGCGATAGATGCGGTAGCCAGTTATAACCGAAGTCGGAGGATTATCATCATTGGATCGGCTCCAGGTCAGTTCCACGTAGATATTGGCTCCTGGCGGAGCAGCCTGGGGATCAAGCCCCATGAAGGCTACCTGCTTGGAGAGGGTGACCGCTCGCGCCAACGGGACGCCAGAAACCAGCCCGGGTGATGCCACGGAGGGCGGGTTCGCCGCTGGCTCCACAAACACCCGGAAGATGAGGTGGGTCCGGTTGTCGTTTTGGTCGTACACCACCACCTCCACCGTAGTCGCGCCGGATACCCCGTATTTCGCGGGATCAAGGGTGAATGTGCCGGTGGTGTAAGTGCCAGAGAAGACCTCACGCGGAGCGGTGAGCCAAGAAGCTCCCGGCATCTTCCCAAATGCGGCGTAGATGAGCTGAATGTCGTTACCGCCCCTAGCCTCAATCTTCAGGGTGATGGGGCCAGAAATGGTCATGCCCTCCTCCACCCCTTCCACACTGACCCGTGGAGGTTCCACGGACCAGTTCGGGTTGAATACGGGTTTCTGCACGATGTCCACGCGCGCGGTGCTTCCCACCTTCACCCCTTCGATCCGGGAGGTGGCGTGGCCCTCCTTGCGCGCCTCCATCACGTACATACCCTCCGGCACCACCAGCCGGTAATACCCCTCGGAGTTCGTCACCGCCGTGGCCCCGTAGTAGTCAGAGCTCACCGTGTACCGTGGAGCCTCACCATCCATGGGCCAAGCCCTCACCACTGCTCCCACCACCGGCTCGCCGGAAAGGTGGTTCGTCACGTATCCCTCGATGACACCTGTGGAGGGGGCGCGGATGAACAGACACCCCGAGAGGGCCAAAGCACTGAGGATCAAACCCACAAAAAGGAGCCGCTTGGGCATGGGTCACCCCCTCAGAAGGTGAAAGTCCAGCCCACGCTGAGGCCGGCCGGCCCGCCCACCGGCGCCACAAGGCCAGCGTTCACCTCCAGGTTGGCCATCACCGGGATCACCAAGTCCATCAGTACCCGGCTCAGCCCAAAGAGACTCCCCGAGGGCTGGAAGAACAGGCCCGCCTCGAACGTCCAAGTTCCCCCGCAGCAGCCGGCGCCACAGAACTTGAGCTTCAGGTACTCGAACTCCGCGCCCGCGAAGATGTCCTCCCCGAGGATCTCCTCCACTTTGGCCGGGTCCAAAGCCGTGAGAAATTCCGCATAAGCGCAGTCACCAAGATCGCAGCGGAGTTTGACCCCGTAGAGTTCGATCCCCTGCCAGGTGTTGTTCGAGAGGCGGGCGTTCCCGTACACAGTGAAACAACCGGTGATGCCCGCCCACTTGGGCCGGAGATTTACAGTTTTGGCCGTGGTGGTGAACTCCACCTCGGTGTCAAGGGAGATGCCACAGCAAAGAGGCATTTCTTTCAGCGTGACCACAAGCGTGTCAAACCCAGCCTCTTTGGTGAAAGAGAAGTCTAAATCGAGGCTAATGCCGCAGCAGAGGGGCAGGGACCTCAAACCCAGCTTCAGATAGGTGAATTCCAGCCCGCCTGGAAAAGGATCAATGGGAAAAACCTTGGTATATGTCCCAACGCCCGTGTACTGGATGGTGAAATCCTGTTTGCGGGCACCGAGGCCTATCTCAAGAGAGAGGGGGAAACCGTTTAGGCTCTGTTCGAGCTCGAGCACGGCTCCACCCGAGGGGCCACCGGTGAACACGTAGGGCCCATTGGGCCCAACCATGGCCGTGTGCAGCACCACGTCAATGCCACCGATGGGCACTGTGTACTTTCCGTAAGCGTAGAGGAAAGCCGGGGCCAAGGGACCGAAAAGCAGCATCCACTCCGAGGAGATCGGTCCAAGGACTCCTTTGGCATATATGGTCTGCCAAACCCAACCATCGGTCCCGAAGAACTCCGCCGTCCCTTCCACCGTCCAGTCGAAAAGCTTTCCTTGCAGGTCAAACCTGGTGTAGTCGAGAGCCGCCGGCGGTGGAAGGAGGGAGATCCGCGTGGACCAGCTGCCACTGAGACTTTGCCCAAAAACCACTGCACCAAAGCAAATGAGCGCAACTAATAAACGCTTTGCCATTCGACCTCCTTCCCCTTTTAGGCCCAACTAATCCTCGCCGGGGAACCCACCGCTATCTCAAGCTCTCCCTTCCTCCCATCACCTCCTTTCTTTGGCCAAGGGGTGGCTCATTATATAGTGTTTGGGACAAGGGTGTCTACACTTTTGGACAAATGTCCCGAATTTGGCGGGGCGGCAATTTGGGGCTAGGATGGGAAAGATGCGGGAGGCGATGCTCTGGGAGGACGCGGGCGAGGGCCGGGTGCGCTGTCAGCTCTGCGCCCATCGTTGCCTGATTTCTCCGGGCCGCCGCGGGATCTGCGGGGTGCGGGAAAACCGCGGGGGAAAACTCTACTCCCTCGTGTACGGCCGCATCGTCTCCCAGGCCCTGGACCCGGTGGAGAAAAAGCCCCTTTTCCACTTCCTGCCGGGAACGGGTACCCTCTCCATCGCCACGGTGGGCTGCAACTTCCGCTGCGATTTCTGCCAGAACTACGAGATCTCCCAGTTTCCCCGGGAGAAAGGACGAGTGGTGGGCGAGGAGATTACACCCGCGGAAATTGTGGCCGCGGCCAAAACCACCCAGGCCCGCTCCATCTCCTACACCTACACGGAACCCACCGTGTTCTTCGAGCTATGCCATGAGACAGGAAAACTCGCGGTGGAAGAGGGTTTGCGCAACATTTTCGTCACTAATGGCTACATGACCGCGGAAGCCCTAGCTGCGGCCAAAGGCTGGCTCCACGCCGCCAACGTCGACCTGAAAAGCTTTTCCGAGGAGTTCTATCGGAAATTCTGCGGAGCTTCGCTACAGCCGGTCTTGGACACCATCGCCCGGATGTGGGAGGCCGGGATCTGGGTGGAGGTCACCACCCTCCTCATCCCAGGGAGAAACGATTCGGAAGAGGAGCTGCGCTGGATCGCGGAGTTTCTGGCTGGAATCTCCTCGGATATCCCTTGGCACATTTCCCGATTTGTCCCGGCCTATAAAGTCTGGGACCTTCCTCCAACCCCCCTTTCAACCCTCCGCAAGGCTCGGGAAATCGGGCTTTCGGCGGGGCTCCATTTCGTGTATCTGGGGAATGTCCCGGGTGAGGGAGAGGACACGCTTTGTCCTTCTTGCAGCCGAATCCTTGTACGTCGCTACGGCTTTTACGTCTTAGAAAATGCCATCCTTGATGGGCACTGCCCCCGCTGTGGGGCCATTATCCCTGGCGTCTGGAGCTAGATCCTTCTGCAAGCCCTTTGTTTGAGCGTGGGAAGCTCGGGGGCTAAAATGCGTTGTGATGGAGAAGAGGCCAATTGGAACACCTGGGAACCTCCGGCTCATCACCTTCCTTTTGGTGTTGGGCCTGGTGGTGTTTTTGTTGGTGCAGCTCTTTCAGACCAGCTCCCCCCGCACTAATACCTTCAGCTATTCCCACTTCCTTGAGCAGGTACGGGCGGGGAAGGTAGCAGAGGTCGTCATCCAGGGCGCCAAAATCGAGGGGGTGCTAAAGACCGGGGAACGCTTCTCCACCCAAGGGCCGCCGGAGAGCTCCCCGGCTTATAGCGAATTGATCGGCATTTTGGATGCTCAGGGAGTTTCCATCCAGTTCCAGTCATCTTCGGGGGCAAGCTGGTTCCTCACCCTTCTCGGCTACGTCCTCCCGGTGATCCTTGTTATTGCCTTTTGGAGCTGGATGATGCGGCGGATGCAGGGAACCAACGCGTTCTCTTTCACCCAGTCCCGGGCCAAGCTCGTCACCAAGGAGTACACCAAGGTCACGTTCAAGGACGTGGCTGGGATAGATGAGGTTTTGGAGGAAGTGCGGGAGATCGTGGACTATCTCCGCGATCCGGGGCGGTTTGCGCGCCTTGGGGCGAAGATCCCTAAAGGGATCCTCCTCGTCGGCCCGCCGGGGACGGGAAAAACCCTTCTTGCGCGGGCCATCGCCGGGGAAGCGGGGGTCCCGTTCTTCTCCATCTCCGGCTCGGATTTCGTGGAGATGTTCGTGGGCGTGGGTGCGGCGCGGGTGCGGGACATGTTCCAAAAGGCTAAGGCCAACGCTCCCTGCATCGTGTTCATCGACGAGCTGGACGCGGTGGGACGCAAGCGGGGCGCCGGGATCGGCGGAGGCCATGACGAGCGGGAGCAGACCCTGAACCAGCTTTTGGCGGAGATGGACGGGTTTGAGGGCGACACAGGGGTGATCGTCCTTGCCGCCACGAACAGGCCCGATGTGTTGGACCCGGCCCTCCTTCGCCCGGGGCGGTTCGACCGGAAGATCGTGGTGCCCCCGCCCGACCTCCACGGCCGGGAGGCCATCCTCCGCGTGCACACCCGTGGCAAAAAGCTCGCTCCCGATGTGGACCTGAGCCTCCTTGCCCGTCGTACTCCTGGGTTTGTGGGCGCAGATTTGGAAAACCTCTGCAACGAGGCCGCCCTTCTTGCCGCCCGCAAAAATAAGCCAGCCATTGAAATGGCCGATTTCGAAGAAGCCCTGGAGCGGGTCATCACGGGGCTAGCGCGGAAAGGCATGTACATAAAGGAGGAGGAGCGGCGGAGGATTGCCTACCACGAGGCTGGCCACGCCCTGGTGAGCAAACTCGTGCCCAATGCTGATCCGATCCTCAAAGTGACCATCGTCCCCCGAGGGATGGGCGCCCTCGGCTATGCCTTGCAACTTCCCGCCGAGGACCGCTATCTCCTCACGAAGTCCGAGCTCATGGATCGCCTTGCCGTCCTTTTGGGCGGCCGCGCCGCGGAAGAGGTGGTGTTTGGGGACCAGACCACCGGGGCCGCCGAGGACCTCAAACACGCAACAGAACTAGCTAAGCGCATGGTGGTGGAATACGGAATGAGCGAGGAGCTTGGTCCGTTGAGCCTGGGAAAGGAACGCACCAACGTGTTTTTGGGGGAGGAAATCGTAAAAAGCGACGAGCACTCCGAGGAGCTCACGGCCGCCATTGACCGGGAGATCCGCCGCATCGTCCTTGAGGCCTATAGCCGGGCCAAGGATTTAGTGAGCCGGTATCGCGGGGCCCTGGATCGTGTGGCCGAAGAGCTTTTGCGCCGGGAGACCCTGGACAAAGAGGACGTGGACCGGCTCCTTTCGGATCTTGCCCCCCAGCCGGTGGGATGAAGCTCGCCGTCCTTGGCTCCACCGGCTCCATCGGCCTTCAAGCCCTCGAAGAGATCCGTCGCTTCCCGGAGCGATTTGAAGTAGTGGCTCTGGCCGCCGGCCGGAACGTGGAGGCTTTGGCCCAACAAGCCCAGGAATTCGGGGTGCGCGAGCTTTGTGTGGCGGAGAAGGAGGACGCGGAAAAACTCCAAAAGCTTTTGCCCAAGGCCCGTGTGCGGTGGGGGCCGGATGGCCTGGCGGAGCTCGCCGCCCTCCCGGAAGTGGAGCTCGTTTTAAACGCGGTGGTGGGGGCGGTCGGAATTTTTCCCACTTTAAGTGCCCTTAACGCGGGAAAACGCCTGGCTTTGGCCAATAAAGAATCCCTGGTGGTGGGCGGGGAATTGGTGATGGCCGCCCGCCGTTTTTCGGACCAGATCATCCCTGTGGACTCCGAGCACGCCGCCCTTTGGCAGCTTTTTTCCGGAGTGAGGCGCGAGGAGGTGGAGCGCCTTTGGATCACCGCCTCCGGCGGCCCCTTTCGCGAGCGCGATCCAGCCGAGCTTTCCCAAGTCACCCCCGCGGAGGCCCTGCGCCATCCCACCTGGAAAATGGGGCCGCGCATCACCGTGGACTCCGCTACTCTGGTGAACAAAGCCTTCGAGGTCATCGAGGCCCACCACCTTTTTCAAATTGCCTGGGAGAAGATCGGTGTGGTACTCCATCCGGAATCCTTGGTCCATGCCCTGGTGGAACTGCGGGATGGCTCGATTTTGGCCCAGCTTGCCGCGGCGGATATGCGCCTTCCCATCCGCGCCGCTCTCACTTACCCCGAGCGCCTTCCTCCCAAAATTCCCCTGCGCCTTGTTCCCCTCACCCTCAATTTCCGCGAGCTTTCGCGAGAGCGCTATCCTGCCTTCTGGACGGTTTTGGAAGCGGGAAGGGAAGGGGGGACGGCCCCGGCGGTGGCCAACGCCGCGGACGAGGTGCTTGTCCAGGCCTTTTTGGAGAGAAAAATCCCATTCACCGCCATCGCCGAGGGGATCGCCCACGTCCTTTCTCAGCACGAAAAACGACCAGCAGAAAACCTTGGGGCCATCCTCTGGGCGGACAGTTGGGCGCGCCAAGAGGCTTGGCGGTTTGTGGCGCGCTACCCCCAACTTGGATAAAATCACGCCCGCTATGCTTACCAGCAGAAGGATAAGCTACGGACTGCGGATCCTTTGCGATTTGGCCACCAACGCCGAGGGCTTCCAGTCGGCCCACACCTTGGCTGAGGTGTACCGGGTTCCGGAGAGCTTCCTCCGGCGGCTCCTCATGGACCTGCGCCGGTCGGGGTTTGTAGAGGCCCAAAAGGGCCGGGTAGGGGGGTACAAACTGGCCCGTAAGCCCGCAGAGATCAAGGTGGGCGCGGTGATCCGGGCCCTGGAGCCCGAGGCTTTGGAATTGGCCTACGGTCAACTGCGGGGCCGCGGAGCCGGCGTCCATCCCGTGGAAAAGAGCTGCCCCACCTGGCCGTTCTGGAACCGCCTGGAAACCCGCCTCCTTGAGGAATTGGAGAACACCACGCTCGCGGACTTGCTCGCCATGGGCAAAGGAGGGAAGTAGTGCGGCCCTCCGCCGATGAGGTTCGCGCGGTCCTGCGGGAAAGGGTGGTGGATCCGGAGCTCGGGATCAACGTGGTGGACCTCGGGCTCATCTACGATGTCCAGGTGGAGGAGAACCGGATCATCGTGGACATGACCCTCACCACCCCTGCTTGCCCGCTGGCCGCCCTCCTTCCCGCTCAGGTGGAGGAAGCTCTGCGGGAGAGGTTTTCCGACTACGATGTGGAAGTGAACCTGGTTTGGGAGCCGCGGTGGACGCCGGAACGCATGTCCGAAGAGGCCCGGGAAATGTTCGGCCATTGAAGGGCGAGCGGTGCGGCCTCTGTGGCCAGCGCAGCGGGGAAAGGCGCTGCCCCACCTTGGAGCGGTGGATCTGCAGTGCCTGTTGCGGGAAAGAGCGGGGCCGCACCCTTCGTTGTCTTCCTTCTTGCCCGTATCTGGTGGAGGCGGAGGCTCGCTGGCGGGAGCGCCGCAGCCGCGAACTTGTGGAGGCCTGGGCCGCTTGGCAAAGGGCTAATCCCGAGCTTCCCTGGCTCTATATTCGCGCCCTGGCAGAAATCCTTGCCACCTTCCTCCATAAAACTTTTGCCACCGATGCCGAGGTGGAGCAAGCTCTGTCCGATCTAGATCAGGCTTTGAGCCCGATCATCCTCGTCTCGGCCGCTCCCTCTCCGTTAGGGAAAACCTTGAGCTCGGCCGTTATTCCCTTAGTGCGCGAGGGGAAGGTGGAAGGGGAGGCGGTGCGGGCGGCGGCCCGCGCCCTGAAAACATGGCTTTCCCGCTGGCGCATCCCCGAGGACGACCGCCGGTTCGTGCGCGCCCTCCTTGGGACTTTCCCACCCCCTCCGGAGGACTCAAGCCTCATCATCCGGCCCTAAGGGCGCGGAGAAGGCCGGTACGCCACAATATCCCAGCGTAGAGAACAAATCCCGCGCTCACCCCAAAGAAAACTTGAGCCCAAGGGCCAAGAGGCTGGGTAGCCCAAGCTAGGGCCCACACCACCCCGGCCATAGAAAAGCTGGCGAGGATCACCACCAAAACGCGGGGCCACTGGATCCAGCCGGGCACCCGCCGCCAAAGAAGCGCGGCCAAGAAAAGGGCGTCCGCCCACCCGGCTGCGCCCGTGGCCAAGGCCAACCCAAAAGTTCCCCAGATCCGCACCCACCAAAGATTAAGGCCGATATTCACAAGGAGGGCGAAAAAGCCGCCGAGCAAGGGAAGGCCCGGCTGGCCCAAGGCGTAAAACGCTCGGGAAAAAAGATAGACCAGGGCATAAGGCCAGAGCCCCAAAAGGTAGCCCAAAAGGTTTTGCGCAGTGCGCGCCGTATCCCCTGGCCCAAAGGCTCCGCGCTCAAAAAGGAGGGCCACCGCGGGCTTGGCCAAGACCCAAAGCCCCAAGGCCGCGGGGACCATGAGGGCGGCGGTGAGAAGAAAACCCTGGGCTAAAGTACGGCGAAAGGCCTCGCCTTCTTTTTGGGCAAACTGCTCTGATAGGGCCGGAAGAGCCACAACGGCCACGGACACGGCCAAAACCCCAAGCGGAAATTGAAAAAGCCGCATAGCATACTGCAAAGTGGCAATCGATCCGTGCGGCAGATAGGAGGCAAGGCGGTTATCCACAAGGGTATTGGCCTCCACCACCACTAGCCCCGCAAGACAAGGCAAAAGCCTCCTTCCCACTTCCCGCAGATCGGGATGGACAAAAGGGCCAGAGGTTTTTGGGCCTAGGGTTTTTCGAAAGGAGGGGAGGAGGGCGAGGACCATGCCCGCCCCGCCCGCAAGGGTCCCCACCACGAGCCCCAAAATGGGGGGCGTGAAAACCTTGGAAAGAAAAAGGGCTCCAGCCACCATCCCCAAGTTCAAGATGGCCGGGGCTAAAGAAGGCAGAAAAAAACGCCCGTGGGCGTTGAGGATTGCCGCTTGGAGAGCTGAAAGAGAAATAAAAACGATGAGGGGGAAAAGAAAAGCGGCCAAGTCGATGGCCTGGCGCATCTTATCCGGGGGGAAACCAGCGGCGAGGATCGGCACGTAAAGCCGAGCAAGAAAGCTTCCCAAAAGGGCGAGCGGGGGAAGGAAAATAAGAAGGAGTTTTAGGAACGAGCGGGCGAAGGCCTGGCCCTCTCCCCGGGCCTTGGCCTTGGCATAAACGGGGATGAACGCGGAGGCAAGCCCGGCCTCCCCGATCACCTGGCGCAGGGCCTGGGGGATGAAAAGCCCCACCAAGAAGGCGTCATAGCTTGCGGAAGCGCCAAAGGCGTAGGCGATGGCCGCATCGCGAAGAAGCCCTGTGAGGCGGGAAAGACCCGTACCAAGGGCAGCCCTGAAGACACGGCCAAGAAACATCAGGCCGTCGGCTCCACCTTTACCCGCACCGTGGCCTTGATGCCCTCATAAAGATGGATCTCCACAGAGTAAGTGCCGAGTTCGTGGATGGGCTCAAGCTTTATGCGATCGAGAGGGATTTCCTCCCCGAAGCGCTCGGCGATGGCCTGGGCCAGGTCCTGGGCGCGCACGGCCGCATAGAGTTTGTTTTTGTCGTGCACGCGGCGAGTGAAGACGAATTCCGCATCCCGAAGCTTTTCCGCCAGGGCCTGGGCCTTGGCCCGCCGATCAGTGATCTCTTGTTCATAGCGGACCTTGAGCTTGGCGTAACGGGAAAGCTCGTGGGGCGTGGGCAAAACCGCGAGTTTCTTGGGAAGGAGGTAGTTGCGGGCGTATCCGTCGCGCACCTCCACCACTTCGCCGGGAGTCCCCAGCCCAGGCACCTCTTTGACCAAAAGCACTTTCATTGCGTCCTCCTTTGTCTTCCCTAATGGTAGAGGGGGCGGGTACGATGCTCAACGCCGGGCTATACTTCCTCTAGGAGGTTGAAATGCACTTCGATTTGGATGCCATGCGCGCCGCACCGGGAAAGGTTTTTCGGGTGGAAGGGGAAGAGAACATCGCCACCCTGGACTGGCGCGGCGAAGAAGTGCGGATCGAGGGCACGGTGCATGCCGAG
>JACIWL010000007.1 GCA_014360995.1 Candidatus Bipolaricaulota bacterium | reverse complement strand
CGCCTCTTTCAGGAGGGGAAAAAACTGGAAGGAAGGCTCTTCTCCTTCCGAGTGCTCAAAAAGGATGACCCCACACCGCGGCTTTTGGCCGTGGTGGGGAAGAAGGTGGGAAAGGCGGTGGTGCGGAACCGCGTCAAGCGCGGGATCCGCGAGGGCTTCCGGCTCAATAAGGAGCTTTTTCACCACCTGGACGTGGCGGTGATCGCCCGACCGGAGGCGGGGAAGCTCCGGCCCGGGGAAATCGCGCGGGAATGGGTGCGGGAATTTCAGGAGGTGTACGATGGCGCGGGAAACGCTCCTCACACGGGAGGGCTACGAGAGAAAGAAGGCGGAGCTTGAGGCCAAGGAGCGCCGGCTTTATCAAGAGATCCCAGCCCTTCTGGCCCAGGCCAAGGAACACTCCGGCGGCGACTTCCGGGAGAACAAGGAGTACCTGTACCTCGTGGAGGAACAGGAAATCCTGGAGCGGGAGGTGCGGGCCCTGCGGGAGCTTTTGGCCAACGCCCGCATCATCTCCGAGGACGAGATCCGCACCGATGAGGTGGGCATTGGCTCCCGGGTGATCCTCAAAGACATGGAGACGGGAGAGGTGTGGACGGTGACGTTGGTCCCGCCGGCGGAGGTGGATCTTTTGCAGGACCGGATCGGGATCGACTCCCCGGTGGGACGGGCCCTGCTCACCCATGGGAAGGGGAAGCAGGTGGTGGTGCAGGCCCCGGCCGGGAAGATCCGCTACGAGATCTTGGGAATCGAGAGGGGCTGATGGCCGAATTGGACCTTGTCCTCGCCCGCCGGGAGAAGCTCGCCCGCCTGCGGGAAAGGGGCATTGACCCCTATCCTTACGCGTTTTCCCGCACCCACACCGCCGAAGAAGTGCGAAGGAAGTTCGGAGACCTTCCGCCAGCCCAGCACACTGGGGTGGAAGTGGCTGTGGCCGGGAGGATCATGGCCCTGCGGCGCATGGGGCGCGCCACCTTCGCCGACCTCCACGACCGTTCCGGAAAAATTCAGATCTTCGCCACACCCCAGACCATGGGACAAGAGGCCTACGAATTCTGGCTTGAGGTTTTGGACCTCGGGGACATCGTGGGAGCGCGGGGGGAAGTTTTTACCACCAAGACTGGGGAGCTCAGCATAGCGGCAAGGGAGCTGGCGATGCTGGCCAAATCCCTCCGCCCGCTCCCCGAAAAGTGGCATGGGCTCAAAGACGTGGAGACCCGCTACCGCGAACGGGCCCTGGACTTCTTGGCCAATCCCAAGGCCCGGGAAATTTTGGTAAAACGGGCCGTCATCCTCCGCACCATCCGGAATTATTTGGATGAGCGGGGGTTCATTGAGGTGGAAACCCCCATCCTCCAACCCATCCCCGGCGGCGCCTCGGCCCGGCCGTTCGTCACCTACCACAACGAGCTCGAACGAAATCTCTACTTGCGCATTGCACCGGAGCTCTATCTCAAAAGGCTTTTGGTGGGGGGATTGGAGAAGGTCTACGAGATCGGCCGGAACTTTCGCAACGAGGGCATCTCCTCCGAACACAATCCTGAATTCACCGCCCTTGAGGCCTACGAGGCCTATACGGACTATGAGGGGATGATGGAGCTCGCCGAAGGGCTCATCGAGGCATGTGTCCTTGCCGTGGCCGGGACCAACCGCCTAGAATACCAGGGCCGGTGGATCGATTTCTCGCGGCCATGGCGAAGGGTGCCGCTCTTGGAGCTCGTGGCGGAGGCGAGCGGGTGCGACGTGGAAAAGCCTCTTCCTGAGCTCCTGGCGGACTTGGAGCGCCGGGGGATCTCGGTCCCCGAGCACCTAAAGCGGGGGCCCAAGGGAAAGGTGATCGAATACCTATTGGAGACCTGCGCCGAGAAAAACCTGTGGGACCCCACTTTTGTCCTTGACTACCCCTTAGACATCTCGCCTTTGGCCAAGCGCAAGCGCGAGCGGCCGGACCTCACTGAGCGCTTTGAGCTCTACATCGCCGGCAGGGAGGTGGCCAACGCCTTCTCCGAGCTCAACGATCCCGAGGAGCAGCGGGAGAGGTTCCTCGCCCAGGAAAAGCTCCGGGCCCAAGGGGACGAGGAGGCCCAAAGGATCGACGAGGAGTTCCTGCGGGACCTGGAGTTGGGCATGCCGCCTGCGGGCGGCATCGGCATCGGCATTGATCGCCTGGTCATGATCCTTACGGACTCCCCTTCCATCCGAGAGGTTTTGGCCTTTCCCCTATTGAGATGAAGGCCGTGGACGCCCTACGGCTCTGGGTAATGGGTGCTTTGGCGCACCTGGACCAGGCCGTGGAGCGGATCCTGGCCTGGGACGAGGAAACCCTTGAACGCCTAAGCAACTCCCGCTTTCTTCGCTTCCTTCACCTTCCCCTCCTCATCGCCACCTATGTGGGCTATGGCTACCTTTGGGCCGCGTTGGCTTTGGCCCTCATCGTGTTTGGAACTGAGGTTGATCACCAAAACGTCCTCATTGGGGTGGGGGTGACGGCGAGCGTGGTCCTTTTCTGTCAAGGGGTGAAAGCCCTCACCCACCGGCCCCGGCCAACGTTTGTGCGCCAGGGGTTCCACCACCAATTTCTCACCTCCTCCTCTTTTCCCTCCAACCACACGGCCATGGCCTTCGCCATGGCTTACCTCATCCTCCGCCTCTACCCCGCGTGGTACAACATCCTCCTCCTCTATCTTCTTGCCGTCCTCATCGGCCTTTCCCGGGTGTACCTCCGGGAGCATTACCCGTTGGATGTCTTGGGGGGAGCAGCCCTGGGCACCTACCTCGCCCATGGGCTTTTCCCGTGGCTTGCCCAGTGCGCAAGATAAGAGGGGTGATGGCGTGTGCTAAAATTTGCGGAGCGGACTAAAGGGGCGAAGCGCTCGGCCATTCGGGAGCTTTTGAAGTACACGGAACAGCCGGAAGTGATTTCTTTCGCCGGCGGACTCCCCGATCCCGCCACTTTTCCCACCGAATTTTTGGCGAAAGTGGCCCAGGAGGAAATCCTCCATAACGCGTTGAAATCCCTGCAGTACACCACTACGGAAGGGAAGCGGCCGCTGCGCGAGGCCTTGATAAGGTGGCTTGGGGAGGAAGGGATCAAAACCACAATGGACCAAATCGTCATCACCAACGGCTCCCAGCAGGGGCTGGACCTTTTGGGCCGGGCGTTTTTGGATGAAGGGGACGCGGTGTTCGTAAGCCTGCCCACCTACCTTGGCGCCCTGCAGGCCTTCCGGGCCTATCAGCCGACCTTAGTGGGTATTCCACTAGAGGAAGACGGCATGGATCTCTCCTTCCTTCGGCGGGCCATCCGCGAGGCCAAACGGGCAGGGCACGAGCCAAAATTCATCTACGTCGTCCCCGATTTCCAAAACCCCACCGGAATAACCTGGAGCGAGGAAAAGCGCAAAGAGCTCCTGGAAATCGCGGAAAAGGAGGACCTCCTCATCGTGGAGGACATCCCCTATCGCTGGCTCCGCTATAAGGGGGAGCACATCCCCACCATCGCCTCCCTTGATGAGGGAGGCCGCGTCATTGTCCTCCTCACCTTCTCCAAGATCCTCGCTGCTGGGCTCCGGGTGGGCGCCCTCGTGGGCCCCCAGGAAGTGGTGAACATGGTGGTAACCCTAAAGCAAGGGGCGGATCTGTGCGGACCTTCCCTGACCCAGCGCCTGGCCGTGCGCTTCCTCACGGATTACGACATGCACGCCCACATCGCCCGCCTTTGCCAGCACTACAAGGTGAAGCTCGAGGCCATGCTCGAAGCGTTGGCGCGCCATATGCCGGAAGAAGCGGGGTGGACTAAACCCGAGGGCGGGCTTTTCGTGTGGGTGAAGCTTCCCGAGGGCGTCGATACGACGAAGATGCTGGAGAGGGCCTTGGTCCACAAAGTGGCCTATGTGCCGGGGCAGCCGTTTTTTGCCGACGGCTCCGGCCAAAACACCATGCGCCTTTCCTTTGCCTTGGCCACCCTGGAGCAGATTGAAGAGGGTATTCGGCGACTTGGGGCGGTAATCAAAGAAGAGGTTGCCACGCTCACGCTAGCTTAACCCAAGAAAAATAAAAAGGGGTGGGGAAACGCCCACCCTGTTTTTTTGATGAAAACCTAAAGAATCGCCTTTTCCGTGTCCCGGTCGAAGAGGTGCATGTGTTCGAGCATGGCCACGAAGGTCACCTCTTGACCGGGCTCGATGGAGAGGCGCGGATCGAGTTTGGCCACGATCTCATCGCCGGCCACGTCCGCGTAAACGATGAGCTCATCCCCCAGGGCCTCCCGCACCTTGACCCGCCCCTCGAACGTGCGGCCCTCCGGGGGCTCCCGCACCGTGTCCAAGGTACGGATATCCTCGGGCCGAATGCCAAACACCACCTCCCGGTCAAGATAAGCGCGCAACTCCGGGGTTACCTTCTCCGGGGGCACCCAAAGCTTGAACCCGCGGCCCTGGAGCCAAACCCGCCCATCTTCCTCCACAAGGCGGGCCGGCACGAAGTTCATGGGCGGGGAACCGATGAACCCGGCCACAAACATGTTGGCCGGCTGATCATAGATCACGCGCGGACTGTCGTACTGAAGCACTTGGCCGTCCTTCATCACCGCGATGCGGTGCCCAAGGGTCATGGCTTCCACCTGATCGTGGGTGACGTAGATGGAGGTGGTTTTGAGGCGCTGATGGAGCTCCTGAAGCTCAGCCCGCATGCGCACCCGGAGCTTCGCGTCCAGGTTGGAAAGGGGCTCATCGAAGAGGAAAACCTTAGGGTTGCGCACGATGGCCCTTCCCAGGGCCACGCGCTGCCTCTGCCCACCGGAGAGCTCCCGGGGTTTCGCCCGGAGCTTATCGGCGATCCCCAGCATCTCCGCCACTTCCCGCACCCGCCGGTCGATCTCCTTCTTCGGGACCTTGCGGAGCTTCAGACCGAAGGCCATGTTGTTGTACACATCCATGTGGGGGTAGAGGGCGTAGTTCTGAAAGACCATGGCGATGTCCCGGTCTTTGGGGGGGACGTCGTTCACCAGCCGCCCGCCGATGTAGATCTCTCCCTCCGTGACCTCCTCAAGCCCCGCGATCATCCGCAGGGTCGTGGTTTTCCCGCACCCCGATGGCCCCACCAGCACCACAAATTCCCCATCCTTAATCTCAAGGGAAACTTTGTTCACGGCCACGAAGTTCCCAAATTTCTTCGTCACTTCTTTAAGCAGGACCTCCGCCATCCCCGCCTCCTAACTAGCCCAGGATACCGGCCAATCCCAAGGCCCGCAACTCACCCCCCACTTATGGGGGTAAAAAACGTCAAAACATCCCCGTCGGCGAGCTTTGTGCGCAGGCCTTCCCGGTGGTTCACGTTTTCCCCGTTCACAAAAACATGAAGATGATCGCGCAGAACTCCTTGCGCAAAAAGGAGCTCCTCAAGACGCGGCTCACGCCGCACAAGCTCCCTTAGCGCCTCCTCGCAAGAAGCGCCAAAAGGAAGCTCCAGCGTTACCGCGGCCTTGCCCGCCGCTTCCCGAAACTCCCCAAAAAGCCGGACCTCCACACGCATCCTCAGCCCTTTTCCCTGCGGATCTTTTCCCGAATTTCCCTGAGCCTCTTTTGAATTTTACCCTCCCAGCCCCGCTCAGTGGGCTGGTAATACTCGCGATCCCGTAAATTTTCGGGAAGACAGGACATAGGGGCAATCCCTTCGGGAAAGTCGTGAGCGTATTGATAACCTTTCCCGTAACCCAATTTCTCCATGGTTTCCGTGACGGGGTTGCGCAGATGCAGAGGGACTGGCTCGTTTTCCGTTTCCGTCACATCGCGGCGGGCGGCGCCGTGGGCGCGGTAAAGGGCGTTGGACTTGGGGGCGAGGGCCAAGTAAACCACGGCCTGGGCCAATGCGAGCTCCGCTTCCGGAAGCCCCACATACTCCACGGCCTGGGCCGCGGCCACCGCCTGTACCAGCGCCCAGGGGTCGGCAAGGCCGATGTCCTCCGAGGCCATGCGGATGAGCCGGCGCGCGATGTACCGCGGGTCCTCCCCGGCCTCCAACATCCGCACAAGCCAGTAGAGGGCAGCGTCCACGTCGGAGTTGCGAACGGACTTGTGTAGGGCAGAAATGAGGTTGTAGTGCTCCTCTCCGGCCCGGTCGTAGTGCAAAGCCTTCCGGCCCAAAACCTGGCGAAGCCGGGGAAGATCAATCTCCCCTTCTCCCAGGGCCTCCACCGCTGTTTCCAAGGCGGTGAGGAGCCGGCGGGCATCGCCGTCGGCGCGACGAAGGAGGTAGTCCTCGGCCTCCGGGGTAAGCCGCACCCGCCCCCCATATCCCCGCGGATCCTCTAAAGCCCGGCGCAAAAGAACCCGCAGGGCCTCCAAAGAGAGAGGCTCAAACACAAAAAGCTGGGAGCGAGAAAGAAGGGCCGAGCGCAGGACAAAGGAGGGGTTCTCTGTAGTGGCTCCGATGAAATAGATCGAGCCCTCCTCCAAAAAGGGAAGGAGGATGTCCTGCTGGGCCCGGTTCCAGCGGTGGATCTCATCGAGGAAAAGGAGGTCCCGGGAGCCGGTGCGCCGCCAAAGCTCTCGGGAGGATTCCAGGGCCTCCCGCACCTCAGAGACGGAGGCCAAGGCCGCGGATTTTTGGATGAATTTCGCCCCGAACCTTTGGGCGATGATCCTTCCCACCGTGGTTTTCCCCGTTCCCGGGGGCCCCCAAAAGATGAGGGGGACGGAAAGGCCGCCCTCGATGAGGGCCCTAAGGGGCCCGCGCTCACCGAGAAGGTGTTCCTGCCCCACCACCTCGGAAAGATCGCGGGGCCTGAGACGTTCAGCCAGCGGCACCTTCCCCTCCCAAAGGCCTCCCATGGCCTACCATTCCATTCTACTTCAAACCTTGACAGGGTGAGCGAGGGGCCGCTAACATTCTTTGGGGCCGTTAGCTCAACCGGTAGAGCAGCGGACTCTTAATCCGCGGGTTGGGGGTTCGAGTCCTCCACGGCCCATTTCCTTTCCCTGGGTCGTTAGCTCAGTCGGTAGAGCACCGGCCTTTTAAGCCGGGGGCCGCAGGTTCGATTCCTGCACGACCCACTTGTCCCCGTCGTCTAGGCCGGCCCAGGACACCGGGCTTTCAATCCGGAAACGGGGGTTCGAATCCCCCCGGGGACAAAAGGGCGAGTAGCTCAGGGGAAGAGCATCCGGCTTACATCCGGAAGGCCAGAGGTTCGAATCCTCTCTCGCCCAGAGCTTGGTCTAAGGCCAGGCCTTTGGGTACAATCTTGGGCGCGGGGACGTGGTGTAGCCCGGACTAACACACCGGATTGTCACTCCGGAGATCGCGGGTTCAAATCCCGTCGTCCCCGCCAGGGGCGAGGTAGCTCAGGTGGTAGAGCACCCGGCTGAAAACCGGGGTGTCCCCAGTTCGACTCTGGGCCTCGCCACTGTTTTGTCATGGGTCAGCCCCTTGAGGATTTGTGGGCACGGGTGCGGGCAGATTTGGCTGAGGAGATCCCACCCACAAGCTTCGCCGCCTGGTTTTCCACGGCCCGCGCCCGCGCCGATGGCGAGGAACTAGTCCTTGAGGTCCCCTCTTCCTTCGCCAAGACCGCCATCGAACAAAAGTACCGCGACCTTTTGGATCGCTTGTTCTCCGAGGCCCTGGGGAAATCGGTGGCCTGGCGGATCGAGGTCGTACCTTCCCCTGAGACACCCGGTCTTCCTCTGGACTTTCAGCCTCAACGCTATTTGGGATCCCTTCCCCTCAACCCCGAGTACACCTTCGAGAGCTTTGTGCGGGGAAAGAACTCGGAGCTCGCCTTTGCCGCGGCCCAGGCGGTGGCCCAGTCCCCGGCCCGCGCCTATAACCCCCTTTTCATCTACGGAAAAGTGGGGCTGGGGAAGACCCACCTCCTCCAGGCCATCGGAAATCACGTCCTGAAAACCCACAAAAACCTCACCGTCGCCTATACCACCTCTGAGCGCTTCACCATCGAGCTCATCCAGGCCATCGGCTCCAACACCACGGACCAATTCCGCTCCCGCTACCGCACAGTGGACGTCCTCCTCATCGACGACGTGCACTTCTTGCGCAACAAAGAGGGCACACAGGAAGAGCTTTTCCACACGTTCAACGAACTTTACGGGAACAGTAAACAAATCGTCCTTTCTTCGGATCGCCCGCCGGAGGAGCTTCAGGGGCTTCAAGATCGCCTCATTTCCCGCTTTCGGTGGGGATTGGTGGTGGATATTCAGCCCCCGGATTTGGAGACGCGCATGGCCATTTTGCGGGAAAAGGCCCGCCGCCGCGGTGTTACCGTCCCCGACACCATTTTGGAGATGATCGCCTCCCGCATCACCACCAACGTCCGCGACCTGGAAGGAGCATTGATCCGCGTCATCGCCTATCTAGAGCTTGGCCAGGGCCCTCTCACCCCCGGGGTCTTGGAATCCCTCCTTCCCAAAGAGGAACGCATTCCCAAGCTCACCATCCAAGCGATAAAGGAAGAGGTAGCGGCCTACTACCGCGTTCCCCTTGAGGATTTGGACGGCCCTTCCCGAAAGAAAGAGGTGGCTTTTGCCCGGCAAATTGCGATTTATCTCGCGCGGGAGCTCACGGATACCTCTTTCCCCGCGCTGGGGCGGGCCTTCGGCGGCCGGGATCACACCACCGCCATGCACGCCTACCAAAAAGTGCAGGAGCTCTTGCGGGATGCCCCGCTCCTCCGCGCCGAGGTGGATGAGCTTCGCAGCCGCATCCTTTCCAAGTACGCCCGGTGAATCCACAGCCCCCTGTGGAAAACCCTGGGGATAGCGCCCGCCTCCTCTGTGGACAAGTGCACCACCCCTGTGGAAAACCCCGGTGGACAAGTGCCAGTCTCGCTTGTCCGCACATTTTATCCCCCGCTTTTCCACAGGCTATCCACAAGGTTATCCACAGGCCGCCCCCAACAAGGGACCGCGTTCCCCGGGGGTTATCCACAGGACCCCTGTAGCTCCTACAGCTACAACCAGGGAAAATGAAAATGATGAGTAGCTCAAGTTGGTTGGAGTCCATTGCGAGGAACTGGGGAAAAGGCTGGGAGGAACAGAAAGCCGTCTGGCGCTGGCGGGAGGCGGTGGGAGAGAGGCTAAGCAAGCTTGCCCGGCCCCTTTACGTGGAGCGGGGCATTTTGTACATCGCCGTAGCAAGCCCGGTGGTGGCCAATGAGCTCCGCCTTTGGGCCCAAGAGATCATTTCCCGGCTAGCACAGATCGCACCAAAAAGCAACGTCAAGGAACTTCAGTTCAAAATTTTGCCAGAGGAAAAGGAGGTGGAAGAGTTTTCGCTTCAACCCGGAGCCGAGGAATTGAACCGTGCGGAGGAGATGATTCCCGAGGATCTTCTGCCTTCTTTGCGTTCAAGGTTTTTGGAGCTTTTGGCCAACGTCTTGGCTAAGGAAAAGGCGATTTTGGCCAAGGGAGGACGAAGATGTCGGCGGTGCGGGGTGGCTTTCTTGGGCGAGGGCGAGGAATGCGCCCTCTGCCGCCTCCTTCCCTGACCTTGCCCATAGTCCCCTTGCGGGATATGGTTCTTCTTCGTTCTCGGAGGTGAAGGATGGCCAAGGTGATCCTTCCAAGCGGTGAGGTGCGGGAGGCTCAAGGGATCAGCTTCCTTGAGCTCTTAGGTCTTGGGACCAAAAACGCGGCCGCGGCCCTTGTGAATGGAAAGCTTTGCGATCTGCGCGACACGATCCCCTCCACAGGAGAGGCCCGCATCCTCACCACCTCCGATCCCGCAGCCCTGGAGGTCTTGCGCCACACCGCCGCCCACATCCTCGCCCACGCCGTGACCCGCCTCTTCCCCGGGACGAAGCTAGCCATCGGCCCGGCCATCGCTGACGGTTTTTACTACGACTTCCGCTTCGAAAAACCCATTTCCCATGAGGATCTAGTGCGCATTGAAGAAGAAATGCAGAGGATCGTGGCCGAGGACCTTCCCCTGGAGCGAGTGTGGATTCCCCGTGGTGAGGCGGAAAAACTTCTCCGAGAGCGCGGGGAAATCTATAAGCTTGAGCTCCTGGAGGAGATCCCGGGTGAGGAGATCTCTTTTTATCGGCAGGGTGAATTCCTAGACCTCTGTCGTGGTCCTCACCTTCCCTCCACTGGCCTTGTGCGGCACTTCAAGCTCCTCGATCTGGCCGGGGCCTATTGGCGGGGCGATCCCAACCGGGACATGCTGACCCGGATCTACGGCACGGTCTTTCCCACCAAGGAGGCCCTTGAGGAGTACCTTCGCTGGCGGGAGGAGGCAAGAAGGAGGGATCACCGGGTCGTTGGCCCTCAGCTCGATCTTTTTTCCATTCAAAACGAGATGATCGGAGCTGGCCTTGTCCTTTGGCACCCCAAAGGGGCGCGAATCCGCCGGATTATCGAGGATTTTTGGGTTTCCGAGCACTATAAAGCTGGGTACCAGCTCGTCTACACTCCGCATATCGGCCGAAGCCGCCTCTGGCAAGTTTCTGGGCACCTCGACTTTTATCGGGAAAGCATGTATGCGCCGATGGATATCGAAGGCCAGGAATTCTTCTTAAAGCCCATGAACTGCCCCTTCCACATCGCCATCTATAAAACCAAAGTCCGGTCTTACCGGGAGCTTCCTATAAGGTATGCTGAACTTGGAACGGTTTATCGGTTTGAGCGTTCAGGTGTGCTTCATGGGCTTTTGCGGGTGCGAGGCTTCACCCAGGACGATGCCCACATCATCTGCCGGCCCGATCAGGTTGAGGAGGAGATTCGCGCCGTTTTGCGCTTCGCCTTATATATGCTTCGCTCCTTCGGCTTTGAGGAGTTCTCCGCATACCTCTCCACAAGGCCAGAAAAATGCGTTGGAGATCCGGCAGACTGGGAAAGGGCTACCGAGGCCTTAAAACTTGCCGTGGAAGGGGAAGGCCTGGACTACCAGGTCAAAGCCGGCGAAGGCGCGTTTTATGGGCCTAAAATCGATATCGAGGTCCAGGACTCGCTTAAACGGTCTTGGCAGCTTACCACTATTCAATTCGATTTCAACCTTCCGGAGAGGTTTGACATGGTCTTTATCGGGCCTGATGGGAGGCAACAGCGGCCCTACATGATCCACCGGGCCCTCCTTGGTTCATTGGAGCGCTTTTTGGGGATCCTCATCGAGCATTATGGTGGTGCTTTTCCGGTGTGGCTTGCGCCGGTTCAGGCGGTAGTCCTTCCGGTAAGCGAGGGAGAGATCGAGTATGCGGAGGAAGTGGCAAAGAAACTCTTGGAGGAAGGGATCAGAGCTGAGGCCTGGACCAAGGAGGGAAAGACCCTAAGGTGGCTCATTCGTGAGGCCCAGCTCCAAAAGATCCCGTACATGCTGATCTGTGGGGAGAGGGAAAAGGCCCAAGGTCTAGTGGCTTTGCGGTTGCGGACCGGCGAGGATTTGGGTCCCAAGCCCCTTTCGGAGGTGGTGGCCCGGATCAAAGCCGCCTCCTTCCCTCGCTCTCCTCTTATTTGAGATGGGAATGAGGCTTCGCTACGACGTAGCTATATCTGCGTCCGGGGATTTCGTCTGGGCCACAAAAGAAGAGTGCGATCGTCTCCTAGCTGGAGCGGGGTTAAGGATCGTCCGCTAAATATGAAAATCGTACGGTTTGGAAGGGGAAGTTGGGGGATATTGGAAGGGGAAACGATCAGGGTCACGCGCGGTCCCGGAGGGAGCTTTACCGGAAAGCGCATCCCCCTTTCCGAAGCAAAACTTCTTCCCCCGGCCAGGCCTACCAAGATCGTCTGTGTTGGCCGGAACTATCGCAAGCATGCCCAGGAAATGGGAGAGGAAGTTCCCCCGGAACCCGGCCTTTTCCTTAAAGCTCCCAACGCCCTGGCTCCCCATGGAGCCTCCATCCCCTACCCCTCCTTCACAAAAAGCCTTCATTATGAGGGAGAGCTTGCGGTGGTGATCGGCCGGAGGATGCGGCGGGTCCCCGAAGAGAAGGCTCTTTTCCATGTCCTTGGATACACCTGCGCCCTGGACCTCACCGCCCGCGATGCGCAAAAGACCGATCTTCAATGGATCAGAGCCAAGTCCGCTGATGGATTTTGCCCCTTGGGACCCTGGATCGAGACGGAGCTAGATCCTTCAGACCTTCGCTTGCGGACGTTCGTGAACGGGGAGGTGCGACAGGACGCACGTACCTCGGCCATGATCTTCTCAATTCCGTTTCTTTTGGCTTACATCAGTTCTTTCATGACCCTCGAGCCGGGCGACGTCCTTCTCACCGGAACCCCTGAAGGGGTGGGCGAACTTCGGCCGGGAGATGAGGCGGCGGTGGATATTGAAGGGATCGGCCGCCTCTCCGTGCGAATAGCCCCAATTTAAGGGCGGAAGGCCACCTTGATCCCCCGGCGGGTCAGGACTGTGCGAAAAGCTGAAAGGTAGTCGGAAAGAGGGAAAGTGTGGGTCACAAGCCTTTCCAAGCTCTTGGCGTCGCGAAGAAACTCCAAAGCCCTCTTGAAGTCCTGGTCGCTATAAGTGTATGTACCAATTATGCGGATCCCGCGGAACCAAAGGGGAGAAAGGTCCAACTTCACCTTTCCTGGAGCGCCCAAAAGGAGGATCGTTCCGCCTTCGCGGACCGACCATAAAGCCTGGTTTAAGCTCGTTTTCGTTCCCGCGGCGTCGATGATGAAGGGGAAGCCGCCGCGCCAGGCCACATGGCCAAGGGGCGCACTATAGTTTTTAGCTCCCAAAAGCTTTGCTGCTTCTTCAGCTGATAAATGGACACTCGCAGCTCCAAGGTCCTGGGCCATTTGGGCCTGAAGCCTGTGTCGAGCCACAACGTGGATTTCTCCGGAATGTCCCAAAAGCTTTAAGGCTGCCAGGGAAAGAAGGCCCATGGTTCCCGCGCCAAGGACGAGCACGGGCTCGTTTTTGTCCAAGGAAACTAAGCGCAGCCCCCGCAACACCACAGCTAAAGGCTCAGCTAAAAGTCCGCGCTCCGTGGGCACATCAGAAGGCAAGGGATGAACCCTCGCCGGATGTACCACGATGCGTTCCCCCCATCCGCCCGGAAGATCCCGGTGATACCCGAGCATCCCCGGAGCAATTTCCCCTTCGGCCACGTTTTGACAGAGGGCGTCTTCGCCCTTTTCACAGGCCCAGCACAGAGGAAGGCCTCGCTCCCGGCAGGTCAAAAGGGGGTTGATCGCCGCCCGAACTCCTCCGACCTCGGCCACAATTTCGTGCCCCAACACTGCAGGAAACGAAAAGAAGGGAGCTAGGCTAGGTGAACTTTTCCCAAAAAGGAGGGCAAGATCTGAGCCGCAGATCCCGGAAAGAAGGACCTTACCCCTTTCCCAGTCAGGAGGAGGCTCTGGCTCAGGGATTTCTTTTAATCGGAGGGGAAGGAGCGAGAGGGGCATGCGCTTTCCCAAGAGCTGCGCCAGAAGATATCGAGGGACGGAGGCACTATAAACGAGGGCCTTCATGTCATAGGCACCTGGCGGATGAGTTTTCCTTCTATCCTTTCGAGGATATCCGAGAGGCTTCTTCCCGTGATGGTTAAACCGTGGTTTTTCAGGCCCACCACGGCCCGGGCCGGATCTGGAGCCTTCCTTACGAGCTCGGCCACGGATTTGGCAAGCTCATAACTTCCACAAGGGTAATGGGCTTGGGTTGCGGGAACTCCGTCCATCCAAGCGTGCACGTGGATGATGGCCCCCACCTCTGGATGCTCCTGGTAGATCATCCAGTGCTCGATGGCATCTACAGAGACACGCCTGGGCTCGATGTGGGGCGGCACAGAAAGGACGATACAGTTTTCTTTTTCGTCGTAATCCTTAACGAGGAGGATGTCCCGGCCGATCACCCGGAGGTTGGCCTTGTCCACCCCGGAGGCGGACATCCAAAACCTTTTTTCGTCCTTTCGCACGGAAAGGTTTCCATAAGAGAGGCCGCCAATCCCATAAAGCCTTTGCACATGGCGGAAGTCCTCTGGCGGAAGGATCTTATCGATGGGGAAAGGAGCGGGAAGAAGATTCCAAGAGTCCAAAATCTTTCCAGCGCGGCTGAGCTCCCTTGTGAGCTCATCCCCTTCCCAAAGCTCGGGCTCTAAATCGGGCTCAAACCGGTTTTTGATGACAAGCCTTGCAGAGGCCATGGGGTGAATGCGCTCCACAAGGCGGTGGTAAAACCCTTCGCCTTCGGGTTCTGAGTAGTGACCCAAATCCAAAGTGAAAAAGTGTGCTTCTTTCCCAGGGATATAGGCGAGGAGCATGTTGGAGAGGGTGCGCACAAGGTAGGGGTACATGGCCTGGACGGGCTCCGGCGGGATTTCCTCGATTTCCAAGATGGAGAGGACGAAGGTGGCCTGGGCCTTCCGGCGATAGGGTCGAGGGGTTTCCCGCGAGGTTAGGTTCAGGACGAGATTGGGGACATCATCCTGGGCGGAAGGACGATACCCGCGCCTCTCTAAGGCCGCGCAGAGACCCTTCGCGAGCGTCTCCAACGCCGGCGTTCCCTCTCCATGGACGGCATAGGTCAAAGCCATCGTTTCACCCTGGCCGAGAATACCCAAGATATCGTGGTTACGCTAACGGGGTTTTGCCAAAAGGGCGCCCAGCTCCGCACCCGCGGTCTACTTATGCCTACACGTTCTGGAGCTTTCGAAGAAGTTCGGCCACCACTTCCTTGGCCTTCTTGGCCAACGCCTCGGAAATAAGGCCCTCGGCGACCTTCTTGTCCAAGATCTCTTCGTCGATGACGCGTATTCCTTCGGAGGTGCGCACGATATCCACCTCCAAGTCCAAATACCGTACCCCTTCGGGAAGGAGTTCCGGAGTGGTGTGAACGTTGTAGATCTCGCCGAGGAAAGTCCCGTCGCTCCGAAAATACAGGCGTCTTCCCCACCACTGGCCCAAGGGGAGCTCAAAAAGCCCATAATCCCCGGGTTCCTTGGGAAGCCCAAGCCCATCGTATAGCCCGCCCGGCCCGAAATTCCGGCGCAAAACAAGGGTTTCTTTTGTGCGCTCTACCACTTCCCCGCTTTGGCGGATGGGAGGTTCTCCAGCTTTGAGATGCCACACGGTTACAGTTTTTCCGGGCGCATAGTGTGGCCCCACCAGTTCCTCCCAAAGACCTTGGG
Organism: Candidatus Bipolaricaulota bacterium; assembly: GCA_014360995.1. Classification (GTDB taxonomy): domain Bacteria; phylum Bipolaricaulota; class Bipolaricaulia; order Bipolaricaulales; family Bipolaricaulaceae; genus DTER01. The sequence goes on along the minus strand of JACIWL010000007.1, from coordinate 44,981 downwards.
CCAGTTCCGGGAGATTTGCGGGCTCATTTTTCCCTTCCGCCTCGTCCACGCGGGCGGGGTCCACGGTTTTCAAGAGATGATGTCCGGGAAGGGTGGGCACGGCTTTGGCCCGAACCTCATCGAGGAGTTCTTTGGCTGGGCGGGGGAATTCCGCCTCGTAGCGGGAAAGGAGGGCCGCGGCTGCGGCAAGGGGCGAGCTCGTTTTCCTCTGCAGCTTTTGCGGGAGGAACAACGCCCAGGGGATTTTCTCGCGGAGGATCTGAACAACTTCCTCCACCCCACTTCGCACCCCTTCTATCACCACGCCGTGCCGATCCGCGCGATCGAAGATCTGCACCTCCGCTGGGCCTGGGGAAGGAGGAAGACTGAGCCGCCTTTGAATCACCTCGCTTGGATCCACGATCTCACACCGCTGAGAAAGGAGGATGGTGAGGGCTGTGGCGTAAATACCTCGCAGCCGCACCTTAACCCCGGGCATAACCGATCCCCTTGATCCAAAGCGTTTTCCCCTGAAGTTCCCATTTTGCGCCAAGGAGGGTCTCCACAAGCCAGAGGTTAGCCTCCACATGGTCGGTGAAGGAGGGGATGACGTACACCGTTTCGCCAGAGGCCAAAGCGGCGTAAAGGATGAGCTGGTCGGCGAGATGCCGGTCCACGGTGGCCCCGGACTCCAGATCTTCAAGGAGGCTTTGGGCCACGAATTCCGCGATTTTCTCCGCCGGCCGACCTGGGGCCCCGGCCTGGTCCGCGCCGAGGCGCGTTCCCTTTTGGTCCCCGGCAAAAAGGGCCAACGCCGCACCAGGCTGAATTGAGGTTTCGTCGTTTAAAATGCGAAACTCTGCGGAGATCCCCTGTTTGGCCAGTTCCTCCTTACACCGGGCGGCCATGCGCTCCGCCACCTTTCGCTCTTTTAGATGGGAAGCCAAGGATATCCCCCAAAACCGAAGGGGCGCATGTAAGGCCTCGCGGCGCAAGGGGGAAAGGGGGCCATTTATGGGTTCCACCTGAAGTTCGATCTCGCCCCCGCCCTTGGGAACGTATCCGGGTCGGATGATCCTCAACTCCGCCCGGATCCCCATGGCCCTTAGGGCCGGAAGGAGGACTTCTTGCGTATGGAAGGCCGAAGGGGCGAAGTCCTGAAAGAGTCCGCCGCGGATGCGGAAGACGGAGGGCTTTTTGGCAAAAACGGCCACGGGAAGGACGGTTAGGGCCAGCATGGTGGTGGAGCCAGCGGTGCCGATGTCCCAGAAGAATTCTCCTCCGGAGGGCTTTTTTCCCGGAAGAAAGGAGATCTCCCGGCTTCCCACGCGGGCGCCCTCCGTTTTGGCCTGGGTCAAGGCGGCCACGGCCTCCACGGCCTTGAGGTGTTGGGGGCGCAGTCCGGGATTATCCCGTTTGGCTCTAATGTTGTTTATACAGAGAGGTTCGCCAAGGAGGGCGGAGAGAGCCACGGCCGTGCGCACGATCGTTCCGCTTCCGGATTTCTGGCTTCCGTCGATTGCCCACATCTCAGCGGAGGATACCCGAAGCGCCAAGTTTTGGAGAACCCGGCTTGCCCTGGAAACAAGTCAATCCAAAAGGCCTTCCGCAAGGTCTTTGAAATGCCGCGACACTTCACGGCCCCAAAAGTGAATCCTTCCTTTAACATAAAGCTCGAGCAAGTATAATTTTGGGCACCGATGCGTCATATCCTCCGAGAGCTCTGGAAAAGGAGGTGGCGTCTTCTTTTGGGCGTCATCGCCCTTTTTATTGTGGATGGGCTACAACTTCTTGCCCCCCTGGTTGTGCGGAGCGCCGTAAACGAGCTTGTAGTTGGGCGAGGCGGACGCCTTGGGATCTATGCCCTCTACCTTGTGGCCATTGCGCTTGTGGTGTTTGTCTTCCGCTTCGTTTGGCGCTATTTTATTTTTGGTACCTCGCGCCTTATCGAGCAGGATCTGCGCAATAGACTCTTTGCCCATCTTTTGCGCCTTCCGCAGAGCTACTACATCCAACATCCCACGGGAGAGCTCATGGCCCATGCCACCAACGATCTAGAGGCTATCCGGTTTGCCTGTGGCCAAGGGGTGCTCATGGCCTCGGACGCCCTCTTCATCGTCTCCTTTTCCCTGGCCGCCATGATCGGGATCTCCCCTTGGCTCACCCTTTACGCCTTTATCCCCCTCCCGTTTCTGGCCCTGGTGGTCCTCAAATTTGGGCGCGTGGTGCACCGGCGGTTCCAACGGGTTCAGGAGGCCTTTTCTCAGCTTACGGAGCGCGTGCGGGAGGGCCTTTCCGGGGTGCGGGTCATCCGGGCCTTTGCCCGGGAAGAGGGCATGGAAAAAGCCTTCCACGAGACAAACCTCTTGAATGTGCAAGTCAACATGGCTTTGGTGCGCATTCAGGGATTTTTTGAGCCCGCCGTGGGGTTTTTGGCCGGCCTGGGAACAGGCCTGATCCTTTGGTTCGGCGGCCGTGGGGTCCTTGCGGGAGAACTGGCCCTGGGAGACCTCGTCGCGTTCACAAGTTACCTTGGGATGATGGTCTGGCCCATGATGGCCCTGGGAAGCGTGGTGAACGTGCTCCAGCGGGGCGCAGCCTCCATGGGGCGCATCCAAAAGATCCTTTCCACCGAGCCGGAGATCCAAAGCTCGCCGAAGCCCAAGCCCCTTCCTGCTTCGAAGACCATTGAATTCAGAAACCTCACCTTCTCCTACCCCGGAGTGGCCAAGCCCGCCCTGCGGGAGATCAACCTTCGGATTGAGGAGGGGATGACCCTCGGGGTGGTGGGCCTCACCGGCTCCGGGAAATCCACGCTGGTTCGCCTCATCCCGCGCATTTACGATCCTCCACCTCAAACGCTCTTTTTGGGCGGGGTGGACGTGCGCGAGCTTTCCCTTTCCGAACTTCGCAGCCTCATCGGCATGGTTCCCCAGGATGTTTTCCTCTTTTCCACCACCATTCGGGAGAACATCGCCTATGGTCGTCCGGAGGCCACGGAGGAGGAGATTTGGCGGGCGGCGGAGCTCGCGGGGATTGCCGAGGAGATCCGGAGCTTTCCCGAGGGCTTGGACACGGTGGTGGGCGAGCGGGGGCTCACCCTCTCTGGTGGCCAGCGGCAACGGATTGGGATCGCCCGCGCCCTCCTCCTGGACCCGCCCATCATCATCCTCGACGACGCCCTTTCCTCCGTGGACGCCCAGGTGGAGGAGGAGATCCTGCGAAATCTCCGCGCGGTGCTGCGCCGCAAGACCGCCATCGTCGTCGCCCACCGGATCTCCGCCGTGCGCGACGCGGACTGGATAGTCGTCCTTTCCGATGGGCGGATCGTGGAGGAAGGAGACCACAACCGGCTCCTCAGGCTCGGCGGGCTCTATGCCCGGTTGGCTGAGCTTCAGGCGGTGCTTGCCCGATGATCGGCCCTCATTCCCACGCGGACTTGGAGGAAGAGCAGCTCGGGAAGGCTTTTGATTTGCGCCTCCTGCGCCGGCTTTTACGCTACGCCCGGCCGTATTGGAAGCTTTTTGCCCTCGCCCTCCTTCTTAGCGGAGGGATCTCCATAATCGAGCTTGCCCTTCCTTACATCACGAAGCTCGCGGTGGACGAAGTGCTTGTGCTTCCGTGGGTAGAGGTTCGAAGCGAGGTTCCGCCTGTCCCCGGCGCCATTGCCCTTGGGGAAGGACGCTACCTTGTGCGGGAAGCCGCGCTTTCGGGGGAGCAAAAGGAGGAGCTTGAGCGGGGAGGGGCATTGGCTGGCCGCTGGCTTTTGATCCCTCCCGACTCTCCGGAGGCCGAGGTAGCGCTCCTTTATCCCGAGCTTTTCCTTTTCACCCCCGCTGGCTACGCCATTCCTGAAGAGGGGCTTAGGGCCCTTCCGCAGGACGAGGTCTGGAGGCTTAGGGGGCGGCAGTATCGGCTCCTTGGCCTTTTGGCCTTGGTGTTCCTCGCCTTTCTCCTTTTGCGTTTTGGGCTTTCTTACGGCCAGGTATACACCTTGCAGTACGCAGGCCAGCGCATCATGTTCGACATGCGCCGGGAGATCTTCGGGCACCTTTTGCGCCTGCCCATGAGCGTTCTGGACCGCGAGCCGGTGGGAAGGCTCGTCACCCGGGCCACGAATGATGTGGCCGCCATCCACGAGATGTACAGCCGGGCCCTCGTGAGCCTTGTTCAGGACTTCTTCATGATGCTTGCCGTTTTGGCCATCATGTTCCGCTTGAATTTCCGGCTCACCCTCTACCTTTTGGCCTTCGCTCCGCTCATTGCCGTTTTGGCTTTTTGGTTTAGAAAGAGGGCGCGGGCGGCCTACCGAGAGGCCCGGAGGATCTTGGCCAAGCTCAACGCTTATCTTGCGGAAAGCCTCTCGGGGATGACGGTGATCCAGCTTTTCCGCCAGGAGCTCCGAAGTTTCCAGCGCTTTCAGGAAATCAACCGGGAATTTTTCCGGGCCCAGATGCGCACGATCATGGCCTTTGGGCTCTTTCAGCCGGCGATCGCGGTGATGCAAAACATCGCACTTGCCTTCCTCATATGGTACGGCGGCCGTGGGGTGTTGGCCGGCGTTTTCACCCTGGGCGGGCTTATCGCCTTCATCAGCTACATCCGTATTCTTTTCCAGCCCCTTGTGCGCTTTTCGGAGGAGTACAACGTGCTTCAGGCGGCGATGGCCGCGGCCGAACGCATCTTCCTCTTCCTCGACCTCCCCAAGGAGCCCAGCGGAAAAAAGCCTGTGCCCACCCTCCGCGGGGAGATTGAATTCCGCGACGTTTGGTTTGCCTACAACGACGAGGACTGGGTCCTACGGGGGGTCTCCTTCCGGGTGCGGCCCGGGGAGAAGGTGGCCATCGTTGGGCCCACTGGCGCGGGAAAGACCACAATCACAAACCTCATCCTCGGGTTTTATCGGCCGCAAAAGGGGCAAATTCTCATCGATGGCGTTCCCTTGGAGGAGCTGGACCTTGCTGAATATCGCCGGCATCTTGCTTTGGTGCCCCAGGACGTTTTTCTCTTCACCGGGAATGTGTGGGAAAACATCCGCATGTGGAACGGGGGGCTTGGCAAGGAGGAAGCGGAGCAAGCGGCGAAACTTGTGGGCGTGCACAACTATATTCTCCGGCTTCCCGAGGGCTACGAAACGGACGTGAAAGAGCGGGGGATGCGTATTTCCCTGGGTGAACGCCAGCTCCTTTCCTTGGCCCGGGCTGCGGCTAGCGCGCCAAAAATCATCCTCCTCGATGAAGCCACGGCCAATGTGGACTCCCACACCGAGGCCCTGGTGCAAAAGGCGCTGGAGACGGTGATGGCCGGAAGGACCACTATTGCCATCGCCCACAGGCTTTCCACCATTCGCAACGCCGACCGGGTCTTGGTCATCCACGACGGGAGGCTTGTGGAAGAGGGAACGGTGGAGGAGCTTTTGGCCAAGCGGGGCCTCTTTTGGGCCCTTTGGCAATTGCAGTTTGCCGGGAAAAAGGCGTAATCCGCTTTTGGCTATATAGTGAGGGAATCCCGCGGCTAGCTCATAAATAGCCCAAAGAAGTTCCCACGATCATCCCCACCCCAAGGAGGACCATCACCAGGCCGGTGGTGAAGTGGAGCCAACCCAGCCGGGCCTGCCGCCAGCGCTCGGCCCGCGCGGTGGTGGTGATCCCAAGATGTACAAGGAGCGTGATGACCACCATGGGCAGGATGAAGATGAAGTTGTAAAGAAGAAGCCAAAGGGCCCCCTGAACGCGGGTCGTGGTTTGGGAAAGTAAGGTGAGGATCACGAGGTACGGGCCAGAAGTACAAGGGGCGAGGAAGAGGGCGTCGATGAGGCCCACTATAAACGCCCCAGGGACGGAGATGGCCTTGGCCGTGATCTTCTTGACCGAGGGCTTCCAGCTTTCCGGGACCTCAATGGAGAACCACTTTCCGTACCAAAGAAGGTCCTTCATCTCCCAGAGGCCCACAAGGACGGCCAGAGAAGAAACGGCGTAAATGAAGGGGGCGCGGAACGAGCGCGTCCCCACGGTGATTCCAAGGAGGGAGTAAAGGACGAATCCAGTAAGGTAATAGGTGACAAAGACGCCGGCGGCGAAGGCTAGGCCCGCCCAGATCACCTTTGTGCGCTTTCCCACCACAAGAAGGGTTCCCAAAAGGAGTACCAAAACGGCAAAGTCACAGGGGTTGACGGAGTCCAGGGCTGCGCCAGCCATTACCGCTCCCAATGTGAGCTTTTCCCGTAGGGCCAAGCGATCCAAAGGGGACGTGGATTTATCGGCGATGGCCTTGGCCACACTCTCCCTCAGGGCTTTCTCCCCCTCCGCGCTGGGATAGGGGATGGGGCTTTGCCGCGGGAGGTAAAGGTTTCCGCCCACGAGGGCGAGGTCGCCCACGAAGAGGGCGGGCGGTTCCCCGCGGGCTCCGTAGAGGCGCGAAAGCTTTTCGAATCGATCCCGTCCCTCGGCGGTGGTGGGGTCCAGAAACTGAAGGCCAAGCTCGGGAAATTGCGAAACTAGATCCGCGGCCAAGAACTCGTAAAACAGAACTTCCGGACTTTCTCCAGGGGGGAGGAAAAGGACAGCGGTGGTGGCGGTGCTGGGAAGTCGGGAGAGTGGAGAAGGCGCGCCTTCCGCGATGGCCCGCTGGATTACTTCCTCAAGAATGAGCTTTTGGGCGAAACCTGAATATTTCAAAGGCTCGGGGCCAAGGCCATAGAAGGTGTCGTAGACCACGGCCACATCGCCCACAAATACCATGGGCACGGGCCCCACTTCCGCTTTGTATACGGAAAGAAGCCGGTAAAGGAGCTGCCAGTTCTCGGGACGATGGATCTCGTAAGTTTTAAGCTCAAACGCGAGACCCTGGGCCTGAAGACTGTGCAGGAAATCCCAGACCTCTTTGCAGTGAGGACAGCCTTCGTCATAGAAAAAGAGGACCTCCACGCTAAGGCCAAAAAAGCCAAAAGCAAAGAGGAGGAAGCTAAAAAGCGCCCTACGCATTTTTGCCCTCCCTAAGAAAAGTTTGTTCGATCCAAGTGCGAAGGTCATCCCGCACCTTACGGAACTCTTGGATTCCTCCAGTGGTGGGATCAGGAAACGGGGCATGGATATAAACTTTTCCGCCGGGAAAGAACGGGCAGGAACCAGGAGCATCGTCGCCGCAGAGGGTGACGACATAATCGAACTCCTGTCCCAAAAATTCCTGCACGTCTTTTGCCCGCTGGCGAGAGATGTCTATCCCGATCTCCGCCATGGCCTGGATGGCCAAAGGGTGAACCTGGGTGGGCTGATGGCCGGCACTAGCCACTTCAAAACCCTCTCCGCCCAGGGCCCGGAGGAGTCCCTCGGCCATCTGTGAGCGCGCGGAGTTATGGGCGCACAAAAATAGAACGCGCTTTTTCCTCATCGGATTACAAAGAATAGCACCACCACAGCGACGGCCAAGACAAGGGCGATCTCCAAGGGGCTCAGGACCCAGGCCTTCTTTTCCGGAAGCCTCTCCAAGGGCGAGGGGCAGCCCTGAGCCAAGCAGCGCTCTACCTCCTCGCGGATCTGGAGCTCCACAGCCCGGCCAACTCCGGTTATGGCGAGATTCCCCACGATTACCGTGGGCACTTTTTCCTCTTTAAGCCCGTAAGCCCGGCCTAACGTCACCATGAGACGCCAGTTGTCGGGGTTGAAGGTGACCTCGTGTTCCACCACCACAAGATCTGGGTATTCCTGGGCAAGCTCTTCCAAGAAAGCTTTCATTACGTGACAGTCCGGGCAGGTGGCGGACCCAAAGAAGTGGAGCTCCACTTGCCCGGCCCACGCGGAGAGAGCAACTGCCCCCAACACCAGTATCCCTAAGATCTTTCGCATCCAAGCCCCCTTCGAGGCACAAGGTATCTGCCTTGCGTCAGAGCGTAAAGCTTACGGCTCTGACCAGATCAGCTCTGCCCCGTATTGGGAAGCCCAAAGCTGCATTCCGCCGAATAGGCATTTGGCTTCAGAGTAACCTTGGTCCCGCAAGTAGCTGGCGATGGAGCAGGCGCGGGTTCCGTTTTCGTCCACGATCCAAAGGATAAGGGTATAGCCAGGGCGAGTTGATGGAAGCGTTTTGGCCCAGTTGACCAATTCGTTTTGGGTGAAGAGGGGGACGTTCATGGCGCCGGCGATATGGCCCATTTTGAAGTCCTCGGGGCGGCGTACGTCCACCACAACCACGAAGCTTCGGGCCACTTGGGAAGGAGCCACGGTGAATCCGGGGGCGGTGTAGGGCTGTCCCTGGGGTGGGGTTGCTCCCTCCCTCATCACGAGGAAGAGGTCGCCCAGCTCTTGTCGCCAGCCCACAAGTCCCCCGCGGATGGCCCGGGAAAGCATGAACCCCTTCCTTTGCAAAATGGCCACGGCTTGGGCGCTTTTCTCCCCATTCTCGTCATAAACGTAAATTACGTGGGTTTTGGGAAGCTTTTCCGCCCAGGCCTCAAGTTCAGAAAGGGGAATATTCACCGCCCCAAAAAGATGCATCTTTTCGTATTCCTCGGGCTCGCGCACATCAACAAGGAGGAAAAGGGTCTGATAAAGGGAAGTGGCCGGCGCCTCGTGGGCGGACAACGTGCGGACAACGCCGCGCACAGTGATCGTCACCTGGGGTCGGCCAGGGTCGTTGGTGTACAGGGTCACCGTTTGGGAGACAGGCTGCACATATCGGCTATAGCCGCTTGTATTGAACCGGATTTTCATCTTCACCGATTCTCCAGGGTTGAGGTCCCGCCTGGGGAGCTCATAACTAGTGCAAGAGCAGTTATAGGAAACGCGGGTTATGGAAAGCCGCTGATCCCCAACGTTGGTGATGGTGACGAAGAATTCCACCACGGTGCCGTCGGCGGCTACACCGAAGTCATAAAGCTCAATATCCACCTGGATTTTTGGCGCACAAAGCCCAGATAGCGCTACCCCTAAAAGAAACGAAGTCAAAAGGATGCTCCGCATGGCCTCCTCCTTTGAAGCTCCATGCAACCTACACCGAAAGCCAGCCTTTGGTTTTCTTTCCTTATCTTAGAAGGCCGCGGACCACGGTTTCCACGGCCTCTTCCTCGCTCAATCCCCGGGCCATGAGGGTTTCCAATTCCTTTCGATCGATGCTTCCAATGGCTGCCTCATGGGTGAGTTTGGCCCGCTCGTCCACCACGATCAATTTGGGGACAGCAGAGGCCTTGGCCTCGCTTCCGCGCAGGATTTCCGTGCAGTCGAGGTGGCCCCGGGAGTATGGCCCGATCCCCACGGCCTCGCCGGTGAACTCCGCCTCCGCTTGGTCCTGAAGGACGATGCGGCTTTTCACAAGCCCGCGGGCGTAGGCACCCTCAAGGTATAGGGCCTCCCTCAGGCGAACCTGGTCTTTCCCCTTCCCGTAAACCTTGGAGACAAGCTCGGCAATTGCTTTCTCTCCCAAATGCACTTCATAGTCGAGGGAAAGAACCCCCACCCGCCCTTGGATGAGCTTGAACTCCGTGATGTAACGACCCCCTTCGGCCACTTTAATCCTGGCCTTGGGCAAAACCTCCGTGCCGCCGAAAGGGCCATGGTAGTGAGTTTCGTTGTACTCCATCGTAGCGCCCTCCCCAACCTCGATCTCCGCTTCCATGAGGTGCTGGACCTTCTCCGCATTGGGGAAAGAACAATGAGCAAGGAAACGCACGTGCGCTTCGGCTCCGATCTTGAAGGTGGAAAGGATGCGCTGGACTCCCTCTTTGGGCAGAACTCCAAAGCAAAGGTGCACTGGTTCGGCGATCACCACCCCAGGCTCAACATACACAAAGGCTTTTATCCCGTCAGGAAGGGGCTCCACATCCATTTTGATCCCCGGGATGGCGTTTAAGCCAAGGATGCGGTTTTCATGCACCACGAGGCTAGCAATCCGGGGGCTGCGCAAGGCCGCAGGGTTCCCGCCGGCCCGCCCCAAAGCTTCGGCCAGGGCCGCGAATTCCCGGGAATAGTCGCGCTCAACGCTTCCTTTCATTCCTTCTCCAGAGTTTTCTCAAGCTCAGGCTCATTGATGTGCGTGCATTCCTTGCAGAAGTTCTTGTAAAAGCGCACCACTTCCTCGCATTCCCCGGTCTTCAAGATCCGGCCTCCGCAGAGATGAGAGGCGCGGTGTGCGGCGCGGGCGAACTCCTCCCGATGGGTAATGAGGAGCACGGTGGTTCCCCCGCGGTTCATGCGCCGGATGACCTCCATGATGTCGTCCAGGGAAAGAACATCTATTCCAGAGTCGGGCTCGTCAAGGATGGCGAGTCTTGGGGCCATGGCCAAAACGGCAGCCAGTTCCACCCTTTTTCTCTCCCCGCCGGAGAGGCGATCGTTCAGGGTGCGGTCTAAGTAATTTTTCGGGGGAAGGCCCACGAGGGAGAGGCATTCTTCAATGCGAAAACACCCCCGCCCGGCCCGCTGGGAAATCTCCAAATACTCGCGGATGGTAAGCCCCTCGAAACTTGCCGGCTGCTGCCAGGCCAGGGTGATCCCGAGCTTCGCCCGCTCCGTCACGGATTTTTCGGTGATGTCCTTGCCGGAAAAGAAGACGCGGCCTTTGTTTGGCTTATAGCCGGAAAGGCCCATGATGGCGTAGGCTAAGGTGGATTTCCCTGTACCGTTCGCCCCAAGAATGGCGTGGATCTCGCCCTCTTCCACAGCGAGATTTACCCCCCGAAGAATAAGCCTTCCTTCCCGCTCAAGGAAGAGATCCTCGATCAAAAGGAGATGGTTGCCCATAGGTGCTCAATGGTCGCCCATCTTCTGGGGTTTTGCCATGCCGAGGTTGATTAGGGGGTACCTCTCCCCCACCCTTACGTTTGCATCCCGGCCAGAATTTTCTTGATTTCCTCCACGCTGGGCACATGGCCGCTTATCTTCACCTCCCCATCGATACTCACGGCCGGGGTGAAGAGGACCCCGCGTTTTGCAAATTCCTTGGGGTCATAGACGTGGACAACCTCGGCTCCAATTCCAAGCTCCTCCAGAGCCTTGCGCACGTTTTGCTCTGTGGCTTGACACTTTGGACAGCCCGTCCCTAGGATCTCGATACGCATTTTTTCACCTCCTAGCGCAACACCGTATTTCCTGCAACCCAACCGATCAGGGTGCCCAAAACAATGATGGTGGGCACATAAACCAAAGCTTTTTTCACCCCAAAAACGCGGGCGATGGCAAGCCAATTGGGAAGGCTCAGCCCAGGGCCGGTGAGGAGAAGGGCCAGGGCTGGCCCCGCGCCCATGCCAAGCCCCATCAATTTGTGCACAAAGGGAGCTTCGGTCATCGTGGCGAAGTAGCTTATGGCCCCGATCAAAGTGGCCAAAAACGAGGAGCGGAGGCTTGCCCCACCCAGCCATTCTGTGACCCACGCTTCCGGCAAGAGGGCGCTGATTATCCCCACCACAAACACCCCGCCCAAAAGGAGGGGGAAAATGAGGCGCACGAACCATAATGTCTCCCGCATCCACCGGAGTATCTCCGCGCGAGTTTTGGTCCAAAAAGCGTAGCTAAAGGCCAAGATCATCCCTGCCACCCACACGACCACCTTTTGCCAGTAAGGGCCACGTTGGACAATGTAGTTTGGGGCAAGAAGGGCGAGCACCAAAAGGACGATGAGAAGGACATCACTTTTTTCCATAATTTGGCCTTTTGGGTTCTCCGAGATTTGCGCAGGAGTTTTGGCGCGGCTTTGCTCTTCCCACCGGAAGGCAAGGGTCATCACCCCGCCCACGACGAAGGCCAAAAGTAAGGCGGCAAAAACGCGGATGGCCACCATCTTGGCTCCGAGGATTGTTCCCGTATATACCAAGGCCAAGATGTTCGCCGCAGGAGCAACCCAAAGGAGGATGAACGCCGGTCCGATGCCAGCTCCTCCATAATAAAGCCCACTTGCTACCGGGATCACCGTACAGGAACAGGCGGCGATGAAAAAGCTCCCTCCCGCGGCTAGCGCAAAGGATTTGAGCTTGTTTGTGGCTGATCCCATATAGCGCACGATGGCCTCGCGGGAGATAAAGGTGACCATGGCCCCGGCGAGGAGAAAAGCGGGTACCAAACAGGTGAGGACATGGAGGGCGATGTAGTCCCAAAGGGCTTCAAATCCGCTGAGGATAACCTTCGACCAGGTCATCTTTCCTCCTTTCGCAGCAAAGATGGGCCAGGCAGGAGAGGATCAAAGGGATTTGGGGGTGGCTTAAGCGCCAAAGGAGCCGGGGTCCATCGCGGCGGGAGGTGATGAGGCCAGCATCAGCGAGAAGGCTCAAATGTCGCGAGACTACGGAAGGGTCAAGGCCGAGGATTTCGGCAAGCTCACAGCCACAGTGCTCTTCCTGAGCGAGGATGGCGAGGATGCGCACCCGCGCCGGATGGGAAAGGGCCTGACCTACCGTTACCAAGCTCATCTCCGCCGATATTGCATCATTGCGCATAGATGCAAGTATACCGCCCAAAGAGCCTCTTACCACTCCCAAGGCTAGGGTTCCCAAAAAGGCGGGATGAGCCAGGCCGGGCCGTAGCGGAGCCTCCAATTCCGTAGCCCGCCAATAAGGGAAAATGCTGGAATCCCCATCTCCTGCAAAAGCCGCGCCCCTTCCCGCGCCTCCTTCTCCTCCTCGTCCACCACCCACACCGTAAGCCTGACCCCCTCCGGCAAGGCCTCCGCCCGGGGAAGTTTCTGGCCAAGCTCAGGTAGATCCTGGAGATCCACGCGGATCGCTCCGGGCAGCGCCCCTTCTTTGAAAAGCTCAGTCGGCCGAAGATCGAGGATCACCAGGAAATTTTTGGCCAAAGTCTCTGGCGTAATGGAGGGTATTTCCCGTCCCGTTCCGCTTTGCCCTACAATTTCGCCTACCACAAAAAGGGAGCCAAAGGTGAGAAGCCATCCTGCTAGATCTCCAGCCAAAACCCGCGCCAAAAAACCATGACTTCGCAATATTTCCACAGCTTCCCCCGCGTTTTCTCCTCCATAGACGATGATGGGCAAGCCCCGGGGAAGGGATTCCAGCAATCCCGAAAGCTCGGGGAAGGGAAGGTTTACCGCTCCAAGGAGGTGGCCTTTGGCGTATTCTTCACGTTCTCGCTCGTCTAAAAGTAGGTACAGGGAAGAAAGAAGCTCTTTTGCCGGGGCCTCGTAGGGCCTAGCTCGCTCCACGTAACCCTTGAGGGCAAGCCTTATCCACGGACGTCCTGGATCGTTCGTGCGGATGGAAACGGCTTCCCAGACCTCTTTTCCTCCGTAGCCTGTGGAGTCAAAACAAACTCTCAAGGTGAGCGTCTCCCCTGGGGCGAGGCGATCGCGGGCAAGGGGAGCAGAGGTGCAGGCGCAGCTTGGCGCCACCGGCCCAAGGAGGAGCTCCTCATCCCCCACGTTCCCGAGCACAAAATCCCAACAAGAAAGCCCCCCTTCCACGATTTTCCCAAAGTCATGGGTATCCAGGGGCACCCAAACTTGCGGCCCGGCCAGGCTGAAAAGGGCCAAGAAAAACACGGCCAAAATGCTAGGCATGGGGTTTAAAGTATCGGGTCTTCTTGGCTAAGATACAAAACCGGCGGAGCTTCCCGCAAAAGGTCGGAGCAAGGGAGTATACTAGGCCCATATGAAGCTTTGCCTTATTGGGTACGGGAATGTGGGGTATGGGTTTGTGCGGGTTCTTTTGAGGCATGGCCTATGGCTTAGGGAGAGGTTTGGCTTTGCGCCAAAGATCGTGGCCGTCCACGATATCCGCCGCGGCACTGTGCTTGCTCCCGAAGGCCTAGATCTGGAAGCCCTGGCCGCCGCCTGGGTAGAAAACCGGGACCTTTCGGAGCTTGGGAAAAGCGGGGCCGGCCTTGACGCCTTCGCCGTGATCCAGGAGTGCGGGGCAGACGCGGTATTGGAGCTCACCCCCACCGATTTGCGTACCGGAGAACCCGCGGCCGGGCACATCCGTTTAGCCCTTACTGCGAAGAAACACGTGGTCACGACGAATAAAGGCCCAGTGGCCCTCTTTGGGAAGGAACTCCTTTCCTTGGCCAAAGAGAACGGGGTTCAATTCAGGTTTGAGGGCACAGTGATGGCCGGAACCCCCCTCTTTTCCCTTGTGGATTTTGCCCTCGCTGCACCGGTCCGGCGCGTGCGGGGAATCCTAAACGGCACCACGAACTTTATCCTTACCCAAATGGAGACAGGGAAAAGCTATGCCGAGGCCCTGGCCGAGGCCCAACGCCTTGGCTATGCCGAGACAGATCCGACAGCCGATGTAGAGGGCTTTGATGCCCTCGCCAAAATCGTCATCCTCGCCAATATGGTCCTGGGCGGGGATCTCCATCCAAGCGATGTTCCCTGCCAGGGGATTACAAAGCTCCCTTCATCCGAGGTCCAACGGGCTCCAAAGGAGGGTTTTCGCTGGAAGCTCGTGGTCGAAGCCCGCCGCACGCAAGATGAAGTGGAGGCCAAGGTTGGTCCAGAGCGCCTTCCCCTTTCCGATCCCCTGGCCCAGGTGGGTGGGGTTCTCAATGCTTTGTCTTTGGAGCTTGATCCGCTGGGAGCGGTGACCATTGTGGGCCCGGGAGCGGGACCGGAGGTGACCGGCCACGCCGTCCTTTCCGACCTTTTGGCCATCCATCGGGGGCTGCGATGAGCTATCGGGGCTATTTTCACCGGGTGCTTATTGCTGATCTTTCCTCGGGGGCTTCCAAAGTGTGGACTCCGCCGGAGGAGCTTTGGGAGCTCTTCTTGGGCGGGAAAGGGGCGGGCCTTAAAATCCTCTATGACCTTGGGCTTGATCCTGCGCCCCTTTCCCCGGAAAACCCCCTTATCTTCATGACCGGCCCGATCACGGGAAGCCCAGTTCCTACCTCAGCCCGTTCCTGTGTAGTTTTCTTTTCGCCCCTCACCAATGCTCCAGTGGACTCCCACGCCGGGGGGCATTTTGGGCCGGCCCTGCGGAGGCTCGGCCTCGATGGGCTCATCCTCCTTGGCCGGGCAGAGAAACCCGTCTTCTTGGAGGTACGGCCAGATCGCGTTCTTCTTCACCCGGCGGAAGAGCTTTGGGGAAAGGGCATTTTCTCCACGGAGAAGATCTTGCGGGAGAGATATCCCGGGGCGGAGGTGGCTTCGATCGGGCCAGCTGGGGAAAGGAGGGTGCGGTTCGCCTGTATTGGCACCGGCTTTTGGCGCCAGTTCGGCCGGGGCGGGGCCGGCGCCGTCATGGGGGCGAAAAACGTAAAGGCCATCGTCGTCCCGCCCGGACACGAAAAAATCCCCCTCGCCGATGAGGCCCGCTTTCGTGAGCTCAACAAGAAACTCGTCGAGGACCTCCTTTCCCATCCCATGCGGAAAAAGCGGGAGGAGCTCGGCACCACCATGTGGATCCGCATGGCCCAAGAGGCGGGTTTTCTTCCCACCCGCAACTTCCGGGAGTGCCGGTTTGAGAGGTTTGAAGGGATCACATCCCAAGCGATGAAAAGGGAGCTTTCCTGGGAGCCGCGGGGCTGCTTCAACTGCCCCATTCGCTGCGGGAAGCTCGCCCGCTGGGATGGGTTTGAGCTCGAGGGGCCGGAGTACGAGACCACCGCGTTTTTAGGGGCAAACTGTGGTATTGGCGAGGCCAAAGCTGTGGCCTATGCCAACTGGCTTTGCGACGACCTTGGGCTTGACACGATCTCCACCGGGGTGGTGATCTCCTTTGCCCTGGAGGCAGCCGAGCGCGGCCTTCTTCCCCTTTCCCAAAGGTTTGGGGATGCCGAAGGGGTTTTCGCCCTGATCCGCATGATCGCTAACCGGGAGGGCATAGGTGATCTTTTGGCCGAGGGCACACGCCTTGCCGCCGAAGCCATTGGGAAGGACGCGGAATACTTTGCCATTCAGGTGGACGGAATGGAGCTTTCCGGGGTGAACCCTAAAGGTTGTGCCTCCATGGGGCTTTCCTTGGCCACGGCGGATTTTGCTTCCCATACGCGCTTTTGGTCGGCAACCGCGGAGATGCAAGGAGCGCTTACCTTGGACTCCGTCCCGAAATTCGTCAAGGAGGGACAGGACGAAGTGGCAGCCCGCAACTCCCTCATCGTCTGCGATTTTCTCCCCTTCGGATTTGACCGCCTGGCCCCCATTTTTGCCGCCCTAACAGGGATGGAGGTGAGCGAAGAGGCGCTCATGCGCGCAGGCGAGCGCATTGAGAACCTGCATCGGCTGATGAACCTGGCCCGAGGCCGAAAAGAGGACACACTTCCTGAGCGATTCTTCTCTGAGCCGCATGAGGCCGGTCTTTTCGCCGGCCGCTATTTAACCCGAGAGGATTTTGGGCGCTGGCTTTTGGAGTATTACCGTCTGCGCGGGTGGGACGAAAAGGGACGGCCCACACCGGAGAAGCTTTCCGCTTTGGGGCTTCCGGGGGAAAAGCTTTTCGCCCTTTAGCCATGCAGCCGGGCCTTGGTTTTGGGGTCTTCCATGAACCTGTTTTGCTTCGGGAAGTTTTGCGCTTTCTTTCCCCCAAAGAGGGGAAGGTCATCGTGGACGCCACCGTGGGCACCGGGGGCCACGCCGAGGCCCTTCTTGCCCACGGAGCCCGGGTTATTGGGATTGACCAAGATCCCCAAAGCCTGGAAGTGGCCAAAGCTCGCCTTCGCCCCTTTGGGGAGCGATTTTTCCCTTTGCGCGGAAATTTTCGAAGGCTCCGTGAGCTTCTTGCGGCCCTCGGCATCACCCAAGTCGATGGGGTTCTTTTTGATCTGGGCCTTTCCTCGCTCCACCTTTCCCAGGCGGAGCGCGGTTTTTCTTTTCAGCACGACGGTCCTCTGGATATGCGCATGGATCCGGACAATCCCGTCACTGCAGGAGATCTTGTGAATGGCCTTCCCGAGCGGGAATTGGTCCGGATCCTGCGGGAGTACGGGGAGGAAAGGTACGCGGAGCGGATTGCCCGGGAGATCGTGAAAAATCGGCCGCTACGAACCACTGGGGAGCTTGCTCGCCTTGTGGCTCGCTGCTATCCGCCTGGAAGTTATCGGATTCATCCAGCTACGCGAACCTTCCAAGCCCTAAGGATTGCCGTGAACGACGAGCTTTCGGCGCTGCGCGAGGCCCTGCCTCAGGCCGTAGAGCTCCTTCGCCCAGGTGGTGTCCTCTGTGTGATTTCCTTTCATTCCCTAGAGGATCGGATCGTGAAGCGTTTTTTGCGGGAGGCGGCGCGTACGGGGAAAGTGAAGCTTCTTACGAAAAAGCCGGTGCGGCCAAGCCCGGAGGAGGTGGCACGCAATCCCCGCGCGCGCTCGGCCCGCCTTCGCGCCGCCCAAGTGCCAGAGGTTCCCTCCCCATAGCCCTTCTGTCCTGGCCTTCGGTGTCAAAGCTCTTAGGCTTAAGAAAAGTAGATGAGATGGGGTGATTGGGAGAAAACCACGGTCTTTGCCGTGCTCCTTTTGGGTGTTATGTTGGCTGGCCTCGCCTTTCTCTACCTTTGGCAGGGTGCGGTGCTTGCCCGGCTTCGGGCGGAACGGGCGGAGCTCGCCTTATCCGTGGAGGAGCTTGGCCGCCAAAAACTCTTTTTGGAGCATAAACTGCGCGAGGCCTACTCCTTGGAGGCGTTGAGCGCGCGGGCCAGGGCCTTGGGCATGGGGCCGGTGGAGCTCTCCCGCCTCCATTACCTGGTGATCGCCGATGAGAACGGCGATTAGGCGCGCACTTTTCGTTTTCCTCCTTTTGGCCTTGGGAAGCGTGGCCATTTTGGCGCGCCTTTTTCAACTGCAAATTTTTGAGCACCGCGACTGGTCGGCCATGGCCCAAGCCATTCAGGAGGACCTCATCGTGCTTCCTGCCCGCCGGGGCACGATCTATGACCGAAACGGCCTTCCCTTGGCCTACGATGTCCCCGCCTATTCCATCGCCGTGGATAACTACCACCTTACCAACCCCGAGCTTTTGGTGAACTTGCTCGTGAAAGAGCTTGGTATGAAGCCTGAGGAGGCCAAGGCCAAAGTGTATCGCCCTGGGTACTTCACCTGGCTTGCGCGGAACGTTGATCTGGATGTGGCTGAGCGGTTTCGAGTCTTGGCCAAGGCCCAAAAGATCCGCGGGCTTTTGTTCTTCCCCACCTGGAAGCGGGCCTATCCCCAGGGCTCTTCGGCCATCGAGGTCTTAGGGGTAGTGGGCGTGGATGGAGACGGCCTTTCCGGGCTGGAATTGGTTTTCGACTCTGTGCTTCGGGGCAAACCCCGAGTGATCCGGATCCTGCGGGCGGCCGATGGGACGCCCTATGACCTTTGGGAGGAGGATCCCGGAGCACCCGGCCAGGATCTCCATCTTACTTTGGATTCGCGGATCCAGTGGATCTGTGAGACTGAGCTCGATGAGACGCTCCGAAATACCCCGGCTGATCGGGGCTGCGCGGTGGTTTTAGATCCCCGCACCGGCGAGGTTTTGGCCTTGGCGCAGGCCCCGCGCTATGGGCCAGAGAATCCTGACATCGCCCTCCTCAAGCCCTGGGCGGTAACCGATGTATTCGAGCCCGGTTCTACGTTCAAGGGCCTCGTGGCCCTGGCCGCCTGGGACTTGGGCCTGGTTTCGGAAGGGGAATATTTCGAGGCCTCCTCCCCCCGGATCGTCGCAGGGGTGGCCATAAAAAACGCGCACAACCAAAGTTATCCTCCCCTCACCCTGCGGGATGCCCTGGCCCAATCGGTGAACACCGTGCTCGTGCAGGTGGCCCAGCGTGTGGGCGTGCAAAAGCTCTACGAGTACCTGCGCCGCATGGGGTTTGGCCAGGTCACGGGCATAGAACTTCCCGGAGAGGTGGCCGGCCTTCTTCGTCCGCCGGAGAGGTGGACGGAGGTGGATTTGGCGGTGAGTTCATTCGGGCAAAGTGTGGGGGTGACGGCCATCCAGCTTGCCATGGCCTACGCGGCCCTCAGCAACGACGGGATCTTGCTTCGGCCGCACCTCCTTCCCGGAAAATCCGAAGCGCTTGGCTCCGTAGCAAAGCCTTCCTCTTGCCAAAAGATCCGCGAGTTTTTGGGCTATGCGGTGAACACGGGGACAGGCTCCCCAGCGAAGGTCCCAGGGTTTAAAGTGGGAGGGAAATCGGGGACCGCGCAAATCGCCCTTCCCGGGCAAGGGTATGTGCCCGGGCACGTCACCACGGCCATGGCCGCGTTCTTCCCCTGGGATTCCCCAGAGTACACGATCGTCGTGGTCTACCAGACGAGTAAAACCGACGATTTTTGGAGCGGAACCACGGCCGTGCCTTCGGTCGGGCGGATAATCCGGGCCATGGCCGCCATGGGCCTCGTCTATCCTCCGGAGACCACCACACTTGGCCGATCCGGATAGGTTAAGAAAAGGTGGCCTTCCCAGCTCCCCATGGCCCGGGCCACCGTTTCCAAGGCCAAAGAAGGGGTATTGTTCTCTTGAGAAAGATGGGCGAGGAACACGGTTTTGGCCCAGTCCCGCAGGCTTTTCAGGGCCTGGGCGGCTTCGTCGTTAGCCAGATGCCCAAACGGCCCAAGAATTCGCATTTTTAGGGGCCAGGGATAAGGCCCGGAAAGAAGCATCCCCAGATCGTGATTTGTCTCAAACACCAGGATTTCGCAGCCTTTCACCATCTCCGTGACCGAAGGGGTTACGCGGCCCAAATCGGTGACGATACCGATTCTTTGGCCATTGAGTTCCAGGCGAAGGCCGGTGGGTTGGCGGGCATCGTGGGAAAGGGGTATGGGGAAAAGGCGCAGGCCCAAGAGCTCAAGTCCTGGGGTAGCGGGAATGCCCTTTACCCCGAGGGCGGCCAGGGTGCCCGGGCTTCCCACCACCCGCACCCCCCGGCGCATGAGGGACTCCAGCCCTCGTACGTGATCCGCATGCTCATGTGTTACGTATACAAACCGCAGCTCCCTAAGGGAGAAACCAGCCCGCTCGGCCCTGGCCCGCAGATCCCGCCAAAGAAGGCCGCAATCCACCAAAAGGAGGCCCTCCCCCGTATCCAAAAGGAGGGCATTGCCGGAAGAGCCGCTTCCCAAAACGCAGAGCCTCAACGTTCGTCGCGCCCGGTGAGCGCCTGCAGGATCTCCAGAGGAATGGGGAACACGATGGTGTTCGTCTTCTCCGCGGAGATCTCCGTAAGGGTCTGGAGGTAGCGGAGCTGCAACGCACCGGGCGATTGCTGCATGATGGCTGCGGCCTCCCGGAGCTTTTCTGCGGCCTGAAGCTCGCCCTCGGCGTGGATGACCTTGCTGCGCCGCTCGCGCTCGGCCTCGGCCTGCCGGGCAATGGCGCGCTGCATCTCCGTTGGAATCTTCACGTCCTTGATCTCCACGGTGATGACCTTTACCCCCCACGGGTCGGTGTGCTCGTCGATCACCTTTTGCAGTTCCTTATTCAGTCGCTCTCTTTCGGTAAGAAGCTCGTCCAGCTCAGACTTTCCCACGATGGAGCGGAGGGTGGTCATGGAGATCTGTCTTGTGGCCTCTACGAAGTCCAAAACCTCCACCACGGCGGCAGTAGGGTTCACCACCCGAAAGTACACCACGGCGTTTACGTGGACGGGCACGTTATCCTTGGTGATGACCTCCTGTGGGGGCACGTCCATAGTGATGGTGCGCAGGTCCACCTTCACCATCTTGTCCACGAAGGGGATGATGAAGAAAAGGCCGGGCCCTTTGGCTCCGATCAGGCGGCCGAGGCGGAAGATCACCCCCCGCTCGTACTCCCGCACAATGCGGATGGCGCTGGCCAGAAAAAGGAGGACCAGCCCAACAATGACGATGACCCACAGCATCCCTCGCCTCCTTGTCTTCACCATGATAGGCGCCTACGATCCTCCTTGTCAAAGGGGGCGAAAGATGAAGCCATTGGTGGCCGCGAACTGGAAAATGCACAAAACGCTTAAGGAAACCGAGGATTATTTGCGTCGGCTTTTGGAGATCATCCCTGTCGATCCGCCGGTGGAGCTTGTGGTGTTCCCGTCTTTTACGGCCTTGGCCCTAGCGGGAAAAATCCTTGAGGGGACACCGGTAGCCCTTGGGGCGCAGAATGGTCATCCCCAAAGGGAGGGGGCGTTCACGGGAGAGGTCTCGATGCATCAGCTTGCGGATCTTGGGGTGCGCTACGTCATCTGTGGCCACTCCGAGCGGCGGAAGATTTTTGGGGAGAGCGACGAGTTTGTGGCAGCGAAGGTGCGGGCCGCGTGGGCTTATGGGATCACCCCAATCCTTTGTGTTGGGGAGACGTTGGAGGAGCGTCGAGCCGGGCGGGCGTGGGAGGTGGTGGAGCGCCAGCTTTTCGCCGCTCTCTCGGAGGGGCTTTCTGGCCCCTTGGTCATCGCCTACGAGCCCGTTTGGGCCATTGGCACGGGCGTTCCCGCCCATCCCAAGGACGCGCAAGAAATGGCCCAGAACATCCGGTCGTGGCTTCTTAGGCGTTTCGGAGAGAAAGGAAAAGAAGTACGCATCCAATACGGAGGCTCGGTGAAGCCCGAGAACGCCCGGGAGTTTCTGGGCCTTCCGGAAATCCAAGGGGCACTAGTGGGCGGTGCCTCCCTCGATCCAGAAAGTTTTTGGCGCATTGCTCAAGCCGCAGGTCTTGAATAGGCGCCGTTAGCCTTTTCGCTCCTTATCTTTTGTCCGCAATGCGGCAAGAATGCGCTCGGGAGTGAAGGGAGCGCGGGTGAGGCGAACCCCAACGGCGTGGTAAATGGCGTTGGAGATGGCGGGGACTGGGCCATCAATCCCTACCTCGGCAATCGATTTTGCCCCGAAAGGCCCCGTGGGCTCATCCGAGGGAACCAGGATGGCCTCGATCTCCGGTACGTCCAAAACCGTGGGGATACGGTAATCGAAGAACGTGCTGTTCACGGTGCTTCCTCGCTCGGAAAAGAGCATCTCCTCGTAGAGGGCGTGGCCGATCCCCTGAACCACTGCCCCCTCCAGCTGGCCTTCGGCGAGCTTGGGATGAATGGGCTGGCCACAGTCGGCCACGACCACGAACTTCTCTACCCGAACGATCCCGGTTTCTGTATCCACCGCCACCTCGGCAAAGAAGGCGGCAAAAGGCGGCGGAGACTCCGGACAGGCAAAGGAGGCCGTGGCCGCAATCTGCCTTTGATTGGCCACATAAAAGGCCCGATGTCCCACTTCGCTTAAGGAAACCTCCCGGCCGGTGCGCTCGCTCACGACCTTGCCGCCCGCAAGGATCAACCCCTCCGCTGGCTCTTCCAAGATTTCGCTAGCCACTTCCAGGATTTGGCGCTTGACCTCCTCCGCTGCCTTCAGCACCGCGTTCCCCGAGACATAGGTCGTGCTCGAGGCATAAGCCCCTTTGTCGAAGGGGGTGAAGTCCGTATCCGAGGAGTAGACGGAGATCTTCTCCACTGGAACCCCAAGGACCTCTGCGGCGATCTGGGCAAGGACGGTGTCCGAACCGGTTCCCAGGTCCGTGGCCCCAACCAAAAGCCGGAAGGAGCCATCTTCGTTCATGATGAGGGTGGCGGCAGCCATGTCCACCCCTGTAATTCCCGAGCCTTGCATGGCACAGGCCAGGCCAACCCCATAGGCCCAAGGCCCTTTTCTTCGGGGATTTCTTCTCTTCTCGTACCAGCCGATCCTTTCTGCTCCGATCCTTAGGCACTCCTCCAAGGCACAGGATCGGATGACTTGGGGCTTTCCTTCCCGGCCCTCTCCAAGCTTTTCGAAGATGGGTGAAGTTTCTCCAGTCCGGATGTGGTTTCTTAGGCGAAGCTCGATAGGATCCATCCCGAGCTTTTCGGCGAGCATGTCCATGGCTATTTCCAAACCAAAGAAACCTTGGTTTGCCCCGTAGCCCCGGTAGGCTCCCGCCACAGGGAGGTTTGTGTACACCGCCTTTCCGTGGAAGCGCAAATTCCGGGCCTTGTTGTAAAGGGGAAGGGCCTTGGAGCCTACGTTATAAAGGGTTGTCCCCCCATGGGCACCATAAGCCCCGGTGTTCAAAATGGCCTCAAGCTCGATGGCATGGAGCGTCCCGTCCTTTTTGGCTCCCAGCTTCACCCGGACTTTGGCCGGATGGATGGTGCGGGTGGAAACGAAGACCTCTTCACGAGAAAGGGCCATCTTCACCGGCCGACCCGTCCTCAGGGCCAGGGCTGCAGCCACCGGTTCAAGGATAATTTCTTGCTTGGAGCCAAATCCGCCGCCTATTCTCGGCTTCACCACCCGGATTCGGTGAATGGGAATGCCTAGGACCCGGGAGACGACCCGGCGAATATGAAATGGAACTTGGGTGGAGCTTCGGATCACGAGCCTTCCATCCTCGTCGAAATAGGCGATGACGCAGTGGGGCTCCATGGCGGCATGCTGGGAATAAGGGAGCTCGCAGGTTGCCTCCACCACTACGTCCGATTCGGCAAAGCCTTTTTCGATATTGCCGATGGGCACATCCACGGCTGCGGCAATGTTCCTCTTGGCATCATATATTCCCTCGGCATCCTCTTCGTCGTGGATTATGGGAGCACCGGGAGCAAGGGCTTCCTCCACGGTGAACACGGCAGGAAGAACCTTGTATTCCACTTTTATTTTGCGCAGGGCCTCCAGGGCAGCTTCCTCGGTTTCCGCGGCCACCGCCGCCACCCGGTCGCCTACGTAGCGGACCTTTTTATCGAAAAGGACGGTATCGTAAGGGGATGGTTCGGGCCAGCCCTGGCCGGCGGTGGTATAGGGAACCCGCGGAACGTTCCCGTAGTGTAGGATGCACGCAACCCCTGGGACTTTCTCCGCCTCACTTGTATCGATAGAAACGATTTCGGCGTGGGCGTAGGGCGAGTATAGGATCTTCCCCACAAGAGCACCGGGAAGGTCCATATCCAGCGTGAACTTGGGCTGTCCCGTGGCGAGGGGGAGCCCGTCCACTTTGAGGACGTTTTGCCCCACTACTTCCCTTTTTGCCTTGAGGATTACCGCCATCGTCCCTCCCTCTTCCACTTCGCGGCCAAAAGCACCGCGTCCACAATTTTCTTGTACCCGGTACACCGGCAAAGGTTTCCCACCAAATACTCCCGCACCTCATACGGTGCGGGGGCGGGGTTTTCCTGAAGAAGGGCATAGGCGGTGAGGATCATGCCGGGGGTGCAAAAGCCGCATTGCACCGCTCCTGCTTCCACAAACGCCCGCTGAAGGGGATGGGGATCCTCAAGGGTTCCCAAGCCCTCCAAGGTGGTGACCCTTTTCCCTTGGACCTTGGGGGCGAAGGTGATGCAGGAGCGGATGGGCTTTCCATCAAGGAGCACCGTGCACACCCCGCATTCGCCGGTGCCGCAGCCCTCCTTCACCGACTTCATCCCCAGCCGGCGCAGGAGGGAAAGCAACGACTCCCCGGGCTCCACCTCCACATATTGGGGCCTTCCGTTGAGCTCGAAATAGATCTTCATTTGACCGCCTTTCCCGCGGCCCGGGCTAGAGTCCGCCGCACCAAAACACCGGCCACTTCCCTGCGCCACTCCCCCGAGGCCCGACGATCGCTCCCCACTTTTATCCGCTCCTTTACTTCTTCCTCCGCCTTTTTCCAAAGGTTTTCGTCCGGCTCTTTGCCCAGAAGCATTTCCTCAAGCCACGGAAGCCTCTCTCCCCGCTCGGGCCGGGCGCCCACGGCCACCCTGGCCCACGCGATTTTTCCCTCTCTAAGCCCAAGTCCGGCACAGACGTTGAGGAGGGCAATATCCCCAGCGTTCCGGCCGATCTTCTCAAAGACAAAAACCCCATCCCAATGGGGCAAAACAAGCTCAAGAAGGATTGCTTCCCGGAAAATCCCGCGGAATTGAGTTTTGTAGAGCTCCTCAACGCTGGCCTTCTCCTCCTTTTCCTCGTTCCGCCAGCGGGCCTCTGCTCCTAAGGCCACTAGCATGGTGGGGATATCTGCCCAGGGGTGGGCGGACACAGTGGCCCCGCCGATAGTGGCCACGTTTCTCAGGGCCGGATAGGCCACAAGGCGCAAAGTTTCCGCGATGACCCCACCCGCGTATTCCCGGGAAAGGGGGTGAAAAAGGAGTTCAGACAGGGTCGTGGTCGCTCCGATGCGTAGGCCCTTGGGGTCCTCCCGAACGTAGGAAAGGCCGGTCCCGGTGATGTCGATAAGTCCTTCGATGTCAGTCCTAGCCGACCGGGCCAGGTCCACCCCGCCGGCGAGGATCGCTCCCTTCCCTTCATAGGCGCGGAGGAGGGAAAGGGCCTCATCCACATCCCTCGCCCAGTGGAACCGCAAAACACCGCGTAACCGCACCTGCCCCTCCCTTCTTTGACAGTATAGCCCAAGGATTACCTGTAAGACAACTTGACCAGGTTCCCTCCTCCCCCGTATACTCCTCCCGTCATGCTGGGGGTGCCCAAAGAAAGGCCTACCCACGCCGAGCAGCCTCCGCTTGTCCTTTTAAGGGACATCACCAAGTCCTTTCCCGGGGTCCTCGCCAACGATCATGTGAACTTCGAAGTCCGGCCCGGGGAAATCCACGCCCTTCTTGGGGAAAACGGGGCGGGAAAAACCACGCTCATGAACATCCTCTACGGCCTTTATCGGCCTGATTCCGGGGAGATCTATATCCGCGGGGAAAAAGTCCAGATCCGCTCTCCACGCGACGCCATCCAGCTTGGCATCGGCATGGTCCACCAGCACTTCAAGCTCGTCCTTCCCCATACTGTGGCGGAGAACGTGGCCCTGGGCCTGAACGGAACACCATTTTGGGCCCCGGCCAAGGTCGTCGCTCAAAAGCTCCGCGAGCTTTCCACACGCTATGGTCTTCATGTGGACCCGGAGCGGCGGGTCTGGGAGCTTTCCGCTGGAGAACAGCAACGGGTGGAGATCCTAAAAGCCCTCATCCGCGGAGCGGAGGTTCTCATCCTCGATGAGCCCACAAGCGTCCTCACCCCGCAGGAAACCGCGGAGCTCTTT
The DNA here is from genome assembly GCA_014360995.1 of Candidatus Bipolaricaulota bacterium. Classification (GTDB taxonomy): domain Bacteria; phylum Bipolaricaulota; class Bipolaricaulia; order Bipolaricaulales; family Bipolaricaulaceae; genus DTER01. The sequence continues at coordinate 19,133 of JACIWL010000007.1, read as the reverse complement.
AAGGTCCTGCGCCGGATGAAAGAAGAAGGCCACGGGATCATCTTCATCTCCCACAAACTCGACGAGGTCTTGGAGATCGCCGATCGGATCACGGTCATGCGCCGGGGGAAGGTGGTGGGAACCCTTCTTGCCCAAGAAGCGGACAAGGCCACCTTGGCGAGGATGATGGTGGGAAGGGAGGTGGTCTTCCGCCTCTCCAAGACCACCTGCAATCCGGGAGAGGCGGCGCTCCGGGTGGAAGACCTTTATGTGCGCAGCGATCGTGGCCTTTGGGCCCTAAAGGGCATTTCCTTTGCCGTCTGCCGAGGGGAGATCCTCGGGGTTGCGGGCATTGCCGGGAATGGGCAACGGGAGCTGGTGGAAGCCCTGGCCGGGCTGAGGAGAGTGGAGAGGGGAAGGATCCTGATCTTGGGGAAGGAAGTTAATGGTCGGTCAGCCCGAGCCATCTCCGATCTAGGAGTTGCACACATCCCCGAAGAGAGGATCCGCATGGGAATAGTTCCAGGGCTTCCGGTGGAGGAGAATCTCATCCTGAAAAAACACCATCGGCCGCCCTTCTGCTGGCGGGGGTTCCTAAGGTTTTTAGCCATTCGAGAATTCGCCAAAAGGGCCATCGAGGAGTATGGGATCATCACCCCCTCTCCTAAAACCCCAGCCAAGCTCCTTTCGGGAGGGAACATCCAAAGGCTGATCCTCGCGCGGGAGCTTTCGGGAAGGCCGGCGGTGGTGATCGCTGCCCATCCTACCTATGGCCTCGATGTGGGAGCGACCGAACAGATAAGGCAGATCCTTTTAAGGCAGCGGGATGAAGGGGCGGCGGTTCTTTTGGTTTCCGAGGATCTGGAGGAAATCATGGAGCTTGCGGATCGGATCGCCGTCATCTTCCGGGGGGAGATCATGGGAATCGTCCCGGCCGCGGAGGCCACTTTGGAAGAGATCGGCCTTATGATGGCCGGGGAAAAACGGGTGAAGGTGGAGGGATGAGGCGTCTTGGACCTTTCGTCTTTGAACCGCGGCTTTCCCCGCCGCGATACATCGTTTTTGGTGTTTCCGTGCTGGCGGTGGTGGTGGCCCTTCTTGCCGCGGCTCCGGTGTTTTTGGGCTATGGCCAAAATCCCTGGCAGGCGTACGCCGCCATCGGCAGGGGGATTTTCGGGAGTTGGCCCAGTTTCTCCGAGGTCCTTCGGAGGGCCATCCCCCTCATCCTTTGCGGGGTAGGGTTGACTTTGGCCTTCCGGGCGCAGTTTTGGAACATCGGTGCCGAGGGCCAGCTTTTGGCCGGAGCGGTGGCAGCCACAGGTGTAGCCCTTTTCCTCCGCGTTCCCGAGGGCTTGCGCCTTCCCCTCATGTTCCTTTTCGGATTCCTTGCCGGTGCCTTCTGGGGGCTAATTCCCGCCCTTTTGCGGGTGAAACTAGGGGTTAACGACGTTATTTCCACCCTCATGCTGAACTACGTCATGGCTTACATCGTGGAGTGGCTGGTGCATGGGCCCTGGAAGGGCCCGACCATGCGGGGCTTCGCCTACACCGACGCTTTCCCCCTCGCGGCTCGCCTTTCCTTCCTTCCGGCAACGCGGGTGCACTGGGTGACCTTAGTTTTGGGCGTGGTTATGGCTGTGTTGATCGCCCTTCTTTTGGCGCGTACCCGCCTTGGTTACGAAATCCGGGTGGTGGGGCAGAACCCAGACGCTGCGCGCTATGCCGGCATCAATTTCACTGTGGTCCTTTCGTTGGTGATGATCCTCTCCGGGGGGCTAGCTGGGCTGGCCGGAGTAGGAGAGGTGGCGGGCATTCACTGGCGGTTGCGCAGTCCCTCCCACATCTCCATGAACTACGGCTATACGGCAATAATTGTGGCTTGGCTAGCCCGGGGAAATCCGCTTGCCGCCATTTTTACGGCCCTCCTTTTTGGCCTCTTTTTTGCCGCCGGCGATTACATGAAGACCACCCTCGGCCTTCCGTTCCAGATCACCGGGGTTTTCAACGGGCTTATCCTCTTTTTCCTCATCGGGTTTGATCTTCTCATGTTTTGGCGCGTGCGACTTGCCCGTAAGGAGGGGGCATGGATTTCGCAAGCTGGCTCATAAGCACGGTGAGCCGGGCCTTGGCCTTCGGTGTTCCCCTCCTTTGGGGGACGCTTGGGGAGATCTACGCCGAGCGGGCAGGGGTGGTGAATCTTGGGGTGGAGGGGATGATGATCCTTGGAGCGTTTATGGCATTTGCTGTGAGCCAAAGCACTGGGCACCCTGGCCTGGGACTCTTCTGCGCCGCGCTTATTGGGGGCGTGGCCGCCCTCTTGCACGCTTTTGTCACCGTGACCATCCGGGCGAACCAATACGTGTCAGGCCTGGCCCTCTCCATGTTTGGATTGGGGCTGGCTGGCCTTTTGGGCCGCGGCTGGGAGGGGAAGCCGTTGGGAAATACCCTCCCCACCCTTACCATCCCTGGCCTTTCCCGGATTCCCGTTTTGGGGCCAATGCTCTTTCAGGACCAAACAATCCTTACTTATCTTGGGATTTTCTTGGCCGTTGTCCTTTGGCTTTTGCTTTTCCGCACCCGCTGGGGCTTGGCGATTCGCTCGGTGGGGGAAAACCCGTCTACTGCCGATTCCTTGGGCATAAACGTAACCCTTGTCCGCTATTTATGCGTGTTTTTCGGGGGTCTTTTGGCCGGGGTGGGTGGAGGATATCTTTCTGTTGCTTATCGGCCAGCTTGGACAGAGGGGATGACGGCGGGAATGGGCTGGATCGTCATCGCCCTCACCATCTTTGCTGCTTGGGATCCCCTGCAAGCCTTATGGGGAGCCTTTTTCTTCGGTGCCCTTTACCACCTTTCTTACCGCCTTCAAGCCTATCTTGCTCCGGAGCTCCTAAAGCTCATGCCCTACCTTTTTGCCATTGTGGTTTTGGCCATAAGCGGGCTTGGTGGAGCCCGCTGGCGGCGGCGCGCACCGGGAGCGTTGGGCCTCCCGTACGTGCGCGGAGAGCGGTGAAAGGGGGTGAGAGCTGAAGGAAGGAGACTGTGCAGCAAAGGCTTTTGGGAAAAACGAGAGACAAAGAGGGATGAAAAAGGAGGTGGCGGATGAAGCGCATTTTAGCGGTGATGTTGGCAGTTGTGGCGTTGGGGGTTTTGGCCTTCTCCGCGGAGAAGATCAAGGCCGGGTTCATCTACGTCGGCCCCATTGGCGACTATGGTTGGAGCCATGCTCACGACGTGGCTCGCCGCATTGTCGATGAGAAATTCGATTGGCTGGAGACGATTTACGTGGAGGCCGTGCCCGAGGGCGAGGTGGAGACCTACATCGACCAATTGGTGCGCCAGGGCTGCAACGTTATTTTCACCACAAGCTTTGGTTTCATGGACGGGACTCTGGCCGCAGCGGAGCGTTACCCCAATGTGATCTTCGCTCACTGCTCTGGGTTTAAGCGCAACGCGAACATGGCCACCTACATGGCCGACTTCTATCAGGTCTATTACATTAACGGCCTCATAGCCGGGGCCCTCACCAAGACCGGCAAGATCGGGTATGTGGCGGCCTTCCCCATCCCCGAGGTGAAGCGGCACATCAACGCCTTCACCATCGGAGTTAGGGAGGTCAACCCCAAGGCTGAAGTCCATGTGCGCTGGATTTATGAGTGGTTCAACCCTGCCGCGGCCAAGGAGGCCACGGAGGCCCTGATCGCCGAGGGCTGCGACGTTTTTGCCTTCACTGAGGACTCGCCCACTGTGGTCCAGGTGGCCGCGGAGAAGGGGCTTCCCAGCTTCGGTCACTACTCCCCCATGTACGATTTCGCCCCCGACTACGTGGTCTCCGGCCAGCTCGTGCACTGGGAGAAGATCTACGAGGACTTCCTGGTGAAGATCTATAACGGGTTTTACACCACGAAGAACCTGGCCCACGTGGACTACTGGTGGCTCCTCTCCCAGGGCGCGGTGGAGGTGGGGGCGAAGCCCGGGATGGTTATCAACCCCAAGTACGAGGCCGCTCTCAAGAACTACGTGATCAATCACCCCGCCTTCGGGAAGATCTCCGTGTACGAGCTTGTGTTCATCCGCCTCAACCAGATGGCCGATCCGGGCATCACCTTCGATCCGTTCCAGGGCCCGGTGTACGATCGCAAGGGTCGCCTCGTTGTTCCCGAGGGGATGTGGATGAGTTACGACGCCCTCATCACCATGGAGTGGGCGGTGGAGGGCGTGGTCGGTCCTTGGCCGGGCGAGCCGTGAACTGCGGGGAAGGGGGGCCTGTCCAGGCAGGCCCCCCTTAACTTTTAAGGAGGAAGCGTGGGGTTAATCCTCATCCAAAACGCGCGCATTGCTGACTTTTTCGGGACTTTTTTGGATTCCGGGTATGTGATCGTGGAGGGGGAAAGGATCGCCAAGGTGGGCGAGGGGCTTGCGCCCGAGGTCCCTGGGGCGGTGCGCCTTGATGCCGAAGGCCACCTCCTCACCCCCGCGTTGGTCAACGCCCATGCCCACCTTTACTCCTCCTTGGCCCGCGGCATCTTCCTGCGGGAGTTCTCCCCCAAAAGCTTCCGCCAAATCTTGGAGCAGCTTTGGTGGAAGCTCGACCGCGCTTTGGATTTAGAAGGGGTTTACCTTTCCGCCCTTGTGGGGGGCTTGGCCCACCTTAAGCGCGGGGTCTCCGTGATCTTCGATCACCACGCTTCACCCACCGCCATCCCTGGATCCCTTTCCCAAATAAAGCGAGCCCTTTCCGAGCTTGGGCTTCGGGCGGACCTTTGCTACGAGGTCACCGACCGCGGCGGGCCGGAGGAATGCGCCTTAGGGATAGAGGAGAACGTGCGCTTCGCTAAGGAGGAAAGGATTCCCGGCCGGTTCTCCGCGCACTTTGGGCTCCACGCCTCCTTCACCCTCTCCGATGAGACCCTGGCCAAGTGCCGGGCCTTGGCGGAGCCGCTGGGGTTGGGGTTCCACCTTCATCTTGCGGAGGGGAAGGAGGACCCCCTCGATGCCCTGCAAAAGTATGGGATGCGCACGGCCGAACGCCTGGATCAATTCGGCATTTTGCGGGAGGAGTCTCTGCTTGCCCACGGGATCAATCTTTCCCAAGCGGAGCTCGAGCTTTTGGCGGAGCGAAAGCCCACAGTGGTGCACAACCCCCGCTCGAACATGAACAACGCCGTGGGCGCGGCCCAGGTGGAAAAGATGGTGGCGCGGGGCATCCCCGTGGCCCTGGGCACCGACGGGTTTGGATGCGATATGCTGGGAGAGCTCCTTTCCGCAAGGCTTCTGGCCCACCACGCCCAGGCCGATCCCACGGCCTTCAGTGACCAGGTGAGCCAAAAGATCCTCGAACAAAATTACCTGCTTGCGCAGAAATTCTTCTCCGTGCCCTTTGGAAAGGTGGCCCCAGGGTACGCCGCCGATCTTGTGCTTTGGGAATACTTCCCTCCCACTCCCATTGGCCAGGCGAACCTCCTTTCCCACCTCCTTTTTGCCAACATCACCGAGGGGCTCCGGCCCCTTTACGTGATCGTCGCCGGGGAAATTAGGCTTAAGGAAGGAAAGGTCCCGGATTTGGACGAGAGGGACATCCTGGCCAAAGCCCAAAAGAAGGCGAAAGAACTTTGGAGCCGGGTCTAGGAGGTGGCAGAATGCCCACGGACCTTCGCCCTCTTCCTTTTCCGAAGCTTTTGCGCTGGGCGCTTGCGGAGCTCAAGCACAACGACGCGGTCTTCGGGATTCCTCGAGCCCTTTTTTATGAGCCCAAGGATGAACCATTTGCCACGGAGATCTTCGGGGAGTATTTGGCTACGCCCATCGGTCCTTCGGCAGGTCCGCATACGCAATTGAGCCAAAACATCGTGACCGCCTGGCTTTGTGGCGGACGCTTTATCGAGCTCAAAACCGTGCAAATCCTCGATGATTTGGAGATCCCCCGCCCTTGTATCGACGCGGCTGACGAGGGCTACAACGTGGAGTGGTCCCAGGAGCTACGGGTCTCCCAAGCCGCGCGGGAATACATCCACGCGTGGGCCCTGATCCACGTCCTCCGGCGAGCCTTGGGCTGGGAGAAAAAGCCATTGGGCACGGTGTTCAACATGAGCGTCGGCTATAACCTCGAAGGCATAAAAAGCCCGAAGATCCAAGGATTTTTGGGAGAACTAGCGAACGCTAAGGAAGCCCTGGAGGAGGTCAAGGACATTCTGCGCCGGGAGTTCCCAGAGTACGGGGATGTGGAGATCCCCGCCCAGATATCCCGCAGCGTTACCCTCTCCACCATGCACGGTTGTCCGCCCCACGAGATCGAGGCCATTGCCAAGTTCCTCCTCGATCGCGGCTTTCACACGTTTGTGAAGCTGAACCCCACCCTCCTTGGGAAGGACCAGGTCATGCGCATCCTCCACGACCACCTGGGCTATAAGGAAATAGACATTCCCGACGCGGTCTTTGAGCACGACCTTCAGTATGAAGATGCGCTGCGCATCATCCGGGAGCTTCGGGAATACGCGAAGGGAAAAGGCCTTGTTTTCGGGGTAAAGCTCACCAACACCCTGGCCATGGCCAACCACCGGAAGGTCCTCCCCGGGGAGGAGATCTACATGTCCGGCCGGGCCCTTTACCCCATCACCATAAACCTTTTCTGGCGGCTTTTCTCCGACCTCGATGGCGATATCCACGTTTCCTACTCCGGTGGCGCAGATGCCCTGAACCTTGCTACCCTCATCTCCTGCGGGGCCCTTCCGGTCACAGCTTGCACGGACCTTCTGAAGCCCGGGGGTTATGCGCGCTTTGGCCAGTGGCTTGAGGAGCTGCGGGAGGGCATGGCCAAGGACAGGGCGCGGAATCTTTTGGAATTCACGAAGAACCGCGCGGAGAACCTTCAGCGGGCGGCCGCGGAAAGTCTCCGAGATCCCCGGTACAAAAAGGCTTTCTTTTTGGGGGAGCTCCCAAAGATCCCCGAAGGGCTTTCCTTCTTTGATTGCATTGCCGCGCCGTGCGTGGCGGCTTGCCCTGCCGAGCAGGATGTGCCTGAATACGTGGGCCAGATCGCTATGGGCGATCCCAAGGCCAGCCTGCGGGCGATCCTGGCTAAAAACCCCTTGCCGGCGATCACAGGATATGTTTGCCCGGCATTTTGTGAAAAGCGCTGCACCCGCTGGAACTACGAGAAGCCCGTTTCCATTAGAGCCCTAAAACGCTTTGCCGCGGAGAATGCGGATTTGAGGCTGGAGCCGGCGCCCCCAAGCGGGCATAAGGTGGCCGTGGTGGGGGCTGGCCCGGCCGGCCTTTCCTGTGCCTTTTACCTCGCCCTGGCCGGAGTGGAGGTGACCGTCTTTGAGGCCTCTTCAGAACCGGGCGGGATGATTGCCCTCGCCCCGGAATTCCGCTTGCCAAAGGAGGCGTTGCGCGCGGATGTGCGGCGCCTGGAGGACTTGGGCGTGAAATTTGTTTTTGAGAGCCCGATTAGCACGGCTTCCGAGCTTTTGGGCCAAGGCTTTTCCGCGGTGTTCCTCGCTCCAGGCTTTCCCGAGGAGGCCAAGCTTGGCATCCCCGGGGAGGAGGGGCCGGGCGTGTACGGCGCCCTGGAGTTTTTCCGGCTTCTCAGGCGTGGGGAAAAGCTTGATTTAGGGAAGAAAGTGGTGGTTGTGGGCGGAGGAAATACGGCCATGGACGCGGCCCGGGCGGCCTGGCGCCTCACCGGACACCCCGTGACCGTGGTTTACCGGCGCAGCCGGGCAGAGATGCCCGCCCATCCCGAGGAGGTGGAGGAGCTTCTTTTCGAGGGGAACGAGCTTTTGGAGCTGACCACCCCGGTGAGGGTCCTGCGCCAAGGGGGCAAGGTGCTGGGGCTCTTGTGTGTCCGCAATAGGCTTGGCGAGCCTGGCCCAGACGGACGCCCGCGCCCGGAGCCCATCCCCGGAACGGAATTCACCGTTCCCGCGGACGCCATCATCGTGGCCGTAGGCCAGCGGCCTAAGCTGGAATTCTTCGACGGCACCGGTCTTTTCCTCCTTCCCGACGGCCGCCTGAGCGTGGATCCGGACACAGGGGAAACGAACCTTTATCGAGTGTACGCTGGGGGGGACGCGGTGCGCGGGCCGGCCACGGTGATCGAGGCCGTTGCCGACGGCCGCCGTGCCGCCTTCGCCATCCTCCAAAAACTCGGCCTTCCCCTCCCTCAAATCCCCCTTCCTCAACCCGCCCACGATTTTTCGGCCCTAAAGAAGGCAAAAGCCCGCAAAACGTGGCCCTTCGGGCCAAAACTCCTGCCCCTTCAAAGGCGCCAGAACTTCGAGCCCGTGGAGCTCCCCCTTTCTCCGAAAGAGGCCCAAAAGGAGGCGGCCCGGTGCCTCCAGTGCCGCGCCCTCTGCGATAAATGTGTGGAAGTTTGTCCAAACCGCGCAAACGTCCCATATTTCGTGGATACCGGAACTTTCCGTGCTCCGGTGGTGGTCATGGAGAACGGCGCACTGAAGGTGGTGAGGGAAGAAATCCTTTCCATTACGCAGAGGCGGCAGATCCTCCATCTTGATGATCTTTGCAACGACTGCGGAAACTGCGCCACATTTTGTGTTCACCAAGGGAAGCCGTATTTGGATAAACCGCGGCTTTACTTCGATCCTGAAAGATATGCGACAGAAGAGAAGAACGCCTTTTTGTTGGGCGAAGGGGAGCTTCGGCGGCGGGAGGGCGGGGCGGAGATGGTGCTCCGGCGCGCCGCCGACGGCTTCGTTTTCGAGGACGAGGACCTGCGCGCCACCCTCGGCTTGGACTATTCCGTGCGGGAGATTCATCCGAAGAGGACTTTCCCCGAGCCGAAGACGCTCCGGCCGGCCCTGGAAATGGCCCTCATCTTCACGGGGATCTCCCGTTCCTTGCCCTACCTTTTGGAGGTCAGCCGTGGCTGAACCTGTTTCCTTCCGGTGTATAAGCTGCGGGCAGGAGTTTTCGCCCTGGTCCATGGATTATTTTTGCCCGAAGTGCGGCTTTCCTGCGGGAAACCTGGAGGTTTTGTACGATTACGCTCACGTTCCCAAGGCCTTCGTCAAACCGGAAAAGTTCTCTCTTTGGCGGTATGAGGCGCTTTTGCCGGTGGGGGCGGAGTATGCACCGCCCTTGCGCGCTGGCCTCACCCCTCTTTATTCCGTTCCGCGCCTGGCCAAGGCCCTTGGGGTGCGGGCCCTTTGGATAAAAGACGACACCCTCCAGCCCACCGCCTCCTGTAAGGACCGGGGGACGGCGGTGACGGTGGCCGTGGCGCGGAAGCTCGGCCGCACGGCCCTTTCCTGCGCCTCCACCGGGAACGCTGCCGCCTCCTTGGCCGGCTTTTGCGCCGCAAGCCAACTTCCTTGCTACATCTTCGTTCCCAAAGCTGCGCCGGCGCCGAAGATCTCCCAGCTTGTGGCCTTTGGGGCCCGGGTATTCCGCGTGGATGGCCCCTACGATCAGGCCTTCTCCCTGGCCCTGGCAGCCTCACAAAAGTTTGGGTGGTACAACCGCTCCGATGGCCTCAACCCCATCGTCGTGGAGGGAAACAAAACCGTGGCCTTTGAGATCTGGGAAGAGTTGGGCGAGGTGCCCGAGGCCGTGGTGGTGGCGGTGGGCGACGGGGCCGTGATCGCCGGGGTGTGCAAGGGCTTTTTGGAGCTCGCTTGGGCTGGACTTTCGGAGCGGGTTCCCAAAGTTTTTGGAGTGCAAGCTTCCGGCGCTGCACCTGTGGTCCACGCCTTTCGCCGCTTTCAACGGGGGGAGCCCATCCTGCCCGCGGAGGAGCCGGCGGAGACCATCGCCGATTCCATCCGCGTGGGAAAGCCGGCGGACGTGGTGAAGGCCGTGAAGTACGTGGCCGAAACAGAAGGCGACTATGTCGCCGTAAGCGATGCCGACCTTGTGGCGGCGTCCCTGGAGCTCGCAAGGGAGGCGGGGATTTTCGCCGAGCCCTCCGGCGCCGCTTCCCTGGCCGGCCTGCGAAAGCTCGTGAAAGAGGGCCTTGTTGAGCGGAGTTACCGCGTCGTCCTCATCGTCACCGGATCCGGGCTCAAAGACCCGCAAGGTGTGTTGCGCGGCCTTCCTGAACCGCCCATCATTCCGCCGGATGTGAAGGCGTTGAGCGAGGTGATGACGCGGTGCTGTTGAGGTTTCGCTTGAACGGCCGTCCTGTGGAGGTGGATGTTCCTCCGGGAAGAAGGCTTTTGGATCTTCTGCGGGAGGACCTCGGCCTTACCGGAACGAAGGAGGGCTGCGGGGAAGGGGAGTGCGGCGCTTGCACGGTGCTCGTGGACGGAAAGCCCAGGCTCTCCTGCCTTACCGCGGCAATCCAGGTGGAGGGGAAGGAGGTCCTCACCATCGAGGGCTTGGCCAAGGACGGAAAACTTCATCCTCTGCAGAAGGCCTTCATCGAAACGGCCGGGGTGCAGTGTGGCTTTTGCACGCCCGGGTTTATTATGGCCGCGTATGCCCTTCTTTTAGTGAACCCCAAGCCCACGCGGCAAGAGGTGCGGGAGTGGCTTTCGGGAAATCTCTGTCGGTGTACGGGCTACGAGCAGATCGTGGAGGCGGTGCTGCGAGCGGCGGAGGAGCTTTCCCGGTGACGGCGGTGGTTTTGGCTGCGGGCCCCGGCCGCCGCATGGGGAACGTCCCCAAGCTCCTTTTGCCCATGGAAGGCCGGCCGATCTTGGCCCATGTGCTGGACCTTGTGGAGGGGCTTCCGGTTTCCCAGAGGGTCATGGTCGTGGGCGCTCATGCCGATCTTATTTTAAAAAGCCTTTTTTCCTTGCCGGAGCCTCCTTCCCTTGATTTTGGCGTGACCACCCTTAGGAGAGGCGGGGTCCCGTGGCAGGTGGTGTTCAACCCCCACTGGGAGGAGGGTCTGGGCTCTTCCCTTCGCCGGGCCGCGGAGGTTGTGGCTGGTTCTATGCTTGTTTTCCTTGGCGACATGCCCTGGGTGCCCAAGGAGGCGGCCTTGGCCGTGCTTTCTCGCGTCGGCGAGCGCCCGGTGGCCCCGGTTTTTTGCGGCCAACGAGGTTTTCCCGTGTACCTCCCTTCTTCCCTTAGGCCATCCCTTTTTGGGCTCTTCGGCGACGTGGGCGCACGCAATCTCCTTCAAGGCTGCGAGCTCATCCCCGTAGATCATCCTGGTGTAGTTCGGGATGTGGACACACCCGCCGACCTTGTGGGAGGTGAGGTTCCATGTGGAAAAGCTCCCTAAGAATTGTGAAGCCGCGCGACCTTGCGGAGGCTTTGGAGCTTATTTCAGCGGGCGGAAAGCCTGTAGCTGGCGGAACTGATCTTTTTGTGCGCCTGAGAAAAGGCGTGGAGTCCCCCCAATTCCTCGTCTACATCGGCGAACTTTCGGAACTTCGCGTCCTGGAGGAGAAGGAAGAGGGGCTGGTTATCGGGGCGGCGGTGACCCATGCCGAGCTTCTCTCCTCGCCTTTAACCGAAAAATTCCCCATTCTTCGCTTGGCCTTGAGAACGATTGGCTCCCCGGCCATTCAGGCCATGGGGACGATCGGGGGAAACGTGGTCAATGCCTCTCCTGCCGGGGATAGCCTCGTTCCTTTGTATCTTTTGGAGGCTAAGGTTCAGCTTTGTGGCCCGGAGGGAGAAAGGGAACTTCCGATAAGTGATTTCATTCTTGGGCCGGGGAAGACCGCCCTTCGGCCTGGAGAGCTCGTGCGCTCCGTTTTTCTTCCTTTTCTTGATGGCTCGCCCTACCCCTATTTCCGCAAGGTTGGGCGTCGCAGGGCTCTGGTGATTGCTGTGGCCTCTTTGGGAGCCCTTATTTGGACGGAGGGCGGGCGGGTAAAGAAGGCGCGGCTGGCGTTGGGTTCGGTGGCGCCCACGGTGATCAGGCCAAAGGAGGTGGAGGAGGCCCTGGTGGGAAGGCCCATTGACCCGGAGGCTTGGCGGGATCTCGTTCCCCTTCTTTCTTCGGCCACCAAGCCCATCTCCGACCTTCGGGCCTCCGCCGACTACCGTCGAAAAGTCGCGGGTAGCCTCCTTTTGGATCTCGCCCAATCCCTTCAGAACCGAAGGTAAGCCGAGAATGGCTCTAGGCCCAAAGGCCACATCGCTAACTTACTCCAACCTTCAGAGTGGGAAAAATGTCCAGATCGCCTATGAGATGGCCAGGTTTTTTCTCTAACTGATGGCCATGTGTCTAGCCTCCCAGGAAATCAGCAGAAAATTTTTCCAGCCTAGAATTTGGTATTTCGCCAAGATGATGAGGCCAAAGAATATTGTTTGAAGCTTGAGAGCTTCTAGATCCTAAGGAGAGGTGGAAGGCTTGGCCGGGGTGGGGTATCCTTCCTTCCCGTTTTTCTGGGGGAATTTCCCATGCTTGAGGCGATTGAGCGGGTGATTTTTTCGCCGGAGGAGATCCAAAAGAGGGTGGCCGAACTGGGCCGCCAAATCGCCCAGGACTACAAAAACAGCGCGGCCAAAGATCCCTATAAAAGGCCCCTTTTGGTGGTCGGGATCTTAAAGGGGGCCATGCCCTTCATGGCCGACCTCATCCGCCACATGGATATCCCCTTGGAATACGACTTCATCGCCGTCTCCAGCTACAGAAATGGCACGGTTCCCGGCGAAGTCCGGATCCTAAAGGACTTGGACCGGGCCATTGGTCAGCGGGATATCCTCATCGTGGAGGACATCGTGGATACCGGCCATACCCTCCGCAGCATCCTCCGCCGCCTCGCCTCCCGCGATCCCGCCTCCCTCCGGGTCTGCACCCTTTTGGACAAACCACAAAGACGGGAAGTGGAAGTGCCAATAGACTACGTGGGCTTTGTCCTTCCTGAGAACGTTTTTGTCGTGGGCTACGGCCTGGATTACGCCGAACTTTACCGCAACCTCCCCTTCATCGGGGTTCTCAAGCCCGAGTACATTCGCGCGTCTTCTTGCTGATGATTGTCCTTGGGATTGAGACCTCCTGCGATGAGACGGCCGTGGCCCTCGTTCGCGACGGCCGCGAGATCTTAGTGAATCTCGTGTACTCCCAGACCGACCTTCATGCCCGCTACGGCGGGGTTGTGCCCGAAGCCGCTAGCCGCGATCACCTTCGGAAGCTTCCGGCCTTGGCCGCGGAAGCTTTGGAAAAGGCCAAGCTTTCTTGGAACGATGTGGATTTGGTGGGCGTGACCTATGGACCTGGCCTGATCGGACCTCTTCTTGTCGGCGTTTCCTATGCCGCGGGGGTAGCCCTGGCCTGCGATCGGCCCATGGTGGGGGTGAATCATCTTGCGGCCCATCTTTTCGCGCTAAAGCTCATGGAACCGCCGGTGGAGCCGCCCTTTTTGGGGCTGATCGCCTCCGGCGGGCACACCCTTCTTGTGGCCGTCCCCCGCTGGGGGGAGTACCAAGTGGTGGGCGGCACCCGGGACGACGCCGCCGGCGAGGCCCTGGACAAGTTCGGCCGCCTTGTGGGCCTTCCTTACCCCGCTGGGCCGAAGATCGACGCCCTGGCCCAAGAGGGCGATCCCACGAAAATTCCGTTTCCTAGGCCAATGCTGGAAAGCGGCCTCGACATGAGCTTTGCCGGGCTCAAGACCGCCGCCCTTTACTGGCTTAGGGAGCATCGGGACGCGCCATTGCCAGATCTTTGCGCCTCCTTCTTGGAGGCGGTGGTGGAGGTTTTGGTGGAAAAGGCCCTCCGGGCGGCGCGGCGATTTCAGCTAAAGAGGATTGTAGTGGCTGGTGGGGTGGCAGCCAACCGCAGGCTGCGTGAGTTTTTTCCCAAAAGAGCCGCCGAGCGCGGGATGGAGGTGTTCTTCCCGCCCGCGGAACTTTGCACGGACAACGCCGCTACGGTCGCGGCCTGCGCCCACCACCGCTACACCGTCCTTGGCCGTTCTGACCCCCTCTCCCTCGTTCCAGACGCCAACCTCCCCCTTCACGGCTGGCAATAAACGGCTGCGAATGCTTCGGTTTATTCTGGCTTCGGGCCCTGTTCGCTATCCTTGGTCCATTGTGTGAACGATGGGCCGCCCAATGAATGGGATACGCTCCCCTCGTATTGGGAGGCTTGGATCGAGCTTTTCCAAAGGCCCCTTTAATACGTCCCCGAGCGCGGAACTTTCTCCCAGTCCGCAAGAAATCTCGCGATCCCTTGATCGGTGAGGGGGTGTTGGAAGAGGCGCTTCAGCACGGAATAGGGGACGGTGGCAATGTGGGCGCCCAATGTGGCCGCGGCCACCACGTGGCCGGGATGGCGCACGCTGGCCACAATCACCCGTGTGGGGAACTCGTAGTTTCGGAAGATCTGGAGGATTTCGGCCACTACACTCATCCCATCCCCGCCGTGGTCATCGATCCGTCCCACAAACGGGGAGACGTAATCCGCCCCGCATTTTGCCGCTAAAAGGGCCTGGGGCGCGGAGAAAACAAGAGTCACGTTGGTCCTTATCCCCAACGCCTTGAGCCTTTTTACGGCCTTGAGCCCCTCTTGGGTGAGGGGGATCTTGATCACGATGTTGTCCGCGATCCTTGCGAGCTCCTGGGCCTCGCGTACCATGCCCTCCTCGTCTTGGGCCACCACTTCCGCGGAAACCGGGCCGTGCACGATTTGACAGATCTCCCGCAGGGCTTCATGGAAAGGCCTTCCAGCTTGGGCCACCAAAGTGGGATTCGTGGTGACCCCATCGATGAGCCAGGCAAACTCCCTTATCTCCTCCACCTTCGCCGTGTCCAGATAGATCTCCATCGCCACCTCCTCTTGAAAGATCAACTTCGCGCCTTTGCGCTCAAAGCGGCAAAAGTTTACCTGGGGCGGAAAAGGACCTCTTGCCACCACCGCGATCATCCGGACTTGCTTTGCGAAAGAGCTCCGCTCTTGGGTGCAAGGGGCAAAAGGGGAAGGACGGGCTTCTTAGGGGATTTTTCGGTAGAATGAGTTTCATCAAGGAGGCGAGATGGTCGGGTGGATTGTACTTGGGATCATTGTTCTCTTTTTCGTCTGGGTTACCGTCACCTACAACAAGCTTGTGCGCTTGCAGGTGCGGGCAGAGGAGGCCTGGCGAGCGATCGACACCCTCCTTCGCAAGCGGGCTGACCTCATTCCTAACCTTGTGGAGACGGTGAAGGGCTACGCCGGGCACGAGCGCGAGATCTTCGAGAAGATCGCCCAGGCCCGCGCTGCCTCCCTTGGCGCCAAAACCCCCAGGGAGCAAGCCGAGGCCGATAACGCCCTGCGGGAAACCCTGAAAACGCTTTTCGCTGTGGTGGAAAATTATCCGGATCTAAAGGCCAACGAGAACTTCCTTGCCTTGCAGAAATCGCTTGAGGGTGTGGAGGAGGAGCTCGCCAGATCCCGGCGGTACTACAACGCAGTGGTTCGGGATCTAAATTACGCTATTCGGGCTTTTCCGCAAAACCTGGTGGCCAGGCTTTTCCGCATCGAGGGCCGCGAGTTCTACATGCTCCCCGACGAGGCCCTCGCCGAGCCCCCAAAGGTGAGCTTCACCCGATGAGAAGGGCTCTCTTTGCCCTCATCCTCCTTTGGCCGTTTTGGGGCCTGGCCCAGGAGATCCATGACTTTTCCGTCACTCTTAAAATCGGCACCGACGCGAGCCTGGAGGTCACCGAAAAAATCGCGGTTTTCTTTGACCTCCCCCGCCACGGGATCATCCGGGAGATCCCTTTTTCCTATCGCCTTCCTACTGGGGAACGCTACCGCCTGCGCCTGAAGCTTTTGGAGGTTTCCCAGGATGATCGGCCCATCCCCTATGAAGCTCGTCGCGAGGGGGAAAGCCTTGTTATAAAAATAGGGGACCCCAACGTCACCGTGCGGGGACTTGTTTCTTACACCATCCGTTACCGCGTTTTTCGGGCCTTGGTGCGCTATGGAGAGGAGGTCGAGCTCTACTGGAACGCCATTGGCACCGCCTGGACCATGCCCATTCGGCATGCTTCAGTGGAAATCCTCATCCCTTCTGAGATCCCTGCGGAGGATGTGCGGTTTTTGGGGTACCTAGGCCCATATGGAAGTCCCACGCCTTTTGTGCTTTCATGGGAGGAGGGAAAGCTCAAGGGGGAAGCGAGGGATCTTTCCCCGGGCGAGGGAATAACGGTGGCCGTGCGGGTGCCCTCAAGCTACATCGTCCTTCCCGGGTTTGGCCAGCGTTTTCTTTGGTTTCTGGAGGACAACGTCTACGCCGCCATCCCCCTCTTCGTCCTTTTGGGGATGACTTTAGTTTGGTGGCGGTGGGGGCGGGATCCCAAAGTGGGTACGGTGGCCCCGGAGTTCAAACCGCCGCCTGGGCTTGGGCCGGCGGAGGCCGGTGTCCTTGTGGACGACCGGTTTGACCCCCGCGATTTTACCGCTGGGATCATTTCCCTCGCCACAAAGGGCTGGCTGAAAATTCGCGAGGAGGAAAACGACTTTAGGCTTATCCCCCAAAAGGGGGGCGAGGAGCTTACTCCCTTTGAGGAGGCCCTGCGCGCGGCCCTTTTTGCCGAAAAGAAGGAAGGGCCAAAGTTTTCCGATCTCAAATACAAGCTCTACGAAAAGATCCCGGGTTTGCGGGCGAAGCTCTTTATCGAGCTTGTGGACAGAGGCTTTTATTTGGCCAATCCCGAGGTGATTCGGGCCCGCTGGCGGGCCTTGGGGCTAGGGATTGCCGTTTTAGGCCTCCTCTTTATCTTTCTTTTCGGCAACGTATACCTGGGAATAACAGTGATGATTTCCGGGGGCATTGTCCTTCTTTTCGCTCCCTATATGCCCCGCAAAGCGCAAAAGGGAGTAGAGGCTTTGCGCTGGGTGTTGGGGCTTGGGGAGTACATCCGCCGGGCGGAAGTGGACCGCATTGAGTTTGCCGCCAGGGAAAAGCATTTTGAAGAGCTTCTTCCCTATGCAGTGGCTTTGGGGATGAGCGATCTTTGGGTGGAGAAATTTGCCGGGGTGCTCACAGCGCCCCCGAGCTGGTACGAGGCCCGCGGACCCTGGGTTCCCGCGGCCTTTCCCGCGCGGTTTATCCTATTCCACTCCCTCAGCCAGGCCGCAGTGACAGCCGTTCCCCGCACGGCTTCCCGCGGGGGGTGGAGCGGGGGGTCCGGATTTGGCGGAAGGGGCTTTTCCGGCGGCGGAATGGGCGGAGGCGGAGGAAGAGCATGGTAGGCACGATCCTTGTGGCTTTGGCCGTCTTGGGCGTGATCGGATTGGCCTCGTTCCTACGGGCAAAGAGGATCTTCGCCCGTCTGGAAAAAGAGATGGCGAAAGCTTGGCAGGCCGTGATCTCCGCCATGGACGCCCGCATTTTGGCCTTGGAAGAACTTCTTTCGGCGCTACGAGGGGCGGGCTACGCCCCGGAAGGCACGGGGAAATTGCAAGAGGCGCTCGATATCTTGCGGAAAAGCAAGGATGATCCCCGGGCGTTGGCGGAGGCCGACGAGCGGGTGGAGATGGTTTTGCGCGGAATCTACCGGGCTCTTCCGCGGGAGCGGGAAGAACGTGTGCGCAAAGCGCAAAACCGCCTGGCCACAGCCGACGAGGAGCTTGACATCTTCAAAAACCGCTATAACGAGCTCGTCCTCCAGTGGTATGAGCTCACCCGCGGTTTTTCCTACAAATTGCTTGCGCGGGGCAAAAAGAAGCCCGAGCCTTTTGCCCTCCCCGGGGAGGAAAAGGAGTTGGCCCGCCGCCACCTTTCCACCCTTTGACCTTGGCCACCAAGCAAACTATAGTTGGGCTAACTTTTGCTTGGGAGGTGGTCCCATGGCGTCACGAGGGGTGCTAGTAGGAATCCTAGTTTTCGGGGTAGTGGCCCTTAGCGGGCTGGCTGCGGAAAAGTTTATTGTCGGCACGGATGCCGCCTGGCCTCCGTTCGAATGGGTTTCTGCCAAAGGCGAGATGCTCGGGTTTGATTTGGATGTGATGAGGATGATCGCCGTCCTTGAGGGCTATGAAATCGAAATCCAGGACATTGCCTTCGACTCCATTATTCCTGCCGTCATCGCGGGGAAGGTAGACATTGGCGCATCCGGGTTCACCATCACCGCCGAGCGGGCCCAGGTGGTGGACTTCTCCTCCCCGTATTGGTCCTCGGATCAGACGGTGCTTGTGCGGGCCGATTCCGGGCTGAACGTGATTACTGCTCTCATGCCTGGGCGGAAAGTGGCGGCCCAGCGCGGCACCACCGGCGCCTTCTGGGTGGAGGATAACCTCATCGCCAAGGGCGTGGCCGTGGAGCTCGTGCTTTACGAGACTTATCCGGAAGCCGTCATGGACCTTCTTGCCGGCCGGGTGGACGCGGTGATTCAGGATGAAGCCCCTTCCGAGCAGGCGGTGCGGCAGTATCCGGGCCAGCTCCTCATCGTCGGCGTGATCAAGACCTATGAGGAATTTGGATTTCTCGTGGCCAAGGGTGATCCCAAGGGAATCCTCCCCCGCATCGAGAGAGGGATTAAGAAGCTAAAGGAGAGCGGAGCTTGGGATAATCTCGTAGCCGCCTATTTTGGGAACCCGCTTGAGGCCATCGAGGCCGCGTGGGAGGCGTGCATCGACATTCTGCGAGTGAATAAAGACCCGGTGGCTTACGCAGCGTGCTTGGCCCAAAAGGTCCGGGAGCTTGTGAAGTAAACGTGCGCGGGGGAGGCTGAGGAGGCCTCCCCCTTTCTCCCTTGACCCTGGAACACTGGCTGCGGGTTTGGTCGTATCTCCCCACGCTCCTCCAGGGCCTTTCCGTGAATCTGGCCCTTTTAGGCGGGCTTTTGGGGGTGGGCTTCATCTTGGGGGTGGTGATTGCCCTTTTGGAGGTCTATGGGCCAAGGCCGCTCAAGGTCCTTGCCGCTGGCTACGCCTGGATCTTTCGCAGTATCCCAGAGATCCTCCTCCTTTTGCTTATGTGGTTTGGGCCCGCGCAATTTGGCCTCCGGATCTCCCCTTTTCTTGCGGCAGTACTGGCCTTGGGGCTTCGTTCTTCCGCTTATCAGGCAGAGATATTCCGGGGCGCTTTGCAGTCCATCCCCTTGGGGCAGGCCTTGGCCGCCCGGGCTCTCGGTCTTTCCCGCTTGCAGGCCATCCGCTACGTTCTCCTTCCTCAGGCTCTTCGCCTTTCTTTAGCCGGTTGGGGAAACGAATTCGCTGTGGTCCTCAAGGACACGACGCTGGCGTACGCCATTGGCGTGGTGGAGGTGATGCGCCAAGCCCGCTACATCGGAAGCCG
>JACIWL010000006.1 GCA_014360995.1 Candidatus Bipolaricaulota bacterium | reverse complement strand
GCGGATTTTCTCCTCTCCCAGCTGCGTAGCTTTTGTGAGGCCGAACGGGGTCCGTTAGGAACGGTGGTCGGCCGGGTTCAGCGGGGGGAAGGCCCGGTGGTGGTGGTCACGGGCCACATGGACACGGTGCCGGCGGGCGAGGGGTGGACCTTGCCCCCGTTCGCCGGGGAGATCCGGGAGGGCTTTCTCTATGGGCGCGGGGCGGTGGACATGAAGGGAGCCATCGCCGCCCAGATCGCCGGCGCGGCCCAGGCCGCCCCCGAAATCCAGGGGACGCTTTATTTGGTGTACGTGCCCCATGAGGAGACTGCCGAGGGCGTGGCCCTGGGCCTGGTCCTTGACTCCTTGGAAAAGCCGGACCTGGTAATCCTTGGGGAGCCCACTGACCTCCGCTTGGGCATTGGGCATCGCGGCCGGGCGGTGATCCGCGTTCTCGCGCGGGGAAAGGCGGCCCACGCCTCCATGCCGGAACTCGGGGAAAACGCGATCGAGAAGATGATCCACGCCCTAGGGCATGCTCTGCGCACCCCCCTTCCCGAGGACCCCCTGCTCGGCCAGGGCTCGGTGGCCCCGGTGTTCGTGAGCGCTGATGGCCAGGGACCGGTCATCCCCGACCGGTGTTTGGCCCTCCTCGACCGGCGCGTGGTTTTGGGGGAGACGGAGGCTTCCGTCCTTGCTGACTACCAGGGGATCGGAGCAGAGGTAGCTCTGGAAGAGATGGACCTTCGCTTCTACACCGGCGAAGTGGTGCGGGCAAAGCTTTTCTTTCCCGCTTGGTACATGGAACCCGATCACCCTTGGGTCCGGCTGGCCTGGGAGGCCCTGGGATGTCCTCCGTTTCGGATCTGGCGCTTTTCCACGGACGGGGTGGAGTCCTGCGGCCGGCGGGGCATCCCCACCGTGGGCTTTGGCCCGGGCGACGAACGCTTGGCCCATCAGCCCGACGAGCGCGTTCCGGTGGCCGATTTACAGAGGGCTGCGGCGGGTTACGCCCGCCTTCTCCGCGCCCTTCTTCGGCCTGAGGCCAAGCCCAAAGTGGCGGCGAATTTCGGGAACGCCAAAAACAAGGGGGAGCGGCGCCACCGTCGCCACCGCTAAAAAATAAAAAAGCCCCGGGAGGAATCCCGGGGCCTTTTCTTTTAGCCTAGTACTCCGGCGGCGGGGTCGGCACGGTCTCTTTCTTCTCCTCGCGCACCTCGGCCACCAAGGCCTCGGTGATGAGGAGCATCCCGGCGATGGAGGCGGCGTTCTGGAGCGCCGAGCGCGTCACCTTGGTCGGGTCGATGATCCCGGCTTCGTACATGTCCACGAACTTCTCCTGGACAACGTCGAAGCCCACGGTGTCCTTTTCCTTCCGCAGGCGCTCCACGATCACCGCGCCCTCGAACCCCGCGTTCTCTGCGATCTGACGGACCGGGGCCTCCAGGGCCTTCTTCAGGATCTGCACGCCCAGCTTCTCGTCGCCCTCGAGCTCCTTTTCCAGTTGATCGAGGACGCGGCTGGCGCGCAGGAGGGCCACGCCACCGCCGGGCAGGATCCCCTCCTCCACCGCGGCCCGGGTGGCCTCGAGGGCGTCCTCAAACCGGTGCTTCTTCTCCTCAAGCTCGGTCTCCGTGGCTGCGCCGACCTTGATCACCGCCACCCCGCCGGCGAGCTTGGCCTTCCGTTCCTCCAGCTTCTCCCGGTCGTATTCGCTGTCCGTGGTCTTGATCTGCTCCTCGATCTGCTCGATGCGGGCCTTGATGGCCTCGGGGTTGCCCTTGCCGCCGATGATGGTGGTGGACTCGTGGGTCACCCGGACTCGCTCGGCCTGGCCCAGCATGTCCAGAGTGGCGTTCCGCACCTCCATCCCGGCGTCCTCGGCGATGACCACACCGCCGGTGAGGATGGCGATGTCCTCCAGCATCGCCTTGCGCCGGTCACCGAACCCGGGAGCCTTCACAGCGCAGGAGATGAGGGTCCCTTTTAGCTTGTTGATGACCAAGGTGGAGAGGGCTTCGCCGGTGACGTCCTTGGCGATCACAAGGAGGGGCCGACCGGTCTGGGCTACCTTCTCCAAAAGCGGGATCATCTCCAGGGCGTTCTTGAGCTCGCGGTCGGTGATGAGGATGTAGGGGTTCTCCAGGTTCACCTCCATCTTTTTGGGGTCGGTGACGAAGTAGGGGGAGAGGTACTCGCGGTCGAACTGCATGCCCTCCACCACCTCGTAGTAGGTCTCGATGGTGTCGGAGTCCTCCACGGTGATGACCCCGGACTCGCCCACGGCCTCCATGGCGTCGGCGATGATGCGGCCCACCTCGGGGTCATTGGCGGAGATGGCGGCCACTTGGGCGATCTCGTGCTTTCCGGAGATCTTGCGGGACATCTTCTGGAGCTCCTCCACCACGGCCTTGACGCCCTTCTCGATGCCGCGCTTGAGGGCAATGGGGTTGGCCCCGGCGGCCACCATCTTGAACCCTTCCTTGATGAGGGCGTGGGCGAGGACGGTGGCGGTGGTGGTGCCGTCGCCGGCCACGTCATTGGTCTTGGAGGCCACCTCCTTCACGAGCTGAGCCCCCATGTTCTCGTAGGGATCCTTGTACTCCTGCTCCTCGGCGATGGTGACCCCGTCGTTGACGATGTCGGGGGAGCCGAATTTCTTCTCGATACAGACGTTGCGACCGCGGGGACCGAGGGTCACCCTGACCACGTTGGCCAGCTTCTCCACGCCGGCCAGGATCTTCCGCCGTGCCTCTTCCCCGTAGACGACCTCTTTCGCTGCCATGCCCACCTCCTTACTCCTCGATGACGGCCAGGATGTCCGCAGTCTTCACGAGGAGGTATTTTTCGTCGCCCACGCGGACCTCGGTTCCGGCGTAGGCGGCGATGAGGACCTTATCGCCCACCTTCACCTCGAACTTCTCGCCGGTGCCGAGGGCCACCACCTTCCCCTTCACGGCCTTCTCGTCCTTCACGGACTCCGGAAGGACGATGCCACCGGGGGTGCGGCGCTCCTCTTCCTCGATCTTCTTCACAAGCACACGGCTACCCAAGGGCTTGATCTTCATTCCACCACCTCCCGGGTTAGCACTTCAGGGTTTTAGGTGCTAAAAGATTGTAAGGGGTGGTGTGGGGAGCCGCAAGGTTGAAGTGGTAGCTCCAGGCGGCAACAATGGCCCGTGCCCAGGGCTTCCGTGCACCTCGCGCTGGAACTCGCCTTCCTTCCTTTTCTCTTGCTCGTGGGGTATCTCTTGGACCTGGGAAAGGCCCTTTTCCCCCTTGCCCTGGGTTACCTTTTGGGAAGCCTATTCCTCTCCCCAGACCTGGACCTTGCGCAAAGCCGCGCGGCCCGGCGCTGGGGGATCCTGAGGTTCATCTGGCGGCCCTACGCCCTCCTTTTCCGTCACCGCGGCCTCTCCCACCACCCCGTCCTCGGCCCCCTCTCCCGCTTCCTTTACCTTGGCCTTGTCCTTTCTCCCCTTGGCCTTGCCCTGGGGTTCCCCTGGCCCGAATTTCCCCTCTCTTGGCTTCTTCCCCTCCTTGTGGGCCTTTGGCTTCCCCAACTCCTCCACATCCTTGCCGACCGCCTGCGGGTTGTCAGGGGCAGAGGTTGAGGGTATAACGAGCAAAGAAGGAGGAGCAATGGGGATCACCATCGGCGAGATTACCAAGGGCATGACCCTTCTCTATAACGGGACCCTGTACGAGGTGTTGGAGTTCGAGCACGTGAAGCGCGGCCGGGGCTCGGCCTTTGTACGGGCCAAACTCCGCAACCTTAAAACTGGTCAGGTCATTAACGAAACCCTCCGCGATTCCGATAACCTTGAGGCGGCTTTCCTAGAGGTGCGGCCCATGCAGTACCTCTATCAAAGCGGCGATTCTTACGTGTTCATGGACAAGGAAACCTTCGAGGAGCGGATGATCCCGGCGACGGTGATCGAGCCCATCCGCGGCTATCTTCTCGAGGGGATGGAGGTCACCGGCCTTTATTACCAGGGGCAGCTGGTGAAGGTGGAGCCTCCGAACTTTGTGGAGCTGCGGGTGGTGGATACTCCCCCTGGGGTGCGGGGGGATACGGCCCAAGGCGGGGATAAACCTGCCACGCTGGAGACCGGCCTTGTTGTGAAGGTCCCGCTTTTTGTGCAGGTAGGGGATGTAATCCGCGTGGATACCCGCACCGGGGCCTACGTGGAGCGGGTGAGCTGAGATGCCCGAGGTGAAGGTGGAGCTGCGTCTGCCCCTCGGCCGCGTGACCATGCGGCCGGAGGTCCTGGCCGGGATTGTGGGCAAAACCGTAAGCCAAATGGAGGGGGTGAAGCTTTGGCACCCCAAGGGCCTCATGGGGGTTTGGGGTGGCGAATCCGGGGTGGAATTGGTGAGCCCTGAGCCGGGGACCATTGACGTCCACGTGAAGATCGCGGTGATGTATGGTTACCCGGTGCACGAGGTGGCCCAAGGGGTTCAGCAAGCGGTACGGGAGGCCCTGGAAGGTCTCGCCGGGGTGCGGGCGCGGGAGATCAACGTTTATGTGCAAGAGGTTTTTCTCCCGGAAATTGAAATAGAGGGGGGAGAGAATGGCGCGGCCTGAGGAGATGGAGGAGGCAGGCCGTATAAGCATTGCTAAGGACGTGGTTTCTACGATTGCCGCGTTGGCGGCTGCAGAGATCCCTGGGGTTTTTGCCCCCAGCGGGGAACCTTTTCCCCGGGGGCCAGCGGCCCGCCGCCACGTGGAGACCGAACTTCTGGGCGGACGCGTCCGCGTTTCCCTACGCATTGCCGTGGAATATGGCCGGGCCGTGCCCGAAGTGGTGCAGGAGCTTCAGGAGAAGATCAAGGCCGAAGTGGAGCGGATGACCGCCCTTCCTGTGGAGGCGGTGGATGTGGAGGTAACCCGGGTGGTCTTTTCCGAGGAGCAGTCATGAACCTTTTGCTGGGGATTGAAGCTTTGGTTTTGTTTTTGGCGGCGGTTTTGGCCGGCCTTGGCGCCTGGCTCGCCCCTGAGGTCACCATACGCACTAACCCCGTTCCTGAATTGGCGGTGAGAGTGACCCTCTCCATTCTTGCCGCGGCATTTTTGGGCGGGAGCGGGGCGTGCCTTGCCCTTTGGCGCCAGCGCCAGGGCCTCTCTTCGCCCTTAAAGCAGCCCGGGCCCCGCGGGCTCGTCTTCATCACCCCCCATACGGTGGTCCAGCTTGCCGTCGGGCTTCTTGCCCAAGAGCTTCCGGAGACGACCTTCCGCGTGCATTTGCAGCCGCAAAAAGAGGGTTTTTCTTTGCGGGTTTTTCTCCGCCTCCCCCAGGAGGCCTCCATCACGGAGGTGGCCGAGCGCGTGCAGGAACTCCTCACCGCCGAGCTTTCCCGCCGCACGGGCCTTAAGGTCCAAGAGGTGCAAGTGGTGGTCCATGGCACAGCCCGCGCCCCCCGCTGATGCGCCGCAAAGCCCGGGAAGAGGTCCTTCGCGCCCTATACCGCCGGGAATTCTTGGATCTGCCCCCAGCAGAACTCCTCGCCGAGGTCGCCCTCCCCAAAGAAGCCAGGGAGTTTGCCCAGTCCCTCCTTGAAGGGGTGTTGGCGCACCAAAGGGAGATCGACGCGATAATCGATGACCGCGCCGAAGGATGGGGGCTAGATCGTCTTCCCCTCGTGGATCGCAATATCCTCCGCTTGGGCCTATACGAGCTCCTTTATACGGAAACCCCGCCGGAGGTGGTGATCAACGAGGCGGTGGAGCTTGGGAAGCTCTACGGGACGGAAAGGGCGCCCGCGGTGGTGAACGCCATCTTGGACCGAGTTTGGAAGGAGAGGCAAGGTGGAAAAGTGGGCTGATTTGCACCTCCATACCCGCTGGTCCGATGGGACTCAAACCCTGGCGGAGCTTTTGGCCCGCGCTAAGTCCCTGGGTTTTGGGGTGGTGGCCGTCACCGACCACGACACGATCGGCCCGGAGCTCCGTGCTCCCGTGGAGTTTCGGGAGGGGCTGGAGGTCATCACTGGGGTGGAGATAAAGGCGGAGATTTTGGGGGAGCGCGGGGAGATCCTTGGGTACTTTGTGGATCCGCACCATCCGGCGTTGCGTGCCCTTTTTTCCTGGATGGCCAGGGCCCGCGAAGAGCGGATGAAGGCGATGGTGGAGCGGTGCCGAGAAGTATTGGGCCTTCCCCTCACCTACGAGGAGGTGCGGGCCAAGGCCCAGGGCTCGGTGGGCCGGCCCCATCTCGCTTCTCTCTTGGTGCAATACGGAGCTGTGTCCACCCTAGACGAGGCTTTCTCCACTTACCTTGGCGATGACGGGCTTTGCTATGTTCCCTTGGCCCGCCCCACGAGCTCCCAGGTCATCGAGGCCATCCGGGCCGCCGGGGGGGTGGCCGTCCTCGCCCACCCCGGCTTCCACGGGTTTTCCCAATGGCGGGAGGTTCTCCAAACCCTGAAGGAGCAGGGCCTACGCGGGGTGGAGCTCTACTACCCCTACGAGCTCAGCCCAGACAAACCCCTAAACACCCATCTTTGGGAGCTCTCGGCTCTGGCCGCGGAGCTTGGGCTTTTGGCCACCGGCGGCTCCGACGACCACGGCCCTGGCTCGGTCAAAGAGAGCCTGGGGATGGTACGCCTCCCCTACTCTGTGGTGGAGGAGCTGCGGGCGCTCACCACCTGACGCACGGCGGCCAAGGCCACTTCAATTTGGTCCGGCATGGGCTCCCGCGTGGTGAGCCGCTGAAACAGAAGTCCAGGCCAAAGGAATGGACGCAAAAGCCTGGTCTTCGCCCCCCAAAGGAGAAGCTCATAGGTAATAGCGGCCACAACGGGGATGAGGCCGATGCGGGCCAAAAGCCGAAGCCCAAAAGACCTCGCTGGGATGAGGGAAAAGACGAGTATGGCCACAGCGACAAAAAGGAAAATGAAATTTGTTCCGCACCGGGCGTGGATTGGGCTTTGTTTTAGGGCGCTGGAAAGCTCCAACGAGCCGGCCTCGTAGGCGTGAACGGCTTTGTGCTCCGCACCGTGGTATTGAAAAACCCGACGGGCCTCGGGAATAAGGGAGAGCCCCCAAAGGTACAAAATGAAGAAAGCCACACGGATTCCACCCTCTACGAGGTTAAGGAGCACGGGATTAGAAAGGCCAAGCCTTGTGGCCAAGAAAAAGGGAAGGGCAATGAATCCTCCCACGAGGAGAAGGAGGGCCAGGCCTATGGCGAAGAAGAAATCCCAGCCGGAGCTTTTTTCCTCTGGGTAGGCGATCTCCGCGGAGCGCTGAAGGGCCCGAAGCCCTAGGGAAATGAGCTGGTAGAGCTTTATTGGGCCCCGGACAAAGGGAATGCGCTCAAGTTTTGGGAGCCTCGGGATAGAAAGGGGTTCCACCACCACCGACCCATCCTGCCCCCGCACGGCTAAAAAGGCACGCTCCCCATCGGCGATGAGGACCCCTTCTATCACCGCTTGACCGCCGATGGGCATTATTTCTTACCGTAGCGTCGGTGGTAGCGCTCGATGCGACCTTCGGTATCAGGGGCTTCCGCGCGCTTTCCCCCAAAGAGGGGATGGCACTCTATACACACGTCCACGTGGAGCTCTTTTTTCGTGGACAGAGTCTCAAACTCCGCCCCACAGCTACAACGAACAATGGCGCGATGGACCTCCGGGTGAATTCCCTTTTTCATCGCTGATCACCGCTTGGAGTACTGTTCCTTCTTGCGGGCCTTGCGGTGCCCGTACTTCTTGCGCTCCACCTCGCGGGCGTCGCGGGTGAGGAGCCCTGCGTCCTTGAGGGGCTTTTTGAACTCCGGGCTGATGCTGACCAAAGCCCGGGCGATGCCCAAGCGCAGGGCCTCAAGCTGCCCGGTCGCTCCGCCGCCCTCGATCTTGGCCCGCACATCGTACCGGCCCAAAGTGCCGGTGATGTAGAACGGCGTTAATAGATGGCGGTTTAGGTAATCCTGGGTGAAGGCGAAAGCCCGGAAGTACTCCTCTGCCGGCCTTCCGTTCACCCAGATCTTGCCCGTGCCGGCGCGGAGAAAAACCCGGGCAATGGCCTCCTTCCTTTTTCCCACGGCGTGGGCTAACCAGCCCGGCGCGACCTCTACAGATGCCCTCTCCATCGTCTGCTCCAAGGGGATTCTTCACCTCCTGGGAAGAACGTCTTTTCATCCTAGCCGATACCCTTCCCCTCGTCAACAACGGAAAGGAGGGAGCGGAGCTCGGCGAGGGAGGCCACGCCGAAATACCGGAGAAGATCGTCGGTAACGTTGAGCACCTTCGTGGTCCCTTCTTCTTTGGCGGACACAAACCCTCGCAATAGAAGCTCTCGGATGTGCTCATAAGCCCGCTGCCCCCGGATCTTCACCACCTCGGACTGGAGGACCGGGGCCTTGGCGATGATCACCGCCAAAGTTCGGAGGACCGGTTCAGAAAGGTCCTGATGGGGAGCGAACGGCCGGACCAGCTCCACTAGCTCCGCCTTCACCCTAAGCACATACCCGCCGCCCTCTTGGCCTAGCTCCAGGCCCCGATCGGGTTCCTCTAATTCCTCCGCGAGTTGAGCCAAGACCCGCAGGACCACATGCTCCTCAAGCCCCAGCTTTTGCGCGAGCTCAGCCACGGAGAGGGGTCGGTCGGCCAAAAAGAGGGCGGCCTCCACCAACGCCTTAGGAATCATGTGGGACTTCGATGAGGATTTCGCCCAAAAACTCCGGCTGATATAGGCGGACTTTCCCTTGCCCGTCGAGGTGCAAAAGTTCAAGGAACCGAGCCACCCGCTCCTTCGGGTCGTCGTTCTCCAAGAGTTGGGAAAAGGGGACCACCCGCTGACCGTTGACCATGGAAAGAAGCCGGCGGAGGAGGCGGAGGGCACGGACTTTGAATGGCTCCTCTTGTGGCAAAAACTTTGCTTCTTGGGCGGGGGGTTTTGGTCGGGCGGGCTTAGCCAAGGTAGCCAAAAGCGCCCGTCGGAGATCCGCGATGGTCACGCGGGCTTTGGGCCGGCGCCGAAGGGGAAGCCGGAGCTCTGGGGCCACATAAACAAAAGGGTCCTCCTCTTCCGCAGTCTCCTCCGCCACCACCGCCTCCACGGCCTCCTTGAGTGTGGCCTTCCCTTCCATCCGCTCCGACTTCATGCGTAAAAGGACGGAGCTTGCCAAGACCATCCGGCCCGGAACCCGCATCTCCACCGGGGTTTTGGTCAAAAACTCCCGGAAGCGGCCGATGAGGACGGTAATGTCCAGCGCCCAAGGATCCAGGCCGCGGGTGGCCTGGCGAAAGAGCTCCTCCCAATCGGCCCGGGTGAACCGCTCCGGCTGGAAAACCTCAAGCATGGCGCACCAGCTCCATCCCTAAAACTTCCGAAGCCCCCTGGCGGAGGACAACCCCATAGATCCTGTCCGCATGACGCACAAGTTCCTCGTTGTGGGAGATCACGATCACTTGCGCGTTTTTTGCGAACTCCTTAAGGAGGCGGGCCAGACGCTCGGAATTGGCTTTATCCAAGGCGGCATCCACCTCATCGAGGAGATAGAAGGGCGCGGGCCTCCCCGCGGCGAGGGCCAACACAAACGCGATGGCTACAAGGGCCCTTTCCCCGCCGGAAAGGGCGTCCAAAACCCGCAGCTCCTTCCCGGGAAGGCGGACCTGGATGAGGAGATCCGAGGCGATGTTCCCCGGTTCGGCTAAAGAAAGGCGGGCCTCCCCGCCGCCAAAAAGCCGCACAAAAAGGCGAT
Organism: Candidatus Bipolaricaulota bacterium; assembly: GCA_014360995.1. Classification (GTDB taxonomy): domain Bacteria; phylum Bipolaricaulota; class Bipolaricaulia; order Bipolaricaulales; family Bipolaricaulaceae; genus DTER01. The sequence goes on along the minus strand of JACIWL010000006.1, from coordinate 50,533 downwards.
TCAACTCCGCGGACACTTTCTCCACCGTTTCCAGGAATTTTTCGCGTTTTTTGCGCTCGATCTCGGCGATGAAGTGTTCGATCTCCTCCTTCTCCCGCTCCAAGGTGGCCACGCGTTCTTTGAGCTCCTGGACCTCGGCCAAGGCCGCTTCGTATTCGTCAATGGCGCGTAGGTTCACCGCCCCTAAAGATGCAAGTTCGCGTTCGATCTGGCGCAGGCGGGCTTGGAGGACCTCGGGCGAGCCGGGCACGGGCTCCGAAGGCGGCTGGACTTCCCCCAATGCCGCGAGCTCCCCCCGCAATTCCGCGGCCTCCCGTTCATAGCGGGCCAGGCTCGCCCTTTTTCTCTCTAGCTCCCGATAGATCTCGCGGCGGCGCTCGCGAAGGGCAAAGAGTTCCCCTTCTTCTTTCGCCCGCGCGGCCTGGAGTTCCTCCTCCTCCCGGGCGCGGCGGCTCAACTCCTCCTCGGCCTGGCTGAGCTCCTGAGAGATTTTTTCGATCTGGGAGGAAAGCTGCGCCCGCTCCTCCTCGCGGCGGCGAAGCTCCTCCTGCCGTAGAGCGACCCCGGGATCCCGGCTCCGCCGGGCCGCCCCGCCCATGATGGCCCCTCCCCGCTCGAGGAGGTCCCCATCCACGGTCACCACCCGTACCCCCTCCAAGTCCCGCACGGCCTCGAGCGACTCGGCTACCAACGTATCGCCAAGGACATAAAGCAAAGCCGGGCGGATCTCCGGTGGGCAATCCACAAAATCGGCGAGGAGCCCGAGCACGCCGGGGAGGCGGCGGGCGTCCTGGGCCTGAGGAGAGACAGGGAAAAGGGTGAGCTTATCCAAGGGGAGAAAGCGCGCGCGGCCAATCCCCTTTTCTTTGAGGTAGCGCACGCATTGGAGGGCCAGATCCCGCGTGGTCACCACGAGGTCGTGAGCATGGTTCCCCAGGCCCGTGGCCAAAGCCTGTTCGAAACCCTCTTGGGCGCGGACAAGCTCGCCCAGTGTCCCCACAATTCCGTCCCAGCCAAGGTCCAAAACGGCAAGCACTGCTTCCGGGGGCCGGCCACGTTCCGGGGAGACCTTGCTGAGGTCGGCGATGGTCTGGCGGAGGGTGGCGATTTCCCGCTCCAAAAGCTTTAAGGCTGCTTCTTTTCCGGAAAGCTCCGCGCGCAGTCGCTCGACTTTGCGTATCAACTCCGTGAGGTCATCCCTGGGCTTTCTCTCCGCGGCCGGCCGTTCCCGCGCTTCGATCTCCCGGTCCAGCCGGTCCACCTCGGCGGAAAGCTCACCCACCTCTTCCTGAAGGCGCTCCACCTGGAGCAACGCCTTTTCCAGGGCCTCCCTTTTGGCCTCATAGCGCCGGAAAAGGAGGGTGGCCTGAAGGCGATCCCGCTCGGCGGAGAGGGTTTGGAAGGTGAGGGCGGCCTCGCGCTGGCGGAAAAGCTCGGCCAAGCGGGCCCTGCGCTCGGCCAAAACTATCCTCGCCGTGTTGAGGCGCTCCTTTACCCGCCCCAGCTCCTCGATGGCCTTGGCCTTGCGCTCCTCGTAGGCGGCAATTCCCGCCACCTCTTCGAGGATCTCCCGGCGCCGGCGGGCCGAGCCCTCCAAGACGTCCGTAACCGTCCCCTGCTCCACGATGTTGTACCCGTTGGGATCGATATTGGCCAAGGAAAGGAGGGCCTCCACCTCCCGGGCCGAGGCAAGCCTCCCCTGAATCCGAAAAATTGTGGCGTTTTTGGAAATGCGCCGGGAAAGGACGACTTCTGGGTCAGAAAAAAGCTCGGAGAAAACCCCGGAGCGGTTGTCCAAAACGATGGTCACCTCCGCCTCCTCCACGGGCTCTCCCCCAGGCGGGGTGTGGAGGAGGTGCTCCAGCCGCTCGGCCCTAAGCCCCCGCGATCTCCGCCCCAAAACGAACATGATGGCCTCAAGGAGATTGGATTTGCCCGCGCCGTTTTCCCCAACGATGGCGGTAAATCCGGGGAAGAAGTCCAAGGAAAGGCGGCGAAAGGATTTGAACCCTTCGATGCGCAAATGCCGGATGGCCGTGGTCATGAGCGGGATTTTGCGGAGAGGCTCTTTATGCGCTCTTCCAGAAAGTCCTGGATGCGCTGGAGGTTATAGTCGCGAGGCTCCACCAAGCCCTCCTCCCAGCGGGTTAGGGTTGGGATGGAGACACCGAGGAGCTTGGCCACAGCGCGTTTACTGAGCCCTTGCTGAAGGCGCCAAAGTTTGAGCTCCCTTCCCAGGTCCATTTGGGCCCCCAAGTGTAACTTTTGTTACATTCGAAGGCAAAAGGAAAAGGGGCGCGGGGAGGCCGCGCCCTCTTTCCTCATCCTCCGATCCCAAGGAGCACAAGGACGATGGCCCCAATTCCTGCAAGGAGAGCGAGAATGGAGAAAGTTTGTACCATGTCCAGGCGGCCGGTGAGGTCCTGGATGTCGGTCCCCACTTTGCTTTCAAGCTCAGCAAGGCGCAGGTCGTGGTCGCTCACCCGCGCCTCCAAAGTTAGCACGGAATCCTTGAGGGCGGAGATGTCCGCGCTAAGGCCACCAATGGTTTTCTCCAAAGCCGCGATCTTCTCGCGGTTGTTTTCGATCTTTATTTGGACGGCCTGGATGGCCTGCTCCAAGCTCAACACCCGGCGGGAGAGGTTTCCGATGTCGTAAGATTCTAGGGCACTTACCCGCGAGGCCAATTGATCCATCTGGACAGCAAGCCCGGCGATCTTTGCGGCCAAGTCACTGTCCGCGGCCCGATAGTCGGCAATGGCCGTGTCCAAAGCCTTGCGTAGTTCCTCAATTAGTGCCGTGAGCCTAGCTTCCAACTCGGCATCTGCGGCCTTATACCCTGCTACCGCCTCCCCAAAAAGGCTTGTAAACTTAGCTTCGAGTTCCGCGTCTGCAGCCTTATACCCCGCGATCGCCTCCTCGAGGTTTCGGCGCAGGGCGGCAATTTGATTAGCACATTCGGCGATGCTCCTTTCCAAGGCCGGTATCTTCTGGCCGTACATCTCCTGGAATTGCAGGAGCTTGGCCTCTAAGTCCTTAAGTTGGACGGCAAGGGCGCGATACTTGGCGAGGAGATCCTGATCGTTCTTGTTGAGGGTATCGATCGCCCCCTTGAATTCCACCAGGAATTCCTCCAACACGTCCAAGACTTTTGTCCAAGCCTCCCGCAGGGCCTTGACCTCGTCCTCGGCCGGAGCGAGCTTCACCGCCGTGGGTTGGGCAGGGCCTGCCAAACCCAGCGCGGCCACGAGAAATACCACTAACCCTAACTTTCTCATCACAGCGACCTCCTTTCCGCGTCCTAGGGTTCAAAGTAGCGCTGATAACGCTGGGGGTCATGGCCCTGTGGGCGTGGGAGCGGGCCGGTTTGTCGCCGAGCTTTTGGACACATGTCCGGGGTTAGCTTTCCCCATTTCACAGGTCAGAATAAGCCGAGGTTGAATCATCCCGCCTGGGGCTGTAGAGTACCGCCGATTTTCCGCGCAATACCCGAAAGGAGGGGATATATGGGGGCATTCTTGGCGGCAAGCGGCCTAGTGGCCATAGCTGCTTTGTTCTGGTCCGCTTACGGAACTTATTACGTCATGCGGCGGGATCCTGGTGACGAACGGATGCGCAAGATCCAAGGATTCATCCGGGAGGGGGCCTGGGCCTTCATGATCGCTGAGGCGAAGGTCATGGCCGTGACCCTTCTTATTATTGGGGCCATCCTTTGGGCCCTCTTTTACTGGGAAGTGGCCTTGGCCTTCTGGCTCGGCTCCGCTCTCTCCATGGCCGCGGGCTTCATTGGCATGAACGCCGCCACTTTGGCCAACGCCCGTACGACAAACGCCGTCCGCCGTTCCATCCGCGAAGCTTTAACCGTGGCCTTCACCGGAGGCTCGGTGATGGGGATCGCCGTAGCAGGCCTGGCCTTCGCCGGCTTGGTCTTTGTGATTTGGCTTTTCCGCCGGGAATTCGATCCTTTAGTTCTTCAGATCATGACAAAGACCGTATTCGGGATTCCCGGAGCCGATGTGAACTTCATCAAGGCCGCTTTGATCGTCTCCGCTTATTCCGCTGGCGCTTCTTTGGTGGCCCTCTTTGACCGAGTTGGAGGGGGGATTTATACAAAGGCTGCAGACATGGCCGCGGACCTCGTGGGAAAGGTGGAGCTCAAGATCCCCGAGGATGACCCCCGCAATCCCGCGGCCATCGCCGACAACGTGGGTGATAACGTGGGCGACGTGGGAGGGCTCGGGGCTGACCTCCTTGAGTCCTTCGTGGGCTCCATCATCGCTGTGATCGTCATTGCCCTTTACATTTTTGTTGGCCGCTTCAACCCCGATATTCAGGGGCTTTTGGCAAAGTACGGGATCATGGATCCTGCCACCTTGGAAGCCAACTATTGGTGGTTTGTACTTCTTCCCATTCTCTTTGGTGCTGGAGGAATTGTGGCCAGCCTCTTTGCCGTCATGTACGTCCGCTATTCTCGCCGGCGGGAGGATATGGAAAGGATCTTGATGAATGGTTTCACCTTAGCTGCTGTCTTGACCGCTGGCTTCGCCGCCATCATCACCTGGATTTCGCCCTTCAACTTCGTTCCCTTCTATAGCCTCCTTTTGGGCATCGTCAGTGGGGTTCTGATCGGGTTTATCTCCGAGTACTACACCTCCGCCCGTTATCGGCCAACCCGAGAGCTTGCCAGAATGTACCAGTCCGGCCCCGCTGTCGGGGTGACTGAGGGAATGGCGGTGGGCATGAGTTCCACACTTTTAGTCTGTGTCATCCTGGCCATCGCCATCGTTGTGGCCTATCAGATCGGCGGGCTTTTGGCCGTGGCCTTTGCCGGAATGGGCATGCTTACGTTTGTGGGGATCATGGTCTCCATGGACTCCTATGGGCCGATTGGCGACAACGCCGCTGGTATCGCCACCATGGCCAAGCTTGATCCCAAAGTGCGTGAGCAATGCGACGTTTTGGACTCCATTGGAAATACCACTGCAGCCATCGGAAAGGGATTTGCCATCGGTTCGGCGGCCTTTGCCGCGATCGGTCTCATTGCCGCTTATCTTTGGTCCGCGGCCGCCCGGGCCGAAGAGGTCCATCTTCCCAACGTGCCCCTAGTGAGCCCTGAGGTTGGCGGTCTCGTGATGGCTGGCCTCGTCGTGGGAGCCATGGTTACCTATGTCTTCTCGGCCATGCTCATCCGGGCCGTATCCAGAACAGCGGACGTGATGGTGCAAGAGATAAGAAGACAGTTTAGGGAAAACCCCAAGCTCATGAGCGGAGAAGATGTTCCTGACTACCGGCGCTGCATCACCATCACCGCCCACAATGGAGTTAGAAGGATGGTGGTTCCCTCCCTTCTTGCCGTGGTCATGCCCCTCTTTATTGGACTCGTTTTTGGTCGGTATACCTTGGCCGGCTTCCTTGTGGGAGGCTTGCTTTCTGCGATCATGCTGGCGATCTTCTGTGCCAATGCCGGGGGAGCCATGGACAACGCCAAAAAATATGTGGAGGAGGGCCATTTTGGTGGAAAGGGCTCGGAGGCCCACGCCGCGGGCGTGGTGGCCGACACCGTGGGCGACCCCCTCAAGGACACCGTTGGTCCAAGCCTCGATATCCTCATCAAGCTCATGAGCGTCATCTCCCTCCTTTTCGCCTCCCTCTTCCCGGTTTATCCCTGGTTCCTCCGCTGAGGTGGCGTTTTGGAGATCCGGGGGGAGCGGCTAAGGCTCAGGCCCTTTGGCCCCGGGCACCTCATGCAAACACGGAAGTGGGTGGCGGACCCAGAGGTGGCCCGCTGGATCCTGCCGGCTTGGCCGCTCCTCCCCATCTCCTGGGACGAGTGGCTCCATCGGGTTTACACCTCCCCGGATTCCGTCCACTTCGCCATCGTCCTCCACGACGGGCGGCACATCGGCAACTGCAGCCTCCACACCATTCGCTGGGAGGAAAGGGAGGCCGAGCTCGGCATCGTCCTTGGAGAGAAGGATTGTTGGGGTAAAGGCTATGGCCCGGAGGCGCTGCGCCTCCTTTTGCAATACGCCTTTCGACAACTCGGCCTAAAAAGGGTGGTTTTGCACGTGCACAAAGAGAATCACCGGGCCATTCGGGCCTATAAAAAGGCGGGGTTTGTGGAGACGTCTTCACCCTGGTTTTTAACGCTTTTGCGGCCGCTTGGCAGCGGGAAAATTGTGACCATGGTGGCGGAGGCGGAGAGTTGGGCGGAGGTGCCAGCCCGCTGATCTGCACCGAGGGGCTGACCCGCTATTTTGGGACCCGGCCGGCGGTGGTGGAGCTGACGATGGAAGTCAGGGCCGGGGAGGTTTTGGGGCTTTTGGGGCCCAACGGCGCGGGGAAGACCACCACCGTGCGTATGCTTGCCGGACTTTTAGCGCCCTCCGCGGGTGAGGCCGTTGTGGCTGGCCACAGCGTCACGAAGGAGCCCAGCAAAGTTCGCCCTAACGTGGGTGTGGTCCCGGAAAATCCGGGTTTCTACAAGCGCCTTACGGCTCGTCAAAACCTCCGCTTCTTTGCCGAGCTTTATGGGGTACGGGATCCGCACCGCATCGCGGAGACGCTTGCCTTGGTCGGCCTAGCCCCGCGGGCCGATGAGCCCGTGGCCACCCTTTCCAAAGGGCTCCGGCAACGGCTGGCCCTGGCGCGGGCCCTCATCCACGATCCCCCGGTGTTGCTTTTGGACGAGCCCACAAGCGGCCTCGACCCGGAGGCGGCGAAAGAGGTGCGGGAGCTTTTGGCCGAGCTTTCCCTGGCCCATCGGGCCATCCTCCTTTGCACCCACAACCTCTCCGAGGCGGAGCGGCTTTGCCACCGCATCGCCGTCCTCAAAACAAAGCTCATCGCTTTAGGCTCCCCTTCCGAGCTCAAGGAGCGTCTCTTTGGCCGACGGGTGGTGGTGACTTTAGCCAACCCCCGGCCTGAACTTCCTTCGGCCCTGGGTTTTCCCTTCGTGCGCGGGGCTTCTCTGGATGGGAACAAGCTCTTTGTGGCCGTGGAGGAGCCGGAGCGACATAACCCCCTTTTAGTGCGGAGGCTTGTGGAGCTAGGCGCGGAGATCCTCTACGTTACGGAAGAGGAGCGAACGCTGGAGGAGGTCTATTTGGAGCTCGTGGAGGGCGGCAATGCGGCTTAAGGTCCTCGTCCTTAAGGAGTGGGCGGAGCTTTTTAGGATTAAGATGGTTTTGTTTGGCTGCACCTTCATGCCCCTTTTTATGGGAGGATTTGCCGGGTACATGGTGTGGCAGGGGCGAGGGCTTCCACCCGAGGGCCAGGCCGCCCTTTTCAACGCCGCGCTCCTTTATTTCCTCATCCTTCCCGTGATGATCCCCGTGACCTTGGCCGTGTATTCCGTGGTGGGAGAAAAGGAGCAGGGGACGCTAGAGCCCCTTTTGGCCACCCCTCTTTCGGATCTTGAGCTTTTTCTGGGAAAATCCATCGTGGCTGTGGTTCCTGCGGTTTTGCTCACCTGGGGAGTTTTTGGGCTTTTTCTAATTTTTGCCTCCCAAGTGATCCCGGGAGGCGTCCCGGAGGGAGTTTTGAGTTTACCTTGGCTTCTTTCCATCTTCGCCCTTTCCCCCCTCATGGCTCTTTTTGCGGCCCTGGTGGCAATGATCATCTCCTCTCGGTCCACAGATTCCCGCGCCGCCTACCAATTTGCCGGTCTTGCCGTGGTCCCAAGCCTTGTCCCCCTCATCGTCTATTCGGCCCGCCTGACGGCGGTGGACCTGAAGTTTGTGGGGATCGAGGGCGGCATCCTCCTTGTGTTGAATGCAGTTCTGTTGTTCCTGGGCGTAAAAATTTTCCAGCGCGAGGAGATCCTGATCCGATGGAAGTGAGAGGCGTTGCCCCGCCCGCCTGGGTGCGGGATTCCATCTTCTATCAAATTTTTCCCGACCGCTTTCACAACGGCCGGCCGGAAAACGATCCTCCGGGAACAAGGCCGTGGGGGGAGCGACCTACGTCCCAAAGTTTTTTCGGGGGTGACCTTTGGGGAATCCTCGAGAAACTTGATTATCTTGCGGATCTTGGGGTTACCGCCCTTTACCTCACCCCGATTTTCCGGGCCTCCACCAATCATCGCTACGATACCGAAGACTATTTTGAGGTTGATCCAGTCTTGGGTGGAAACGAAGCTTTGAAAGCCTTGGTCCAAGAGCTTCACCGCCGCGGCATGCGTCTTATTTTGGACGGGGTATTCAACCACTGTGGGGCTGGGCACCCGTTCTTTCGGGAGGCCAAGGAGCGCGGGCAGTCTTCTTCATATTGGGACTGGTTTGTGTGGGAAGAGGAAGAGCCTGGGTATTCCTGTTGGGCTGGCTGTGCTTCTCTTCCGGAGTGGAACCACGATAACCCTGCCGTACGGGATTACCTTCTTTCCGTAGTGCGGTTTTGGCTAAAGGAATATGAGATCGACGGATGGCGCCTCGACACCGTGGAATACCTTCCGCCCGATTTCGTGCGCGAGATCTACACCGCTGTGAAAGGGGTGAACCCAGAGGCCTACGTCTTAGGGGAGGTGATGGGCCTTGGGACCCCGTGGTTCCGCATCCGGGCTTTGGATGGGGTCATGCACTATCGGCTCTGGGAGGGGTTGGTGCACTTTTTCGCCGAGGAGTCCTGGGATGCTCAGCGATTTGCCCACCATCTTTGGCACATCTGGCGCAGCTACCCAAGTTGGGCGAACTTCTCCTCGTATACGCTTTTGGGAAGCCACGATAAGCCGCGCTTTCTGACCCTTGCCAAAAACGACCAGCGAAAGCTTCTTTTGGCTGCGGCCTTTCTTTTTGCCTATCCGGGGGCGCCGGCCATTTACTACGGCGATGAGGTTGGTCTTTTGGGCGGGGAGGATCCAGATTGCCGCCGCTGTTTTCCCTGGGAAGAGGTTTACCCACATCATCCCATCCTTTCAATGTTCAAGAGGCTCGTTAGCCTGAGAAAAGAGGAAGAAACTCTCCGCCGCGGCGGCCTACGCTTTTACTTTGCTTGTGGTCGAGCCTTGCTTTTTGGCCGACCTTATGCCGAAAGGGAAGTCCTTTTAGCCCTGAACGCCGGGGCAGAGGAGGCGGTTTTGCCCCTCCCCCCCGGCCGCTTTCGGGAAAAAGAAAGCGGAGGGCTTTGCGCCAAAGCCCTCCGCCTTCCCGGCTACTCTTTTTCTTTCCTCACACGGGTGACCTAGCCAAAACCGTTTGGAGGGACTGCTCCAAGACTTCCAGGCCCTCGTATACCGCATCTTCCGGAGTGGTAAGGGGGAGGAGGAAGCGGATGACATTTCCATAGAGTCCGGCCGTGGCGAAGATCACCCCGCGGCGCAGCGCTTCCTGCTGCACGGCCTTCGCCACCTCCGGCGCCGGCTCTTTGGTCTCTTTATTCTTCACGAGTTCGATCCCCACCATTGCCCCCAATCCCCGCACTTCCCCGATCACCGGGAATTTCTCGGCCATGCGCGTAAGTTCGCGCTTCAAAAGCTCGCCAAGGCGCACGGCGCGGGCAAGTAAGCCCTCCTCTTCAAGGATGTCCAAGACGGCCAGGGCCGCGGCACAGGCCACGGGATTCCCCCCAAAAGTGGTGCCGATGGCCCCGGGGATGAGGGCGTCCATGATTTCCGCCTTTCCGATCACCGCCGAAAGGGGAAGCCCGGCGGCGATGGATTTGGCCAGGCAAATGAGGTCTGGTTCCACCCCAAAGTGCTCGCAGGCGAAGAACTTCCCGGTCCTTCCTACCCCGCTTTGCACCTCGTCGCAAACTAAAAGGAACCCGTAGCGGTTGGCCAGCTCCCTGAGGAACGGCAGGAACTCCGGGGGTGGAACAATAAACCCTCCCTCCCCGATAACCGGCTCCACTACACAGCAGGCCACTTCCTTGGGATCGACCAAGGAAAGAAGGCGGCGCTCAATTTCCGCCATAGGAACAGGATTGCGATAGGGGTAGGGGTAAGGAAGCCTGAAGACGTCCGGTGCATAGGGACCAAATCCGGCCTTATAGGGGATGGCTTTGTGGGTCATGGTCATGGTGAGAAGGGTCCGGCCGTGGAAGGCGTTTTCAAAGACCAAGACTGCTTTTCTTCCCGTGAAGGCTCGGGAGATCTTCACCGCGTTCTCCACGGCCTCCGCTCCGGAGTTGAAGAGGGCGCACTTTTTCGGGGAGGGACCGGGCGCAAGCTGGGCGAGCCTTTTGGACAGCTCCACATAGGGCTCATAAGGGACGGCGGTGAAGTCCGTGTGGACGTAGCGCTCGAGTTGAGCGCGCACGGCGGCGAGGACCTTGGGATGGTTGTGGCCGATATTCAAGCACCCCCAGCCGCCAGTGAAGTCGAGGAACCTGTTCCCGTCGAGATCCTCTACCACCGTGCCCTCCGCCTTGGCCACAAAGAAGGGGGCAAGCGGGCTCAGCGGGCGTGCCACCCACTTTTCCTTCTCCGCCATAACTGCCCGGGATTTCGGCCCAGGCACCTCCGTCACGATCCGAATGTATTTCCCCACCAGCACCTCCTTTATTCGATCTCCACCACTTCTCCTGGGGGAATGAGCCGGACTTTAAAGGGAAGGCCCATTCCTTCGATTTTCCTTTCCAGCTCGCGAAGTTCGTCCCTGTAGCGGCTGGAGATGTGGAAGAGAATTAGCTCCTTTTGTACCTCTGCCTTTTTGGCCACCTCGATCGCCTCCCAAACCGTGGAGTGCTTGAATTCCTTGCGGTCTTCATCGGAAAGGAAGGTCGCCTCATGGCACAGGACCTCCGTTCCCTTGACGAGGTTGGGGTTCAGGGGGACGGAGTCGCCGGCATAAGAAAACAGATACTGCACATATTTCTCGGTGATCTCCTCCTTTTTCCCCTCCCGCACCAAGCGGACGATTTCCTCTTGCGGGAGGTCCCGATATTCTGGTTTTAGGCGATGGCGGACCTCGGCGACATTATACCCAAGGGAAGTCTCCCCGCGGGAGTGGATGGTGGCGAAGGCCTCGATGTAGCGGGCGTGGCGTCCCTGGAGGAGGGTCACTTTATCCCCAGGTTGAAGGGGGATCCATTCCAGTTCGTACTTGAGGTTTCTGTTCGTGCGGGCAAAGTAAGAGATGAGTTCGGAGACGAAGAAGTTTCCGGCTGGGTAGTAGATCTTGAGCTCCTTTTCGGTATCGCCCATGGCGTTATTGCGGATATTGATGAGGCCCATGAGGCCGGAGATGTGGTCGGCATGTCCATGGGAGAGGAACACGTGCTTTATGGCGAAGACCTTATTTTCCAGGATAGTACTCACCCCCTCCCCGCAATCAAAGAGGATGCGGTCCGGGGCATAGTAGATCCACGTGGAGTAGAGGGCCTTGGAATAGACAATAGCCTTCATGGCCCTCAATAGTACAAGATGCCAAAGAGACCATCAGCGGTTCCAAGTTTTTCCGTTACCTTGGTATCTTATCGTGCGAATCCGATTTGTTCATAGTGTCTCGTTTATTGTGTCTGAAAAGCATAGTATCTTCCTGACCCAATTTCCGTAAATCTTCGCAACCTCTTTGCCAACAACCTCTCCTTCAGGCTCGATAGGACCAGGTACAGAAGCTTCTCCACCGCCCCTTCATGGACGAAGATTTCCACAGCTTTGGTCCTCTTTTTCACTCCCTTACAAAGGCGCGAAAGTTGGTGTAAAGATACCGCCGAAGCTTGGAAGGATGGTTCAGAAAGGCCAGCAAGGCCGAAGCCTTCGTTTCCCACTTCTCCTCATCTAGCGCGCAACTCTTTCAGCGCTTCTTCGGCTTCCTTCAAGCTCTCCGGCTTGTACACCGCCTGGAGGCGCTCGGCCACCCCTTGCCGATCCCCTTCCTCACCTCGTTGAGGCTATCGCGCACGGCGTGGAGTACACAAAGCTGCCACTGGCTTTTGGGGAAGATCTTCTTGATTGCCTCCTCAAACCTAGGGAGGTCATCGCTGATGAAAGTCCGGACCCTTTCCACCCCACGACGTCGGAGCTCCTTCAGTACTTCTTCCCAGTTTTCCGTGCTTTCCCCTTCCGCTCCCAACAACCAGAAACCCAAGATCTCCCTTCTTCCATCGGGAAGGATCCCCAACGCCAGGTACACCGGTTCCTTGGCTGTTTGACCTCGCCGGATGTGGAGGAAGGTCCCGTCGAGGAAGATCGCGTAGTACTCTGGGTTCAAAGGTCGTTCCCGCCAGGCCTTGACCTCTTCTTCCACTACCTGGGTGAGATGGGAAATACTTTGCGAGGAGTAGAGTGCTCCGTAGATTACCTCCAAGAACCGAGAGATGGCCCGGGTGCTGGCCCCGGCAGCGTAGAGGGGAAGATCCCTCGGAGAGCTCCAAGGAAGCCCTTCTCCGCTCGGGGAGGATCGCCGGCCGGAAATCCCCCTCCCGGACGCGGGGTACCCGCAGATCCTCGATGGGGCCGTGGAGGGTTAAGAGATCCCGCGTGCAGTGCCCGTTGCCCTTGGTGGGGTGCTCCTCCAGGTACATGGTCCGCTCCTCCACCATCAGCTTCAAAAGTCCCTTGACCATGACCTTGTTCTCTTCCTAAATTTATCTAGGATGTCCTTGCGTTTTTGTTCCTGCATGGCGGCCTTCCTCCTTTCCGTCTGGGTTTTCTGGGAAGGCTGCCATGATGCCCCTCAGACACAATTGCCGGGATACTACCACTGAGATGTCCACAAAAAAAAAACGAATGGAGCGACTACATTGTGGGGATACTCGAGGAATTCCGGGCTCTCGGTGAAATTCCCTTTGGTTTTGAAGCCGCCATTGTGAGCGATGTGCCCTTGGGAGCTGGCCTTTCCAGCTCAGCTTCATTGGAAGTGGCTTTTGCTTTAGGTTTGAAACACCTATATGGCTTTGAGTTAGATGGATTGGAGCTAGTGAAGCTTTGTCAACGTGCAGAAAATAATTTTGTTGGTGTGCCATGCGGAATAATGGACCAATATGTTTCTTATTTTGCGCAATCCTCATCCGCAATTTTTCTAGATACTTTGACCTTAAAATACCAATTAGTTCCTGTTAACTTGAAAGAAGTTGCCTTTTTAATCGTCGATAGCGGAGTCAGAAGAAGCCTTTCTTATACCGGATATGCTCAACGCCGCCAGGAATGCGAAGAGGCCGTAAAATGGTTTTCTAAAAAACTTAAAAAAGCAGACTTGTCCTTACGAGATCTTGACTTAATATCTTTGGAGCGTGTAAAAGATGAAATGCCCAAGTTACTATATTATCGAGCAAAACATGTGGTAGAAGAAAATTTGCGGGTCCTTGACATGATTCGAGCTCTCGAAGTGAGTGACGCAAGCGCAGTCGGTAAATTACTTACGAATTCTCATGTTTCTCTTCGGGATCTCTTTGATGTAAGTATACCTGAACTTGATTTTTTGGTAGAAACAGGCTTACAGTTAGGAGCTTTAGGGGCACGCCTAATTGGGGGAGGTTTTGGAGGAAGTACCCTTCACCTTATTCCACTTCAAATAAAAGAAAGGTACGTCAAAAGCTTGAGCGAAACTTATTATCAAAAATTCGGTCTTCAAATCAATATGTTTGAAGTAAAACCTGCTGGAGGAGCCGAAGCCTCTTTTTTAGATTAGCTCAAAATTTGATAAAACAAAGCCACAATTGCTTTACGTTATAAACCATCCGTGTTATCAATATTTGTCTGCAAATAAGTGGTGTTGCCTTTTTGGGCCTCAACAAGGGTGGACAACTTGCAAACCCCAAGGGTTTTGCAGAAGTTAAGGTACAGAGCTACCATCCTTTAGGCCATGTTGGATATTCGGAGGATTAGAGAGGACCCTGCCGGCGTTGAAGAAAGGCTCAAAAGGCGGGACCCATCCATAGAGCTTCGGCCGCTCTTGGAGCTCGATGAAGAAAGACGAAAGCTCCAGCAAAAAGTGGACGAGATCCGCCGCCACCAAAACGAGGGCTCCGAAAAGGTGGCCGCCTTGGCCAAAGAGGGCCGAAACGCCGAAAAAGAAGTCCTCTTAAGCGAGCTTAAGGCCCTGGCCGAAGAAAGAAAACGCCTGGAAGCAAGGCTCTCCGAAATCGAAAGGGAGCTGGAAAAGGCCCTCCTTTCCCTCCCCAATATCCCCCACGACTCCGTCCCCATGGGGACCAAGGAGGAAAAGGTTGTCCTAAAAGTGGTGGGCGAGCCCCCAAAATTCGACTTCCCTCCCCAAAATCACCTGGCTTTGGCTGAAAAACTTGGGCTTTTGGATATGGAACGGGCAGCCAAGACCACTGGAGCCCGCTTTCCCCTCTATATCGGCCAAGGAGCAAGGCTAGAGATGGCCCTCATCCACTGGATGTTCGAGCTCCATGTGCGGGAGCACGGCTATATTCCCGTCCTTCCGCCCATTTTGGCCAACCCTACCTCCTTCTTCGTTTCCGGGCAACTTCCCAAATTCGCCGAGGAACTTTATTACTGCCCGGAGGACGAACTTTATTTGAACCCTACCGCCGAATCCCTGTTGGCCAATCTCCATCGCGACGAAATCTTGGAAGAAGAAAAACTTCCCCTTCGCTATGTTGCCTATACCCCCTGCTTTAGAAGGGAGGCGGGAGCGTACGGAGAGGAGCAGCGGGGATTGATCCGGGTTCACCAGTTTAACAAGGTGGAGCTTTTTCACTACACTACCCCGGAAGCATCCTATCAGGCTCTAGAAGAGCTCGTAGCCCACGCGGAAAAAGTGCTTCAGCTTTTGGGGCTCCATTATCGGGTCACCCTCCTTCCCACCCAGGATCTGGCTTTTCAATCAGCCAAAACCATTGACCTTGAGGTCTGGCTTCCCGCCCAAGGCCGATATTACGAGGTTTCTTCCTGCTCAAATTGCGAGGATTTCCAAGCCCGAAGGGGAAATATTCGCTATCGGCCCGCTCAAGGTGGAAAACCCCGGTACGTGCACACTCTAAACGGCTCAGGTTTGGCCACCTCCCGCCTCTTTGCCGCGATCCTTGAGCAGAACCAGCAAAAAGATGGGTCGGTAGTTCTTCCCCGAGTTCTCGCCGAGCTCCTGGATCTGGAGGTTTTGCGGTAAGCTGGGATGCTTTGAGTTGAGGGGGTTGGGGCGGGGTCGGTTTGTCTCCAAAAAAGGGGAAAGCTGTTCTGGCAAAGGGTGATGGGCATCCGCGCCAAAGCCTCCTTAGAAGGTAGGATTGAGTCAGCCGGCGGAAAAGGAGGGAGATGATGAGAAGGGCGCTGATATTGCTTGGAGTTCTAATCATGGCAAGCTTGGGAATGGCCCAGGGATGGGCTCCCCGGCCGCCCATCTACATCCACGGCGACCAGGCCTTCACCTGGGAAAACGGGGTGGTGAAGGGCTCGGGGACCCCCGAGGACCCCTACGTGATCGAGGGATGGATCATCGACACCCGCACCCAGGATTATGGGATCTACATCGACGGCACGCGGGCCCATTTTGTTATTCGAAATTGCCAAATCCGCTATCCTCAGGAGCGGGCCGGTATTTTCCTCGTCAATGTCCGCAATGGCCGCATCGAGAACAACTCCATTTTCGGGGGAAGGATCGCCATCCACCTTTTGGCCACCCAGGACGTGGTCATCACCAAAAACGCCATTGGGTTCTGCGATTATGGGATCATCATCGAGGGGGCTTCTCAAGGAAATGTCGTTTATGAAAACGCGCTTTTTAACTGCGGCTTTCCTGCTAAGGACGAAGGGCGGAACAACTCTTGGCATTATCAGGGGAGGGGCAACTATTGGTCGGACTACCGCGGGCAAGATTTCAACAAGGACGGCACAGGAGATACCCCATATGAGCTCGTTCCTGACCTTTATCCACTAATTGCGCCGCCGGTGCAGCTTCCCCCGGAGGCTACGCCCATGCGCACCGTGGACCTGAGCAAACTTGGGGAGCGGGGGATTGTGGCCCTGGCGCCGGGGACCCTGGTACGCCTCGTGGCCCAGGACGTGGGCGTTGGCGTGGACAAGATCTTTTACCGCTTGGATGGCACGGAATTCTTGGTGTATACGGAGCCTTTCCCCTTGCCAGACAAGGCCATGGTCCGCATGGAGTACTTCGCCGTGGACAAATTGGGAAACCGAGAGCCCACGAAAACGCTCACCATTTACCTGGATATCCACCCGCCGGTGACGCGGATCATCGCGGGGGACCCCCACTACCTTGCTCCGGACGGAAAGCTATGGATCACATCCCGCACGCCCATTGAGCTTCGGAGCGAGGACGCCTCTGGGGTGGCCAACATTTTCTACCGCATCGATGGCGGAGATTGGCGGCACTACACCGGGCCATTCACCATCCCTGGGCCAGAGGGGCCTCACAAGGTCGAATACTACGCTATAGACGCCTACGGCAACCGCGAGGAAGTGCAAAGCGCTGTCCTCTGGAAGGATGACTCTGCACCGGTGACCCAGCCTTCGGTGGCCAGTCCATAATTGCCAAGGCAACGAATTTGGGGGCAGACCTTTTTGGTCTGCCCCTTTTTCTTTTTCCTCGCGTTATGATTTAAGGCTATGCGCGTGATGTTTGTGGCGGCGGAGGTTGCGCCCTTCGCCACGGCCGGGGGGCTCGGGGAGGTGGTGGGCTCACTTCCCAAAGCCCTGGCCGAGCTGGGGGTGGAAGTGGCCGTTTTCGCCCCCCGTTATGCCCGCGTTTCCCCGGATCTCCCCACGGTCACCGCCTTTTCCCTGGAATTCGCCGGGGGAACAAAAGAAGTCCGCCTTTTGCGAAGTTTTCTCCCCAAAAGTCATGTACCTGTGTATTTTTTGGATTTTCCGCCGTACTACGAACGCCCGGGGATCTACGGGGAGGGGGATAGGGACTATCCCGATAACCTCCAGCGTTTTGCCTTCCTCTCTAAGGCGGCGGTGATGGCTTGTACAGAACTTTCCTGGGTTCCCGAGGTTTTCCACGTGCACGATTGGCATACGGCTCTTTTGCCCCTTTATCTTCGGGCCGAGGGTATGGGGGCAAAAACGGTGCTCACCATCCACAACCTGGCGTTTCAGGGATGGTTTCCGCGGGATATGTGGGAAGGCATAGGGCTTTCCAAGGAGGACTTGAAGCTAGCGGGAGAGGGGGAGTGGCTTTGCGCTTTGCGCGCAGGGATCCTTGCCGTTGACGCCATCACCACCGTTTCCCCCACGTACGCGAGGGAGATCCTTGCTGACGGCCTTGGGCTCGATGATGTTTTGCGTTCCCGAGCCCAGGAACTTTTTGGGATCTTAAACGGGATCGACGAGGAAGAATGGGATCCTGCGCAGGATGCGCACCTTTGGGCTCGCTATTCCTCCGAAGACCTGCGAGGAAAAGCTTTTAATCGCCGGCGGCTCATACAGGAGTTGGGCCTTTGCGGGGCCGGCCCGATCGTGGCCATGGTGGGAAGGCTCACGGAACAAAAGGGTTTTGATCTCCTCTTGGCTAGCTTAGACCGGATTATGGCCATGGGCGTAAACTTAGTCGTGTTGGGAACGGGAGAATCGCGCTACGAGGATTTCTTTAAAGATGCGGAAAAGCGCTTTCCGGGAAGGGTGCGGGCTTTATTGACCTTTTCTGCGGAGTGGGCGCATCGCATCCTGGCCGGAGCGGACTTCCTCCTCATGCCCTCTCGGTTCGAGCCCTGTGGGCTGACCCAGCTTTACGCCCTTAGGTACGGCACGATCCCCATCGTCCGGGCCACCGGTGGGCTTCGCGACACAGTTCAGGACGTAGATCAGGGTGGGAATGGCTTTGTGTTCGAGGAGTACACGCCGGAGGCGATGCTTGAGGCCTTAGGGAGGGCGGTGCGTCTTTGGCAAAAGGATCGTAGGAAGATTTTGGCGTTGCGGCGGATGGGGATGAGCGGCGACTATTCTTGGAAGCGGGCAGCCCAAAAATACCGCGAGGTTTACGAGCGCGTCCTCAGCCGCTGACCTTTTCCAACCAGGTTTCCCCGCCCCTTCCCTCCGCGCACCAGCCCTCCACACCGGTGATGAACTTCACCTTCCACCAGGTATAGCCATCCGCGCTCTTGGGGCCATCCACGATCTGGCCTTCGATCCCCGGGGGCACAGATCCGTAATAGTTCACGTGAATCACTTCGGGATTATTCACGCCCGGCGCAGTGCGCACCTTGAGGTTTACCACGGTGCGGACTTTGTCGCCGATCTTGAACTTGCCCGCGGCGGCCCCGGTTGTCTCCGCGGGAACCCCGATCACCAGGGCTTGCGGATCTTTGGGCATCACCGCGAGTTGCGTGGTGGTGTCCTTCCACACCTGGAATTGGATGGTAAAGGTTCCTTCCTCGCTCACTGTGTGGTTCCAAGTTTGCGTGGCCCGCTCGTTGGGCTTAAGGCTCACCCAGGTCTCATACTTTCCCACGCTCCGGCCAGCTTGGTCCCACACCAACGCGCGCAGGAGGAACTGGGTGGAGCGGTTGCCGGTGTTGACCACGGTGAGTTTAAGGGGGATGGTTTCGCCCACGGCCACGCGGATCGGCTCCGTTGGGGAATAACTTTCGATTTGGGCGGTGATGCGTGCGCAGCCCGCAAGGACCAGGGCGAGGACCACGGTTACCCCCATTGTCAACCCCAAACGGCGCAAGTTCTTCGTCATGGTCACCTCGTGTAAGGTGAATTACTCCCAACGGCGGCGCGTTCCAAGCCCATTTGGCGGGTCAAAAGCGGCCAATTGTCCCGGCCGGGCAGAGACGGCCCAGAAGGACCCCGGGCTCAGCCCGCAGGCGATTGGCAAGGCTAGCGATTTCCCCGGCCGGCCCCCGCACGGCGATAACCTCCAAACACCGATCTTCGTCGATGTGAATGTGGAGGCTGGCCAGAATGCGCGTGTAGGCCCGATGCTGGGACTCCGTGAGCCGGGCCAAAAGCTCCCGTTTGTGGTGATCGTAAAAAAGGAGGATCACGCCCAACACTTCCTCCCCCTCTTCCCAGGCCTGGGCGGCCAACGCCTCCCGCACCAGGTCCCGTATGGCCTCCGAGCGGTTGTTGTAGCCTTTTTTCCTTATCAGCTCATCAAAGGCCGCAAGGAGCGCGGCCTCCATGGACACGCCGAACCGCACGATTTCCGCCATATCTGGATCTTATACCTTGGCCCTGGAACCCGGGGAGGGTAAGATCTTAGTTGCCTTTGGGTAGCCCTTTTGAGCGAAGGTGAGGCCTTATGGACAAGATCATCGTGCGCGGGGCCCGCGAGCACAACCTCAAGAACATCGACTTAGAGATCCCCCGGAATAAGCTCGTGGTGATAACGGGAATTTCCGGGTCGGGAAAATCTTCCCTTGCCTTCGACACCCTTTATGCGGAGGGGCAACGTCGGTATGTGGAAAGCCTTTCCGCTTACGCCCGGCAGTTTTTGGGCCTCATGCAAAAGCCCGATGTGGACTTGATCGAGGGCCTTTCCCCCGCCATCTCCATCGACCAAAAGGCCCGCTCCCACAACCCCCGTTCCACCGTGGGCACGGTCACGGAGATCCACGATTATTTGCGCCTCCTTTTTGCGCGGATCGGAAAGCCCCATTGCCCGCAGTGCGGAAGGCCCATCGAGCGTCAAACGGCCCAACAGATCGTGGACCAAATTCTGAGCCTTCCCGAGGGGACGCCGGTTCAGATTATGGCTCCCGTGGTGCGGGGAAGAAAGGGCGAATACAAACAGCTTTTCGAGGACCTGAAGAAAGAGGGGTTCGTCCGGGTGAGGGTTGATGGGGTCCTGCGCACCCTGTTTGAGGAGATCGAGCTAGACAAGAACAAACGACACGACATCGAGATCGTCCTTGACCGCATCAAGGTTTCCGAGAAAAAGCGCGGAAGGATTGCGGACTCCGTGGAGACAGCCCTCAAATGGGGGCAGGGGCTGGTGATCGTGGAGATCGTGGGCGAAGGGGAGAAGCTCTTCTCCGAGCATTTCGCCTGTCCCGTGTGTGGGGTGAGCCTTCCGGAGATCGAGCCGCGCCTTTTTTCCTTCAACTCTCCGTTTGGGGCTTGCCCCGCGTGCGATGGGCTTGGGATGAGGATGGTGGTGGATCCCGAGCTGGTGCTCGACCCGCGCCGCTCCATCCGGGAAGGGGGGATCCTCCCCTGGGCCAACTCCCGCTCCCGCTGGCTTTCCGCCCTCCTGGAGGGCGTTTGCCGCGCTTATCGGATAGACATGGACACCCCCTTGGGCCGCCTCCCCAAGGAAAAGCTGGACATCCTCCTTTACGGCACCCACGGTGAGCTCGTTCCTTTCGTGTACACCACTACCTACGGAAAAACCCGCACCTACTACCGGCCGTTTGAAGGGGTGGTGAATTATTTGGAGGAGGCCTACCGGGAGGCGGTGAGCGAGGAAACGAGGGAGGAGATCGAGCAGTACATGTCCGCCCTCCCTTGTCCGGAGTGCAAAGGGGCGCGGCTTAGACCCGAGGCGCTGGCTGTGACCGTGGGCGGAAAAAACATCTGGGAAGTTACAAGGCTCACGGTGCGCGAGGCCTTGGAGTTCTTCGAAAACCTCAAACTCACCGAGCGGGAGGAGATGATCGCCCATCAGATCCTAAAGGAGATTAAAAACCGCTTGCAGTTCATGGTCGACGTGGGGCTGGACTATCTCACGCTCGACCGGCCGGCTAACACTCTGGCGGGCGGGGAAGCCCAGAGGATCCGCCTGGCCACACAAATCGGCTCGCAACTCACTGGTGTCCTTTACGTTTTGGATGAGCCCTCCGTGGGCCTACATCCCCGAGATAACGCTCGGCTCATCGCCACTTTAAAGCGCCTGCGGGACTTGGGGAACACGGTGATCGTGGTGGAACACGACGAGGCCACCATGCGCGCCGCGGACTTTATAGTTGATCTGGGCCCGGGTGCTGGCCTGCACGGAGGCTATGTGGTGGCCACCGGCACGCCCGAGGAGATCGCGCGCAATCCCAAATCCCTTACGGGGCAATATCTTGCCGGAGTCAGACGTATCCCTGTTCCGGGAAAAAGGCGTGAGCCCAAAGACAAATGGCTCATCGTGCGTGGGGCCCGCGAACACAACCTGAAAGGGATCGACGTGCGCTTTCCGGTGGGCCTTTTCATCTGTGTCACTGGTGTCTCCGGCTCGGGGAAATCCACTTTGGTGGAGGAGATCCTCTACCGAGGGATGGCCTGGAAACTCGGGTATGCTGCGGGGAAGCCTGGAGCGCACGAGGATATCGAGGGATGGGAGCATTTCGACCGCGTGCTCATGGTAGATCAGTCGCCGATCGGCCGTACTCCCCGCTCCAACCCCGCCACCTACACGAAGGCCTTCGATCCCATCCGGGAAGTGTTCGCCGCCACCCCGGAGGCGCGGATGCGGGGATACACCCCGGCCCGCTTTTCCTTCAACCTCCGCGGCGGACGGTGCGAGGCCTGCCAAGGCCAGGGAAAGGTGAAAATTGAAATGCATTTCCTTCCCGATGTGTATGTCCCATGCGACGTGTGTAAGGGAACGCGCTACAACAAGGAAACCCTGGCCATCCGGTATAAGGGGAAAAACATCGCCGAGGTCTTGGATATGACCGTGGAGGAAGCGTTGGCCTTCTTCTCCGCCATTCCGCCTATACGGGAAAAGCTTCAAACCCTGTACGACGTGGGCCTTGGGTACATAAAGCTTGGCCAGCCTGCCACAGAGCTTTCCGGCGGCGAAGCCCAGAGGATTAAGCTCGCGAGGGAATTGGCTAAGCGCCAAACCGGCCGCACCCTCTATCTCCTCGATGAGCCTACTACCGGCCTGCACCCCGAGGATGTGCGTAAGCTCCTGAACGTCTTACATCGTCTGGTGGACGCGGGGAATACAGTGGTGGTGATCGAGCACAATCTGGATGTGATCAAGACTGCGGACTGGATCATCGATCTTGGTCCGGAAGGCGGCGAGCGGGGCGGAGAAGTGATCGCTGAGGGCCCGCCGGAGAAGATCGCGGAGGTCCCTCACTCCTATACTGGGCAATTCCTCCGGCAAGTGTTGGCGTTGGAGCCGGTACGATGACCATTGCCCTTGCCGTAGCCCTGGCCATCCTATTTTTGCTCCTCCTTTGGCAGAGGGTTCAACAAAAGGCCCTCGCGGAGAATCTGAAGAAAACTGGTGAGGAAGTAGGGAGAATTTCCGGCCTACTTCAGAACCTCCAGGAGCAGGTTACGCAGCATCTTTCCGCCACCGCTCAACTATTGCGTGGTCAGGATCAAACCCTTCACCAAGGTCTTTCCGCGGTGCAGGGCCTGGTGGCGGATCTTAGGGAGCGGATGGGGAAGATGGAGGAGATCGGGCGGCAGGTGGAGGCTGCCGCCCAGGACCTCGCCAGCCTCCACGACCTCCTCCGCGGGCCCAAGGCCCGGGGGGTTTTTGGGGAATGGGTCCTCTCCGAACTCCTTTCCGAGGTCCTTCCGCGCGGCCGCTTTCAGGAACAATATCGTTTCCGCGACGGAAACGTGGTGGATGCCGCGATTTTCTTGGAGAACGGCATTGTCCCCGTGGATGCCAAGTTCCCCATTTCCGGGTTTGAGGAGCTCCGCGCCGCCACGTCCCCTGAAGAGCGAAAAAAGCTCAAAAAGAACTTCATAAAGAACGCGCAAAAGCATGTCGATGCCATTGCACAAAAGTACATAAAGCCTGAGGAAGGCACGACGGATTTTGCCCTTATGTACATCCCCGCCGAAGGGGTTTTCCTTGAGCTCCTCGTGCCCGAAGAGGACCTGGACTTTTTGGAGTACGCCTGGAGTCGCCGCGTTTTCCCGTGCTCGCCCAACTCCTTTTATTCCTACCTTCGAGCGATTGGGATGGGTCTTCGGGGATTGGAACTGGCGAAGGACGTGGAGGCCCTCTTCCGCGAGCTCCGCGCCGCGGAAAACACCTTGGGAAAAGCCCTCGAAGATTTCGACACCCTTGGTGAACACATACGCAAGGCCCAGCGTAAATGGGAGGAAGTAGAAAGGCAGTTTCGTGGTGTGCACGATAAAATCTCGGCCATCGCCAAAAAGGAGGGGGAATGACCGGGGTTTTTGGTCGGTATTTGTGGGTGGATCTTTCTTCGGGGCAGATCAGGGAAAGGGAGATCCCAACGAAATGGTATGAGCTCCATTTAGGCGGAAGGGGGATTGCCGCGCGGCTTCTTTTAGAGCACGTCCCTCCGTGCACGGATCCTTTCTCCCCTGAGAATGCCCTGGTCTTCGCCACCGGACCCTTTCAGGGCACGGGTTTGGCCGGGGCCGGAAGACATGTGCTGATGGCTATCTCCCCTAAAACCCGGTCCATCGCCGATTCTTATGTCGGGGGATTTTTAGCTCATGAGCTTGGTCGTTCTGGCTACGATGGGATTTTCATTTTTGGAAAAGCACCGGAGCCCGTTTACTTACTTCTCTACGAAGGAAAGGCTGAGATTCGACCGGCCCAGGATCTTTGGGGCAAATTTACGGCGGATGTAGAAAAGGAGTTGCAAAGGCGCCACCCTGGGGTGCGGGTGGCCGCGATTGGTCCGGCCGGGGAGAAGCTCGTTTCTCAAGCATGCGTTATTCACGATCGGAACCGGGCTGCTGGTCGGCCGGGCCTGGGTGCGGTCATGGGGGCCAAGCTCCTGAAAGCTTTGGCCGTGAAGGGCCACTTGGAAAAGCCCCTTGCCGACCCCGAAAAGTTCGCCAAAGCCCGGGCCGAGTTCGCCCGCGACCTCCTCTCCGATCCGGGAACCCTAAGGTTTGGCGAATATGGCACGGCCCGCGGCCTGACCTGGCTTTCGGAGATGGGAATCCTTCCCACCAAGAATTTCCAGGAGGGTGTGTTTGATTTTGCGCAGGCCATCGGAGGGGAAGCGCTCAAGGACACGATCCTTGTGGATCGCGATACTTGTGCGGGCTGCCCCATTCGCTGTAAGCGCGTGGTGAAAACGGAGTTTTTGGGGAGGGAGGTCCTCCCGGAGTACGGCGGTCCGGAATACGAGACTTTGGCGGCGTTGGGTTCCCTTTGTCTTTGCGCGGACCTCGCGGCCATTTCCCTGGCCAACCAGCTTTGCAACGCCTACGGCCTCGACACCATCTCCGTGGGCGTGGCCATCGCCTCCCTCATGGAGGCGTCAGAAAAGGGCCTCATCAAGGAGAAGGTGGCCTGGGGGGATGGAAAGGCCATTGTGGAGTGGGTGGAAAGGATTGGAAGAAGGGAGGGGCTAGGGGACGAAATTGCCCAAGGGCTTGAGGCCTGGGCCAATAAGATCGGGCTTTACCCAGTCATGACCATCAAGGGGGTAGAGGTTCCCATGCACGAGCCGCGGGGAAAGGTCGGCCTGGGGATCTCCTACGCCGTCACCCCAAGGGGCGCCAACCACATGGAGGGTCTCCACGACACGATGCTCGAGCAGGATAACCCCACGCCTGAGCTCGGCGTTACCTCCCGCTACGATCGTTTTTCTCTGGAGGGGAAAGCGAGACTCGTTGTTCTTTACGAGGATTTGCGCTCGTTTGTGAATTCCTTAGTGATGTGCGCCTTCACCACGAAGGAATCTGGGCCTTATTACAACTTCCCCAAGATCCGCGAGCTTTTGGCCTACGCCACGGGGTTGGAGCTAGGTCCAAAGGACATGCTTTTGATTGGGGCCAGGAATTTCGCCCTCATGCGCCTTTATTCCGGGCTTTGCGGCTACACCAAGGCGGAGGATCGCCTGCCGTCGCGGTTCCACGAGCCCCTTCCCCGCGGGGCCTCGGCCGGCCGCCCCATCGATCCCGCGCTCTTCCAAAAGGAAGTGGACGAGTACTACCGCCTGCGCGGCTGGGATGACCGCGGCCCTACCCCGGAGACCCTGCGAAAACTCGGGTTGGAGGAACTGGTAAGGTTCGTCCAAGATAAAGGCTAACCTTCTCCCTGAGGGGGATTCGCCGCCGACATTCTTTACCGAATCTCAGAAGATTTTGCGCCGTGGTCTTTCGCCTCACTAGTAGAACGCCTTTAGTGCAGAGGCCGCGTGTTTTAGGTTATGCTTTGTGGATCCATGCGGGCGGTGGCGTTCATCGGGCACTCCGGGGCGGGGAAGACCTCCCTTATTTGTCGGCTCATCCCTGTTCTTCTTGCTCGGGGATATAAAGTTGGGACGGCCAAGCATGTGGGGCCGGAGGTGGAGCCGGACACCCCTGGAAAGGACACCTTCCTTCATCGGGAAGCCGGGGCCGTCCGCGTCCTCCTTTACTCCGATGTCCGGGGCGCTCTGTTTTGGGAGCATGAAGGGACCCCCGTGGAGGAATATATCACCCGCTACCTCGCCGACCTGGACCTTGTCATCCTTGAAGGCTTTAAGCACGGGGATTTCCCGAAGATCGAGGTGTACCGCTCCGGGGAGCCCTTGGCCGGAAGGATTCCGGTGCTTGCGGTGATCACCGATCGTCCCGCGCGCATCCCCGACGGAATCCCCATCATTCCCCCTGATCCTGAGCTTGTTGCGGATTTCATCGAGACGGAGATCCTTGCAGCCTGATCTTTATGAACCTTTCCCACAACGCCCGCCTTTTCCTCCTGAGCTCAGCCTTGGGAAGCTTTGCCGGGAGCTTCAACGGCCTTTATTTCAACCTCTATTTGAAGGGCCTGGGATATGGCCAGGACTGGATCGGCCTTCTTGCTGCAATTTCTTCCCTGGTCAGCGTTTGTTCCGCGTTGCCTTTCGCGTTTTTGACCGGGCGTTTTGGGTACAAGCGGTTTCTTCTTTTTGGGATGGGACTTCAGGCGGGGAGCATCATCCTGCCCGCCCTTGTTCCCGCGCCGGGTTGGCTTGTGGCGGCGGCGTTGGTCGGAGGCCTTGGCGGTGCCATGGGGGCTGTGGTGGGGGGCCCCCTTTTGGCTGAGCTTGCGGAAGGCCGGGCCCGCACCCAACTCTTTGGATTTCAGGCGGGGACCGCAGTTTTGGCGGGGATGGTCGGCTCGGCCTTGGCCGGCCTCTTGCCCGGCCTCTTCGCCCGCCTTTGGCATCTCCCTCCCCGGGAACCGCCGACCTATCGGGCCGTGATCATCACGAGCTTCTTTCTCTACCTTTTTTCCTTTTTGCCCCTGGTGGGGTTGCACTCGGGACGAGTAAGAGCTGCCCTTTCCCTCCGGGCGTTTCACTCTTATCGGGGTTTTGCCCGGTATCTTGTGTTGATCAACGGTCTTATTGGGCTTGGCGCGGGCTTGCTCATCCCCTTTGTGAACCTCTTTTTTCGCCTGCGCTTTTCCATGCCCGATCCGCTCTTGGGATTGGTGTTTGCGTTGAACTCCTTACTTATTGGGCTTGGGAACCTAGTTTCACCCCTTTTGGGAAGTCGGTTCGGCCGTGTGCGCATGGTCGTGGCCTGTCAGGCTCTTTCCCTTCCGTTTATCTTCCTTTGGGGCTATGTTCCCAACCTTTCCCTTTCTGTGGCCGGGTATTTAGTGCGCACGACCCTTATGAACCTCGCTGGGCCGCTCTTCTCCGTGGTGGTTATGGAGGCCGTGCCCGCGGAGCTTCGCCCCAGCGTGAGCGCGATGAACCACATCTCGTGGCAAGGGGCCTGGGCCTTGGGGGCTCTGGTCTCGGGTTTTATCCAAGTACGTTTCGGTTTTGCCCCGCTCTTTCTAGCCATGGTGGTGCTCTATGCCGCCGCCATCGCCATCACCCACCGGGCCTTTAGCAAGTTTTCCTGAGGCGTCTTCCCTTCAGGTCAAAGTAGCGGGATTTCCCCCTCCCGGTTTTCCCGAAGGAGGCGCACCAGGCGCTGCGCGGCCTCCGCCACCTCCGGGCTCAGCCTTTCCCCGATTCCGTACTCCTTGGGCTGGATCCCGATGACCATCACTTCCTTCGCCTTGAGAAGAGAAAGGAGGAAAGAGAGGGGAAGACCGTGAGTGGAGCCCAACATTTTCTCGGAGTCTGAGAGGGGAAGGCGCCGGATGGACCCCGGGGGGAGCCCCATTTCCGCCGCATCCACGATCACGATTCTTTCAGGTTTTTCCCTCTCCACCCTCCCCAAAGCGTTCTCCAAAGCTTCCGCGGGTATGGCGAGCCACTCGCTCCCTTGCAGGGCTTCGGCCACGCGGAGGCCCACGGCATCGTCGCGGCCAAGGGGATTACCAAGGCCAAGGAGGATCTTGCGGGTCAAATCAGGTTTTCCCGGAGGAATGTCCGGAAGGGGTGGGCCATGGACTGCAACTCCTCGGGTTTCAGAATCACGATCCTTCGTCCGGGCAAAGCGAGAAGCCCTCGCTCCTTGAACTCCGAGAGGATGCGCACCGCGGTCTCCGTAGTTACTCCGGCCATCTCCGCGATCTCGCTGCGGGAAAGCTCCACCCCGAGGTCCAACCCATCAGGGGTCCTTTGGCCGAAGGCCCGTGCCAGCTCCAAAAGGACCCGGGCCATGCGCTCCTTCGCGGAATAAGCGGAGATCTCCACGAGTTTGTCCCCAAAGGCTTTGAGTTCCCGGGAAAGTTTTTCGATGAGCCTGAAGGCCACATCTGGGTACTTACGCATGAAAGCAAGAAAATCCTCGCGGGCGATGAACATGAGGCGCGAAGGCTCCAAGGCCTTGGCGTAGCAGGTGTAGGTTTCTTGGTCAAACAGGGTCTTTTCGCCTAAGACCTCACCTGGGGCCAAAAGTTTGAGGATTTGCGACCTTCCCCCTTTGAGCCTTTTTGCCACTTTGATCTTTCCCTCGCAGAGGATGTAAAGGCCGTGGGCGGGCAGGCCCTCGTAAAACACGAGCTCGCCCTCATCCAATTCCAGCGGGCGCATCAAAGAGGCGAGCTCCATGCGCGCGGCCTCGGAGAGGCCGGAAAAAAGGTAGGAGCACGCGTGCTTACAGGATTGACATAATTCCTGGGCCCTAGTCGGCGCCGCCCGCACTTCCCACATGGCGATAACGTTTGTACCGCAGGCGGAGAAGTTCGTCCAGAGGGAGGGCGGAAAGCTCGGAAAGGTGGCGGAGCACTGCCCCCCGCACCGCTTCTACAGTCCCCTGAAAGTCGGTGTGGGCTCCACCGGGGGCTTCGGGGATCACCTCGTCCACCGCCCCCAAGGCCAAAAGTTCCTGGGCTGTGAGCTTCAAATTTTCCGCGGCCTTCTCTGCGAACTTCGCGTCCTTCCAGAGGATGGAGGCCGCTCCCTCGGGGGAGATCACGGAATAGGTGGCGTTTTCCAGGATCAGGACGCGATCAGCGGCGGCAAGGGCCACCGCTCCGCCCGATCCTCCCTCCCCAAGGATCACGGCCAACGTGGGAGCGGGATGCTGAAGCATTTGCCAAATGCACGCAGCGATAGCGCCCGCAATATTGTGGGCCTCGGCTTGTACCCCTGGATAAGCGCCGGGGGTGTTGATGAGAGTGAGGAGGGGGAGGCGGAGGCGAGCTGCTACCTTCATGATCCGCCGGGCCTTCCAATATCCTTGGGCCGAGGCCATGCCAAACCGGGCCTGACGCTGCTCCTCCGGGGTGGCCCCGCGCTGATGGAAAAGGATGGCGATCCTTTTTCCCTTGAGCTTGGCAAAACCGCCGCGCAAGGCCGGGTCATCGCCCACTATGCGGTCGCCGCGGAGCTCATAAAAAGAATCGCACAGGGCTTGCACGAATGGGAGGCCGCTTGGCCGGTCCGGCCGGCGGGCCAGCTGCACCCTTCCCCAGGGGGAAAGCCCCTCTTGAATAGCGCGCCTCAGCTCCGCGATTTTTTGTTCCAAAACGGCGATCTCCGCGGAAAGATCAAGGCCGTTTTCCTCGGCCAAGCGCCGTAGCTCCGCGGCCTTCTCCTCCAAAACCTTAAGGCGCTCCGCCTCGTTCATCTTTCGTCCACCAAAACGGAAAGGGCCCGCGCCAGCTCCTCCCGGAGCTTTGCCCGCGGCACCACTGCATCCACCATCCCGTGTTCCAGGGCGAATTTCGCCGTCTGGAACCCCGGGGGTAGCCGCTCGCCCGTGGTTTGTTCGATCACCCTGGG
Source organism: Candidatus Bipolaricaulota bacterium (assembly GCA_014360995.1). GTDB lineage: Bacteria > Bipolaricaulota > Bipolaricaulia > Bipolaricaulales > Bipolaricaulaceae > DTER01. Next base: position 21,676 of record JACIWL010000006.1, on the reverse strand, counting down.
GCCAGCGAACCCAATAAGCGCCCCTTCTTCGGCGATGGTGAGATCAGCTATGCTTCCGATGGAGGCGAGCACCCCGCCGGTGGAAGGGTAGGTGAGGATGGCGATGTAGGGGATTCCGGCCCGGGCCAAGGCCTCCCGGGCGGCCACCACCTTGACCATCTGGAGGAGGGAGAGGACGCCCTCCTGCACCCTGGCCCCGCCGGAGGAGACGACAAGCACAAAAGGTTTCCCTTCCTGGAGAGCGTGCTCCATGGCCTGACAGAGGATCTCCCCCACTCCCACCCCCATGCTCCCCCCGATGAACCGGAAGTCCATCACCGCTAAGACCACGGGGATGCCCTGGACGTTGGCCGTTCCAGCGAGGACAGCTTCCGAAAGGCCGGTTTCTGCACGGGCCCGGCCTAGCCGCTCCTTGTACGAGACTTGGTCGCTGAACCCTAAAGGGTCTTCGACGACCTGCGGGGGCGGCAACTCCACAAAACTCCCCCCGTCCACGAGGGAGGCCACGCGGTCCTGGGCGGAGAGGAAGAAGTAGGCCCCGCAGCGGGGGCAGACGTACTGGTTTTCCTGGAGTTTTTGGCGGAAGATGAGTTCCCCACAGGATTCACAACGCACCCAAAGGGGTTCGGGAGGGGTGCTAACCTCTATCTCCACGTACCGGTCCCGCTTATCCCTGCGAATCGGCACCCTCTTCCTCCTTGACGAAAAGGCCGCCGGAGAGGACCAGAGTGAAGCCCTCGTCCACACTAAGGGTGGTGGCGGTGAGGCGCTCCTTGGGGAGGAAGAGCACCCAGCCGCTCAACGGGTTGGGGGCGGTGGGGATGTACACCGCAGAAACCTCTTGGCCTAGGGTTTGGCTTAGGGGCTTCACCTCTTCGGCGGTAAGCATGCCCAAAACGTAGCTTCCCGGGCTGGGGAATTCCACAAGCACCACCCGCCCCGTTGGAGTTTTGGTTTGTTCTAAAAGATAGCGGGAAAGCTGCCTTCCGGTCCAATAGAGCTTGCGGATGAACGGCACGCGAAGAAGAGCCCGCTCCAAGGCGTTAAGGATGGCTCGCCCCAGCCAGTGCCTGGTCAAAATCCCAATGAGGAGGATTACCAAAAGGCCTGCAAAGATTTCCGTTCCGGGAATGTATATTCCGATGGCGCGGCGCATGAAGGAGGCCAAGGCTGTGTGGGGTCCAAAAAGCCCGTAGGCGAAGCGGTAAAGGAGCCAAAGGAAGAGGGTGGTAAGGCCGAGGGGAAGGAGGGCCACAAGGCCGGCCAGGAAGTTCCTCTTCAACCACCGCCAAAAGCGCATGGCCATGAAAGTTGTACAGAGCCGAGGGCCTTTGTGCAAAAGGGCGTTGAACCCCAATTTGAAGCGGGTATGATAATTGCGCTGTGCATTTCGCAAGGCAAGGGGGTGGCGAAAAGTGAAGTGGGTGCAGCCTGATCCGAAGCGCGAGAACTGGTACTGGCCGACAGAGGCGCTGAAGGCGCGCGCATGGGTCTCCGACCCCAAGATCTATGAGGAAGCCGCGGCCGACCCCGTCAGCTTCTGGGCCAAGTGGGCCGAGGAGATCGTCTGGTTTGAGAAATGGAAGGAGACCTATGTGGACGAACCATACGCCTACAAATGGTTTGTGGGCGGAAAGCTCAACCTCTCCTATAACTCCCTCGACCGCCACGTGGAGGCCGGGAAAGGGGACAAAGTGGCCCTGATTTGGGAGCCCGAGCCTCCTAACGAGCCCAACCGCATCCTCACCTACAAAGAGCTTTTGGCCGAGGTCTCGCGCCTGGCCAACGCCCTGAAGCACCTGGGCATCAAGAAAGGCGATCGGGTTGGGATTTACCTCCCCATGATCCCCGAGGCGGTTATCGCTATGCAGGCCTGCGTGCGGATCGGGGCGGTGCATACGGTGGTCTTCTCCGCGTTCTCCGCGGAGTCCCTTCGGGATAGGCTCCTTGACTCTGGAGCCAGGCTCCTCATCACTGCCGATGGCTACTGGCGCCGCGGGAAGCTTGTGGATCTGAAACCGCAAGCGGACCAGGCACTGGCCGGGACCAAGGTGGGAAAGGTCATCGTGGTCCGCCGCACCGGCCATCAGATCCCCATGAATCCCAACCGGGATATTTGGTACCACGAGCTGGTCCAGGGCCAAAACGATTTCTGTCCGGCTGAGCCTTTGGATGCCGAGGATCTAGCTTTCATCCTCTACACCTCGGGGACCACGGGGAAGCCGAAGGGCGTCATGCACACCACTGGCGGATATGCCGTCCAGGTCTATGCCACCTGCAAATGGGACTTCAACCTTCACGACGACGATATCCACTGGTGCACCGCCGACGTGGGCTGGATCACCGGCCACTCCTATCTCAACTACGGCCCCCTTATGAACGGGGTGGCTACCGTGGTTTACGAGGGCTCCCCGGACTATCCGGATTTTGGCCGGATGTGGCAGGTCATCGAGAAGCACAAGGTGACCGTGTACTACACTGCTCCCACCGCCATCCGCATGCACATGAAATGGGGAGATGAATGGCCTAAGAAGTACGATCTTTCCACCCTCCGGGTTTTGGGGACGGTGGGGGAGCCCATCAACGAGGAGGCCTGGCTTTGGTACTTCAAAGTCATCGGCGGGGAGCGCTGTCCGATCATCGACACTTGGTGGCAGACGGAGACCGGGGCCACCTGTGTGCAGGCTCTTCCCGGGATCGGCCCGTTCATCCCCACTGTAGCCGGACGGCCCTTCCCGGGGATCCGGGCCAAGATCGTGGATGCCGGGGGTGCTCCGGTAAAACCCGGCGAGGGAGGGTATCTCGTGCTGGAGCCGCCCTTCCCGCCTGCCCTCACCCGCGGCCTTTATGGGGACCCGGAGAAGTTCAAGGCCACCTACTTCGGAGAGTTTGGTCCTAAGCTTTACTTCACAAAAGACGGCGCCCGCATGGACGAGATGGGCAACATCCGCATAACCGGGCGCGTGGACGACGTGATGAACGTGGCCGGCCACCGCTTGGCCACGGCCGAGGTGGAAGATGCCCTCTCCCAGCATCCCCTTGTCTCCGAGGTGGCGGTGGTATCCCGGCCAGACGAGGTCAAGGGCGAGGTCCCCGTGGCCTTTGTGCTTCTCAAGGCCGGAGCCCAACCTTCCGAGGAACTGAAGAAGGAGCTCATAAAGACCGTGGACAAGTACATCGGGCCCACTGCTCGGCCGGCGGAGATCTATTTTGCCGAGGATGTGCCCAAGACCCGCTCGGGGAAAATCATGCGCCGGATCCTCAAAGCCCTGGTGCGGGGCGAGCCTATCGGCGACATCACCACCCTCCGCAACCCCGAGTGCGTGGAGGAGCTCAAAAAGATCGTGGGCTACAAAGGGTAACCTTCGAAGGGAGGGGCGGCCTTAGCCGTCCCTCTTTTTTCTTTTTCGGGGGTGTTTTATGACAAAAGGAAAGCTATTCGGACTTCCTGTGGAGCGCGGGCGGTGGATATTCGTGGCTTTGGGCTTTTTGGCGAATATTTGTATGGGCTCAGTTTATGCCTACAGTGTATTCCGCAAGCCCTTGGAAACTTATTGGGGCGTAACTGCCACGCAAAGCGGCCTTCCCTTCATGGTGTTTTTGGCGGTTTTTGCCTTGGGAATGGCTTTGGCCGGAAGCCTCGTGGAGAACTGGGGTCCCCGTAAGACCGGGATCCTCGGGGGGATCCTTGTCGGAGTTGGCTGGATTGCGGCACGGTTTTCCCCAAACATCTTTGTCCTCACCTTACTTTATGGGGTTGTGGCTGGAGCAGGGGTAGGGGTAGCCTATGGTTGTCCCATCGCTGTGGCCGGAAGGTGGTTTCCGGATCGGCGTGGGCTTGCCGTGGGCCTCACCTTGGCCGGATTCGGAGCGGCGGCCCTTATCGTCGCTCCCATTATGAATGCCCTTATCCACCGCTTTGGCCCCTTGAATACCTTTGCCATCCTCGGTGTGGCCTTCCTTGTAATCATGGTTCTTGCCGCTTTGCCCATGCGCTATCCGGAAGTAGTGAAGACTAAAACATCAGGAAAGACGGAGGCCATAGGCCTGGATCGGAGCCAAATGGTTCGCACCCCCACCTTCTGGGCCCTTTGGTCTTCTTATACCATCGGGTGTTTAGCCGGTCTTATGGCCATCGGCATCGCCTCGCCCTTTGGGCAAGAGGTGGTCCGACTTTCTTCCGGGCTTTCGGCCGCCGCGGTCTCCGTTTTCGCCGTGTTCAATGGGGTAGGAAGGCCCCTTTTTGGTTGGCTCACTGATCGACTAGCTCCCCGCCGGGCTGGGCTCCTTTCCTTTGGCTTGATCCTGCTTGCCTCCCTCGTCCTCTATTTCGGCGGCCGCCACCCTGCCTTTTACTTTTTGGGTTTCTGCCTTCTTTGGCTTAACTTGGGCGGATGGCTTGCCATCGCCCCGACGTCCACCGCTACCTTCTTTGGCATGAAGCACTACGGCAAAAACTACGGGCTTGTATTCACGGCCTACGGCGCGGGTGCAATCCTTGGAAATGTTCTTTCCGGGCTGATCCGGGACTTGACCGGGTCCTATCTTTCCGTCTTCCCCTGGGTGATGGCCTTGTCCTTGGCAGGAGGAATTGTTGTTTTCCTTGGCCTTCGACCGCCCAAGGAGCCGGTGTTTGCGGGAAGAAAATAAGCCTTTAGTCCAGGGGTCTTGCAGCGAGCACTACGCTTTCTTCTGTACGGTACTCCAGTTTGAACCCGCGCTTTTCGAAGATTCGGATCATCCGGATGTTATCCGGTGTGGTCTCCGCTGTGACCCGACGGATGCCCCAGCTCTTAGCGATCTCTAGACAATAGTCCGTGAGAATTCCGCCCAGGCCTTTGTTCTGCCAAGGATCGGCCACGAACACGGCGTATTCCGCATTCAAGCGGTCCGGGTCGGCGATGAGCCTTCCCACACCGACCATGCGTTTTCGCCCATCCTCTTCCACGATGCCCACGATGGCCATCTCCCGGTCGTAGTCGATGAAGCAATAGGGAATGGCCATCTGGTGCGTGGTCTCCTTGAAGATGTAGCGGAAGCGGAACCGGATGGACTCCCGGGAGGAAATAGCCAGCATCTCGTGCCAAAGGGGCTCATCTTCGGGCCGAATGGGCCGGAGGAAGACCCGCGTCCCGTCCTTTAGGGTGACCCAACGCTCGTAGCCCTCGGGGTAGGGCCTGATGACCAAGTGACTATAGGGCCGTACCTGGGTTTTCAGAGCATCTTCGTCCACCACCACTCTTGCGTCCACGGCCACCACTTCCTCTGGGGTTACCACAAGGGGGTTCACGTCGATTTCCAAAATCTCCGGGAAGTCCGCGATAAGGTAGGAAAAGCGCATGATGACCTCAAGGAGCTTTTCCACGTTCATGCGGGGCCGGCCCCGGTAGCCCTGAAGGAGGGGCCAAATGCGAAGCGAAGCCAAAAGGTGTGTAGCTAGCCGCTCGTTCAAGGGAGGAAGGCCAAGGGCGCGATCCCGCAGGACCTCGGCGGTAACTCCACCGGCGCCAACCATGAGCACCGCCCCAAAGGTGGGGTCCTTCTTGGCCCCCAAAATCATCTCCACTCCCCGCGCCGTGGGAACCATCCTCTGTACCGTTACCCCTTCAACGCGCGCCTGGGGTGCTTTCTCTTGAACGTTAGCCAGGATCTGACGGAACGCGTGCCGCACCCCCTCCGCGCTGATCAGCCCTACCACTACTCCTCCCACATCGGTTTTGTGGGTGATGTCCGGGGAATGGATTTTGAGGACTACGGGGAAACCCACCTTTTCCGCGAGCTTTACGGCTTCGTCTTCGCTGCGAGCGAGCTCGGGCATGGTTACCGGTATCCCGTAGGCGGCAAGGAGGGCCTTGGAATCCCGCTCGTTTAGGATCTTCTCCTTTTGAAGAAGAGGAAGGAAGTTCTCCCGGATCTTCCCGCGGTCCACGGCGAACTCCACGGGGATCTCCCGCGGGGTTTGATAAAGGAGGTCGAGGTTCCGTCCGTAATCCACAAGGTGCATGAACGCCTGCACAGCCTGGTCTGGTGTCAGGTAGGTGGGGATACCGTTTTGGTTGAGGATGCGGATGCCCTCTTGGACGGCGGCCCCGCCCATCCACGCCGCCAGCACCGGTTTGGTGAACTTTTTCGCCGCTTCCGCCACCGCCCGCGCTGTGCCCGTGGGATCGGTCATGGCCTGAGGGGTGAGGATCACCAACACCGCGTCCACTTCTGGATCCTCAAGGACGATTTCCACAGCCTGGGCATAACGCTCCGGCGAGGCATCCCCCAAAACGTCCACCGGGTTTCCGTGGGACCAGAAGGGCGGGAGGATCTTGTTGAGCTTTTCCATGGTCTCAGGGGAGAGCTCGGCGAGCTGGCCACGCCGGGCGATGAGGGCGTCGGTGGCCATCACCCCCGGTCCGCCGGCGTTGGTCACGATGGCCAACCTCGCCCCCAAAGGAGGCCGCACCCGAGCCACAAGTTCGGCGGTATCGAAGATCTCCCCTATTTCGTAAACGCGAACTGCCCCGGCCCTGCGGAAAGCCGCGTCGTAAACGGCATCCTCCCCGGCCATGGCCCCAGTGTGGGAGCTCGCGGCCCGGGCGGACTCGGCAAATCGGCCGGCCTTGTACACCACGATGGGCTTGGTCCGGGCGAAGGCCCGCGCCGCAGACATGAATTCCCGGGCCTTCGTTATCGACTCCACATAAAGGATGATGGACCGTGTCCGCTCATCCTGCCCAAAGTAGTCGATGAGGTCGCCGAAGGTGACGTCCACCATGTTCCCGATGGAGACGAAGTAAGAAAAGCCAATTCCCTCTTCAATAGCCCAGTCCAAAACCGAGGTGCAAAGGGCGCCGGATTGGGAGATGAAGGCCACGTGGCCATCGGGCGGCATGGCCGCAGCAAAGCTGGCATTGAGGCGAAGAGAGGGCACGATCACCCCAAGGCAGTTCGGGCCAATAACCCTCATCCCCTCGAACTTTTTTATCGTCTCTTTTAGGCGCTCCTCCAGTCGGCGCCCTTCCTCACCCGCCTCCTTGAACCCCGCAGAGATGACGATCACTCCAAGGATCCCGGCTTCGCCACACTGCTCAAGAAGATCGGGCACGGTGGCCGCTGGCGTGCAGATGACCGCCAAATCGGGAGTGCGCGGAAGGCTCTTCACATCGGGGTAAGCATGAATCCCCTGCACCGCCTCATATCGGGGGTTCACCGGATAAACCACCCCGGGAAAGCCGGAGCCGATCAGGTTCTTAAGCACGGTATAACCGACGCTTCCTGGGTTATTGCTGGCCCCAATGACCGCGATCCGTTGGGGTTTGAAAATTTTGTCGAGATTACGGATGCTCATCGTTGCCTCCGTACAATCTTAGAAGAAAGGAGGTCCATGGGCGAGGTAGAGGGCTGGAAGAGGGAGGCCGCGGAAGCCGCGGTGGATCTCATAAGGCCCGGAATGGTCGTCGGGCTTGGGCACGGCTCCACCGCTCGCTACGCCCTCCTCAAGATCGCCGAACTTCTGCGGGCGGGAAAACTTTGGGACATAAAAGGGGTCCCCTGCTCAAAAAAAGTGGAGGAGGAAGCCCGGGCGCTAGGGGTTCCCCTCACCACTTTGGAAGAACATCCGGAATTGGACATTACTATCGACGGAGCGGACGAAATTGACCCCGACCTCAACGTGATCAAGGGCGGTGGCGGGGCCATGTTGCGGGAAAAGATCGTGGCCCAGGCCACAAAGTACCAGGTCATCGTGGCCGACGAGACCAAGCTTTCCCCGCGCTTGGGCACGAAGGCCCCTGTCCCCTTGGAAGTCCTTCCCTTCGGCTGGCGCACACATCTGCGGTTTTTGGAGAATTTGGGGGCGCGGGTAAGCCTTCGGGTCGACTCCGATGGGACTCCTTTTTTGACCGACCAAGGGAACTACGTCCTCGACTGCCATTTTGGCCCGATTGCCGATGTAGAAGGTCTGGCTAAAGAGTTGGACCTTCGGGCTGGGATCCTCGGCCACGGCCTTTTTGTGGGCCTGGTGGACGAGGTCTTCGTCGCCGGGCGCTCTGGTCTGCGCCGCCTGCGCGGCTAGTCCCCCCAAACTTTCTTGGGTACGCTTTTTTGATGAAAAAGCTTTTGGCCAAGGTAGCGGAAGTGGAGCGAGAGCTTAAGGAGCTAGAAGAGCTCCTGAGCGACCCATCTTTGCCTTCCCGCCCGGATTTTCCCGAGCTTTCCCGGCGCTATAACCGCCTGCGCCTCATCGTGGAAAAAGGGGGGGAGCTTCGGCGCCTTCTTCAAAACATCGCCGAGGAGGAGGAACTCCTCCAAGAGACCAGCGATGAGGAGCTGGCGAGGGCTTTGCGCCAGGAGCTCGAGCGGGATCGGGAGCGGGCGGAAGAGGTGAAAAAGGAGCTAGAGAGGCTTTTGGTGCCGCCCCATCCCGACGACCACAAGAACGCCATTGTGGAGATCCGAGCCGGCGCAGGCGGCGAGGAAGCCGCCCTCTTTGCCGCTGATCTTTTCCGCATGTACGTCAAATACGCAGAGAAAAAAGGGTTCAATGTGCGAGTTTTGGACTCCCATCCCACCGACCTTGGCGGATACAAAGAGATCGTGTTTGCCGTGGAGGGCCCCGGTGCTTATGGGCTTTTCCGCTACGAATCCGGGGTGCATCGGGTGCAGCGCGTGCCGGAAACGGAAGCGAGCGGCCGCATCCACACTTCCACCGCCACCGTGGCCGTCCTTCCCGAGGCCGAAGAGGTGGAAGTGGAGATAAAGCCCGAGGAGCTCAAGATTGAGACGTTCCGCTCCTCTGGGCCGGGCGGGCAACACATGCAGAAAAACGAGACGGCCGTGCGCATCACCCATCTTCCCACGGGGATCGTCGTCACTTGCCAAGAGGAGCGCTCCCAGCACCGCAACAAAGAGCTAGCCCTGCGGGTCCTGCGGGCGAAACTCCGCGAGCTTGAGGAGCAAAAGAAGGAGGCGGAGCTTCGAGAAAAGAGGCGGAGACAAATCGGAAGCGGCGAGCGCTCCGAAAAGATCCGAACTTACAACTTCCCCCAGAACCGGGTCACCGACCACCGCATCAACCTCACCGTCTACCGGCTGGAGGACATCTTGGAGGGTGATTTGGACCTGATTGTGGAGCCCCTTTTGGCCGAGGAGGCCGCGCGGCTCCTTTCCGAAAGCTAGGGGAAGTAACGTTTCATGGCCTCGCGGGCCCGGCGTTCCTCCTCTTCCTCCAAAAGCTTTCGGCGTTTATCGGCCTTGGTGAGGCCCCGGGCCAAAGCGAGCTCCACTTTAGCAAACCCACGCTCGTTGAAATAAAGGGAAAGGGGGATCAGGGTGTAGCCGGCCCGGCCCACTTTCCCAATGAGGCGAGCGATCTCCCTCTTTTTCAGAAGGAGCTTTTTGGGGCGTTCTGGATCGTGGCCGTATGGGCCGCTTTGCTCGTAAGGGGAAATGTGCATCCCATAAAGCCAAACCTCGCCCTCCTCCACCTTGGCGTAGGCCTCGTCGATGGAGACCCGGCCAGCCCGGATGGATTTTACCTCCGAGCCCTGGAGCACAAGCCCGGCCTCATAGGTCTCCTCGATTGCGTAATCCCGGCGGGCCCGGCGGTTCCTCGCCACGATCCTCCGTTCAGCCATCACTCCACCGTCACCGTTTTCGCCAAATTTCTCGGTTGATCCACATCGGTGCCCCTAAGCCGGGCGATGTGGTAGGCCAAAAGCTGTAACGCCGGGGTGAACGTGAAAGGAAGAAGTAAGCGTGAGGCTTTGGGAAGGAGGACGAGGTGATCCACGAGCTCGCGGAGCTCCGGCGGATCGTCGTCGGCAAAAACGAGGATTATCCCGCGGCGGGCCTTGGCCTCTTGGATGTTGGCCAAGACCTTATCCGGAAGCTCCTTTTGGGAATAGAGCGCCACCACCGGCATGTTTTCGTGGATGAGGGCAATGGGGCCGTGTTTCATCTCCCCGGCGGCGTAGCCTTCGGCATGGATGTAAGAGATCTCCTTCAGCTTCAGGGCCCCTTCCAGGGCCAAGGGGTAGAGGATTCCCCGGCCAAGGTATAGGAAATTCGGGAAGCTATAAAGCTTTTGGGCTAGACCTTCCATGGTGGGCCCAAGGCGGAGCACCTCTTCCACGAGCCGCGGGGCCTGGCTCAGCTCCTCTTTTAGGGCTTGGAGCTCGTTTTCCGAAAGGAGGCCGCGGCTGCGGGCTAGCCAAAGCCCCAACAGGCTCAAGGCGGCGATTTGGGCAGTGAAGGTCTTCGTGGCGGCCACACCGATCTCTAGACCCGCCCGGGTATACAAAACGGCGTGGGATTCCCGGGCGATGGCCGAGCCCACGATGTTCACCACCCCGATCACCTGGGCCCCCCGCTCCTTGGCCCCCCGCACGGCCATGAGGGTGTCGATGGTCTCGCCCGATTGGGACACGGCCACCACCAGCGTCTTTCTCCCCACCGCCGGGTTCTTGTACCGGAATTCCGAGGCGATCTCCGCCGCTACTGGGAGGCGCAAAAGGGGCTCCCACAAATACTCGGCAACGAGCGCGGCGTGATAGGAGGTCCCGCAGGCGACAAGATAGATGTGCTCGATTTGGGAGAGGTCTACCTTTCCCAGGCCCTCCTCCCAAGGGGTGGAAAGCTCGCTTCTTAAGGTGTCGGCCACAGCCCGCGGCTGCTCGTAGATCTCCTTTTCCATGAAGTGGCGGTATCCCATTTTTTCCGCGGACAAAGGATCCCAGGGGACTTCGCGGAAGCGGGGCTCCTTGCGTTTTCCCTGGCGATCCCAGATCTCCAAACGCCCTGGGCTCAGGCGGGCCACGTCGCCGTCCTCAAGGAAGTGGAAGGTGCGGGTGTAGGGAAGGAGGGCAGGCACATCGGAGGCCAGAAACCCCTCCCCCGGGAGAAGGCCCACCACTAAGGGGCTGCCCTCCCGGGCGACCACGATCTCTTGCGGGTGATCGGCGTGGATCACGGCCACGGCATACGCCCCGCGAACCTCGGCCAATGCCTTCTTTAGGGCCTCCACGAGGTCTCCTTGGTAGTTCTCCTCGACAAGGTGCACCAGGGTTTCCGTGTCCGTCTGGGAAAGAAACCGGTGGCCGCGAGCAAGGAGTTTTTCCCGGAGCTCCCGATGGTTTTCGATGATGCCGTTATGGACGAGGGCGATCTTTCCGGTGCAGTCCAGGTGGGGATGGGCGTTTTCTTCGGTGGGAAGGCCGTGGGTGGCCCAGCGGGTGTGGCCAATGCCGAGATTCCCGGAGACCCCGCTTTCCAACACTGCCTGCCGGAGGTTCTCGAGCTTTCCCACGCGGCGTATGAGAAGCAAACCTTGCGGGGAGAGGAGGGCCACGCCGGCGGAGTCATAGCCCCGGTATTCCAGGCGGGAAAGCCCGGAAAGCAGGATCTCTTCGGCACGACGGGGGCCCACATACCCCACAATCCCACACATGGCGGGGCATTATAGCCCAAGTGTGATGCGCGCCATGTTCACCTTTGCCCCTCCGCCGTATAATGGCGTGGCACAAGGAGGAGGAGATGAGGGAGGCGGAAGTCAAGGCACTGCTCATGGATCCGACCACGCGAAGCCCCGTGGTCCTCCTTAAAGATCGAAACTCCACGAAAGCGATGCCTATTTGGATCGCCGAGCCGGAGGCGATCTCCATTGCTTTGGAGCTTCAGGGCCAGCGCTTCCCCCGCCCCCTTCCCCACGACCTCATGAAGGAACTCCTCGCCGCCTTGGGCGCCACCCTCCTTCAAGTGGTGATTACCCATATCAAGGACGGGGTGTTCTACGCCAAGCTCGTTTTGCGCGACGCCCAGGGCGAGGTGAAGGAATTGGATTCCCGTCCATCCGATGCCATCGCCTTGGCCCTGCGGGTGCGGGCCCCCATCTTCATCGACGACGAGGTTTTCGAACAGGCGGCCATCGAGTCCCCGTTTGCCGAAGAGGAGCAGTTCGAAAAATTCGTGGAGCAGGAGTTCTCCCTCGCCGAGCTTAGGCGCCGCCTACAGGGATCGGAATCCGAATCCAGCGAGTAGGAAGGGGGTCGAAAAGAAGAAGGTCCCGAAGCCCCAGGCCCTCGTTCACCCGAAGATCCTGGACCTGCACCTCTAGCGTTCCCCCCTCGGCCTCGGAAAGAAGGATGCGCTGTGGCAGGGAAAAGATTTCCCCGAGTTCTAGCTCCGCGGCGGCGAAGGGGCCCAGGGAGCCAGTGATCCATAAAACGTCCTCCTTGGGCCAACTAGCGCGGATTTTTGTGGGGGAAAGCAGCGCAAACTCGGTGAGGATCTGTCCCAGTGCCTCCGCTGGGAAACGGGCCTCTAAGCCCAGGGAGAGGGTTGGTCGGAAGTGGACCAAAAGCCAGCCCTCGGGGACAGCGCGCAACGCGTAAACCTCGCCCCGCAATTCCTCGGGCTCATTCACCTCCAGGCGCACGGCCAGGCCCGCGAGGTAAAGGAGGGTAAGGCGCAGGGCAGGCTCCCCCGGCTTGAGAACGCTTACTTCAGCTTGAAGGTCCCGCACCCCATTCCAGGTCTGCAGAACCTCGTTTAGGCGCTGAAGGGCACGCTGGTTTTCGTCGGGGATGAGGTAAGGCCAAAGAAAAGCCGCCCCCACTAAGACCGCGGCCAACACCAAAAGAAGTGTTCCCCAGTTCACGCCCAATACTACCCCAACATTTTGCCGTTTGCCTAAGCCAAGAAAGTCCCGTAAAATTTTCGGTCGGTGATTGCTATGAAATTGCGCACGATCCGGGAGATAGACCCCGGTGGAAAGAAGGTCCTTTTTCGCGCGGATTTGAATGTACCCCTTTCTGAGGGGAAGGTGGCCGACGATTCCAGGATTCGCGCGGTTCTCCCCACCCTAAGATGGCTTTTGGAGCGGGGGGCGCGGGTGGCGGTTTGCTCCCACCTTGGCCGGCCGGAGGGGAAGGTGGTGGAGGAGCTCCGCCTGAAGCCCGTGGCGGAAAGGCTGAGCAAGCTTCTGGGGAAGCCCGTGCCCTGCCTTTCTGACTGCATTGGTCCCGAGGTGCGCAAGGCCGTGGAGGCCCTAAAAGATGGGGAAATTCTGATGTTGGAGAACGTGCGCTTCCACCCCGGGGAGGAGGAGAACGACCCCAAGTTTGCCAAGGCCTTGGCCGAACCCTTTGATATCTTCGTGAACGACGCCTTCGCCACGGCCCATCGCGCCCACGCCTCCACGGTCGGGGTCACCAACTACCTTCCCGCTTACGCCGGCTTCCTCATGGAGCGCGAAGTGGAGGTTCTTTCTGGCCTTCTTTCCCACCCCCGGCGGCCATTTTATGTCCTTGTGGGCGGGAAGAAGGCAAAAGATAAGCTGGGCGTCCTCACTGGCCTTCTTCCCCATGTTGATGGGTTCCTCATCGGAGGCGGGGTGGCCTTCACCTTCCTTGCCGCCCAAGGGCTGAAAGTAGGGAAGTCCGTGGTGGATGAAAAGCTCATCCCCACCATTCAGGGCCTCATGGACCAGATTCAAAAGAGCGGGAAGGAGCTGCACCTTCCTGTGGACGTGGTGGTGGCCCCGGAGCTCAAGGAGGGGGTGGAGATCAAGGTCATTTCTGTCCAGGCCATTCCGGAGGGGTGGATGGGGCTGGACATCGGGCCGGCCACGGTGGGGCGGTTTGCTGAGGTGATCCAGCGGGCCGGCACGGTGGTGTGGACGGGGCCGATGGGGGCGTTCGAGGTCCCACCCTTCGGCAAGGGCACGGAGGCCATTGCCCGGGCCCTCATCAGCTCCAAGGCGTTCACGGTGGTGGGCGGGGGCGAGACCGGGGAAGCGGTGGAAAAGCTCGGGCTTACCGAAAAATTCGGGTACGTTTCCACGGGCGGCGGGGCCACCCTGAGCTTCCTCCAGGGGGAGCCCATGCCCGCCCTGGAGCCCCTCCGCGCGGACTAACCGGGTATAATTATCCCCGGCGCGGGCATAGCTCAGTTGGTAGAGCGTCGGCGTCCCAAGCCGAAGGTCGCGGGTTCGATTCCCGTTGCCCGCTCCAGCACGGAGGTGCCGCCCCTTGCCCGGTTTCTCACCATCCCTGGAGGATTTACGCCTTAGGGTCCTTTCCTGTCGCCGTTGCCCATTGAGCGAGAGCCGAACCCAGGTGGTGTTTGGGGAGGGGCGCGCCCCCACAGTTCTTATGCTTATCGGCGAAGCCCCAGGCGAGGTGGAAGACCAAACGGGCCGGCCCTTCGTCGGCCCAGCCGGCCAGCTTCTCACCAAGATCTTGGAAAGCGCGGGGATCAATCGGGAAGAGGTGTACATAACCAACGTGGTAAAGTGCCGGCCGCCTGGGAACCGCGTTCCCACGAAAGAAGAAATGGCCGCCTGCTGGGAGTGGCTAGCCGCGCAAATCGGCCTTGTTCGCCCCAAGATCATCGTCACCCTCGGCAACACCCCCACCCATTGGCTTTTAGGCCGCAGCGACGGGATCAATGAGCTGCGGGGCCGGTTCTTCCCGTGGAAGGGGGGGATAGAGATCTTCCCCATGTTCCACCCAAGCTACCTTCTGCGTAACCCCAGCTCGGCCAAGGGGAGTCCAAAATACCTGACATGGCAGGATATCAAGGCGGTGAAGGAAAAGCTTTCGTCCCTCCCCTGCCCGACCCCGCTGAGCTGACGGCCAGCGCCCGGCGGGAACTGGTACGGGAGGTCCTGGAGCAGGCCGAAGAACTGCGCCGCCAAAAGCGCTATAAGGAAGCCATCGACCTCCTCGTGGACCTTCTACGCTATGGGGAGGAGAAGGCCACGATCTATTTCCGTCTGGGAAACGTGTACTTCGACGCCGGGGACCTTTCCCGCGCTGAATACGCCTACCAACGTGCGATCCAAGAGGATCCGCATCATGTCTCTGCCCACCATAACCTGGGTGTGGTCTACCGGAAGCAGGGGAAGATCTCGGAGTCCGTGAAGATGCTGAAGAAAGCGCGGCGCCTGGAACTTCGGCATCCAAAGAAGGTGGAGCTTACCCCCGAGCAGAAAAAGGCCCTCTGGCGGCTGGCCTGGCCCATGATGCTTGTGCCCCTTGCCCTCATCGCCCTGCTCTTTTTCCTCGCCTGGCTTGTGGGACGGCTCAGCGGGCGATGAATTGGTCGTAGAGGGATTGTGCCCTGTTTGGATCTGAAACGCCTTTTATTAGCGCCCTCCCGTCTGGAAAGACCGTGAAAGAAACGCCCTCTATTTCCGCAAAAAGGAGCCCGTTTCGCACCTCGGCCCTCCCGAGCGCAGAAAGCCGCTGTTTTAGGCCAAAAAGGTCGAGCTTTTCCTTCCTTCGGGGGAGGATCTGGACCGCGTCTCCGCAGAGGGTAGCCGAGCGGGAGGCCTCCCGCAGGAATTGGAAATCCCGGGCCACGCAGGTGGGGCAATTCTTCCCCCTTTGCACCTGCACCACCTGAACCCTTCTTTGCCACAGATCCAGGTAGAGGAGCTCGCCGGGGCGGACATCCGGGCTTTCCACAAGGAGGGCGATGGCGGTGGCGGCCTGGATGGCGGCGAGGGCTTTGGGAACAGGCCCGAGGATCCCCGCTTGGGCGCAGGTGGGGACCGTTCCCGGCGCCGGCGGATTGGGAAAAAGACAGCGCAAACACGGCCCTTTCCCCGGGATGATGGGCATGGTCATCCCGTACGTGGCTAAAACCGCCGTGTATATCCAGGGTTTTTCGTGCTTCACACAGGCGTCGTTCAGGAGATAACGCGTCTCCAGGTTATCCAGGCCATCCACGACCAAGTCCACTTTGGGCACCAATTCCTCCGCGAGTTCCGGATCAAGATGGGCGATATAGCTAATGATTTCAGCCTCGGGCTCAATCGTTTTGAGTTTTTCCGCGGCGACCTCGGCCTTGGGTCGGCCCACATCCTCTAGGGTGAAAAGGGAAACGCGGTGCAAATTGTGGACTTCCACAAGATCGCGATCCACCAAAATGATCTTCCGAACGCCAGCGCGAAGCAGGGCCTCGGCGGTGTGCGTTCCCAAAGCGCCGCAGCCGGCAACCAGCACCCGAGACACACCGAGCCTCCGCTGGCCCTCTACCCCAAGCTGGGGAAGGATCGTCTGCCGGATAAACCGCTCCATCCCCACAATTCTCGCGGATTTCTTCCTCTTCCCCAAACCGTGTCTCTGGCAAACCTGGCACGTTTTTGGGATATGATCCTTTATGACCTTACGCCTCGGGATTTCGTTGTTGGGGGTCTTCCTTCTTCTTTTGCCGGCGTGGGCTTCCTGGGAGCCCCTCGTTTCTGTTGCGGCGGGAACCGTCCTTGGCTATGTGGGTGGGCACTTGGGCGCGGCCACGGGAGCGGCGTTGGCCCAGGCCGCTGGCGTGGGTCTTGTCGATGGTTTCCTTGGGCCGGTGCTTTTTGGCTACGTGGGCTATGCCGCAGGCTCCACTTTAGGGGCGTGGATAGGCGTGACTTGGACAGGGTTTCAACTCGGACTTTCCCCTGACCCGCAATGGGGTTTTCTTGGGGCAAGTCTTGGAACCGGGCTTGCCTTCTTCTTGGCCTCCTTTACTGACTGGGAATGGGCTCTGCTCTTAAGTCCGCCCCTCGCCTCCCTTGGTGCCGCCCTCTTTGGCTTTTGGGAAGCTCGCTAAAGTAGCCTAAGAAAAAGGGTGGCGTAACTTCCTCGCGGGAGGGTGAAGGAGCAGGTAAGTTTCATGCGGCCGGGGAAAAATTCGTCAGGCTCGGGCTCATCCATCGCGGGCTGGGAAGGGACGACCCAAAGGGGGCGCAGATCTCCGGAAAGATAGACTCGCTTTAGCCCCCGGACCCGCAGGTCCTTTAGGGAAAGGCCTTCTTCCTCCACCACTTGCGTCAAAGCCATGGCGACAAGGGGCTCCCCACCAGGGCTTTTCAACACCCTCGGCGCGGGAAGGGGAAGAGAAAGGGCTGCCAATTTCTCGCGCAAATCCGGGAGAAGGGGATAGACGGGGAGGCGGACTTCACCCCAGGGAAAGGCCAACGATTCACAGGGCTGAAGGCCTTCCGAAAGTTTTTCGATGAGGAGGGAAGCGGCCCGGTTCCAAAGATAGCTTTGATAGGCGGAAAGCCAAAGGGAGAGGAGGCGCGGGGTGATAAGGTTTACAGCGCGCTTATAGTCTTCCGGATGATCGCAAAGGAAGGTCAGTACGCTGCGGAGGTTTCCCCGCGGTGCTTCGCTTTTAAGGCGCGGCCAATCCCCCCAATTTTCTCGGGCGATTTTCTTGAACCGCAAAACTGCCGGCGGGTCCCCCACTAGCGGCTCTGCAAGATATGCCCGCAATACCTTTTCCCAATTCCCAAAAAGAAGGTATTTCCCCGGGAACCCGAGCCTTGCGCTTCAGGAGCCGAAGCGCTGGAGATCGAAGTAATTGGGGAACCCTTCGCAGCCAAGAAGATGAAATCGCGTGCGGATTCGCTCAGCCTCTTCTTTGGCGATGTCCCGTAACACCACTGTGAACTTGTTTCCCAGCAGATCCTTTGGGGTCAAAGGGCGGGGAAGGAACCCCAAAAAGGTTGCGGAAAAACCAGCTCCCTGGACCTCCTTTGGGACTTGGCTTTTTCCCACTTTCACTGTGCAGTATTGAACGGCCACAGCCACCTTGTCCTTGAGGGCCGGAAATTGAACGGCCGCGGGAGGGAGGCCAAGCTTGGCAGCAAGGCGAGTTTGAACCTCAAGGGTGGCAAGATCGCGTTTTTGCACCCGAAAAACTACATAAGACCCGCTTTTTCCCGGGGAAACATCCAAGAGCTCTTCCACCCGAAAATCCTCGGGCTTAGCTTTTATCCGCATGGCTCCTTTGTGTCCAGATTGTCTTTCCCCCGTTTTCCTACCACAATCCCCAAGGTGAGAAAGTTTGGGAGGCCCCTCATGAGCATCAAAGTGCGGCCGGCTGCCCCTAAGGATCGCGAGGGGATCCTCGCCATCTCCCGGAGGATCTGGGAGGGCGAAGACTATGTTCCTTTCGTGTTGGACCAGTGGCTTGCGGAGGGCGGGCTCATCGTAGCCGAGCTTTCTGGGGAAGTGGCGGGATTTGCTAAAACCACGGAGCTTGCCCCGGGCGAGCTTTGGCTTGAGGGCCTGCGTGTTCATCCTGAGCACCAAGGGAAGGGGATTGCAAAAACGTTGGCCCGTGCCCAGCTGGACTTGGCTTTGGCTCAGCGTCCTCAAGTCGTGCGGCTGGCCACTGTGGAGGCCAACGAAGCCAGCCTTCACATCGCCAGGGAATTGGGGTTCCGCGAGGTGGCCCGCTTTTTCTATCTTGAGGCGGATGTAGAAAAGCCGGCCCGCGCTCCGACACCGCAAAGACCTTCTTCCGAAGAGACATGGAAGTTTCTTTCCTCCTCCCAGGCCCTTCAGGAGGGACGAGGCCTCATTGGGTTTGGCTGGCGCTTTTACACCTTAACCCCAGGGCTCCTCGCGGAACTTGGAGATAAAGGAGCGCTTTTCTCTGTGGGCACACCTCCAAAAGGATTTCTCATCCTTGTTCCCGACCCCTACACTCCTGCGGATATCGCTACCTTGGCCTTTCTAGATGGAGAGGACGACGCTCTCGAAGACCTTTTAAAATTCGCCCACGTTTGGGCGTCGGAGCAGGGGGAAAGGATCATTGCGGCCATGGTTGCGGCCCCCTGGATTTTTAAATTCCTCATCCAACACGGATTTCAGTTCGTGCCTGAGCTTGGCGCCGTTTTGGTGTTGGAGTATAGACCACGGATGAGCGAAACCCCGCAAGTGGCGGATTCTGGACGCGAATGAGCATAGTTATTGCCGTTTTAGGTGACCTAAACTGGGATCTGGTGTTGGCTGTGCCGCATCTTCCGCGGCGAGGTGGCGAGGTTTTGGCGGCGAAAAGCTCGCTGCGGCTTGGCGGTTCAGCTACGAACACCGCGCGGTGGCTAGCCCGTTTGGGCTTCGAGGTGCGGCTTGTTGCCGCGGTGGGAACAGATCCCCTGGGCGACTTAGCCTTGGCGGAACTCGCAAAAGACGGGGTTAGCACAACTTTCATCAGGCGCTATCCTGAAAATACTGGCCTTTGCTGCGCCTTTGTGGATGCCCAAGGAGAGCGGACCCTCCTCACTAGCCGCGGGGCCAATTCCCTCCTTTCTCCGCCCCTTCCCGAAGGCTGGCTTACGGAAGCTCATTGGCTGCATATTTCCGGCTACACCCTCCTTGCCCCAGGTTCTCGCGCCGCTGTGGTGGAGGCCCTAGCTACGGCAAAAGCCCAAAGAATCCCGATAAGCGTGGACCCGGGGATGGTCGCCGTTCACGGGCACGGGGAGTTCCTGCGAAGGATTGGCCCTGTGGACGTTTTTCTTCCCAACCTTGCGGAGGCCGAAGCCCTGGTGGGTGGGGCGTCTCCGGAGGAAATGCTCCCCAAGCTAGAAGAATTTGGACGCCGTGTATTTCTTAAACTTGGCGCGGAAGGCTCTTTGGTGAGGGAGGGAAAAGGGACCTTGCTAGTCCCGGCAATTGAAGCGGAGGTTAAAAATCCCGTAGGAGCTGGCGACGCCTTCAACGCTGGCGTCATCGCCGGAAATCTTTGGGGCGGAAGCGCGGTGGCCCAGGCGGCACTCGGCAACCTCCTTGGTGCCCTGGCAGCCGCGGAAATTTTTCCGAGCCCTTCTAACCTTGCTCGTTTCGTTCAGGCCCTGCCCGAGCTGTTGCGTCCAGAAGTGGAAAAACTCCTTTTCTCCCACCGGCCGTAAAATGCTCGCCATGTGGAACGAGCTTTTCCCGCGGAAACGGCCGCTTATCGGGGTGATCCATCTTTTGCCCCTTCCTGGCTCCCCTAAAAACCGGGTCGAGCCCTTGGAAGCCATCCTTGAGCGCGCTTTTTTGGATCTTTCCGCGCTGGAGGGGGGAGGGGCGGATGCGGCCATCGTCGAGAACTTCGGGGATCGACCGTTTGGAAAAGGCGTGGACAAGGCCACGGTGGCCCAGATGGCCGTGATCGTGCGGGAACTTGTGCGGGCCACGAAGATCCCCATTGGGGTGAACGTCCTTCGCTCGGACGGCCCCGCCGCCCTAAGCATCGCCCATGCTGCCGGCGCTTCCTTCATCCGGGTGAACGTTTTTTCCGGGGTGGCGCTCACCGACCAAGGCCTCATCGAGGGCTGTGCCCGGGAAGTCCTTTCCCTGCGTAAGGCTTTGGGCGCAAAAGTGGCGGTGTTCGCTGATGTACACGTAAAGCACGCTTTTCACTTTGGTGATATTGCGGATGCCGCGCGGGATGCCGCAAGAAACTTAGCAGACGCCCTCATCGTTACGGGGAAAGCCACTGGATCCCCTCCCTCGGCAAAGGATGTGGAGGCAGTCAAAAAAGAAAGCGGCCTTCCTGTGCTTGTGGGAAGTGGGGTTACCCCGGAGAACTTGAAGGATTTTCGTGGGGCCGACGGGTTCATCGTGGGCACCTGGCTCAAACGGGGTGGAATTGTGGAAGAGCCGGTGGACTCAGAGCGGGTTCGCCTTCTCGTTCAATCCATACGTACTTTGGATAATCCGCATTAGGCCGAGAGATTGAGTTTGGCGAGCGTGGGTTTCAGCTCCAGATCGTCGCAGAGGACGACACGGTGAGCGAGCATGGCCAAAAGCTGCGCATCCCCTTTTTCCAGGAGCCTTTGCATCTCCGCAAGGGTATAGGCCTTTGGCTCAATCCCCGGGGTTACAAACCGATACAAAAATTCCAACCGGCGCAAGGGATGGGAAGGAAGCTCCCGGGCCACCAAGAGGACGTCGATGTCCGAGGAGAAACGGAAATCCCTGCAGGCGACAGAGCCGTAAACCCAAGCTGTGATCGGGCCAAGGGCCTGCGACATGGCTTCAACGAAAGCGCGGGCTTGAGCGAGGCGTTCTTCCCGCTTTTTTCCTTATGCTTCCGGGCCAAACTCGCGTCGTCGCACCTCCTCCACGAAGGCCAGGATCAGCTCCGCCTGTTTGATCGCTTTTTTCCTTGTGTCTCCGAGGGCGGCAAGAAGGTAGTGGCAGAAACCCAGACCTTGGGGTCAGGTCTTTGATTTTTGGGTCTTTAATTTTTGTGTCCGCGCGCCTTGGCTTCTTTGTGCTTATTTTCCACGCGCAAAAAAAAATGGACCGCGGACTGGCCGCCTACTCGTTGGCCTCCTTGGGCCTGGAAGCATCCCGGTCCATAAGCCCCCATAGCAAAAGCCTGGCCGGGTGCCAAAACACCAAAAACCCAAAAAGTAAAGACCTGACCCCAATGCCTGCGGGTTCAAAGTTTTCGGGCCCAAAAGCGGCGGCGACCATTGGGCCGCACCTCCCGCTCCTCGAGGCGAAAACCCGTAAGGAGTTCCTCGATCTCCGCATCCGGCCAAAAGCGCCAAAGCATGCGGTCGCGCCTTCCTCCCAAAAACTGCCAGGTTCCGTCGGGGAAGACGACGTGCGGATAGTTTTGGTCCTCCTCATCCGGCGGGCCGTCCATCCCCAAAAGAAGTAGACCACCTTGGCGGAGGACCTTGCGGATGCGACGCATCGCCTCCTCGGCCTCTTCCTTGAACATGTGGTCCAGGACGGAGTTGGCGATCACCGCATCGAAGAAAAGATCGGTGGGAAGCTCTTGGGCTGGGCACACGAAAGCCTCGATGGGAAGACCCTCCTCCGCGGCCCAGGCGCGCAGCCGCTCCACGGCCGTTTGGGAAATGTCGACGGCGGTGACGGAGAACCCCGCCCGGGCCAGG
>JACIWL010000005.1 GCA_014360995.1 Candidatus Bipolaricaulota bacterium | reverse complement strand
ATGGTCCTGTGCCCGGAACCGATGTTGAAGGGTGATTCTCTTCCTGTCCGTATTCTTGCGGACGGGTGGACCGCGGTCACCGGCGGGGGAAGTCTTTCCGCCCACTTCGAGGAGATGGTGGCGGTGACCGCCGAGGGCCCGTGGGTGTTGACGGAGTGGATTGGGGAGGAGATTTGGGGAAAAAGGAGCTAATTAGGGCCAAAGGCGAGGTCATCGAAGTGCTACCGGACTGCATGTATCGGGTCCGGTTGGAGACCGGACACGAAGCGATTTGTGTGACCTCTGGGCGAATGCGGCGCAATTTCATTCGCGTTGTGGTGGGAGACAAGGTAATTTGCGAGTTCTCGCCCTATGATTTGACGCGCGGGCGCATTGTCTTTCGGGAAAGCTAGGAGGAGGCCATGAAGGTGCGGAGCTCGGTGAAGAAGATCTGCGAGAAGTGCCAGCTGATCCGGCGGAAGGGCCGCCTTTGGGTGATCTGTCGCAACCCGAAGCACAAGCAGCGGCAGGGGTGAGGCTATGGCCAGGATTGCAGGGGTAAATCTTCCGGCGAAAAAGAGGATCGACGTGGCGCTGACCTATATCTACGGGATCGGTCCATCGTTGGCCAAAAAGATCCTGCAGAAGACCGGGATCGACCCGGCCACAAAGGTGATGGACCTCACCGAGGAGCAGGTGGCGGCGTTGCGGCAAGAGGTGGAGTCCTACCCGGTGGAGGGGGATCTGCGGCGGCAGGTCCGGGCCAACATCCAGCGCCTTATCGACATCGGCTGCTACCGGGGCATTCGCCACAAAGTGGGGCTTCCCGTGCGGGGCCAACGCACCCGCACCAACGCCCGCACCTGGAAGGGGCCGCGGCCGGACAAGGCTGGCCGCCGCAGCCGCAAAAAGGGCAAGGAGTGAGGGATGAGCTCCCAGACCCAGACGCGCAAAAAGAAAAACATACGCCTCGAACGGGCTCGCGTGCACATCCACTCCACATTCAATAACACCATCCTCACCCTCACCGATTTGGATGGCAACGTTCTGGCCTGGCAATCCGGGGGGACCGTGGGTTTCAGCGGCTCCCGCAAGGGCACGCCTTATGCCGCCCAGCTTGCCGCCCAAGCCCTGGTCCGGCAGATGAAGGACATGGGGATCCGCTCGGTGATCGTGACCGTGAACGGGTCTGGGCCTGGGCGCCAGCCGGTGATCCAGACCCTGCGCGCCGGGGGCATCCAGGTGGAAGAGGTGAAGAACGTCACCCCCACCCCGCACAGTTAGGAGGGATTATGGGAAAGTACATCGGACCGAAGTGCCGGCTCTGTCGCCGAGAAGGGGTGAAGCTTTTCCTGCGGGGCGACCGCTGCTACTCCCCAAAATGCGCCCTTTCCCGCCGGCCGACCCTTCCCGGCCAGCACGGG
The DNA here is from genome assembly GCA_014360995.1 of Candidatus Bipolaricaulota bacterium. Taxonomy (GTDB): domain Bacteria; phylum Bipolaricaulota; class Bipolaricaulia; order Bipolaricaulales; family Bipolaricaulaceae; genus DTER01. The sequence goes on along the minus strand of JACIWL010000005.1, from coordinate 74,181 downwards.
CGGTTCCGGCGGCGCATGACCCTCTACGCCATCCGCCTCCGGGAAAAGCAGAAGCTGAAGAGGATCTATGGGCTGAGGGAGGAGCAGTTCCGAAGGTATGTGGATTGGGCCAAGGAGTTCAAGGGGGTTACCGGGGAGGCCCTGTTGAAGTTCCTGGAGCGGCGGCTGGACAACGTCGTGTACCGGGCGGGCTTTGCTGTCTCCCGGGCCCAGGCCCGGCAACTTGTGTCCCATGGACATTTCCTCGTCAATGGCCGGGTGACCAATATCCCCTCCTACCTCGTGGAGGAGGGCGACATCATCGAGGTCAAGCCCCAGTCCAAGGAAAAGCTCCGCTCCCTGATCAAGGAAATCGCCGACCGCCGGCCTGTGCCGAGCTGGCTCACCCGGGACTTGGAAGGCTTGCGGGTCCAGGTGAATGCTGAGCCCAAGTTGGAGGAGCTCGAGCACGCCGTGGACACAAGCCTGATCGTGGAGTACTACTCCCGCTAATATGGTGGACTTCATCTTTCCTGAGGAAGCGCGGTGGGAGGAGCACAGCGAACGTTACGGCCGGCTGGTGCTCGCTCCCTTGGAGCGGGGTTACGCCACCACCGTGGGGAACGCCCTGCGGCGGGTGCTTCTTTCCTCCATCCCCGGAGCGGCAATTGTCCGCATCTACATCCCCGGGAAGTTCCACGAGTACGATGTCATCGAAGGCGTGCGCGAGGACATCCTCAACATCATCCTGAACTTAAGGGGTTTGGCCATCCGCGCGGAGAACTCTGGGCCTCATCGGATGTATTTGAACGCAAGCGGCCCGCGGGAGGTCCGCGCTGGGGACATTCAGGTGCCCACGGGCCTCGTCATCGTCAACCCCGACCACTACATCGCCACTTTGGAAGAAGGAGCGAAACTGGAGATGGAGATGGAGGTGGAAGTGGGCCGGGGCTTCCGGCCAGCGGAGGAGAACAAGCGCGAGGACGCCCCCTTAGGCTTAATCCCGATAGATGCGGATTTCTCGCCCATCGAGAAGGTGAACTTCATCGTGGAGGAAACGCGCGTAGGCGGCCGCTCCGGATACGAACGGCTTATCCTCGAAGTTTGGACCAAAGGGACCGTGAGCCCCAAGGACGCCGTGCGCCAGGCCGTGGAGATCCTTCAACGGCACTTCTCCATGCTTTCGGCGGTGGAGGCCGGGGCGGAAACGGTGGCCGCGGAGCCCAGCGAGTACCTCCGCCCCTTGGTGGAACTTGGGTTCGATGTGCGGATTTGCAACCTCCTAAAAGAGGCGGGCATCGTCACCTTGGGAGATCTTTTGAGCAAAACCCGGGAGGAAGTGACCGACATCCACGGCCTTGGGGAGAAAACCATGGCCAAGCTGGAGCAACGCCTTGCAGAGCTCGGCTACCGGCTGCGCTCGGAGAAGGAGGGCTGATGCGGCACCGCAAGAAAGTGGCAAAACTCTCGATGAAGGCCGACCGGCGAAGGTTAGTTTTGGCCGGCCAGGCGCGCGATCTCATCCTCTACGGGAAGATCGACACCACACCGGCCCGGGCTAAGGCCACCCAGCGCCTTGTGGAGCGTTTGGTCACGTGGGCCAAGGAGGACACTCAGGCCCACCGGCGCATGGCCTTTGCCATCCTCCGGGATAAAGAGGCCACAGAGAAGCTTTTCACCGAGATCGGGCCGAAGTACAAGGATCGGGATGGCGGCTACACCCGGGTTTTGAAGCTCGGGCCACGCCTGGGCGACGGCGCGGAGATGGCCCGGCTCATGTGGGTGTGAGATGAAAAAGGCCATCACCTCTTTTCCCGCCGCCGGCCCCTACTCCCCGGCCATCAAAGCCGGGGATTTTTTGTTCATCTCCGGTCAATTGCCCCTTGACCCCGAGACCGGCGAACTCCTCCGCGGCTCCATCGAGGATCAGACAAGAAGGTGCATGGAAAACATCAAATTAATCCTTTCCAAAGCCGGGGGAAGCCTCAAGGACCTGGTTAAGGTCACGATCTACCTTGTCGACATGAACGACTTTGCCGCGGTGAACCGAGCCTATGGGGAATTCTTCGACCTTGATCCTCCCGCCCGGGTCTGCCTAGGCGTTTCAAGCCTCCCCAAGGGCGCCCGCATCGAAATCGAGGCCATCGCCTACCTCCCCGAGCGTTAAAATTCCCCTTTCTCCCTTTTCTTTTTCAGGGCACAGAGCATGTCCTCCACCATACGGGGAAGGTCGTAGTCGGGCTTCCAGCCCCAGTCCTCCCGGGCGGCGCGATCGTCGATGGTCCTGGGCCAGGAGTCAGCAATCGCCTGGCGGAAATCCGGCTTATATTCCACCTTGAATCCCGGAACGCGCTTTTGGATCTCCCGGGCCAGTTCCTCGGCAGAAAAGCTTATCCCTGTGACGTTGTAGATCCGATAGCGCAGCTTGGCCGGATCGGCCTCCATGAGGTTTAAGGTGGCCTTGAGGCAATCGGGCATGTACATCATGGGAAGGACCGTATCCGGCCGGACAAAGCAGGTGTAGGGCTCGCCCCGAACCGCATGATAAAAGATCTCTACGGCATAATCGGTGGTTCCTCCACCGGGAGGGGTTTCGCTGGAGATGATCCCGGGGAAGCGCAATCCCCGCACATCTAGGCCATAACGGCGGTAGTAGTACTCGCAAAGCAGTTCCCCAGCTACTTTGGTGATCCCGTACATCGTGGTGGGTGAGAGGATCGTCTCTTGGGGGGTGTTTTCTTTTGGGGTCTTGGGGCCGAAGACGGCGATGGAGCTTGGCCAAAAGACCTTTTTTACCCCTAAAACGCGGCTCACTTCCAGGACGTTATAAAGCCCCTCCATGTTGACCTTCCAGGCGAGCCCAGGATTTTTCTCGCCAGCTGCGGAAAGGATGGCTGCCAGGTGATAAATCACCTCGATTTTGTGCTCCCCAACGACCCTCTCCAGGGCCGTTTTGTCGGTCACATCCAAAGAGAGGAAGGGGCCGGAAGCGAGCTTTGGAGAAGGGGGCCTTTTGTGCCCGCAGGCGACCACGTTCTCCGCCCCGAACTTTTCCCGAAGGACCAAGACCAGCTCCGATCCGATCTGCCCTGTCGCTCCAGTCACAAGAATCCTCATTTCCCGTCCTTTCCGGCAAAGCCATTCTAGCTTGTCCACTTCTGCCCAACAAATTTGAAGGTTGCATGCCCAAGCACAGTTGGGATATCCTGGGATCAAAGGAGGGGGAAGGATGGGAAAGTACGACTTCATTTTGGCCGAGCTTGAGTCCCTTAAAGCCCAAGGGATGTACAACATCATCCGCACCATAGAAAGCCCGGTGGGCGCCTGGACCGTGGTGGACGGAAAGCGCGTACTCAACATGTGCTCCAACAACTACCTGGGGTTTGCCAACGATCCCGAGCTCAAAGAGGCGGCCATCCGGGCCATTCGGGAATACGGGGTGGGGCCGGCCGCGGTGCGCTCCATCGCCGGGACCATGTCCCTCCATCGGGAGTTGGAACGGAAGATCGCCGAGTTTAAAGGGACGGAGGACGCTGTTACCTTCCAGTCCGGATTTTGTGCGAACCTGGCCACAATTCCTTTAATTGCCGGGCCAGGGGCGGTGATCTTCACCGACGAGCTCAACCACGCCTCCATCATCGACGGCTGCCGCCTCACCAAGGCCGAGCGGGTCATCTACCCCCACTGCGACGTTTCCGCCTTGGCCAAGGCCCTGGAGGAAAAGAAGGCGGCGCTGGTGAAGCTCATCGTCACCGATGGGGTCTTCTCCATGGACGGAGATCTGGCGCCTTTGCCGGAGATCGTGGAGCTTGCTGAGCGGTATGAGGCCCTGGTGATGGTGGATGATGCCCATGGCGAAGGCGTTTTAGGGAGCCACGGCCGGGGCATTGTGGACCACTTCGGCCTCCACGGCCGGGTGGATATCGAAGTGGGAACCCTCTCCAAGGCCTTCGGCGTGATGGGCGGCTATGTGGCCGGAAAGCGGGAGATCGTGGAGTTCCTCCGGCAAAGGGGACGACCCTTCCTCTTCTCCAGCGCCGCCACCCCAGCCGATGTCGCCGCCTGCATCGCCGCCATCGACATCCTCATGAAATCGAGCGAGCGAGTGGAGCGCCTCTGGGAAAATACTCGCTACTTCAAGGGCAAAATGAAGGAGCTGGGATTCGACATCGGTCAGTCCCAAACGCCCATCACCCCGGTCATGCTGGGAGAGGCCCATACCGCCTGGGAGTTCTCCAAGCTCCTCTTTGAGGAAGGGGTATTCGCTCAGGCCATTACCTATCCCACCGTGCCCAAGGGAAAGGCCCGCATCCGGGTCATGGTCTCCGCCATCCACACCAAAGAGGACCTAGACTTCGCCCTGGACAAATTCGCCAAGGTGGGAAGGAAACTCGGGGTGATCTAAAGGCCGAGATCGGCTCGGATCTCCTGCATGGCCGGAAGGACGATCCCCACAAAATCGGAAAGGGAAAGGCCAAGCCTTTCACAAAGGGCGATGTCCTCCCTTGAGGCCGAGCGGGCAAAGCCCTTTTCCTTATAGCGGTTGAGGACGTTCTGGACGGTGAGACCGGAAAGCCTCGCTGGATGAACCAGGGCCGCGGCCACGATAAGGCCGGTTAGGGGATCCACGGCGGTGAGGGCGATCTCCATGGGCTTTTCCGGGGTTTTGTGCCCGGCATGGGCCAGGATGGCCTGAAGGATCTCCTCGTCGCTGAAGCCCAAGGTCTTAAGGATCTCCAAAGTGACGTGGCCATGCCGATCCGGTCGATTTTTGGTTTCCTCGTAATCGAGATCATGAAGGAGGCCAGCCAAGGCCCAGCGATCCGGATCCTCCCCAAGCTTTTCCGCCAGGGCTCGCATCCCGGCCTCCACGGCCAGCATGTGCTTAACCAGGTTCTTGGTCTGGACCTTCTCCTGAACCAAACGCAACGCCTCTTCCCTGGTCATGGCCATAATTTTAGCCCTTCTTTCGTGCTTTCATCCCATAAAGGAGGCGGTCGGCCTCGCGGAAAAGCTCCTCTGGAGTGGGCATCCTCCCCTTTTTGGGGTCGAAGGCCGAATAGCCCAGGCTCGACCGCACCGGCGGATGCTGCAAAAGGGGGCCAAAGGGCTCGCTGAACCTTTTTTATAATGCTTTCCGCTCCCGTTCGTTTCGGGCGCGATCAAAAGGAATTCGTCCCCTCCCTAGCGAAAAACATAGTCGCTTTGCCGAACGTTTTCCCTTAAGGTCTTAGCCACCCGCTTTAAGACCTCATCGCCCACCAGGTGCCCACATAAGAGTCGTTGATCTCTTTGAAGTTGTTGATGTCCACGATTAGCAAGGAGAGGGCGTGGCCATAGCGCTCGGCCCGGGGAAGCTCTTTGGGAAGGACTTCGCTTAAGAAGCGGCGGTTGTAAAGGCCGGTCAGGGGATCGCGAATGGCCTGCTCCCTAAGCTCGGCCTCCAGCTCCACCCTGCGGATTTCCTCATACACATGGCGGGCCAGGATCTCCACCAGAGTCACGTCGTCCTCGTCAAACGCGTCTTCCCTGTCGCCTACGACCTGGATCACCCCTCGATCCCCAATGGGAACGGAAATGAAGGCCTTTATCCGCGGATCTACGGGTTTGGCCTCGGGAAAGTCGGAGATCTTTCCCCAAATAGGCTTTCCCAAAGCCCAGGTCTTTCCCGCAATGCCCTCTCCCCGCTTAAAAGACCGGCCCTTTTGTCCTACCTCCCCAAAGGCCGCCACGGGAACGAGGGAATCCCCCTGGGCGAGGGCAATGCTTACATTCCAGCGAAGGCTTAGGGGTCAGGTCTTTACTTTTTGTGTTTCCCGCGGTGAACTCGAGGCGTGACACAGCCGTTATGGATCGGTTCCCCGGTGCTCCCTATCACCTCACCTCCCGAGGCAGCGCCGAGCATTTGTAAACCATGGGCGGGGCCTGAACCTCTGGGCCGACCTGAAAAGTGGGGTGTTCTTTAGAAGCGAAGCCTTCTAAATGAGGTTAAGGCCGCTTTTGTGGGAGAAGGTAGAAGCGAGAGATCCTGCGAAGGGAGCGGACATCGCAGCCGAGCCATAAGTCCTTTGCCGCGATAGAAGATAATGTTGCCCGCGACGAGAAGGTCGCCCTGACAGTGGAGGAGGGCCATCGACGCAAAAAGTAAAGACCTGACCCCAAGGTCACCAAGGTCAACGGGCCAGGCCATACGGGCAGAGATCGAGGAGGGGGCAAGTGGAGCACAGGGGGTTCCTTGCCCGGCAGATCTCCCTGCCCAAGCGGATGAGGTGCAAATGAAGCTCAAGCTCCCGCCCTTTGGGGATGAGGGGCGCTAAGGCCTCATGAGGCTCGTCTTTGGGATCGATGAGCCCAAGCCTCGTGGCGATCCTCCGGATGTGGGTGTCTACAGGGAAAACCGGCCTTTGGAAGGCAAAAAGCAAGACCACATAGGCCGTCTTCTTCCCCACTCCGGGAAGGGAAAGGAGCCATTTTTCCGCCTCCTCGACGGGAAGCTCCTCCAAAAAGGAAAGGGAAAGCTCCCCTCGCTCGCTTTTGATCCGGGAAAGGACTTCTTTTATGCGCCTGGCCCGCTGAAAGTGAAGGCCCGAAGGCCTGATCGCCTCGGCAACCGCCTCCTCCGGCGCCTCCAAGATCTCCTCCCAGGAAGGAAAGCGCTTTTTGAGCGAGGAATAGGCCAAGTCTCGGTTGCGATCGGAGGTATTTTGAGAGAGGACCGTCCGGATGAGGAGATCCAAGGGATCGGTCTCCTTCCTTTCGGGAATGGGGCCATAACGCTCCCGAAGCCTTTTGGCCACTTCCTGCAATTTTCGTTTCTTTTCCACGCCGAAATGGTAGTATGCCAAAAGCTCGCTTCAAAAGGCGGGCATTCAAGGGAGCAGCTTAAGCCCACGCACCTTGGAAAAATCCTTGCGGTCAAACATGCAGAGGCCTTTTAGTCCTTTGTCCCGGGCGAAGCAAGAAAGGACTGCATCTATGAAGTCGACGTTTAGATCCCTGTAGGGCACCGCGGCCTCCTCCAAAAGCCGGGCGTGCTCCACCTCGATCCCCTTCATGGAAAGGATGGCGATGGCCTCCTCCGCCGCCTCGGCCTTGCTGAGCTTGAAGACGGAGGATTCCAGCGCCCAGATGATCTCCGCTACCACGAGCGCGGGGAGGACGAGCTTGATTTCGCCTTTCTGGACCTGTCTTAGGACGGTCAAAGCCTTTTCGGCCCGCTCCGGCGGCTGGCCAGTCAAAAAGCGGACGTCAGTAGTGTACTCATCCATGGCGAGAAGCCCGCTCCTCCCGCACTATTTTTCTTAGCTCCTCTATAGGAGGAAGAGGCCGGGCGAGCTTGACCAATCCCCGCAGGGAAGCAGGGGCTTTCGCTTAATCGGGATCACCCTTGCCGAATCCCCCTCCAAAACAAAAAGAAGGGCATCGCCCTTCGCCAAACCAAAACGGTGCACGAGTTCCTGAGGCACGGTGATCTGCCGTTTGGATATAAGTGTCACGATCGGCACCTTTCACCTCCCAGGCTTCCTTACAAGACCTGGCTCAGCCTGTGCGGCAAGTCGACTCAAAAGCGGGTTCAAAAGAAAGGCTTAAGAGGAGGCTAAGCCCAATAGCTCTTGAGCTGGGGAAATTGCGGAAGCTTGGGTTGGAAGCTACCATGGGGCGCTAAGGCCTGGCCCGAGCTTAAAAGGAATGGAAAAGCTAAAAGAAGACGCAAGAAGGATCATCCAGGCAGCGCTGTCTGCAGTAGACCCGCAGGCCTGCGTTCTTCGCTTCCTTCGCCGGGAAAAGTACATCCTTTGGATCCGCGAAAAGCCTCTGGATCTGAGACGGATAAAGAGGGTTTTCGTGGTTGGATTTGGAAAGGCCTCGGCGGCCATGGCCCAGGCCGTGGAGGAAGTTCTGGGAGAAAGGATCGAGGCTGGAATCGTGGTCACCGCTGAAGGCAACGCTCTCCCCGCGAAAGCGACCGAGGTTCGAGAGGCCTCCCATCCCATACCCGATGAGCGCGGGGTTTTGGCGGCAAAAGCGATCAGGGATTTGGCGACCAAGGCGGAAGAGGACGACCTCGTTTTGGTTTTGATCTCCGGCGGAGGATCGGCCCTTTTACCCCTTCCTCGGGAGGAAATCACCCTGGGGGACCTGCAGAAGGTCAATGACCTCCTCCTTCGCTCCGGAGCCACGATTCAGGAGATGAACGCCGTGCGAAAGCACCTGGAGGTCCTGAAGGGCGGGGGGCTAGCTAAGGTGGCCTTTCCCGCCCAGGTCATCTCCCTGATCCTTTCTGATGTCCCCGGAGACCCCCTGGATGTGGTGGCCTCCGGCCCCACCGTTCCTGATCCATCGACCTATTCCCAGGCCATCGGGATCCTCAAGGCCCGGGAGATCTGGGAGAAGGTTCCGGATCGCGTTCAAAAGCTTCTTTTGAGGGGAGAAAAGGGAGAGATCCCGGAAACGCCCAAACCCGGAGACCCGTGTTTTTCCCGGGTGGAAAACGTCCTGGTGGGGAATGGAGCGATGGCCGCTGAGGCCGCCCTCGAGGAGGGGAAGAAGCTAGGGTATCCCGGGCTCATCCTCACTACCTCCCTTCAGGGCGAGGCCAGGGAGGTGGGGAAGGTTTTCGCTTCCATCGCGAGGGAAATGGTCAAATATGGCCGGCCCGTGGGAAGGCCGGGGATGGTGGTGGCCGCAGGAGAAACCACGGTGGTGGTGAAAGGAAAGGGGAAGGGCGGAAGGAACCAGGAGCTTGCCCTTTCCGCCGCCTTGGAAATTGAAGGGCTTCCCCTCGTCCTTTGCGCCTTCAGCACCGACGGGAAGGACGGGTCCACTGAGGCCGCCGGCGCGCTGTTGGATGGAGAAACCGCATTAAGGATCAGGGCCAAGGGCGTTGATCCCGAAAAGGCCCTTTTAGAAAACGATTCCTATCATGCTCTTGAGGCGGCTGGGGATCTCATCATCACCGGGCCGACGGGGACGAACGTGGCGGACCTCGTTTTTATCCTTTCGGGAAAGGAGGGCTAGATGATCGTAGCTAAGGGGGAGAAGGTTTGGGTTTTGCGCCTTTTGGACGGGGAGAGGCTTCCAGAGGCTTTGGCCGAGCTTGGGCTTCTTTCGGCCGGGGTCATCGCCGGGATCGGGATGCTTCGGAAGCTTCGGATGGGGTATTGGAACGGGAAGGAGTATATGGAGGAGAGGGTGGAGGAGCCGGTGGAGCTCCTTTCCCTGCAAGGGAACTTGGCGGAGGAGGGAGGAAGGCCTTTCGCTCACCTTCATTTGGTGGTGGGGAAGGAGGGAGGGGAGGCGTTGGGAGGGCATCTTCTTTCTGCCGTGGTGCACATCAACGCCGAGATCCTTGTCCTTCCCCTTTCCGGGATAAAGCTCATCCGGAAGGCCGAGCCCTCGGGCCTCAAAATCCTACATTTAGAGGAGGGTTGACAGGGGAGGGGGTTTAGGGGTAAGAAAAATATGGGCGAAGGTGGCGGAACTGGTAGACGCGCTGGACTTAGGATCCAGTGGCGATGAGCCGTGCGGGTTCGAGTCCCGCCCTTCGCACCAGCTTGGCGCAAGCTTTCCTCCCGGTATAATTGCGTTTGGCAAGCGGGAATAGCTCAGGGGTAGAGCGCCACCTTGCCGAGGTGGAGGCCGCGGGTTCGAATCCCGTTTCCCGCTCCAAGCCTTGCCGGGGTGGCGAAAGAGGCAGACGCAGAGGACTTAAAATCCTCTGGGCTAAAAGGCCCGTGCGGGTTCGACTCCCGCCCCCGGCAGAAGCGGGGTGGAGCAGCCTGGAAGCTCGCCGGGCTCATAACCCGGAGGTCGCAGGTTCGAATCCTGCCCCCGCAACCAGGCGGAGTAGCTCAATTGGCGAGAGCGCGCGGCCCATAACCGCGAGGTTCAGGGTTCGATTCCCTGCTCCGCCAGGTGGGGATGTAGCTCAGCTGGGAGAGCGCCGCGTTCGCAACGCGGAGGTCGGCGGTTCAAATCCGCTCATCTCCACCAAATCTGTTTTGGTGGTTTTTCTTCCGCCCTTCGAGCGTTTGATCCGCATAAAACGGGACTAGCCATGTGCTCTTTGGAAGAGGTCAATGTCCTCATTCATCCTGGGGTAGTAGCTTCTCTGGTGCTGCCCTATGGCCAAGCTGTCCGAACGAGCTCTCAAGCGACCTCAAAACCCGTTTAGGATTAAAAGCGGGGCCAAAAGGCCCCGCTCACCCTCAGACCAGCCCCAAAAGCTGGTCGATCCTCTCCCGGTCAAACCCCACCACGATCTCCCCGTCGATCTCCACCACCGGCACGCCGGTCTGTCCCGACTTCCGCACCATCTCCATGGCCGCGTTGTAGTCCGCGGACACGTCGATCTCCGTGTACGGGATCCCCCGGGCCTGAAGATAGCGCTTGACCATCTGGCACCAGGGACAGGTGGGGGTGGTGTACACGATCACCTCGTGCTCTTCAGGCATCATTTTCCCTCCTTTCTTAGTTCGGCCAAAACTTTGGGCCGCAGAATTTCCTTAACCTCTGGGCTCACCCGAAGGCAGCGGCGGCGCCCCCTTTTCTCGCGCACAATGAGCCCGGCCTCCTCCAGGATGCGCAGATGGTAGGAAAGGGCTGGCGTGGAAAGGCGCAGGCTCCGCGCGAGCTCCTGGCAATTCTGCCCCCGCTTGGCAAGAAGATGGGCCACCACCGCCAGCCGCTCCGCACTGCCTAAGGCCGCAAAAACCTTGGCCCAACGCTCCAGGTTCTCGCTCACAGGACACAAATTTACCTGGATCATGGGCTCTTGTCAACATCTCCAAAATTGTGGAAGTTTGGAGGGAAGGAGGGCGTATGGAGGTAAAGGTCGTTTGGCACGAGGGGCTTCGCTTTGTCGGGCTCCCCCCTTCCGGGCATGCCGTGCTCGTGGATGGGGCCAAAGAGGTGGGCGGGGAGGATACTGGACCGCGGCCGACGGAGCTCCTCCTCATTGCCCTAGGCGGATGTACAGGAATGGACGTCGTTTCCATCCTGCAAAAGATGCGCACCCCGCCGCGGAAGTTTTGGATCGAGATCCACGCGGAGAGAAATGACCAGCACCCCAAAGCGATAAAGCGGGTGCATCTCGCCTACTTTGCCGAAGGGGTGCCCGAGGAGAATTTGCGGCGCGCCGCGGAGCTCTCCCAGGAGCGCTACTGCTCCGTGGCCCACTCCCTCGCGGCCGAGCTCACGTTCGCCGTGCAGGCCCTACCCTAAAAGTTCGAGGATCCGCTCGAGGTTTAAGTTTTCTTCGGTCAGGCGGGCCAAAAGGGCCAGGCGGTCAGGGTCGCGGGGGAAGGTGCGGCCGAGGAGGCGGTCGGCGGTTTCGGCCACGGTGAACGTGTCCTGGGGGGCCACGGCCAGGGTCTTTCGCTGTTCGGCGGCCTGGGCGGTGATGGCCCGTTCGGGGCGGATCCCGCCGGAGAGGATCACCGCTCGCACCCGGGGGAAGGAGAGGGCGGCGGCCTGGATGTCGGTGCGGTCGCCGGCGGTGATGACCACAAGTTGCCCGGGAATGCGGCGCAGGTGCTGAAGCGCGGCCTCCGCGCCCATCGCCCCGACAAGGATCCTTTCCACCTCGGTCCGCAGATCCCCTTCCACCACCACCTCCGCCCCCAGCGCCTCAAGCACCTCCCCGATGCGCACAGCCTGAAGCCGCCGTTCAAAGGGGATCGTTCCCAAAACGGGGATGCCCTCCTCCTCAAGAAAGGGCGCGGCGTAGGTTTGCACTTCCGAAAGTTCCGCCTCCGGGGAGACCTCGTTGAGGATGGTTCCCAAAAGGCGTACTTCGTCTTTGATGATGCGGGCGGCGGCCAAGATGGCGTCCACGGTGGGCTCGCCCCGGTATTTGGCCACAAGAACGATGGGAGCGGAAAGTTTCTGCGCCAGGGCCAGATCAGAAAGGCCGGAGAGGAGCCCTCGGCCCAGCCACTCCCGGCCCTCAAGAAGGAGGAAATCCGCGGCGACCTCGGCGGCATTCACGATGCGCTCCCAGGCCCCTAAGGGCGGCCGCCAGGCCTGGGGCACCTCCCCCGCCAAAACGGGGACAAGCTCCTCCCCCCTTTCCACGCCCAACGCCTCGGCCAACACCTCTCCATCCGGATCGGCCGGCCGGCCATGGCGATAGGCCCGGGCCAGCCCCACCGGCTTGCGGTAGGCCACCTGGAACCCCCGCGCCCGCAGTACCTGCGCCAACCCCAAAATGACTACGGTCTTCCCCGCCTTCTCCTCCACTCCCGCCACGTAAAGCTTCTTCATGTCCCCTCCTCCGCCACGGTCAACCGCACATCCACCGCCACCACCCGCTCTGGGTAGCAGAGGATTGGGTTCAGGTCAAGCTCTAGGATCTCCGGGTTTTCCGCGGCCAGTTGCCCCACCCGCAGAATCATGTCCACAAGAGCGGGCATATCCACAGGCGGCTGTCCGCGCACCCCGTACAAAAGCTTTTTCCCCCGGACGAGGTCCACCAATTCCTCGGCCTCTGCGCGGGAAAGTGGGGCCACCCCAAATGCTACGTCCCGCAGAACCTCCACGTAGATTCCGCCCAGGCCGAACATGAGGAGGGGCCCGAACGTGGGATCGCGCACCATCCCCAGGATCACTTCCCTTCCCGGAGGAAGCATCTCCTGCACGTAAACCCCGTCTATTTCCGCCTCGGGGAAGCGTTTACGGATGGCGTTCAAAAGCTCCCAGGCCACGCGGTCCGCCTCCTCTGGTGGGACGTTTAGGCGCACCCCGCCCACCTCTGTCTTATGGGTGAGATCAGGAGAAACGATTTTCAAAGCTACAGGAGCTCCGATCTTTTTCGCGATTTGGCCGGCTTCATCGGCGGTTTTGGCCAGATCGCCTTGGGCGAAGGGGATCCCGTAGGCGGAGAGAATTCCCGCCGCCTCTAGACCAAGCCTGACACGGCCCTTTTTCCGGGCCTCAGCCAGGATTTTTTTGGCCTTTTCTTGATCGACAGGGAACTTGGGCGGGTCTTGCTTAGGCCTTGTGCGGATTTCTGCGTATTTAGCCAAGGTGGCCAGGGCCCGCACGGCACGGGCGGGGTCGAAGAAAAAGGGAATTCCTGCACCCCTTAAAACTTCCTCTGCCTCCTCCCCAAGCTCCCCGGCCATGAAGCTCACCACGGCAGGCTTTTCGGTTCGGGCCTGCTCCCGGGCCACGGCCCTCGCCAGATCGGAAAACTTGAGGACAGGATGGGGAGCGGAAAGGGCGACGACCATATCCACTTGGGGGTCGGAGAAGACGAGCTGCAGAGCCCGGGCGTATTGCTGGAGGGTGGCGTGGCCCACGATGTCCACGGGGTTATAAATGGCCGCTTCCGGGGGCATCTCTCTAGCCAGTGCTTGGAGGGTTTGCTCGCTCAGCTTGGGCACGGTTAAGCCCTCCCATTCCGCGGCGTCGGCGGCCATCACCCCTGCTCCGCCGGCGTTGGTCATTATTCCGACTCTTTTTCCCTTGGGAAATGGCTGATGGGAGAGTATGTAGGCGAAGTCGAAGAGCTCTTCCACCGTGCGGGCCCGGATTATTCCGCACTGACGAAAGGCCGCATCATAAGCGTAGTCCGAGCCGGCCATGGTCCCGGTATGGGAGGAGACGGCCCGGGCTCCGGCCTCCGCCCTTCCGGCCTTGAGCACCACCACCGGCTTTTTCGGGGCCACCTCCCGGGCCACCTCCATGAACCTCGGCCCGTCCTTTATTCCCTCGAGGTAGGCCACGATCACCTTCACCTCGGGATCGTCGGCGAAGGCGGAAAGAAAATCGGTCTCATCTAAGATTGCCTTGTTCCCAAGCGACACCACATAAGAAAAGCCGAGCTTTTCCTTCCACGCCCAGTCCAGTACGGAGGTGCAAAACGCCCCAGACTGGGAGATGAAGGCGATGGGGCCGGGAAGGGCCCCCCGGGGGGCGAAGGTAGCATTGAGCCCAGCCCTGGTGGAGATGAGCCCTAAAACGTTGGGTCCAAGAACATTCAGCTCATACTCCTCCGCCACTCGCACCAGCTCCTGCTCCCTTTTTGCCCCCTCTGCTCCGCACTCCTTGAACCCAGCGCTGATGACCACCGCGTTCTTTATTCCGTGTTTTCCGCACTCCCGCAGGGCCTCCACCACCCCCTCCGCGGGGATGACGATGACCGCCAAATCCACCGGCTCGGGGAGGGCCGAGATCGCCGGGACGCAGGGCCTTCCCAGGATCTCTTTGTACTTTGGGTTCACCCCATACACCGGGCCGGGGAAAGTGGAAACGTTGGCGAAAAGGGCGTGGCCGATCTTCCCCGGGGTTGCGGAAGCGCCCACCACCGCCACCGCGCGCGGGAAAAGAAGTCCGTCCAAGTTCCGACGCATGGCCCTCGATCGTAGCCGACCTCCATGAAACTTTCACAAACCCTGCAAAGCTCTTCGACAAGGGGCCGCAAAAATTCTTGGCGGAGCAAGGGCCCGCTTCCCTCCCAGGCAGGGGCTTTTGGCCCCTGCCTGTTGCGGGGGTACGCTTTCATGGAAATGCGCACGATCCTGGTGGTGGAGGACGAGCGGGAGATCGCCCGGATGGTCCAGGCGTACCTCCTGCGGGAGGGCTATCGGGTGGAGGTGGCCTTCGACGGGGAAGAGGGCTGGCGCAAGTTTCAGGGGCTGAAGCCCGATTTGGTGATTTTGGACATCATGCTCCCCGGAATTAATGGGCTGGAGCTAGCGCAAAAGATCCGCCGGGAGTCGACGGTGCCGATCATCATGCTCACGGCGCGGGCAGAGGAGGCGGACCGCGTGGCTGGCCTGGAGATGGGCGCCGACGACTACGTGGTGAAGCCGTTTAGTCTACGGGAGCTGGCGGCGCGGGTGCGGGCCGTGCTCCGCCGAGCGGAAGGGGCCATGCCCGCGGAGGTCATCCACGCCGGCCCGTTCACCCTGGACCTCGCCGCCCACGAAGCTAGATTGGGCGATAAACCCTTGGATTTGACCCCGACAGAGTTCGAACTCCTCGCCTTCCTTGTCCGCTACCCCAATCGGGTTTTCACACGACGGGAGCTTCTCTCCGCCCTGCGGGACCGCACTTACGCCACCATCCCCCGCACGGTGGATTCCCATATAAAGAACCTGCGGCGCAAAATCGAGCCCGACCCCGATAACCCCGTGTACATCATCACTGTGCATGGGGTGGGCTATAAGTTCAATCCGGCGGGAGGTGGATGATGTCCTTCCGATGGAAGCTCACGGGGGCATTGGCCCTGGTGGCGGTGTTGACAGCCCTGGGCACGTACTTTTTGGCCGCTAAAGCCCTGGGTGATCGGTTCCAGGCCTACCGCCTGCAGGAGCGGCAGGTGGCGGGCCAGGAGTTGGCCCAACTTCTTGGGCAGCTTTGGGAGACGCGGGGAAGTTGGGCTGGAGTGGATCAGCTTTTCCGGGCCCGGGTGGAGGTCTACCTCTTTCGGCAGGGGCGGGCGGTGTCCCTTACCGGCCAAATTGGCCGCTATCTCCTCTTGGACCGCGAGGGCCGCGTGGTGGCTAGCGGGGAGGCCTCCCTCTTGGGCCGCGACACTAAGCTCGACCCCTCTCTGCAGGAGAAGGCCCAGCTTTACGGGATCCCGGTGATCGCCGGCGGGAGACAGGTCGGGACTCTTGTTCCCCTTGATCCGGCCGTCCTCACCCCCCTTGAGCAGGACTTCCTTTCCTCTGTGCGCCGGGCGGCCTTGGCCGGGGGTGCGGTGGCCTTGGCCGTGGCCCTCCTTTTGGGGGCGTTTTTGGCGGCCGAGCTTTGTGCCCCTTTGCAACGCCTGATTCACGCCACCGAGCGCATCGCCCAGGGCGACCTCGCCCACCGCGTATTCATCCGCACCAGGGATGAGCTTGGAAAATTGGCCCAGGCCTTCAACCGCATGGCCGAAGCTTTGGAGCGTGCGGAGGCCGCGCGCCGACAATTCTTGGCCGACGTGGCCCATGAGCTCCGGACTCCCCTCTCCGTGATCTGCGGAAATCTCGAGGCCCTTTTGGACGGGGCCTTTCCCCTCACTCCGGAGTCCCTGGCCCCGGTTTATGAGGAAACCCTGCATCTGCGCGAACTGGTCGAGGACCTCCGGACGTTGACCCTGGCCGAGACCGGCCACCTCCCCTTGGAAAAAGAGGAGGTGGATTTAGGAGAGCTAGTGCGGGGCGTGGCTGATGCGGTGAGGCCTGTGGCCGCTGAAGAGGAGGTAGAGATCGCCCTGGAGGTCGAGGATGGGCTTTGGGCCAAGGTCGACCCCCGTCGGATCCGGCAAGTTTTGGGGAACCTTCTTTCCAACGCCTTGCGCTTCTCCCCGCCGGGTTCCACCATCACCGTCTCCGCCCGGCGCAAAGGGCCGGAGATTTGGGTGAGCGTGCAAGATCAGGGCCCAGGAATCCCTCCGGAGGACCTTCCCCACATCTTCGAGCGGTTCTACAAGGCCGACAAATCCCGCTCCGAAGGGGGAAGCGGTTTAGGCTTGGCCATCGCCAAAGAGATCGTCCAGGCCCACGGCGGACGGATCTGGGCGGAAAACCAGGGCGGCGCTTGCTTCACCTTCACCCTCCCCGCCCGATAAATTGGCCGGTTTTTTAGGGCCAAGCCTCACAATGGGCCCAAAAGCGGGGGTATTCCGTTTGCATTTTTTGTGCCATTTCATAGAATCGGTTTTGCTATGGACGGAAAAGCAGCCTTATACCACAGTCCCACTTTGGGCCGGCTGACGTTCCAGGAAGTGGTGAATGAGATCGTGGCCATGATGGCGGCCGGCCCCGATGACGTTTACTCCATCGTGGTGGGCACCGATTCCCAAACCTACTACGGCGAGGCGGAGTACGTCACGGCCATCGTGGTGCACCGGGTGGGGCGGGGCGGCCGGTACTTTTGGCGTCGGGTTGTGGAGCGTAAGCCAAAAACCTTGCGGGACCGGATCTGGCGGGAGGCCTGGCTTTCTTACGAGACGGCCCAGGCCCTGATCCAGGCGTTCAAGGAGCGAGGCATTTTCGATTGCCGCTTGGAGATCCACGTGGACATCGGCCGCGGCGGCCGCACCCGCGAGCTTGTGGAGGAAGTGGTGGGCGCCATCCGCGGAAGCGGGTTCTTCGTGCGCACCAAACCCGAAGCCTACGCGGCCTCCGTCGTCGCCGACAAGCACACCTAGGTCAAACTGAACTTTTCTAAACCCCGCTTGTCCCTCCCTTTCCCGAGGAGTTCGGCTAGATTGCCCTTGTGCCCTGGCTTTCCGAGCTTTTAGGATTTGATGGGCTTCCCCGCGTCTGGATCACAGGCTTAAGCTGGGACTCCCGGAAGGTGGAAGAGGGCCACCTCTTCTTCGCCATCCCTGGCAGGAAAGCCGACGGCCACGCCTTCATTCCCGAGGCGCTGAAGAAGGGTGCGGCTGCAGTAGTGGGGGAGCGGGAGGTTTCCGGTCTTCCTGTCCCCTACATCCGGGTAAGAAGCGCGCGCGAGGCCATGGCCCTGGCGGCTTGCGCTTTCTATGGACATCCCACAAGGAAACTCATCACCATCGGGGTCACCGGGACTAACGGAAAAACCACCACGGTGCACCTTTTGGGGGAGCTTCTGCCACTTTGCGAAACCCTCACCACGGTGCGGGTGGAGGAGGAGGGGCTTTCTTGTGTGACTACCCCCGAAGCCCCGGATCTTCAGCGCATCGCCGCCCAGGCCCTGGCCAAGGGGAAGAAATTCTTCGCCTTCGAGGCCTCTTCCATCGGCCTTGCCCAGCACCGGGTGGATGGCGTTCACCTTTCCTGTGCCGTCTTCACCAGTTTTTCCCGGGATCATCTGGATTTCCACGGCTCCATGGAGGCTTATCTTTCCGCAAAACTTCGGCTCTTTTCCCTTCTTTCCAAAGGGGGGCTTGCCGTGGTTTCCGCCCGCGCTCCAGTTTCCGCAGTGCGCGCCGCGGCCCCAGAGGCGAAGCTTCTCACCTATGGGCTTGGAAGGGGGGATGTTCAGGCCACGGACATTCGCAGTGAGAAAGATCGGGTGCAGTTCAAAATCGTGGGGAAGTTCAGGCGAGGAAAGGCCCTCCTTCCCTTTCCTGGCCTGCACAACGTGGAGAACGCCCTGGCTGCGTTGACGGTGGGCCTTGGGCTGGGCTTTTCCCTGGAGGAGCTTTTGACGCGCCTTGCGGAGGCCTCTCTTCCCCCGGGGCGGTGGACCCAATTTGTTAGTCCCTCTGGGGCGAAGGTGGTGGTGGATTTTGCCCACAACCCCGAGGCCTTGCGGTGCCTTTTGAGTGGGCTTCGCGGGGGGGCTAAAAAGCTCATCGTGGTCTTCGGCTGTCCGGGGGAGGCGGATCAGGGAAAGCGCCGGCTCATGGGAGAGGTGGCGGGAAGGATTGCCGATTTGGTGTTCATCACCACGGACAACCCCAAGTCCGAAGATCCCCGCAAAATTGCGGCGGAGATTGCTGCGGGAGTGGCGGAAGTAGGGGGGACGTGGGCGGTGATTTTGGAGCGGGCGGAGGCCATCCGCTGGGCTTTGCGGTGCGCAGGGCCTGGCGATTGCGTGGTCATCGCAGGAAAAGGGCACGAGCGCTTCCAGTCCTTGGCTGATCGGCGCGAGCCCTTCTCCGACCTCGAGGCTGTTCAGCAGTTGGTGGGCGCCTCTTTAAAGTAGCTTTCGATGGCCGAAAGTACCCGCCGGGCCACCTCCGCTGGCGCTCCCACTCCCTCCACCACCAGGAGATTTGGGATTTTCGGGGGAAGAAGCTCGGCCTGCGCGGAAAACCTCCGGGCGATGGTCTCCTCATCAAGGCCGGAGGCCAAAAGCCTCCTTCTCCGCTCCTCCTCCGGAACAGAAAGCCAAACAAAAAGATCGAAAGCCTCGCGCCTCACGTGGGGAGAGGAAAGAAGGAGGGCTCCTTCGACTAAGGCCATCTTTGTCCCCCGTTTTTGTTCACGAGCGAGGATCCTTTCCAGCTCCTCCATGACCAAAGGGTGCACCATCTTCTCGAGCTCGGCCTTGGCCTTGGGGTCGGCGAACACGAGGGCCCCCAGCTTGGCTCGGTCCACGGAGCCATCAGGAGCGAGGATTCCTTCGCCGAAGTGGGCGATGAGGGAAAGATAAGCTGGCCCGCCGGGGCGATATGTTTCCCAGGCCAGGCGGTCGCAGTCGATATGGGCCACACCGCTCCGCCGGGAGAGGATTCGACACACCGTGGATTTCCCAGAGCCCGCCGGTCCAACCACTCCAATCACCCACATAGTTCCTCCTCGTAATTGCCAGGCCAAAGGAGATGGCGATTTCCCACGTGCACGGTTTTCACCCCTGCCTCCTTGGCCGCGGAAACGCAGCGCTCCATGTGCGCCCAGGATGTGCAGGGAAGGTCATCCATGAGGCAGTTGGGATAAAAGGCCAAAAGGCTTAAGGGGATATTCGGGTTGAGGCCGGCGATGAATTCCGCAATGGGCCGCACTTCTTCCACGTCTACATAGCCTGGAACAAGGAGGATGCTAGCCACAAGGAGGGGGACCTCTGGCCGTTCGGGAAAGGCCTCGGCCACACGGGCGAAGTTCTGCAGGGTCTGGCTATTTGGGGCGCCGGTAAGGGCGTAGTGGACGCTAGGGGTCCACGCTTTGAGGTCGAATTTGATCACCCCGCCGGAGCGCATGGAAACATCCATCATGCGCTCTAAAATCGCCGGGTTCATGCTTCCGTTTGTTTCAAAACAGATCCTTAAGATCCGCTGAGGGCTGCGGTGGAGGGCCTCCTCGGCGGCGGAAAGAGCATGGGGGAGCTGGGGCGTGGGATCGCCTCCGAAAAAGCAAATGCAGGAAACCCGGGGATTGACGGCGTTTGCTAGCTCCTCCGGCCCCACAGGCGCGCGCTTGGGCCCGTCCACCCGATAGTGCCAGTTTTGACAATAAAGGCAGTCGAAACTGCAGGCCTCGTAAAAGACGGCCAAGTTTTGATAGCCGTATTCTGGGCCGGGCTTAAAGGACCAGCGGGGGAATCCCGCCCCAGTTCCTCCCGGGCAGACGAAGTCCGCCACGCAGTTGGTGGGAAGGGGATCGTAATACCAGCTCACTTTGGCCTTTTCCCGGCCGCCTGGGGGAAGGCCACAGAAGCCAAGGCCATCTTTGGGGATGCGGCACCCATGGACGCAGAGATTACAGGGGATACCGGAGGGGTCCTGGGGCGGTTTTTCTGGGAGCCGAAAAGTTTGGCGGGAGCGGCGCCGGGCCCTCTCCACAAACGGCGCGCATGCCTCCGGATCCTCGCGCAGACATCGGCCGCACACCCCCACCGCCTTGGAAAGGAGCTTCTTTTCCTGGCATACAGGGCAGCGTTCCTTCATCCTCGGGCGGCCTCGGTGGCCATCTCGTGGGCGAAGCGCAAAGGCGGGGGAAGCTCGTCCTTCTGCGTCAGGGAAAGAACCAAGTCCACAGAGGTGTTCACGTCCGCGCGGTGGCCGGGGGAGACAAAGAGGGTGCGGTTTCGCCCGGTGCGGATGGCCCCGCCCACCACTTCCCCCTCCAAGAGCACCGGCCGCCACTCCCCGATCACCATCCCCTCCGTATTCACATCCCCACAAAGGTGGCCCTTGGCCACGCCCACCGTGGGAAGGTCCAAAAGAACGCCAAGATGGGTGGCAATTCCAGCCCGCCTGGGGTGGAGGATCCCGTTTCCATCCACAAGAAGGACGTCCGGCCAAAGCCCTTTCTTTTCGGCCTCCCTTAGCACCGCCAAATACGCGGGAAGTTCCCGATAAGAAAGATAGGTGCGAATGTAGGGAAAGCGCGCGGGCGCTCGGGCGAGGAGGAAATCCTGGGGTTCACCCCGGGAGTCGGCCAAAACGAGGGCCGCCACGGCTTCCTCGCCCTGATAAGCCACGTCCACGGCTCCGATTTTTCCCCCTTCTGGAAGGGGGCAGAGCACGGCCCGCCTGGCCACCTCCCGCTGCTCCTCCTGCAGGCGGGCGAGCGGCCGCTCAGTGCGAAATTCGGCAAAGAAAAATTGCAGGAGGGGATCTACACGGTCTCCCACGATCCTTACCCCTTCTTTCCGCAGTTTCTCCGCCGTTTGTCCCCGGTCCCCCCCGAAGGCCCGCCCCAAGGCCCCGGAACTATGGACCACCCGATGAACGGGCCAATCCTTGGCTTCTTCGCTACTGAGGAAGGCGGCCACAAAACGCACGGAATCCGGATCGCCCAGGGCCTCGGCCAAGGCCCGATAAGTGGTGACCCTCCCAAGTGGGATCTGGAAGACAAGATCCCGCAGGGCACTAATGATGTCGGGGACGAAAACGCTAGCCACAGCTTGGGCAGCCCTTTTTGACCACGGTGATCGGTTTCGGGAGCGAAAAGGGCTTAGAGGAATCGCCGTAATCGTCGATCACGACGAGCTTAACCTCGTAGGTCCCGGGGTCGTGATAGGTATGGGAGACTTTGGGGTCCTCGGTTTCCATCCAGGTCCCGTCGCCGAAGTCCCAAAGGTAGCGCACAATCCTCCCATCGGGATCGTGGGAAAGGCTAGCATCGAAGCTGACACGGCTTCCCTGTTGAACTTCAGGGTAGGGCGTGGCCGAAAAGTGGGCTTCGGGAGGCTTAGAGCGCACATCCACGTCCACAAAGGTTTGGGCAAAACGCTCGTCTTTCGTACGCGCGGTGAGGTAGACCCGGTACTTCCCCCGCTCCTGGAACGTGTATTCCACCTCTTTTCCGGAGATGGCCATACCTAAGGGGACTTCTTCCCCGTCGACGAGGCGGAAAAACGTCCACACCCATTCCTCTACCTCCCCTTGGGAGGAACCGCCCTCGAATCGCACCGTAAGGGGGTAAGGTCCCCGGGGTGGATTGGGAGTGGTGAGAATGACTGCGCGCAGGCCCGAGGACCACGGGATACAGCCACCAAGGAAAAGAACGGTAAAGCCCAGGAAAAGAAGCCGCCAAAGGTTGCGCATGTTGTGACCTCCCATAAAGGATAGCTTCCGAGGCGGGCCGGACCAAGTACACTTTGGGGCTATGGCCAGGGCGGATGCGGTGATAATCGGTGGCGGTCCAGCAGGATACGTGGCCGCGCGCAGGCTCGGACAATTGGGCCTCGAGACCGTCCTTGTGGAGAAAGAAGCCTTGGGCGGTACTTGCCTGAACCGCGGCTGTATCCCCACGAAGGCCCTATATGCGGCCACGCTTCCCCTGGGCAAGAGAGAAACCTATCGGAAAATGGGCCTTGACCTGGAAATCCGCGTGGATCTCCCCCGGATGCGGGCCTTCCTTGCCGAGGTGGTGGGAAAGCTCCGGGACGGGATTGGGCGTCTCCTTTCTGCGGCAACGGTGGAGGTTTTGCAGGGCGAGGGGAGGCTTGTGGGCCCGGGCGAGGTGGAGGTCCACGAGGATTCCCGCAGCGAAAGGATTTCGGCGAGGGCGATCATCCTGGCCACCGGGTCTTCGCCCGTCGCGCTTCCCTTCCTTCCCTTCGATGGGGAGCGGGTTTGGTCCTCGGACCACGCCCTTGGGCTTCCTAAAGTGCCGGAGAAGATGGTGGTGGTGGGAGGCGGGGTGGTGGGGCTGGAGCTCGCCACCGTCTATTGCCGCTTGGGGGCGAAGGTCACGGTGGTGGAGATGATGGAGGGGTTGCTGCCGGGGCTTGGCCTTTCCCGGCGGGGGGAGGCCTTCCTCCGCCAGGCCCTCCAACGACAGGGGATTGAAGTCCGCCTCAAAACGAGGGCGGCTGGGCTCACGAAGCACGGGCTTTTGGTGCAGGGGGAACGGGAGGAGGAGATGGAGGCGGAGGTGATCCTCGTGGCCGTGGGCCGGCGGCCCAACTCCCACGGGCTCGGTTTGGAAAAATTTGGCGTGCGGCTGGAGAGGGGGTTTGTGCAAACAGACGAAGGCTTCCGGGCGGCGCCAGGAATATACGCCATTGGGGACCTAAGGGGCGGGGCGCTTTTGGCCCACAAGGCCAGCCACGAAGGATTGACCCTCGCCGAAAGGCTCAGCGCGGAATGGAAAGGAACGACCCCGCCGGAGGAAAGGCCGCGGGCCATGCCCTGGACGGTTTTCACCGAGCCCGAGGTGGCCTTGGTCGGCCTTCCCGTGGATACCCCGGGCCTCAAGCGCGGGTTGTTTCCCTTTTCCGCCCTGGGCCGGGCCTGGGCGGAGGGAGAACCCGAGGGCTTTGTGGCCCTCGTCGCCGAGGAAGGGGGAAAGATCGCGGGTGCGGAGATCATCGGGCCATATGCTGCCGAGCTCATCGCGGAGGTTACCCTGGCCCTGGAGCTTGGGATTTCCGTGACGGAGTTGGCCGAGGTTGTCCATGCTCATCCCACATTTCCCGAGGCGATCTGGGAGGCGGCCCTTGCCGCCTTGGGCCAGCCGCTTCACATCTTGTGAGGGAGAAGATGCTTGAACGCTATGCCCTCTCCCCGATGAAGGAGCTCTGGACCCTTGAGGCCCAGTATGCCCGCTGGCTTGAGGTGGAGCTTGCCGCCCTCTTCGCCTTAGAGGAACTGGGAGTCGTCCCGGCCGGGGTGGCTGCCGCCATCCAAAGCAAGGCAAGGATCGATGTCGGGCGCATCCAAGAACTGGAAAAGGAGGTCGGCCACGATCTTTTGGCCTTTTTGTGGGCCTTGGAGGAAGAAGTGGGCGAAGAGGGAAGGTGGCTCCACTTTGGCCTCACCTCTTCCGATGTCAAGGACACCGCCTTAGCCCTCATCTTGCGGGACGCCCTCGATCTTATCTTGGCGAAGGTCGAGCGTTTGGGAGCCGCGCTTAAGGAATTGGCCTTGGCCCACAAATACACCCCGATCCTCGGCCGCACCCACGGGCAGTGGGCGGAGCCCACCACCTTCGGGCATAAGGTCCTCCTTTGGTACGACGAGCTTTTGCGGGTGAGAGAGCGCTTGGGCCGGGCCAGGGAGGGAATTTCCGTGGGCAAGCTCTCCGGGGCTGTGGGTACGCACGCGTACTTTCCCCCAAAGGCTGAGGAGCTGGCTTTAAAGAGGCTTGGGCTTCGGCCTTGTCCGGTAGCAAGTCAGGTCATTTCCCGGGATCGCCATGCAGAGGTTGTGTTCGCCCTGGCCTCCGTTGCCTCCTTGGTGGAGAAGATTGCCCTCGAGGTGCGCCACCTTTCCCGGGCCGAGGTCAAGGAGGCCGCGGAAGGGCGGCCGGAGGGCTCCTCGGCCATGCCCCACAAGCGCAATCCCATCCTTTCCGAGCGCCTGTGTGGGCTGGCGAGGGTCGTGCGCGCCGCCTTGGAGCCCGTCCTCGAAAGCAACGCCCTTTGGCACGAGCGGGATATGTCCCACTCTTCGGTGGAGCGCCTCCTCCTTCCCCAATGCTTCGTCCTTGTGGACTACATGCTAGATCGGGGGGAGCGGCTTTTGCGAGAGCTCAAGGTCTATCCGGAGCGCATGCGGGAAAGGCTGGAAGGGGCCTTGGGGCTTCCCTTTTCCGAGGGCCTCCTTTTGGCCCTGGTCCGGGCGGGGATGGGAAGAAAAGAGGCGCATCTCCTCGTTTCTGAACTGAGCGAGGAGGCGGAGCGGCGGGGCGAACCCCTTTGGCAGGTGGCCTCCCAAAATCCCGAGGTGATGAAGCGCCTTAAGCCCGAGGAGTTGCAAGCTATCTTTGACCTGGAAAAGGCCCTGCGAAATGTGGAGGCCTCGTTCGACCGAGTTTTTTCCTCCGGCTATAATCCTTCCAATGATGGCTAGCTTTTTGCGGATCCGCTGGATCATCCTGCCCCGCATGGGGCAGGGATGACCTTTTTCTTTCGCGTTTTCCCGCAAGTTTTTGGGAAAAGCCGGTTTTCCCCTTAAAGGAGGTTCGCTTGGCGTTCAAAAAGCTTGTGGCGGATCCGAAGGAGCGCGAGGAAGCGGTCCTCGAGTTTTGGAGAACAAAAAAGGTGTTTGAGAGATCGGTGCGGGAGCGGGAGGGGTGTGCCCGCTTTGTGTTCTATGAGGGGCCGCCCACGGCCAATGGGCGCCCGCATTTCGCCCACCTTCTTGCGCGGGTGTACAAGGACCTTTTCCCTAGATACAAAACCATGCGCGGCTATTTCGTCCCCCGCAAGGCCGGTTGGGATTGCCATGGCCTTCCCGTGGAACTCGAGGTGGAAAAGGAGCTCGGGATTTCCACGAAAACGGAGATCGAGCGCCTGGGGGTGGAGAAATTCGTCCGGGCCTGCCGGGCCTCTGTGGATCGCTACATTCGCGAGTGGGAAAAGATGATGGTCCGGATGGGCTTTTGGATCGACCTCGAAAACCCCTACGTCACCTACACCGACGCGTACATTGAAAGCCTCTGGTGGGAGCTAAAAGAGCTCCACAAAAAGGGGTTCCTCTACAAGGGCCACAAGATCCTGCCCTATTGCCCGCGCTGCGGGACCCCCCTCTCCTCCCACGAGGTGGCCCTGGGTTACCGTCGTGTTGCCGATCCTTCAGTTTTTGTGCGCATGCCCCTTTCCGATGATCCTTCCCTCTCCCTCCTCGTTTGGACCACAACCCCCTGGACCCTTCCTTCTAACGTGGCCCTGGCGGTGGCCGAGGACGCGGAGTACGTGGAGGTCCTTTTCCGCGGGGAGCGCCTCATTTTGGCCAAACCGAGGCTTCAGGCGGTTCTGGGGGAGGGGGCCGAGGTTTTGCGGGAGTTTCCGGGCCGGGAGCTTCTTGGGCGCACCTATCAACCCCTCTATCCCCTGGCCCGCGACGGGGCCTACCGCGTGGTGGCCGGGGAGTTCGTCTCCATGGAGGAGGGGACGGGCATCGTCCACATCGCGCCCGCCTTTGGTGAAGAGGACTATGAGCTGGGCCGGCGGGAAAACCTCCCCATGCTCCAGCCCGTGGATCGGGCGGGGAAGTTCACCGGGGAATTTCCCCTTTGCGCTGGCCTCTTCGTGAAGGACGCCGATCCCAAGATCATCGAGGACCTCGAAGCTCGGGGAAGGCTCTTTCGCGCCGAAACCTACGAGCATGAGTACCCGTTCTGTTGGCGCTGCGATACCCCTCTCCTTTATTACGCCCTGGACTCCTGGTTCATCGCCACCACCAAGGCCAAAGACGAAATCATTGAGGAGAACGCCAAGATCGTCTGGCATCCAGAGCACGTGGGGACTGGGCGCTTCCAAGATTTCCTCGAGTCCATGCGGGATTGGGCCCTCTCCCGGGAGCGCTATTGGGGCACTCCCCTTCCCGTTTGGACTTGCCCCGCTTGCGGCCACGAAGAGGTCATCGGATCGCGGGCGGAGCTTGTGGAGAAGGCCGTGGATCCGGATCTGGCCAAAGAGGTGGAATTGCACCGTCCATTTGTGGACCAGGTGGAGTTACGCTGCCCCTGTGGGGGGAGGATGCGGCGCGAACCCTACGTCCTTGATACCTGGTTTGATTCCGGATCCATGCATACCGCCCAATGGCATTTTCCCTTTGAGAACGCCGAGGAGTTCCGGGCCTCTTATCCCGCGGATTTTATTTGCGAGGGGCTGGACCAAACCCGCGGCTGGTTCTACACCCTCCTTGTGACGGGTGTTCTTGTGCACGGGAGGGCTCCGTACCGGCGGGTCCTCGTGACCGGCCTTGGCCTGGATGCCCAGGGGCAGAAGATGAGCAAATCCCGGGGCAACGTGATCGACCCCCTTCCTTTAGCTGACGAGCACGGCGCGGACGCCATCCGCTGGTATCTTCTTTCTGAGTCTGCGCCCTGGACGGAGCGCCGGCTTTCGGTGGAGGGGGTGAAGGCCGCGCGGTTCGGCTTTTTGGAAACGGTGCGAAACTGCCACGACTTCTTCGCCCTCTACGCCACCATCGACGGCTTTGACCCCGCCGCTCAATTCGTGCCCTGGTCGGAGCGGCCAGCCCTGGACCGCTGGCTCGGCTCCCGCCTTTCCGCGGTTGTGGAAGAGGTCACCGCCGCCCTGGATGAATACGATGTGGTGCAGGCCACGCGGGAGCTCGAGGACTTTGTGGACGACCTTTCCAACTGGTACATCCGGAGCTCCCGGCCGCGGTTCTGGGGGCCTGGCCTGGGCCCGGAAAAGGTCGCGGCCTACCACACCCTCTACGCCGCCCTCAAGACCTTAAGCCTCCTTTTGGCCCCCTTTGCCCCGTTTTTGGCGGAGGCCATGTGGCAAAACCTCCGCTCAGAAGACGATCCGGAGTCCGTCCACCTTGCAGACTGGCCAAAACCGTTATTCCGGGACGAAAAGCTTGAGGCCCAGATGGAGCGGGTCCGGGAGGTGGTAGAAATGAGCCTAGCCGCCCGCAACCGCGCCAAGATCAAGGTTCGCCAGCCCCTGCGAACCCTCCTCGTTCTGGAAAAACCCGGCGACCAAGAAATCCCCCAGGAGCTTTGGAACTTGGCCAAGGAGGAACTGAACGTCCTTGAGCTTCGCTTCATCCCCGATCTTGCCGAAGTAAAGGTCCCGCGGGTGAGCCCGGACTTCCGAAAGCTCGGTCCCCGCCTGGGAGGCCGGGCCCAAGCCTTGGGCCAAATCCTCAAAGAGATGCCCCTGGAATGGGTCCAAAACCTCCTTTCTCAGGGCCGTGCTACGCTAGCCCTCGGCGGTGAAGTTGTGGAGATCAAAAGTGATGAAGTCCAGGTGAGCTGGGAGCCCAAGGAGGGGTTTGTGATCGAAGAGGATCCGGCTTGTGCGGTGGCCCTGGATGTGCGCATGGACGAGGAGCTTCGGGCCCTAGGGGATTTGAGGGAGCTTGTGCACCGCATCCAGCTTTTGCGGAAGCAAGCCGGCTTTGAGGTAACCGATAGGATCGTCTTGGGCTACGAAGGGGAGATCGCCCAAATTTTCCGGCGCTTTCCGGAGAAGATCGGCGAAGAGGTACTGGCCCGGGAGCTTGTGGAGGGTTCACTTTCTTCGGCGGAGTACAGCGCCGAGCTTGAGATCCACGGAAAGAGGGGGCGGGTGTGGCTCCGGCGGTGGCGGTGATCGGGGCGCAGTGGGGCGATGAGGCCAAGGGAAAAATCGTGCACTTTCTTTCCCGAAATGCCGATCTTTGCGTGCGCTTCAACGGCGGCCCCAATGCCGGCCATACGGTAGTGGACCAGTACGGGGAAGCCAGGCTTCATCAGGTTCCGGCAGGCGCCCTCCATCCCCATTGTCTAGGGGTCCTGGCCCACGGAATGGTCCTCGACCCTTGGGCTCTTTGGGAGGAACTTGAGAGCCTTCGGACTCAGGGGCGGCCCAAGCCCCAAATTTTTCTCTCCGAGCGAATACACCTGATCTTGCCCTCCCACCGAATCCGGGAGGAGAGGGAAGGGGCGGCGGCAAAGCTCGGCACGACGCGGAAGGGGATTGGCCCAGCCTATATGGATCGGGTGGCCCGGCGCGGGCTTAGGTTTTTGGACCTTTTTAACCTGGAGTACCTCCAAGAAAAGCTCCGCGCCGAGCACGAGGCCTTCGGCGGCTTTGATCCCGAAAAAGTCCTTTCCGACCTCCTCCGCTTTCGCGACGAATTTGAAAAATGCGCGGGCGATGCCCAAGCCCTGATTTCCGAGGCCATTTCCCACGGGAAGACGGTGGTTTTTGAAGGGGCGCAAGGGACCCTTCTGGACGTGGATTTCGGGACATACCCCTACGTGACCTCCTCTCCGACCACCGTGCACGGCATCCCCTGGGGGACCGGGGTTTGGCCGGAGTTTTCGGCGGTGGTGGGCGTGGCCAAGGCCTATACCACGCGGGTGGGAGCTGGCCCCTTCCCCACGGAGGATCACACCGAGCTTGGGAAGAGACTACGGGAAGCTGGCCGCGAATACGGCGCCACCACCGGAAGGCCCCGCCGCTGCGGTTGGCTGGATCTCGTGGCCCTGCGATACGCCCAAAGGATCAACGGGTTCACCCACCTCGCCCTCACCAAGCTTGATGTCCTTTCGGGATTCCCGGAGATCCGCGTGGCCGTGGCTTATAGGCTAGGTAGGCGGAGGGTGGAAGACTTCCCGTCCACCTGGGAACTGGCCCGCGTGGTGCCAATCTACGAAGTTTTGCCCGGCTGGAGGGAGGACATTTCCGGCCTCCGGGATTTTGAAAAGCTTCCTAAGGAGGCCAAGGCTTACGTGCGTTTTGTGGAAGAGGCGTTGGGTGTGCCGGTTTCTCTTATCGGCACTGGGCGGGAGGCCGAAGCCCTCATCGTGCGGGAGGAGTTTTGGAGTTGAGAAAACCCAAATCTTCCCTATACTTTTGCGAGAAGGAGGCGGACATGCCGAAATCTCCTCTGCCAAAGCCCATGCTGAAAAAGCAAAGGACGTACATGGCCAAAAAGGAGGACGCCGGGATCACCTTTGAGCGGCGCTGGTATGTGGTGGACGCCACAGGTCAGCCCTTGGGGCGTTTGGCCTCAAAGATTGCCAAAATCCTCCAAGGGAAGCACAAGCCCACGTACACGCCGCATTTTGACGTGGGTGATTATGTGATCGTGGTGAACGCCGAAAAGATCAAGCTCACTGGGAACAAGTGGGAGCAGAAAACTTACTACCGCCACTCCGGGTACATCGGAAACCTGCAAGAGTTCAAGTACTACGAGCTTTTGGCGAAAAACCCGGAGCTTCCGCTGAAGCTCGCGGTGCGGCGGATGCTTCCCAAAAACGAGCTTGGTCGGCGGATGTTGCGCAAGCTCAAGATCTACCCCGGGCCTGATCACCCCCATCAGGCCCAAAACCCCATCCCCCTCGCCCTCTAGCCCAAAACGGACGGAGGTCACCTCGGCCGGGGACAAAGGGTGGCCGGGGTGACCTCCATGGTCTTCGCCCAAGTCTTTTCGCCCGTATACCCTTTGGCCTAGCGGAGGTGAAAGGGTTTCACCACCGTTTATGCCCAATATAGTTTCCATGGGCATCAAGGAGGGAGGGATGATGAGGAAGATCAGCCTTATCGTGGCGGTGGTCCTGGGATTGACCTTGCCCCTTTTTGCGCAGGGGTACTTCGAGGTCATCCAAGGGGCCACCAAGGTTTCTGTGGTCCCGTTCTCCGGCACCAAAACCGCCCAGGATTTTTACGACTATGACTCAGGGCAATCGCGGAGCCGCAACCCCTCGGGCGAAGCGAATACCGCCGTGCTCTTCCTCTACCGCGAGCCGGCCGGTCAGCTTTTCCTCTTTTTCATCCTGGGCAAGGCCGAGGCCGGGACGGGTGGGAATGCCCGGTTCACCATCAAAAACATCCCCATCGGTGCGGATTTCATCTTGAAGGACGATGCCTTCTACTTCCCCCTTTTCGCTGAGCTCAGCGATACGTATACCCGCACAAACGGAGACTATTCGGTCTACTGGGTGTGGGGCGACGGCCGCACCGACGGCGGCGTTTTCGGCCCACTGGGGGAGGAGTTCCATCTCACCGTTGTCCCCGAGGCCTTGATGGGGATTCAGCGCATCGTGTTCAAATACGGAGACATCAACAACCCCAAGTGGGTTGAGCTCAACACCCTCGATCCCATTGAGATAAAGGGAATGCGGAACCAACCGCCGGTGGCGAGACTCGTGGTGAGCCCGGCCGCGCCGCGGGCCCGCCAAGAGGTCCTGTTCGATGCCTCCGGAAGCTACGACCCCGACGGAACGATAAAGGAGTACCGTTGGGACATCGATGGCGATGGCAAGGTCGACTACACCACCACTGAGCCCAAGCTCCGCTATACCTACCTCAGCGGAGGCACCTTCACCGTGGGCCTCACCGTGGTGGATGACACCGGCCTTACATCCTCCATCACCTATCCTCTCTATGTTTCGCCCATCACCGTGCGGGTGACCCGGGAGATCTCCACCACCTACGCCACCCCGGGCTCCATCTTCCGCGTTACGGTGACGATCAAGACCGATCAAGACTTGGTGGGTGTGGGCCTGGATGAAGATCCGCCGGTGAACTGGGAAGTGATCCCCATCCAGAACGCTGGGGCCATCTTCAACCGACCACACGTGCAGTGGGTGTTCATGGACACCATCCGCGCGGGAACGGAGCGGGTCATCGTCTACGATCTCAAAGTCCCTACTGCCGATCAGCTTGCCTCCGTGCGCCTCCCCCAGGAGTTCTGCATAACCGGGCTGCTCCAGGCTAAGGTTCCCGACCTCGTCTTGGAGGTGGAGGGCGAGACGTGCGTGATCGTGGACACTTGCCTCCCCATTTTGGAAGCCGTGGCCCACCTCATCCCGCCCGAGAAGCCTGGGGATCAAGATCGCCTTGATCTCCGCCTTTCCGAGCTGATCACCGTGGACCAGCTGAATCGGGCAGGAGAGCTTTGGCGCGCGGATCAGCCCGTTCCCGGCACCTGTGGCGAGCGGCTTGATTTGGAGAAGATAAAACTCATCGCCGCCTACGCTTATTCCTGCACCCCGGTAGACGAGCCACTGCCTCCCTATCCTTCGGCGAACGTGAAGGCCCGGCGGACCATCCTTTACCCTATCCCCTGTGAAGCCGTGGTGATCGGGTTCTACGACAGCATGGGCAACGCCCTTGGCAACAAGTTCACGGTGAAGGTGGAGATCGAGACGGACCGCGACGTCATTGGCGTGGGCCTTGAGGAGAACTTGCCCGTAGGTTGGCGCGTGACCCCCATACAAAACGATGGGTTCATCTACAAACCCGGAGCTAATCAGTGGGTCCTCCTCGACATCCTCAAGCCCGGCCGGCCCAAGACCATCATCTACGAGGTCACCGTTCCCCCGAACATCCAGGTGCAGAAGCCTTTGCCTGGGCCTTGCCCAGTGCGCGACTTCCAGACCATCGTGGGCCGGGTGGACACGGGGCATCCGTGCATAGAAATAGACGTGACTGGCCAGAGCAAGGTCGAGCTTTCCGATTGCCTCAGCGTTCTTGCCGCCATCGCCAAATGGGACGTAGCCCGGGACACCATCGACCTCAGCCTTTCCGACAAGATCACGCTCCCCCAGGTCCAGCGGGCCATCGCCTTCTGGCTAGAGGGAAGCCGGGTGCCGCGGACCTGCGACCCGGGAGTTGTGGACTTTGAAATGATCAAGACCATCATCGCCTACTGGCTCACAGGGACACCGATCTGCGAGCCCTTGCCGGGGCAGCCGCCGTCCATCTGTGGTGGTCGGTGATCTTTGGGGGCTGATCTTCCTCAGGCGGCGGGGTTTTTCCCGCCGCCTTTCCCCTTGGTTAAAGGAGGAGGAGATGCGAAAATTTAAGGTGTTCTTTTTGGTGGTCGTTGGAATCTTGTTTGGTGGGGGCGTCTTCGGTTCAGGGATAACTTTGGAGGCTTCAACCTTCACCCCCGATCCCGGAACCACGGTGAGCCTTTTTGTGCGCGGAGCCCCCGTTGGGGCGACGTTTCGCTGGGATTTGGACGGCGACGGCATTTTTGAGCACACCACCGCTGAACCCCAGGTCACACTCAGTGTCTCCGAGGGAATGAAGTTGGTAAGGGTCGAGGTGGCGAGGGATGGGAAAACCCTTGCCCAATCGGCCCTTGCCCTCGTTTCTGATCGGCGCTTGGGGGCGGCGCGCCTAGTTCTCTCCGAGGGCACGAGCTACCTCGTCACGATAACCGTGGGCGGCAAGACCACCCTCATCGCTCCAGGATTTGTGGAGGACATTCCCGCTGGCTTTGCGGTGGAGGTGGTGGCCGATGGCGGGGCTTTTTGGCGCCGGGCGGAGAAATTGGAAGTGGTCTGGCCCGTAATCCTCGACCCCGGCCAAACCCTGACCTTCACCTATCGCCTCTCTCCCCCAGCCGGAGCGACTTTTCAGTTCGCCGGCATGGTGAGCGCCTATGTGGAGGGGAGACGCGTAGAAATCCCCATCGCGGGGGTTATCCATCCCTAGCGCAAGGGAACGCACACTTCCCAGAGGTTCAGAAAATAGGCTCCCAGAGGATTGGCAAGCTCCGGGGCGCCCAAAATGAGGACGCCCCCTTCCACGTTTTTCGCCAAAGAATAGTAGTTCCAGTTGGCCGAGGACACCCAAACGTGGCACCCATCCACAATTAAGCACTTTGCGTGCATAATGGTTTGCGGGGAATCAAACCGCACCTCTATCCCATAGGCAGAAAGCCAGGCCGCGCCCAATTTATTGGTCTCCGCGAGCCTCGTATCCCTTTCGCCACTTTCGAGGAGGACCCGCACCTTTATCCCTCTTCTTGCGGCCTCCACTAGGGCCTGAAGAAGAAGGGTGGAAGGGCTATCGGAATAGGCGGGGTAAAAGGCAAGTTCGTAGAGCAAAAGGGATACCTCCCTTTGCGCCTGCCCAAGAAGATGGTGGAGGGCGGTGAAATTCGCTTTGGAGTCGGGGAAGTCCAAAAGGGGGATGAGGGCCGGCTCTGGCCAGGGGCGGGAAGGAAGCTGGGTCTTCGTGTCCACCTTTCCCTCCCAAAGGTAAAAGAAGAATTGGCGGAATAAGGCGGCCACCGCCGGTTCTTCCAAAACGAGGTCCACTTGGATGCTTCCGGTCAAAGCGGTCTTGGTCCAGTGGGTAGAGCCCACAACCACAACGCGGCGATCTATCACCAAGAACTTCGTGTGCAATGTGATCTCCGGTGAGTCTTCTTTGACATTTGCCCCGGCCGCGCGAAGCCGGGACAAAGCGGCCTCCTGTTCCGAAGCGAGTGGGCGGGTGGAGCTCTCCATTAGGACGTAAACTTTGCCTTCCTTCTTGGCCACTTCGCTCAAGGCAGAAAGGAGGGGATTTGTGGTCCCATCTGTATAGGCCCGGATGTCGGAGAGGGCCACCAGGACCTCCTCTTTTGCGGAGAGGATGATCTGGGGAACTTGGTTTAAATATGCGGGATTTTCCGGAGTAGACCAAAGGGGAAGGACAGGGAACGCCCAGGCTCCCAACGCCCCAAAAAGGAGCGCGAAAAAGCTGACAAAGAGCCTCATCTTTGTTATGATACCTAACGGTGATCGAGCGTCTAACCCCGGAAAAGCTTCGGCGCCGTTTTGATCCGGGCGTTTTCAATTTCTCTTCCACCGCGGAGCTGGAGCCCCTCTCTGGGATCATCGGCCAGGAGCGGGCCCTTGAGGCGTTGCGCGTGGGCTTGAGCCTAAAGGGGCCAAAGCGCCGCTATAACGTGTACGTCGCCGGGGAACCGGGTTTGGGAAAAACCTCGGCCGTGACCCAATTCCTGCAAGACCTTTCCCGCCGCCAGCCCGTCCCGCCGGACATCTGTTACGTCCACAACTTTTCCATCCCCCATATGCCCCGCTATCTCCTCCTTCCCCCAGGGAAAGGGCGGGAGCTCAAAGAAGATATGGATCGGTTCCTGGACTTTCTGGACCGGGAACTTCCTCGGGTGATGGAGTCCGAGGAAATAAAGGTGCGGGCAAGGCGGGAGCGCGAGGCCTTCGAGGCCCGCCGCGAGGAGATCTTCCGAAAGCTCGAGGGAAAAGCGCGCACTTTGGGCTTCACCCTCCAGCGCACCCCCTTTGGCATCAACACCATCCCCCTCAAGCCCGATGGTTCGCCATATTCCCACGAGGAATTCCAGGCCCTTCCCGAAGGAGAGCGCGCGGAGATTCTGCGGAGGCAAGGGGAGATTCAGGAACTTGTCCGCGAGGCCTTCCGGGAGCTAGGGGAGCTAGAGGAATCCTGGCAAGAGCAGCAAAGGCGGCTCACTCAAGAGGCCGTGCGCTTTCTTATTGGACCGCGGCTGGCCCAATTGCGCGCTAAATACGCCCAGATCCCGCGGGTTCTGGAATTCCTGGAAGCGGTGGAAACGGACATCGTCACGAACGTAGAGACCCTCATTTCCGGAAAAGGAAAGCCCCAAATCCCCATTCCCGTTCCCGAGCCCGATCGATATTTGCGGTACCGGGTGAACCTCCTTGTGGACCGTTCTGGTACGGAAGGGGCGCCGGTGGTGGTGGAGGAAAACGCCACTTATATAAACCTATTTGGGACCATCGAGCGCCGCGTACAGTTTGGCATTGTGACCACCGACTTCACCCAAATCCGCCCGGGCGCCCTGCACCGCGCGAATGGCGGCTATCTTGTCCTTTCCGCCCTGAACCTCTTGCGCTTCCCCCTCTCCTGGGACGCCCTGAAGATCGCGCTAAAAAGCGGGGAGATCAGGGTGGAGGACCCGGCCCAGATGCTGGGCTATGCCTCCACCGAGGGCCTTAAGCCCGAGCCCGTGCCCCTTTCGGTGAAGGTGATCCTCATCGGTCCCCTTTGGCTTTACTACCTCCTTTACTTTTACGACGAGGATTTCCGCAAGCTGTTCACAATCCGTGCGGACTTCGATACGGAGATGCCCTGGACTGAGGAGGCGGCCTGGGCCATCGCCCGCTTCATCCGGGCGCGGGAGCTCGAGAATCCCGAAGTGCTCCCGTTTTCCCCCGCAGCGGTTGCTAGAGTAGTGGAATATGCTGCAGAGCTTGCCGGCGACCAAAGGAAGCTCTCCACGCGGTTTTTCGCCCTCACCGCCCTCGTGGAGGAGGCGAGCTTTTGGGCCCGCCAGGAAGGTTTTGGGGTGGTGCAGGCCGAGCATGTGCGCTTGGCCATCGAGAAGGGGAAAAGCCGGCAATCTCTGTTTGCGGAGAAGGTCCGGGAGTGGATCAAGCGGGGGAAGATCTTAGTTCAGCTTGAGGGGAAAGCGGTGGGGCAGGTGAATGGCCTTGCGGTGGTGGATTTGGGGGATTTCGCCTTCGGCCGCCCCCAGCGGGTTACAGCTACCGTCTTTGCCGGCAAATCCGGAGTGGTGGACATTGAACGCGAGGCCGAATTGGGCGGAAAAATCCACACAAAAGGGGTGATGATCCTTAAGTCCTATTTCGGGGAGAAATTTGCCGTCAAGGCACCTTTGACCTTTTCCGCCAATTTGGCCATGGAGCAAGCCTATTCCGGGATTGAGGGCGACTCCGCCTCCGCCGCGGAGCTCTGCGCCCTCCTTTCCGCCCTTTCCGGGGTCCCCTTAAAGCAGGGAATCGCGGTGACCGGGGCCATCGACCAAAAGGGCAACCTCCAGCCCGTGGGCGGGATCAACGAGAAGATCTACGGACATTATCTCGTGTGTAAGGAACTTGGGCTAAACGGGGAACAAGGGGTGGTCATCCCCCGGCGAAACGCGGATGAGCTCATGCTTCCCGAGGAAGTGGTGGAGGCCGTGGCCCAGGGCAAATTCCACGTATGGGCCTGCGACACCGTGGAGGAAGTGGTGGAGATCCTTTCTGGAATGCCGGCGGGCCAAGCCAACGAAAATGGGGATTACCCCGAAGGCTCCCTCTTTTTCCTCGTGCAAAAGAAGCTCGAGGAAATCCGAAAGCGCGTGGAGGAAAACGAGGAAGAGGAGTAGCTCATTCTTCGCCCGGGGCGGGCAAGGCCTCCCGCCGCAAAAACCGGGGAACCACTTTCCCCCAAACGATGAGAGGAAGGCGGGCGCCTTCCCGCACCTCTCCCCCAGAGCCTGGGCTCACTACAAAGCCCAACGGGGTATCAACTTTGGCCAGTTCCCGGGGGACCAAGGCCATCCCCACCTGGCCCCCATCCAATACCACGCAGCTTGTGACCGTGCCCACGACGGTGCCGGTGCGGTCCACCACCGTGGCTCCAGCCCTGATGGGCCTCTGCCCCGGCTCCACGAAGAACCGCACCACCTCCCGCTTCCAGTGGGAAAGGGCCTCCAGGTACGCCTCGCGACCAACGAAAAATGCCTTGTGCAGTTTCACATAGGGAGCGAAACCGGCCTCGTGGGGGAGGATGTTGTGGGGGCCGGCGAGCTCATGGCCGTATAGGGGAAGGCCGGCCTCGGTGCGCAACGAATCCCGGGCAGCAAGCCCGCAGGGGACGAGCCCCTTTGCTTTCCCCGCCGAAAGGAGGGCCTCCCAAACCTTTTGGGCCTCGGATTTCGGCACCAAAAGCTCGTAGCCCAGGGCCTCGCCCGTGTACCCCGTGCGCGCACAAAGAAGGGGGACGCCGAGGACGGAAAGCTCGCAGAACTCCGTTCGGCGCAGGGCCAAAAGCATGGATCTAGCGCGCTTGGGAAGGAGAGAAAGGAGGATATCCCGGGAGGCTGGGCCCTGCAGGGCTAAGTCCACAAGGCCATCCGCCTCTTCCTTCAAGTTGCGCAAAACTACAGGCCCGTCGGGTTCAACCCACGGCCGCTTGGGATCCAAAAGGGCGCGGCCTTCGTTGACCGCGCAAAGCCAATCCCAGTCCTTGAGTTCATTGGCCGCGTTTACGATAAGGATGAACCGGTCCTTGGCCGCGCGGTACACGATGAGGTCGTCGATCACCTGGCCTTCGGGATCGAGGAGGAAGCCATACTGGGACTGGCCGGGATGGAGCCAACCTGCGTAGTTGGTGGTGACCAAGTTGAGGAAGCTTTCGGCGTAGCGGCCGGAAACCTCGAAGATCCCCATGTGGCCCAAATCGAAGAGGCCGGCGTGCTTCCGCACGGCCTGGTGCTCCTCCAGGGCGGAGCTATACCAAAGGGGCATCTCATAGCCGGCGAAGGGGGCCATCCGCGCCCCTGTCTCCCGGTGCCAAGGGGTGAGGGGCGTCGTCTGAAGCGGCCGTTCCGGGCTTTTCGGCATATATGGGGTTCTCCTTGCCTCCCCGCGCAGGGCCTCGCCCCCAACGAAATAGGCTTTGTTTAGGGCAAAAAGCTCCGGATGCTTCTGCACAAGTTTTTCCGCCGGCCCTTCAAGGCCAAGGAAAGTTACGGAGGCTTTTTCTTCGGCGATATGGAGCTCCGTCCCATCCAGTGAGAATTTCGCCGTCCCGTGGAATTCCTCCACCACTGCTGGGCCCTGCACCTTTCGGTAGATATCCCCCTGGTCAAAGATCACGTAGCCATCGGAAAGAGCGGAGAGCCACTCTTTGACCTTTTCCCCATGTTTTTCCGGGACGGCCACCACAAACCGGGGGCGTCCTAGCTCATCGTCGGGAAGCTTTCCAATCACCGCCTCGGAGAGGACATCCCCTTCGGGCTTAAGGAAAAGGGCGCGCACCGCTTCCCCTTCGTTGAGCCCCAAAATGTGGGCGGTGGAGGCCTCGTGGAGAAGATGATCGGCGCGTCCCCCGCGCACAACTAAAACCCTTGCCCCGTTTGGGTTCCTTGCCCCTACCTTAACCGGGCTTTCGCTCTCCACGCCGAACCTCGTGAGGATCGCCCGTACCCGCTCTTGCGCTTCCCGCAGGACTGGAAGGGGGATTTTCCCGCGTGGAAGGGGGCCGCGGACCCCGTGATAGAAAAACGGGCGGATCTCAGTCAAAACGAGGCGGGTGATCTCCGCGATCTCCCGCATCTCCCGCTCGCCCATCCCCCGCTGGGTGACCCATGGGGTGCCATAACGGATACCCCGGGCGTCCGCAGCGGAGGTGTCCCCAGGGATGGTGTTCTTGTTGGCCACAATTCCGGCC
The DNA here is from genome assembly GCA_014360995.1 of Candidatus Bipolaricaulota bacterium. Lineage (GTDB taxonomy): Bacteria > Bipolaricaulota > Bipolaricaulia > Bipolaricaulales > Bipolaricaulaceae > DTER01. The sequence goes on along the minus strand of JACIWL010000005.1, from coordinate 35,934 downwards.
AGATCGAGGACGCGGGCGGCGATTTCCCCCATGAGAGGGTTTCCATTTTTCGTGGCAATGGCCCGGAGGTCCAAAACGAGGAGGTGGGTGTTGGTCCCTCCGTAACAGAGCCGAAGCCCCTCCCTTTCCAAGAAAGCGGCCAGGGTTTTGGCATTCTCCACGATTTTGAACATGAGGCTACGGAATTCCGGGGTCTTGGCGATGGCGAAGGCCACGGCGATTCCTGCGAATTTGTTCACGTGTGGCCCGCCTTGCGCTCCAGGGAAGACGGCCTGGTCGATGCGCGCGGCGATCTCCGGATCGAAGGAAAGGATCACCGCCCCCCGCGGCCCGCAAAGGGTCTTGTGGGTGGTGAACATGACCACGTCGGCGTAGCCCACGGGGGTGGGGTAGGCTCCGGCGATGGCCATCCCCGCCGTGTGGGCGATGTCGGCAAAAAGGAAGGCCCCGCAAGAGGAGGCGATCTCCCGGAACGCTTTCCAATCCGGAGCCCAGGGATAAGAGGTGTAGCCGGCCACGATCATCTTGGGCCGCTCGCGCTTGGCGATCTCTGCGATCTCGTCGTAGTCAAGGCGCTCGGTCTTGGGGTTTACACCGTAGGTCACGATCCGGTAACGTCGACCGGAGACGTGAAATGGCGAGCCGTGAGAGAGGTGCCCGCCTTGGCTGAGGTCCATGGCCATCAATGTATCCCCGGGTTTGAGGAGGGCCTCATATATGGCGAGGTTCGCCGCTGCCCCAGAAAGGGGCTGGATGTTCACGAAAATGGCTTCCGGAGGCACGTCAGGGGTGGCGAAGCACTCCGCGCACCTTCGGCAGGCCAAGGCCTCTAGCACGTCCGCCAGTTCCACGCCTTTGTAGAACCTTCGGTCGCTGTAGCGCCGATAGTAGGAAAGCTGCTCAGCCAGGTCGGCGATGCGGGCCTCGGGGAAACGGAGGCTTTCCTCACGGGGATAGCCCTCGGCATAGATGGAGGTGAAGGCCGACCCCAGCGCCTCCCGCACGGCCAGTGGGGTCAAAGATTCCGAGGGGATGAGGATTATCTTCTCCCTTTGTCTTCGCTCCTCGGCTTTAGCAAGCTCCGCCACCACCCGGTCGATCTCCGCCAGGCTCAACTCCCAAAGTTTTCCTTCCATGGCTGCACGCGATTATCCCTCAAAGGGGAGGGGGCGAAAGTGCTGCTCCAAGTCCTTCCCGCGCCAGGCGAGCTCCACCGCGAGGTACATCCCGCCCGAGACGAGGGAATGACCGCCCAGGAGGAAGGGGGTGGAGCTTTCCGCGCAGGCTTGGACCAATTCCCGCAGCCAGGGATCGCTCACCCTTTCTTCTTGCAAGAGGTCGCAGGCGTAGCGCTCCTCCGGAGGAGGCCAGACACCGAGATGCCCCATGAGGACGCGGATATCCCACACCACCACATCGCCCAGGCGCTCGAGGGCCCGCACCACTGCCCGCGGACCGACGCGCTCCGCCCAAACCCCCAGGAAAGAAAGCACGGCGCCGCGCTCGGCCCGGCCGCTCGCCTCCATCCCCCGCTCCTCCGAGAGCACCCGGAACCGGCAGGCCGCTTCTTCATCCAAAAAACGCAAGAGATGTCCGCTCACCCGCCCGATGAGAACCACCTCGGCCTCCGGATCGACGATGGCCTCTAAAAGGGCCTTCGCCCGCTCCGTGGGGACCTCGGCCAGGGCCTCCCGCACCTCCTCGGAAAGATCGGGGTGAAGGGCGAGGATTTGGAGCTCGCCGGGGGTGTCGATATCCAGTTGCGTTGCGGCACAGCGCGGAAGCTCATAGCACGCGTATCCCGCCTGCCAAAGGCGCATCCCCAGAGGGTTATCGCGGGAAAGGTCCGGAATGGGCCAGGGTGGGGCCATCAGGGCGAGGTCGGTGGAGTAGAAATTGTTGAGGACGGCATAGGGCTCGGGGAGCTCTTTCGTCAAAAGGCGGTGCCAATCGGCGTCGGAGAAAAGGAGCCCGGCGCCACTGGCAAGATAAAGCACACGCTCCGGCTTATAAGCGGCCAAAAGCGCGGTGAAGCGGGCCCCAAAGTGCCAGCCCTCCGGTGGGTCCTGGGCGAGAACACAAGGGCAATCTTCCCAGGCCTCGGGGGTGGCCGTGGCCACCACGATCCTCTCCACGCCCGGCGCCCCTTGGAGCTTCCCTACGACGTGTTTTGCGCTGGCTGTGCGCACCCGGGATATCAAATCCCGCCCCCCGCGGTCGAAGAGGAGGACGGTCGTTCCCGGCATAAACTAGGGCAACTCCTCGTAGGGAAGGAGGGCGAGCTTCCTCGCCCGATCAATCTCCGTGGCCAAAAGCCGCTGGTGCTTGGCGCAGAGCTTGGTGATGCGGCGGGAGAGGATCTTTCCCCGCCGGTTCATGAATTGCTTCAGCACCTCGGGCTTCTTATAGGTGAGCTCCAGTCCCTGTTGACAGACACGACAAGTTTTGGATTTCTCGCTCAAAATGGCACCTCCTCTTCAGGGTATGCTTCTTCCGTTGGGGGCTCGGGGACCTCGGGCGCCTCGGGTTTGGGGCCGAGGAAATGGACGGTCTGGGCCACCACCTCCGTGACCCGGCGGCGATCGCCGTTTTGCGTCTCAAAAGAGCGGATCCGCAACCGCCCATCCACCGCCACCTGGCGCCCCTTGCGCAGCCAAGCCGCGCAGGTCTCGGCCTGCTTTCCCCACACCACCACCGGAACGAACGTCACTTCCTCCTCTGGTTGCCCCGTCTCCGGGTTCACCCACCGCCGGTTCACCGCTAGATCAAAGCGCACCATGGGCCGTCCGCTTTGGGTGTAGCGAAGATCTGGGTCGGAGGTAAGCCGACCGGTGAGGATCACCCGGTTCACGTCGCTCATGTCTTCCCGTCCACCCTCACCACCTGATACCGCAGAAACGCGTCATCCATGCCCAGGCGTTCTTGGAAGCTTTCCACCCGGTCTGCGGGAAGAGTGAAAGTGACAAGCACGTAGTACCCTTCCCGGAAGTGCTCGATCTCATAGGCCAGGATGCGCTGACCCCACTCCTCGGTCTTTTGTACCTGGCCTCCCTCCTGGGCGATCAAGGTTTCGACCTTGGCCATTTTCTCCCGCCGCTGAGCCTCGTCAAGGTCCGGGCGGAGGATATAAACCACCTCATAAGTGCGAATTTCACCGGCCACGGGTTCTCCTCCTTTGCGAGTTTTTCCGGTCCTACTTTACCGATCGGGCCGATTTCCCGCAAGGCCGACCGGGAACCCCCAAGGGATCGCCACCCTACTTGACAGCCGTGCGCAAACCCTACTATACTCTGACAAATCCGCGCGAAAGGAGGTGATCGAGAGTGAATAAGGCGGAACTGGTGGATCGGATCGCGCAGCGGGCCGGGCTTACCAAGAAGGACGCCCGGAAAGCCCTTGACGCCACGGTGGACATCATCACCGAGGCTTTGGCCAACAACGAGCCCGTGCTCCTCACTGGGTTTGGGAAGTTCGAGGTGCGGGCGCGCAAGCGCTCCCAGCGCATCAATCCCCAGACCCAGAAACGCATCACCGTCCCGGAGAAGGTTGTTCCGGCCTTCAAGCCCGGCAAGAACCTGAAGACCCTCGTCCAGAAGAAGCTCAAGGCCGTGGAGGAGAAGGGCGAGCTCAAGGTGAAGAAGGCTTAAGGCCAGGACAACCGGGGGCTGGGCGGCTGCCCGAACTTGGGCAGCCGCCCTCTTTTGGAAAAAATTAGCACTGGATCGGCATCTTCACCCTCAGCCGACCCACCTCAGTGTAGCCTCTCCCCCCACCCCCGGTCAAGGGTAGAGGCGGTCTAGCATCCTTGGGAAGGGGATTGTCTCGCGAATGTGGTCCACACCGGTGATCCAGGCCACGGTGCGCTCCACCCCAAGCCCAAAGCCCGCATGCGGGACCGAACCCCATTTGCGAAGGTCGATGTACCAGCGGTAGGGCTCCACGGGGAGGTTGGCCTCCTCAAGCTGTGCCAAAAGCTCCTCTTCCGTGTCCACGCGCTGAGAGCCTCCGATGATCTCCCCGTACCCCTCGGGAGCGATGAGGTCGGCGTTGAGCACCACCGCCGGGTTTTGGGGATCGCGCTTCATGTAAAAGGGCTTGATCTCCTTGGGGTAGCGCTCCACGAACACCGGCCGGCCAAAATGGTGGGAGAGGGCATCCTCCGCAGGAGCGCCGAAGTCGTCGCCGTACGCGATGGGAACACCATGGGAGCGGATGATCTCTATCGCCTCTTTATAGGTGATGCGCACAAAGGGTTCGCGCACCTCAGCAAGGAGCTTCTCCGGGTCGCGCCCAAGCTCCAAAAGTTCGCGCTTTCTCTCCGCTACCACCGCCTCCACAATGTAGCGGACGAGGTCCTCTTGAAGGCGGAGATTTTCTTCGTGGTCGAGGAAGGCGGCCTCGGCCTCGGCCATCCAGAACTCCGTGAGGTGCCGGCGGGTCTTGGACTTTTCCGCGCGGAAACACGGGCCGATCCAATAAACCCGGCCCAGGGCCATGCAGGTGGCCTCTAGATAAAGCTGGCCAGATTGGGAAAGATACGCCGGCTCACCAAAGTAATCGAGGGGAAAGAGGGTGGTAGTTCCCTCGACAGCAGTGCCCACGATGATGGGGGCTTCGGTGGCCACAAACCCCCGCTCCTTGAAAAACGCGCGGATGGCCCAAAAGACCGCGTCGCGGATGCGCAGGATCGGCACCTGCTTGCGCATGCGGATCCAAAGGTGGCGATGGTCCATGAGGAACCCCACTCCGTGCTCCTTGAGGCCAATGGGGAATGGCTCCTTTGGAATATGGACTGGCTCGATCTTTCGGACGAGGACCTCATAGCCACCTGGGGCCCGGGGATCGGCCCGCACCGTGCCCCAAAGGCGCAGGGAACTTTCCTGCGGCAAGCGCTCCGCAAGCTCAAACGTCAGAGGATCGGCTTCTGGGGTGACCACCCCTTGGACGATCCCCGTGCCGTCCCGCACCAGGACAAACCGGACTTTTCCCGAGGAACGCTTGTTGTAAAGCCAGCCCTGGATTAGGACCTCTTGGCCCACGAAGCGGCCCAGTTCCTCCACGTAGACCTGGGGCATGTTAGACTTCTACGCTGCTTTGCTCCCCGGATTTCTCCGCGAGTCGCCGCTCGATATAGGCGATGGCCTCGCCCACGGTGCTGATCTTCTCCGCGTCCGCGTCGGGGATCTCGATGCCGAACTCCTCCTCGAACTCCATGATCAGCTCCACCCGATCGAGGGAATCGGCGCCGAGGTCATCGACAAACGTGGAGTCCTCGGTGATCTCCTCCAAATCCACCATGAGCTGCTCCGCGATGATCTCCTTAACCCGATTTGCCACATCGCTCATCTTTTCACCTCCTCAGGTGCAGGGGACAAGGCCCCCATCCACGCAGAGAACATGGCCGGTTATATAGGAGGACTGGGGTGAGAGCAAGAAGAGGATGGCCTCGGCCACCTCCTCTGGTTGGCCGGCCCGACCCAGGGGAATGCGGGCCAGGTACTCCGCGCGGATCTTCTCCGGAAGGGCCGCGGTCATGGGGGTCTCGATGTACCCTGGGGCCACGAGGTTCACCCGGATCCCCCACGGGGCGGCCTCCCGGGCCAGGGTCTTGGTGAGGGCCACAAGCCCAGCCTTGGCTGCGGCGTAGTTCGCCTGCCCCACGTTTCCCGTGAGCCCCACCACCGAGCCCACAAACACGATCGCCCCCGCCCGGGCCTTCATCATGATCCGCAGCGCCTCCCGCGCACAGAGATACCCCCCGGTGAGGTGGACCCCCAAGATCTCCTCCCAGTCCCTGAGCTCCATGCGGACGAGGAGTTTATCCCGGGTGTGACCAGCGGCATGCACCAGGAAATCCAGTTTTCCAGCCCATTGGAGGGCCTCATCGAACATCTTTTTTACCTCTTCCGGATTGGAGACATCGGCGGGCACGAACTTCCCTTTGCCGCCAAGTTCCGCTTCCGCCTGGGCTCCGCGCCCCGGGTCCCGCCCCACCACCACCGCCTGGCCGCCCCGGGCCACGAGGAGCTTGGCCGTGGCCAGCCCAATCCCCGAGGTTCCTCCCGTTATGAGCGCTACTTTCCCCTCAAACATTTCCCAGAACCTCCGCCAGGGCCCGGAAGCGTACCCGTTGGGTGATGCGCCTGCCAAGGCGGGTGAGGACCTGTCCGGGGCCTACTTCCCAGGCCTCCTCCACCCCCACGGCAGCGAGGGTTTCCATGGTTTTAGCCCACAAAACCGGGGCCGTCATTTGGGCCTTAAGGATCTCCCTTATCCTTTCCGGATCTTTCTCCACCTCCCCGCTTGCGCTGGAGACAAAAGTTATTTTCGGTGCGCGGAAAACGAGTTCCTCCAGGGCCTGAGCGAAGCGCTGGGCGGCTTCCCTCATAAATGGGGAGTGGAAAGCGCCAGCTACCGCGAGACGAACGGCCTTTCCGCCCCTTTCCTGGGCCAGCTTTTCCGCACGCCCCAGGGCAGAAGGATCCCCTGCCAACACCACTTGCCCCGGCGCATTGATATTGGCCATAAAGCAGCCGCTTTCTTCGGCCACCCCCTCCACTTTCTCCCCGGGAAGGCCAAGGACGGCGAGCATCCCTCCCGGCTGTTTTTTTGCCGCCTCCTCCATGAGCTCTCCCCGCAGAAGGACGAGTTTAAAGGCCGTGGGCCAATCCAGGACTCCCGCGGCAGCTAGGGCCGCGAATTCTCCCAGGGAGTGGCCGGCCACCGCCTTTGGCTCCCCTTGCTCTTTGGCTATCAAAAACCCCGCCCACTCCACCAGGAAGATGGCCGGCTGGGCCACCGCCGTTTTGGAAAGTTCCTCGGCGGGGATTTCCGGCACAAATTTTTTCCACCCGAGTTTCGCCGCCTCCGCCAGCACCTCCTTTCCCGCAGGCTTGGCGAAGAGCTCCTTCCCCATCCCCACTTCCTGTGAGCCCTGCCCGGGGAAGAGGAAGGCTACCATCGGAGGATCACCGTCCCATAGCAGGCTCCGGCCCCGAAGGCTGTGAGGGCCAAGATCTGCCCTGGTTCAACTTTGCCCGCCCGCACGAGCTCGTCCAGGGCAATAGGGATGGAGGCCGTGGAGGTGTTGGCCACACGCTCGATGTTCACCACCACCTTTTCCTCCGGGATGCGGAGGCGCTTCACCAACGCTTCGATGATCCGGAGGTTGGCCTGGTGGGGGACGACCCAGTCGATCTCCTCCAGGGTTAATCCGGCTTGGGCGGCGGCGGCGCGGGTGGCCTCGGCCATCATCCCCACCGCCGCCCGAAAGAGCCCCTTTCCCTCCATCTCAAGAAAATGTTTTCCCGCTTGGACCGTCTCCATGCTTGCGGGAAGCCTCACTCCGCCGGCCTCGATCCGCAAAAGCCCGAGCTTCGTGGCATCCCCCCGCAGGGCCACCCCGAGGATTCCCGCCTTTCCTTTTTTGGCCTCCATGAGGACCGCACCCGCGCCGTCCCCAAAAAGGACGCACGTTGCGCGATCTTGCCAATTCACAAATCGGGAAAGGGCCTCGGTGCCTATCACCAACGCTCTTTTGGCCATTCCCGCGTGGATCATGGTTGCGGCCATGGCCAGGGCGTAAAGAAAACCGGCGCAGCCGGCGGTCACATCGGCAAACGCTCCTTTCCCAAGGCCAAGTCCCAGGGCGATGTGCGGAGCCGTTCCGGGAATGGGTTCCTCGGGAACATTCGTGGCCACAAGGAGGAGGTCCACGTCCTTGGGGCTCCTTCGCCCTTGGGCCAGGGCCCTTTGCCCGGCCTCGATCCCCATCTTCGCCGGGATCTCCTCGGGGGAGAGGATGTGGCGAGTGCGGATACCGGTGCGGGTGCGGATCCATTCGTCGCTGGTCTCTAAAAACTGGGCGAGATCGTCGTTGGTCAGGATTTTCTCCGGGAGGTACGAGCCGGTTCCCGTTATTTTCACGGGGATTAGAGGCGTAAGCTTCTTTTGGGGGCTCATGGGCATTGGCCAATTCTAAAAGAAAGCCGGCGCTGGGCCGGCCTGGTGCCGAGGGCGGGAGTCGAACCCGCACGGGCCGAAGCCCACTGCCCCCTCAAGACAGCGCGTCTGCCAATTCCGCCACCTCGGCCCACCGTCAATGTTAGGAACGGCCTCTTCCTCCGTCAAGGGTTGTCCGCCCTCTCCCGGCGGTGTAGGCTGAATGCGTGGCAAAAGTGAGGTTTGGCGCGTATTCCGGTGACCCCCTCCTCGCCGAGCGGAGGCTCAACGAGCGGCTCAGGGCCCTGGGGTCGACGCGGAAATTCGTGTTTTTTGGGGACGAGATCACACCGGAGCGCCTTTTATTGGAGGTCCGCACCCCCGACCTTTTTACGGAGGAGAAAGCGGTGGTGGTGCGGTGGGCGGACGCGTGGCGGGGGGAGCGGGAGCTGGCGGTGGCCTTGCGGACCGGACTACCGGAGGGGGTTGCGGTGTTCTTTTTAGGCGAGGATTTGCGCGGGCCGCTATCCGAAGCTGCCGAGGAAGCCGAGCATTTTCCCCGCCCCACCGGGCGGGCCCTCCGCGAGCTTTGTGAAACCCTCCTTAGGGAGGCCGGCCTCCCCGTGTATCCCTTCCTCGTGGACTTGCTTTTGGAGGCGTGCGGCGGGGACACCCTTCGGCTGGCCCAGGAAGTGGAGAAGTTCAAGGTTTGGAAGGGGGGGAAACTTCCGCGCTCCCGCCTCTTAGAGCTTTGCTTCTTTGGACAGCCACAACCGTATGAGCTATTGGACGCCGTAGGGAATGGCGATCTTGTGGGTGCGCTCCGCGCCCTCGACAAGCTTTTGCGTACCCGTTGGAATCCCCAGACTTTGTTTTACCTCCTCGTGGGCCATTTTAGGGCTCTGCTATCGACTTTGAGCGCTGTAGCGGCGGGGGAGACTCCGGAGGGGCCAGAATGGCTGGTCCGCCGGAGGCTACCTCAGGCCCGCCGCCACGGAGAAGCTCGCCTGATCCAGGCTTTGGCCTTGCTTCAGGAGCTAGATGTGCGGATCAAAATCGGTGAGCTCGATCCGGAAAGCGCTTTGCACTCATTCATTTTGCAGTGGGTGCTAGTTTGACCGGGACGCGCTGCCCAAGGACGGTGCGCTCCAAAAGCAGCCGGCACGCGACCAAAGCGGAGAACATGGAGGACACCACACCAAGGCTTAGGGTGATGGCGAACCCCTGCACCGGTCCCGAGCCGAGGAGGAAGAAGATGAGGGCGGCGATGAGGGTGGTGATGTTGGAGTCAACGATGGCGGTGAGGGCGCGATGGAAGCCCGCGGCGATGGCGGCGTTAAGGGCCTTCCCTGTCCGGCGTTCCTCCTTTATCCGCTCGTAGATGAGGACGTTGGCATCCACCGCCATCCCCAAGGTCAAGACCAATCCAGCAATCCCCGGGAGGGTTAAGGTGGCGTGGAAGGCCCGCAGGGCGGCGAAAAGGATGAGCATAGTTAAGCTGATGCCCAATGCGGCGATGATCCCATACCACCGGTAGTAAAGGGTCATGTAGAGGACGACGAGGACGAAGCTTATGAGGAGGGCGAGGGCCCCGCGCCGCACGTACTCCGCCCCCAATGTCGGACCAACCCGCTGTTCTTCCACCACCGCCACCCGGGTGGGCAGGGCTCCTGAGCGGAGGACGACAGCAAGGAGCTTGGCCTCATCGTAGGTGAATCGGCCGGTGATGGTGGTGCTATTTTGCACGGCCCGCCACCCCTGGGCCGCCGCTTCCTTGATGGAAGCGGAGATAGCTGGGGCGGAGTAGACCACCCCGTCCAAAATGATGGCTAGCCTATCCCCCACCTGCAGTTTCCTCAGCGCCTCCACAAACCTTTCCGCCCCAGCGCGGTTGAACGTAAGAAGGATGTAAAGCCCGGGGTTACGGGGGTCCGTAGAGACGCGAACTTCCGCGTTATCCAAAACGTCGCCGGTGAGGAGAGGATCGCCTTCCACAAGGTAATAGCGGCCTGCTTCTTTTCCAGGCAGGATCTCCTGGGGGATTACGCGCTTAGCGGCAAGATCGTCGGGATTCGTGGCCTCATCCAGGACCTTCCGGAACTCCAAAATTGCTGTGCGGCCGAGGAGTTCCCGGGCCTGCTCTGGGTCGGCCGCCCCGGGGATGCGCACCTCCACTCGGTCACTCCCCAGGGGCCGGATCTCCGCGTTGGCCATGCCGTACTGGTCCACTCGCTCGGCGAAGATCGTGACCAGCCGGTCCACCACGTCCCGCCGCTGGGCAAGTGTCATCTCTTCTAACCCTTGGGCCTCCAATACCAGGCGAACCCCACCCTGGAGGTCCAGGCCAAGCTTTATCACCCTATCAAGCGGCCAAAATGGATAAAGAAGGCCAATGGCAGCGAAAAGAACGGCCAAAGTGACGCCAAGGTATATCCAATCCCTACGTTTCATGGGTCACCTCACTTCTTCGTTATCTTTTCCACAATGCTGGACTTGGCGATCCGGAGTTTTCCCTCCTCCACCACCAGGACGACCTCTTTTTCGTCGATGTCCTCGATGGTCCCGATTATTCCGCCTGCGGTCATCACCCGATCCCCGCGCTTAAGGGAGGTGAGCAAAGCCGCATGTTCTTTTTGGCGCCGGCGCTGCGGGCGGATCAGCAAAAAATAGAAAACCGCGAAAAAGACCACGAGAATGACTACAAGGGAAATGAGCTGTTGGCTCGTTTCCGTCCCTGTAGGAGTTTGTGCAAACGCCGTCATCGCATCACCCCTTTTTCCTCTCCGCCGCACTCCTTTAGTTGATCCCGCGGCGGAAAGGTGTGCTCGGAGTATAGCCTAAAACTCGGACTTCGTTGGTTAAAGGAGCTGTCCGCGGAAAACTGTGACCAGGCTCAAAAAGAGACCGATCCCGATGAGATCTCCGATGGTGGTGGCCACAGGACCGGACATCATCGCCGGATCCAGGCGCAGCCTCTTGAACAAAAAAGGAATGGCCCCGCCGGTGAGGCAGGCGCCCATGGTTGTGCCGGCCAGGGCCAGCCCGGCCACCATCCCAAAAAGCGGCTTTTTCCAAAGGAGCGCAGAGATAATGCCGATCTCCACCCCTAGCCCAAGGCCGGCCAAAAGCCCCACCCTGAGCTCCTTCCACAGTACGCGGGGAAGATCCTTCCAGTCCACAATTCCCAGGGCCATGCCCCGGATGGCCACGGTGAGCGCTTGGGCTGCGGCGTTCCCGCTCATATCGGCAATGAGGGGCATGAGGGCGGCCACGAAGGCTAATTCGGCGATGGTGGCCTCAAACCGGCTGACTAGGCTAGCCACGCTCAGGTTGAGGATCACCAGCCCCATAAGCCACGGGAGCCTTTTCTTCACCGAGGAAATGGGGGGATCCAGGGGCATGTCCTCACCGGAAGGGATACCACCCACCCGCAATAAGTCCTCGGTGGCCTCCTTACGCATCACGTCCATGACGTCGTCGACTGTGACAATTCCCAAAAGCTTCCTTTCCGCATCCACCACCGGAAGGGCGAGGAAGTTGTATTTGTCGAAAAGCCTAGCCACCTCCTCCACGTCCATGTCCGGGGGAAGGGTTACCACATCGGTGTTCATGAGCTTCGCGATGGGCGTGTTGAGGGGGGCGAGGACAAGATCCCGCAGGGAGAGGACGCCCAAAAGGCGGTTTTCTTCGTCCACGACGTAGGCGTAATAGATGGTCTCTTTTTCCTCGGCCTTGCGCCGGATGAACTGGATGGCCTCATAGGCCCGCATATGGGCCGGCAGGGCCAACACCTCGGGCGACATGAGGCCGCCAGCGGTGTCCGGAGGATAGGATAGGAGGGTTTGGATGGTCTTAGCTTTGGTGGGCTCCAGGCGGGCGAGGATCTCCCGCATCGTCTCTTTGGGGAGCTCGGCGAGAAGGTCGGCGGCATCGTCCGGGTCCATGTGGGAAAGGATGCGGATGGCCTCGTCTCTCGTCAGCTGAGAAAGGAGGCGGGCGGCCGCCTCGGGCTCCATTTCCCCGAGGGGGGCCGCGGCCTGCCGCTCGTAAAGCCGGCGCACAAGTTCCACCGCCTCCTCTTCGTTCAAAGCCGAGATGATCTCGGCCAAGTCCGCGGGATGGCGGCGAAGGAGTTCCTGAAGCTTGAGTTTGTCCAGGGCGCGCTCGTCCATGGCCACCAAGTTTATTCCCGGGGCGGCCTAAATCCCAAAAAGACGGAATAGCCCAAGGCTCGCCCCCAAAACGAGGATTCCGGCCAGCAAAACGCCAAGGATGAGAAAAGGTCCGGCGCGTCGCCCAGGTATGCCAAGGAGGCTAGCCAACACCGCCCCCGTCCAAAGCCCCGTCCCGGGGGAAGGGATGGCCACGAAGAGCACCAGCGCAGGAGGTCCCCACCTGGCGAAAGCCCCTTTTCGGCGATCTTGCCAAGCCAGATACGCCCTCCCCGCCCGGCCCAGCCAGCCTGGAAGTTTCTCCACCGCCCGAAGAATTTTGGGGAAAAGAAAAAGAAGGAGGGGCAGAGGTAAAAGGTTTCCCACCAGGGCCAGAAAGAACGCGATTTCCGGGGCAAAGCCCAGGGCCAACGCCAAGGGGATCCCGCCCCGTAGCTCGCTTATGGGAGCGGCCGAAACCCCCAAGACCAAAAGCACTTCCCGCCAGGGCACGGCGAATTCTACTTGGTGATGGCGCCCTCTTTCGCTACTATTTTTGCGATGCGCCTGTATAACACCTTAACGAGAAGGCTAGAGGAGCTTTCGCCCGCGGATGACACGGTGCGCATGTACGTTTGTGGGCCCACCGTCTATGACCTGATCCACATCGGAAATGCCCGCCCGTTCATCGTTTTTGACGCCCTCCGCCGGGTCCTTGAAGAAAAAGGCTTTCGCGTGATCCTAGTGCAGAACGTGACTGACGTGGACGACAAGATCATTCGCCGGGCCCAGGAGGAAGGCCGTGAGCCCGGGGAGGTGGCCCTTCATTACACCCAGGAGTACTTTGCCGACTTAGAGAGGCTAGGTGTGCGACCGCCCACCTATTCCCCCCCGGCCACCGCCTTTGTCCCCAAAATGGTGGAGTTCATCGAAAGGCTTTTGGAAAAGGGACATGCCTATGTTGTCGATGGGGATGTTTATTTTTCCGTGCGCACCTATCCCGGTTATGGCGAGCTTTCCGGCCGCTCGGTGGAGGAGCAGTTGGCTGGGGCCCGGGTGGAGGTGGACGAGCGCAAGCGCGATCCTCTCGATTTTGCCCTTTGGAAGGGGGCCAAGCCCAGGGAGCCCCATTGGCCTTCGCCCTGGGGCCCAGGCCGCCCCGGCTGGCACACCGAATGCGTGGTCATGTCCCTTTACCTTTTGGGTGAAACCATCGACATCCACGCCGGTGGGAACGACCTCATCTTCCCCCACCACGAGAATGAAAGGGCCCAGGCCGAGTCCCTCACGGGAAAGACTTTCGTCCGGCTCTGGCTTCATAACGGAATGCTCACTGTGCGAGGGGAGAAGATGGCCAAATCCTTGGGGAACTTCTATTACGCCCGCGATGTGGTGAAGCTCTTTGGCACCGAAGCCGTGCGCTACTTTTACCTCTCTCGCCACTGGCGGAAGCCCCTTGATTTTTCCTTTGAGGCTTTGGAGGAGGCCAAGGCCGCCGTAGGCCGGGTTTATAACTTTTTGGCCGAGGCGGAGAGAATCCCTTCAGAAGTCCGCGCCCAAGACCCGAGTTTCTCCTCGTTTCTCCAGGAAAAAGAGAAAAAGTTTTGGGCCGAGCTGGAGGAGGACTTCAACACGCCGGGGGCCTTGGCGGTGGTCCAGGAGATCATTGGGGAGTCCTACAAACGGGCGGATCCCGGGGCCTTGCGGGAAGGGGCGGCGGCCGTGCGCCGGCTGTGCCGTCCTTTGGGCCTCTTTCAAGGAGAAGCGAGCGCTCCCGAGCTGGGAAAACTTTCGGAGGAGCTTTTGAACCTGGTGGTGGAGCTTCGCTCGCAGTTACGGAAGGAGAAAAACTTCGCCCTGGCCGACAAGATCCGGGAGAAACTGGCGGAGCTGGGGGTGGAACTCCGGGACGGCCCAGAAGGCACCCGCTGGGTCCTTAAAGCCTAAGCTTCGCCTTCCTGGGGTGAACGAAATGAGTTCAATCGCTTTTTGATAGTTCCGCTCTCTTCTTGGCCTTCTATGCGCATCCAGTTCCTCACTTTTCCAGGCCGTAGTTTTTAAATCTGTGGAGCTTCCCCCTTTTCCTTTTGCATCCTTTTGGGGTCAGATCTTTTATTTTTGGGTTAGGACGCCTTTAAGGGCCTGAACTTCTCCCTCCGACTTTAGCTTTCCTTGAACCTGGAAGCCTTTGCCGTGCACTCCATGGCCCTCGCTGTACAGCAAAAGAGGGGGCTCGGTGCGTAACCGCCAAGAATACAAAAAATAAAGACCTGACCCCAAACACTCGCTCGGTGCGTAACTGCCAAGAATACAAAAAATAAAGATCTGACCCCAAACAAGGGCCAACCAAGCATCCTTTTGGGTCGGCCATCAAGGAGGAACAAGACTGAAGGAGCCTTCCTGACCCCCAACTCCCACCTGATCTTTCCCCCTTCGTCAATTCAATAAGTAACGCCTACTCCCTGGAAAATCTCACAAATCTCCACCGCTCTCCCAGGGAGCAACGGAATGAGTTCAAAAAGGGAATAGCGAGGCTTGCCCCAAACGCAAGGGCGCCAGCCAGAGCCACCATCCCCAGGGCCCTCATAGCTCCTCATTTTGGCTTTATAGGCCGCCCCGGCTTCTGCCAAATGCCGCAGGGGAAGCTAGCGGCCGAGCTTTTGGCGAAGCTCCTCCCAAGTGAGCTTTATGGCGATGGGACGGCCGTGGGGACAGCGGGCTGGCTCCTTTGTTGTCTTCCAGGCGGAGATCAGGGCCTCCTGTTCCGGCAGGGAAAGCTCCTCTCCCGCCCGAATCGCCGCGGCACAGGCCACCTCCCGCCATAGCTCCAAAAGGTCGCGGTTTCCCTCCCGCCAAAGGGAGGCCACCGCCCGTAGAGGCTCAGAAAATCCCAGTTTCGCCTGGCGCTCCGCAAGGGCCAAAGGCCAACCCCGCACGAGGAACGCATTCCCGCCAAAGGGCTCAAGCTCCACCCCGATCTTTCGCAACGAAATAATTGCCTCCCGTAGGGCTGCCGCTTGGTCAAAGGGAAGCTCCACCTGCACCGGAATCAAAAATTTTTGAACTTCAATCGCCGTGCTTTCCTGAAACTTCTCAAAGAGAACGCGCTCATGGGCCACATGCTGGTCCACGATTTCTAAGCCATCCGGGGTCTCCACGACAATGAATGCGCGCTGTACCTGCCCTAGAATGCGCCAGGTTCTTTCCGGGGCTTCCGTAAAGCTGATGAGCTCCTCTTGAGAGATAGAAGTCTGGGAGGCCTCGGGAAGCGTGGAAACAGATTCGGGAATGGTGGGGATGGGTTTCCCCGTCCAAGTGGGGGTGAACGCTCCCAAGGCCCGCAGCGCCGCGCGGCGAAAAAGATCCAGCACGGCTTCCTCGTTTTGAAAGCGCACCTCTTCCTTTTTGGGGTGCACATTTACGTCTACGATCTCTGGATCCACCTCCAGGTAAAGGAAGAAGATGGGATGCTGGCCGCGGCCAAGAAAGCGGGCATACGCTTGGTAAATGGGCACAGCCAGATTCCCGAGCTTCACCGGTCTTCGGTTGAGGAAGAGGTGCTGATCGACCCGCGTGGCCTGGGTGAGCTCCGGCGGGGAGAAAAAGGCCTTTAGCCAATACCCGGGCTCCCTCATCTCCACGGGGATGAGGCGCCGGGCCAGGTTTTCCCCGTAAATTTGCGCGATGCGGGAAAGGGGGCTTCGCGCCGCCGGGATCTCCAGAACTTTCCGGCCCTCCGAGAACACCTGGAAACTAAGCTCCGGATGGGCCAAAGCGAGGTGGCGTAAAAGTTCCAGGCACCTTCGGGCTTCCGCCGCGGGCGCAGCGAGGAATTTTCGGCGGGCTGGCACGTTGAAGAAAAGGTCCGTCACTTCCACCGTGGTCCCTACGGGATGGGCTGCGGGTTTTCCGGCAAGGATTTTTCCGCCGGCCACCAAAAGCTCGTGGGCCGCGGGGGAGTCCCGGGTGCGGGAGACGAGGCGCACCTTGGCCACGGCGCAGATCGCCGCCAGGGCTTCGCCGCGAAAGCCCAAGGTTTTGATGTGGCGGAGGTCCTCCTCGGTGGCGATCTTGCTGGTGGTGTGCCGTTCCACGGCGAGCTCCATTTCTTCGGGGGTCATGCCAAAGCCGTCGTCGGAAACAAGGAGCCGGCTGATCCCGCCGCGCTCTATTTCCACGCGAATTTTTGTGGCCCCGGCGTCGATGCTATTTTCGATGAGTTCTTTAAGGACGGAAGCCGGGCGGTCCACCACCTCGCCCGCAGCGATCTTCTGGATGACCTCCTCGGAAAGCCGGCGAATCCGAGCCATGGGCACCCTAACTTTAGGGCGGGCCCTTCCTTCGCGCGAGCGGCGAGAAAGGATGACCAGGGTCTTCCCCTCTTGCTGCGCCTCACCCTTCGCCCTACCCTTCACTAAAACCGAACGAAAGGGGGCCAAACCATGTATACCGTAAGGGAACTCGTGTCCATTCTGAGCCTAGCCACGGAGAACCAGGTGCGGAACCGCATCGAGGCCATCCGCGACCTCCTCCTTCCCCACCTTCGCCGCGGCCCCAACAACCAGCTCCTCCTCACCGAGGAGGGGCTCCGCCTCCTGCGCGACCTCCAGGCTTTGTGCGAAACCGGGCATACCCTAAAAGAAGCGGCCAACATCTTGCGCTTCCGCTTCGAAGAGCAGCTAGAAAAGCCAAACAGGGTTTCGGAACAAACAGAAGAAAACCGGGAAAAACAGGAAAAGGGAGGGGAGGAGGGCTGGCGGGCCCTGGTGGAGCACTTGGCGGCGGAGGTGCGGGATTTGGCCGAGCGGGTGCGGGTTCTTGAGGCCAAGCTTCAAGGGGAGAGGGGACAGGCGGCCTGGTGGGAGCGCTGGCGCGACCTCAAAATTTCCTGATGCCCAACGAAAAGCTCACCAAACTCCGGCGAGCCATCGAGGGTTCCGCCCGCCTCAAGGCCCTTTGGGCCTGCTCAAACGTCACGGCCATCAATCGGCTGGGGATAAACGACCACGGGCCGGTGCACGTGCGGATCGTCATGCGGCTGGCTCTAAAGCTTTTGCGTCTCCTTATGGAGGCCGGGGTGCGGCCGGGAGTTGTGGACCACGGGCTTTCTCCGGAAGATGCGGAGGTGGTGGTGACCCTGGCCGCGGCCCTCCACGACATTGGCCACGCCATCCATCGCGACGAACATGAGAACCTCTCGTTGATCCTCGCCGTTCACCTGGCCGACGAGCTTTTGGCCGGGATCTATGAGGAGCCGGCGAAGACCCAGGTGTTGGCGGACGTCCTGCACGCCGTTTACGCTCACCGGCGGGAAGCGAGGCCCCTCACCTTGGAGGCGGGGGTCCTCAAGGTGGCGGATGCCCTGGATATGGAGAAGGGTCGGGCGCGGATCCCCTTCCAAGTGGGGCGCCCCACCATCCATACCGTCTCCGCGCTGGCCATCGACAAAGTGGAGATCAAAAAAGGCAAGGAGAAGCCGGTGCACATCCACGTGCGCATGACCAACTCCGCCGGGATTTTTCAGCTCGATTCGCTTTTCCGGGAGAAGCTCCTCACCTCCGGTCTCAAGGAGTACATCGAGCTTTCCGCGGAGGTGGCGGGCGAGGAGAAGAAGATCATCGAGCGGTATGCCCTGGACTAGGGAGCTTTACAAAAGCGACCTTTTGTTAAGTTCCCCTTCTCTGCAACGCCGAAGGGCAGGCACTTTTCGGAGGCCTCGATCTTTGGTAAAGTTACCCGCACCTTTGGTCAAGGAAAGAAAGGGGGGACGATGCCGCTCCAGCTGACCCTGGAGGACTTCATGACCCCGGAGCAGGTGCACCGCCTGAAGGACGTGGCCCGCAAGGCCGCGGAGGAGGCCCTGCGCCGCGGGCAAAAAGCCCCGGTCCGGGATTGGGCCATCCTCCACGTGGCCCTGGACGCGGGACTTAGGGTCTCGGAGATCGTGAACCTGAAAGTGGGCGATCTTCTTCTGGAGCCCGGGCATGGGGCGATCATCGTCCGGCGGGGAAAGGGCGGGAAGGAGCGGAGCGTGCACATCGGGGAGCCCCTCCGCCGCCATCTTCTGGAGTTTTTGGAGTGGAAAAAGCTTGTTGGGGAGCCCACGGGGGCCGAGGATTACCTTTTCCTCTCCCCAAGGGGCGGTCCCCTGACCCGCCAGGCTGTCTGGCTCATGTTCAAGCGCTACGCCAAAAAGGCTGGCCTTCCCGAGCGCTTCACCATCCACTCCTGCCGCCACACCTACGCCTCCCTCCTCTATCGCGCCTCCCGCTACAACCTGCGCTTGGTGCAAAAGCAGCTTGGGCACGCGTCCATCCGTACCACTCAGGTCTATGCCGATGTCTTGGCCCAGGATGCCCTGGAGGCAGTGAACGGGCTTCCCCAATGATCCTTCTCCTCCTTCTTTGGGCTTTTTCCGGGTTTTGTGTGGAAGTGGAGTTGGAACTGGGCTGGGCGGGCCGGCCAGTTTTAGGAGCTGTAAATCCCCTTTGGGTTACGATAAGCAATCCCGCACCTAGCCTCGTCTCCGGGGAGCTGCGCCTTTTTGGGAGATTCGGCTCCCCTTGGCGGGGTGAGGCTTCTTACACTTTAGTTCTCCCCTTTTCCGTGGGCCCTTTTGCCAAAACGAAGATGCTTCTCCCATGGCCGGTGCAGGTGGGGAGCTTTTTCCTTGTGGCCACGGCATTTTCTGGGGATGAAAAGGTGGGAGAAAAAGAACTGCGCTTTTCTCCTGAATCCGGGCCCTTGCGGGCGGGGATTGGCCCGCCCATTGCCCCTTTGGATTTCTTTTTCTCCCCCGCGGAGTTACCTTCCGATCCTTTTCTCCTTTCTCCCTTTTCGGAATTGCACCTCTTTTCCCCGTTTGCTGTGAAAGAGGATGTGATCCGGGCCTGGCGGGCGTTTTTGAGCCCGGAGGGAATACGGGTGGATGCCGAGGCGTTCAGGGCTACCCTGGCCAAGCTCCGCCCTCCTTCACCCCTCTGGTGGGCCCTTGCTCCCGGCCTCTTCCTGTACCTTTTGGGCCTGAGCCTCGCTTTGCCCAGGCTCTCCCGAGGTCGCGCCGCCCTTTTCTTCTCCTTCGCCGGCTTTTTCCTGGTTTTGTCGGCGTTTTATGTGGTTTATCGCAAAGGTGTTGTCGAAGAAAGGGCCGTTTTGGTGGGCATAGAAAAGCCTGGCTTTACCTGGTTTCGCCTGGAGGTGCTGGGGATCGTATCCTGGCGGCGGGAAGGGAGGGTGGTGCCTGGGTGGTGGGCGGAAGTTCTTCCCGCGCGGGAGTGGGCGGGGCGGGACCTGGTGTGGCGCTTTTCGGAGGGGGAGTGGCAAACGGCGCTTCACCTTGAGCCCGGCGTCCCGAGGATCCTCCTCCGCCTAAGCCAAGAGGGATGGAAGGAGCGAGGTGAAACCATTTCCCCGCCCGCTTGGCTTAGGCAAAGTTTTGCCCTTTCCTGGGAAGAGGCCAAGGTGGTGCGGCTTTTTTCAGAGGAACCCGGGATGGAAGCGTACCTTGTGCGCCTGCCATGAACCTTCCTAAGCTCCCTGAAGCCTTAATCACCCCTTTTCAGGGGTTTGGCATCCTCTCGGGTGGGGCCCTTCTTGCCGCGCTTCTTTGGCCGGATTTCACCATTCGCCGCGTCCTTTTCCTGCAGATCCTCGCCTTTTTGCAGGGGGTTTTGGCCATCCAGGTGGGGGAGGCCGAGCAGGGCTACGGCCCCCTCCCAGCGGTGGCGCGCTTTGCGCGTCTCCTTTTCTTCGATGCGCTGAGCGTTTTAATCGTGCTCCCTTTTCTCCTTGTGTATCTTGTGGAGACCGGGACCACCTGGCCCTCTTTCCTCCTTTCCCTCCTTTTTCTTTACGCGCACGGTTTTGTGTGGATGGGGGCTGGGCATGGGCTTGCGGGGCGGATAAGATCCGATGGGGTTAGGTTTGTCCTTAAATATGGGGGACTTCTTTTGGCCTTGTTCGGACCGGTGGTCTTGGCGTGGCCGGTGAGCGCGCTCATCGCCCTTCCCGCCCTCTGGCAAGGGGAGGGTGAAGGGCTGTGGGGCCTCCTTCTCTATTTGGGGTTGAGCGGGGTGAGCCTGGTTTGGTGGATGAGGGGCGGAAGATCCAAAGGCGTATAACCCTCCTTTTGCGGGCTCGCCGGGCCTTTTTAGCCTTTTCCGCAACTGCTTTCTTCATTCTTGGCGCCCTTGTTCTGGGTAAAGTCCTAAGCTTCTCTCTCCCGTCCTTTTGCTTTCTTCTCCTACCATTTCTTGCCGGCCTCTTCTTCCTTTGGCCACTTCGGGTGCGTTGGGTGCGGGTGGGGGAGCGCTTGGGCGTGGGTGGGAAACTCGCCGCCCTCGTGGCGGCGCTAAAGGCTCCGAGCCTGTCGTTCGTTTCTCTCCTCTCTTCGCAAATTTCCCTGCGTCCTTGGCGCCTTTTCTTCCCCGAGATCTTTGCACTCTTACCCGCCCTGGTTTTGGTGGGCTTTTTCCTCGTTCCTTGGAGCGGTCCTGAACTTTTTTCTTTCCCCACTGCCCCAGCTACCTCTTCCGTTTTGGAGGAAAAGGTTGAGGCCCTTCCCGCTGAGCCCGGGCCCCAGGGGCAAAGGAGGTCCGTGGCCCAAGAGATCCCCCAGCTTCCCCCGGGCTTCTCTTATCCCCGCTCCCTTTACGAGGAGCTCCTGGCCAGGCTTTTGGGGGAGAAGGTGAGTCCGGAGGAAGTGTGGGAGAGGCTAGCCCAGGAGGAGGGGCTTTTCCGGCGGCTCGCCGAGCTTTTGAGCGAGGCCTCCGTTCAAGGAGTAACTGCCGAAACGCAAGCGGAGTTTTCCGAGCTCGTTTCCGAAATCGCCCGTCCCGATCTTCGCTCCGCCCTTTGGGAGAAAGGGGAGGACCTCGCGGAAGCCAAGGAAATTGTGGCCGCCGCATTGGAAGGCCTTGCCGCCATTAGGGAGGAACTTTCCCTCGCCGGTACCCCTCCCTCTGAGGAAGGGGCAACGGAGGGGACTGGCGTTGCGGAAAGAGAAGAAAGTCCCAAAGAGGCCTTGGCTGAGGGCGCCCGGGAGATCCTCATGGATATTGAGGTAGAAGAGCACCTTTGGGCGAGGCTTGGGGAGGCAGAGGAAGAAGGAGGCCCTGGCCTTGGCGCGGGATGGGAGAGGGGCGAGCCCGCGCATCTAGGCCCGGGCCTGAGCCCAGCGGAGGTGGAGGAGGTTGTGGCCGTCCCCCTGCGCCCTGGAGAGGGGCCAGTGCGACAAGGGTTTATATTGGGGCTTCCTGGAGAAACACCAGGGGAGGAACCGGCGAGTTCCCTCGCTTTCTCCGCCGAGGAAACGGAGTTCCTCCTTTCGGCCAAGGACCTTCCGCCGGAATTACGGGAACTGGTGCGCCGTTACTTCCAGCACCTCGCTCAAGGAGGTGGGCCTTGATCACTGCTACGGAGATCACCAAAGCTCAAGAGGCCATGGCTCGGCTGCAGGAGGCCATCTCCTCCGTCATCGTAGGTCAGGAGCGGGTGGTGGAGGTGGTCCTCTGGGCCCTTCTGGGGCGGGGCCATGTGCTTTTGGAGGGCGTTCCGGGGCTGGGGAAGACCCTTTTAGTGCGGGCGCTGGCCCGGGCCCTCGGGCTTAGTTTCTCCCGCATCCAGTGCACCCCGGACCTCATGCCCGCCGACATCCTCGGCACCCACATCTTTTCCGAAGACGGTTTCCAGTTCCTCCCCGGCCCGGTATTTGCCAACGTGGTTTTGGCCGACGAGGTGAACCGGGCCACCCCCAAGACCCAGTCCGCCCTCCTTGAGGCCATGCAGGAGCGCCAAGTCACCGTGGGCAAGGCCACCTACCCCTTGCCCGATCCCTTCATGGTCTTGGCCACCCAGAACCCCATCGAGATGGAGGGCACCTACCCCCTTCCCGAGGCCCAGGTGGACCGCTTCCTCTTCAAGGCCGAGGTGGGCTATCCCGCGGAAAAGGAGCTTGTGGAGATCATCCGCCGGAACACGGTGGGCGAGGGGATCGTCCTTCCGGAGCCCGTGGTCTCCCAAGAGGAAGTGCTCTTGGCCCAGCGGGTGGTGGCGGCCCTCCCCGTGCACGAGGAATTCCTCTCCTACGCGGCGCGGCTGGTTTTGGCCACGCATCCCAAGGAGGGGGGAGCGGAGGCGGTGCAAAAGTACGTGCTTTATGGGGCGAGCCCGCGGGCGGGCCTGGCCCTGATCCTTGGGGCCAAGGCCCGGGCCTTTTTGGCTGGCCGGTTGCATTTGGAGGTGGAAGATATCCACAGCGCCTTCCGACCGGCCTTCATCCACCGGGTGATCCTCAATTTTCGGGCCGAGGCCGAGGGGGTGGGCCCATGGGACGTGCTCCAGGAGGTCCTGCGGACCGTGCCCCGTCCCTAGGGCTTCTCTCCCCTGAGGAGCTTTGGGCGCTGAGCCGCACCCGCCTTTCCCTGCGCCGCGCCCAGAGCCTCCGCCCCGGCGGGCACCTCAGCCGCCGGGCCGGCACCTCCCTGGAATTCGCCGATCACCGCCCCTACCAGCCCGGAGACGACCTCCGCCTCATTGACTGGGTTGTCTATGCCCGCCACCGGCGGCTCGTGACCAAGGTGTTCTCCCGGGAGGTGGAGGCTCCCCTCTATATCCTCCTCGATTGCTCCGCCTCCATGGGGCTAGGGGGGAAGCTTCTTTTTGCGAAAAAGCTCGCTGCGGCGTTGGTCTTTTTGGCCTTCCGCAGCGGGGACCGGTTCGGGCTTTACCCGTTTTCTGCGGAGCTTCAAAGTTTTGGAAGGCCGCGGCGGGGGCGGTCTTCCTTGGTGCGAGTATTTCAGGTTCTGGTGGAACTTTCCCCTGCCGGGCGTACGGATCTGGCCCGGGCTTTGGGGACCTGGTCCGAGCGCACTTTGGAGCCGGGGCTTTGCTTGGTCCTTTCCGATTTTCTCGCCCCGGGATTGCGCCAGGGCTTATTGGCCCTGCGTTACGGTCGCCACGCGGTGGCCGCCGTTCAAATCCTTTCTCCGGAGGACCTGAGTCCGCCCATCCTGGGGGAGGTCAGGCTCTTGGACGCGGAAGAGGGGCGGGGGAAGCCGGCGGTGGTAGGGCCCGCGGCCCGCCGGGCCTACCAGGAAAACTTGCGCCGCTGGAATAAGGAACTGGCCCAAACCTGCGAGGAGCTGGGCGTAGCCATGTTCTTCTTCGTCTCCGACGGCTCTCCCGTGGCCGCGGCTTTGACTTTGGCCCGGAGGTGGCGGCCATGACCTTCGCCTTCCCCTGGGCTTGGCTTTGGCTTTTTTCCCTCGTCCCTGTCCTTCTCCTTTACTTTCTGCGCAAAAGGGAGCGGGATTGGCCGGTGTCTGCCCTTTTCCTCTGGGAGGGGGTGAAGCCGGACCGGCCGCGGTTTTTGGAGCGGCTCCGGGCCCAGGTGGATCTCCTTCTTTTCTTGCAGGTTTTGGCGGTGGTGCTTTCGGCGGCGGCCTTAAGCCGGCCGGAACGGGAGGTGGTACGTCCCGCGGGAGCGACCCTCCTTGTCCTCGACGCCTCCGCTTCCGCCGCAGCAGAGGGGACACGGGAGGAGATCCTCAAGGCCGCGGAAAAGGTATTGCGCGACTCGGCTGGTCCTTGGGCCGTGGTCCTTTGGGCAGAGCCCCCTGAGCTTCTCGTCCCGCCCACCCACGATCTTGGGCAAGCCCTTTCCCGGTTGGCTCGGTATGAGCCGCGCCTCACCCGCCGGCCCGCGCTCGCCCGGGCGTTGGCCCTCCTCCCTGAGCCCTGGCCACGGGTCGTGGTGATCACCGACGATCCGGAAGGGGTCGCGGGAGCGGAGGTGGTGCTGGTGCCCCGGCCGGAAAATTTAGGGATCAGCGCGTTTTTCGTGCGTCCCTCCCCCGATGGCCTGCGTTACGAAGCCTTTTTGCGGGTGTTCAACGCCACCCAAAGTTATAAAGACGTGCAAATACGTCTGATCTCGGAGTCCGGGGAGTTTTGGGCCAGCCGGTTGGTCCCTCCCGGGGAAGCGGAAGAGGTGGTGTTGGTCCTTCCGGGGGCGCAGGCCGGCGCTTTTGTGGCGGAGCTGCGGCCGAAGGACGCGTTTCCCTGGGACAACGTGCGGTACTTTGTAGTGCGGGGCGGGGAGATGGGGGTGGTCTGGGCCGGGCCGGAGGACCGGTATTTGTGGGCGGCGCTTAAGGCGGCGGCTCCGGTGCGGCGGGTGAATCACGAGCCAGACCTTTTTGTGGCCGTTTCCGTGGACTTGCCCGGGGAGCCTTTGGGACCTTGCCTTTTGGTGGGAGCCGGGCTTCCCGGAGCTCCGCGTCTTGGGGAAACCGCGGCCGGCCCCCTACATTTAGCGCCAAGCCCTGTTTTGGAAAACCTGTCCCTGGCCGAGTGGCGTCTGGACCGGGTATGGCGACAGGAAGTGCCGCCGGGAGCCCAAATCATCCTTTGGGCCGGGGAGGTGCCCGTCCTTTTCCTCTGGGAAAGCCCCTTTGGGCGTCGGGCCGCCTTGGCCTTGGACCTGAGTCGCTCCAACCTCCCCCTTCTCCCGGATTTCCCCATCCTCATCTACCACCTTCTCCTCTGGCTTCTTCCCCCGGAGCCGGAGGAAGGGGTGGTGGTGGGGGAGGCCGTGCCCCTTCCCCCAGGCTTTTTCGTGACCACCGAAGAGGACGTTATCGCAGGGGTTTTTGTGCCCCAAAAGCCTGGGATTTTCCGCGTGGACGGCCCCAAAGGGTCTAGGCTTTTGGCTGTAAACGTGCCCTGGGAGGCCTTCCAGCCCAAGGAGGTAAAAGCGGAGGAGTTTCGCGAAGTGGCTCCTACCAAGGCCGTCCTTCCCCTCTGGCCCTGGACGGCGTTGGCCCTCCTCCTCGTTTTGGCCGCGGAGGCCGGGTTTTTCCTTTGGCGGGGTGGGTGATGCGCCTCCTTTGGCCCTGGGCCCTCTTTTTCCTTCCTTTGCCTCTGGTCCTCCTTTTTTGGGGCCTGCGCCGGGAACGCCGGATCCTCGGACGGGTCTTTTCCCTGACCTTGTGCCTTTTGGCCCTGGCCCAGCCGGAGCTCCTTCGGCGCCAGGAAAGGGAACGAATTGTGTTTGTGGTGGACCACTCCGCAAGCGTAGGGGATTCCGCGATCCAGGCCTTTTGGGATCTTGCGAGGACTGCAGTGGAGCGGGACGCGGAAATAGGGGTGGTTAAGTTTGCCGGGAAATCCGCGGTGGTGCGCGCGCCTAAGCCCGGTCTTCCCCGGAGCCTGGATTTGCCCATGGAGCTTGAGCCGGAGCGCACCGATCTTGGGGCTGCATTGGATTTGGCCGTGGCCCTTTCGGAGGGGAAGGGACAGCTCGTGCTCATCACCGACGGCCAGGACACCGAGGGGAATGTGTGGGCGGCGGTGGGCCGGGCCCGGGCCCAGGGCCTTCCCGTGCACGTCTTCCCCGTGGGCCAGGATGATCCTCTAAAGCTCCTTTCCTTCCGCGGCCCGGAGGCCCTCCCCGAAGGGGCCACGGCGGAGTTGCGCGCCCTTTTGGCCGCCTCCGCCCTCCTTTCCGCGAAGGCCCGCCTCTTCTTGGACGGAACGGAAGTGGAAAGCCGCGCCCTTTCCTTGGAGCCCGGACAGACCGAGATCACGTTTACCGTGGTGTTTCCAGAAGAGGGCCTTCGTTTGGTGGAGCTCGTCCTGGAGTGCTCGGAAGACCCGGTCCCTGAGAACAATCGGCTGGCCTGGGCCGTGCAGGTGGGGGAATCCCCGGGGATCCTCGTGGTGGGGGAGGAGCCGAGCCTGGTGGACGCCGCCCTTTCCGGGATGGGTTTGCGCTTCCGCCGCACGGAGATCCTCCGCCTGCAGGACCTTGCGGGGGTGGGCCTCGTGATCTTGGACGACTATCCCCTGGGATTAATTGGTCCCAACACGGTGGAGGCGCTGCGCGCCTTTGCCGAAGAGGGCGGGGGGATCCTAGTGGTGCAGGGGAGGCGGGCCCTGGCCGGCTACACCGGGCCGGTGGAGGAGATCTTGCCCATCAGCTACTCCGTCCCGGAGAGGATGGAGGCGGCCACGGCGGCGGTGGTGTTCGTGCTGGACCGCTCGGCCTCCATGGCCGGCCGGGCAGGATCCATGACGAAGCTGGACCTTTTGAAGGAGGCCACCGCCGCGGCCGCGGAGCTCATCCCTCCCCAGGACTGGCTGGGCGCCCTGGCCTTCGACCGAACACCGTTTTGGCTAGCTTTTCCCGGGCCGGCGGAGGAAGTCCGTCCACTTCTCTTCTCCGCCCTTTCCGGCCTTTCCCCAAGCGGGGGCACGGACCTCTGGCCCGCCGTGCTCCTCGCCCTCTCCGCGTTGGAAGGGGTCTCGGCCCGAGTGCGCCACATGATCATCGTCTCCGACGGAAAGACCGTACGGGAACATCGCGTCTTTCAGGTGCTATACGACCAGGTGGCGCGAAGCGGGGTCGGGGTCACCTCTATCGCCATCGGCCCTGATGCGGACCTGGAGGTATTGGGCGGGCTAGCCCAGGCCGGGGGAGGGGAGCTCCATTTCATTGCGGACCCCCAGGAGCTGCGGGCCGTTTTGGTCCAGGAGACGAAGCGCGCCCTTCGCCCGCGCTTTGTGGAGGGGGAATTCCCCGTGCGGCCGGGACCTGCCGCCCTCTCCCCCATGGAGCTTCCCCCAGTTTATGGTTACGCTCTGACCTTCCCTAAGCCTACGGCGGAGGTGGCCTTGCTTTTGCCCACGGGCGATCCTTTGCTTGCCTTTTGGCATTTAGGTTTAGGAACGGTGGCGGTGTTGAACACGGACCTGCGCGGCGGCTGGACACGGGCCTGGGCTGGCGATCCCCGCTGGCTTTCCCACTTTTCCGCGCTTCTTGCAAAACTTTGGCCCGTGCGCAGGCAAATCCCTGTCTTCTGGGAAGCTCGGGGAGATCGGCTTTTCATCCGGCTGGACGTGGCCGAGGGTGGCCGCTGGGTCCACGGCCTTCGCTTTTCGGGAAAACTCGTGGGTTCCAAGGGGGCGCAGGAGCTTCAGTTCCGCCAGATAGCTCCTGGAAGGTACGAGGCAGAAGCCATCCATCCCGGCTATGGCGCGTACTTTCTGAGCTTCGCCGAGGAAAGCGGGAGGTTTGGGAGCTCGGCCGTCCTCGCTTTGCCCTATCCTTTGGAGTACGCCCAGCTTGGCCCTGATTGGCAAACGCTGAGGGATGTGGCCCGCCTCACCGGCGGGGAGCTCTTGGAGGACGAGGAAATCCCCAGGCGAGCGGATCTTGTGCGGGAGGGGATTCCGCTGTGGCCGGCTTTCCTTTGGGCCGGTGCCGCCTCCTTCCTTGTGGACCTAGCTTTGCGGAAGCTTTTGGCCGTCTAAAGCTTTTTGTACGAGGGGAGCGAGGTCCGGGTCCGCCTGCCAACGCGAAAGCTCTGGCCCCACAACCTGCGGGGCCGTTTGGGCCAAGCGCCGCAGGGCCATGAAGATGGCAGGGCGAAGTTTCCTTTGCCCGGTTCTCGCCAGGTGTTTGAGGGCGATGAGGGCTTGGCGTGCTAATTTTGGGGGAACGTGGCCGAGCATCTGGGCGGCCAAGGTTTTTCGCGCGGGATCAGGCTCCGCTGCCCATTGCACCAACACCTCCACCGTCTCCTCGGGATAGATGGCCAAAAGTTTTTTCCGCAAAACTCGGCGGGCGGCCAGGCGGATTCCTGGAATTTGGTCGCAAAGTAAAGGGGAAAGGATTTCCAAAAGGAAGGGGGCTCGGAAGGGATCGGCCGGATCCGCGGCCTCAGCTATGGCCTGAACTAACGCGCGCCGCACCTCGTCGTTCCCATCCTGGGCCAGCCGGCGCAGGGCCGGGAAAAGGAGGGCATACCCTTGGCCCAGGCATTCCTTAAGTGCGTCTAGCCCCTTTTTGTGGTCGGCGCCGATCCGCGCACAAATTTTTTCCACAACCGCTTCCAACTGGGCTAGCTCTTGGGAGAGAGGGGAGTCCTGGGAATCGAGGGTGGTAACCTTGGCCATGTATCCAGTGTAACCCCGATTACATTCCCCCGTCAAATGTGTGGCCGGGCCAGAGCCTTTGCGAAGCGAGTAGGTGCGGAGGTATGATTCCATGCGCATGGACGACGGATGGCGGCCGAAGCCGTACAAGATCAAAGTCGTCGAGCCCATCAATCTTCCTCCGCGTTCCGAGCGGGAAAGACTTCTGGCGGAGGCGGGCTACAACGTGTTTAACCTGAAAAGCCAGGATGTGTACATCGATCTTCTCACCGACTCCGGAACCGGGGCCATGTCCCAGGCCCAGTGGGCCGCCCTCCTGGAAGGGGACGAGGCCTACGCTGGAAGCCGCTCCTTCGAGTTTTTCAGGGAAACGGTCCAGGAGATCACCGGCTACCCTTACGTCCTTCCCACCCACCAAGGAAGGGCCGCCGAGCACGTGTTCTTCGCGGTCACGGTTAAAGCCGGTGATATCGTCCCCAATAACTCCCACTTCGACACCACGCGGGCCAACCTCTTGGCGCTTGGGGCCAAACCCCTGGACCTCCCCATACCCGAGGCCTTTGATCCCGAGCTGGAACACCCGTTCAAAGGGAACATGGATGTGGACGCCTTAAAGGCCGTTCTTCGCGGGAATCCCGGGCGGGTGCCGTTTGTGATGCTCACCATCACCAACAACACCCTCGCTGGCCAGCCCGTTTCCCTGGCGAACATCCGCGCCGTCTCCGAGGTAGCCCACGCCCACGGGATCCCCCTCAT
This sequence comes from Candidatus Bipolaricaulota bacterium, assembly GCA_014360995.1. Classification (GTDB taxonomy): domain Bacteria; phylum Bipolaricaulota; class Bipolaricaulia; order Bipolaricaulales; family Bipolaricaulaceae; genus DTER01. Next base: position 7,150 of record JACIWL010000005.1, on the reverse strand, counting down.
CCTCGACGCCGCCCGCCATGCAGAGAACGCCTTCTTTATTGGGGAAAGGGAGCCGGGCTACCAAGGAAAAAGCCCCGCGGAAATAGCCCGCGAGGTCTTCTCCCTCGCCGATGGCTGCCTCATGTCGGCCAAAAAGGATGGTCTCGGCAACATCGGAGGTTTCATCGCCCTAAGAAACGAAGAGGTCTATGAAAGGTGCGCGGAGAAGCTCATCCTCTGGGAAGGTTTTCCCACCTATGGTGGTTTGGCCGGGCGGGACTTGGCGGCTTTGGCGGTGGGCCTTAGAGAGGCCCTGGATCCCCTTTATTTGCGGGATCGGGTGGGCCAGGTACGTTGGCTTGGGGAGGAGCTTAAAAAGATCGGGGTTCCCGTGTACTGGCCTCCGGGCGGGCACGCCGTGTACGTGGATGCTGCCCGGCTTTTGCCCCACATCCCCAAGGACCAATTCCCTGGCCAGGCTTTAGTTTGCGCTCTATATCTGGAGGGCGGGGTCCGGGCGGTGGAGGTGGGCTCGGGAATGCTCGGGGAGGCGGCGAAACTGGAGCTTGTACGGCTGGCCATCCCCCGCCGGGTCTATACCGAGGAACACCTGCGCCACGTGGTGCGGACTTTCGCCGTCATTTTGGAGAAGCGGGAGAGCTTAAGGGGGATGAAGCTTGTGGCGGGAAGTGGGCCACTGCGACACTTCCGCGCCCGGTTCGCCCCCCTTTAAATCACTGCCCCGCCTCTTTGGGCCGCGGTTCCTCAGGATTAAGGAGCACAGGCCCGCGGCACTTCACACAGCGGCTGCTTAGCCGCACGCTCCAGGGCCGCACGAACTCCTCAAACTCCGACTTCTTCAGGCACTCAGCGCACAGGACCTTGAAGCTATTGGCCTTGGTCCGCACAAGATACCCTTTAAGCGGCGTGCTCATAGCAAAGGCGGATTATAGCCGAAGATCTGGAGCCAGCCAGGGTTTCAGCGATCGATGCGGAATTTGCGCAGGCGGGGATCGTCTTTGGACATGGGGGTGGCCCAGAGTTCCAAGGCTTCTCCATTTCGTTGGGCCATGACCCGCACCGGTGCGCCTTGAGGAGCGTCGCTATAGCGGGCAGCTAGCTCCGCCGCAAGCTTCAGCTCCTCCTCGCTAGCCTCGCCCAAAACCAGAGCTACCGGCCCCGGGACATCCGGGAAAGTGAGGACATAGTGGTTCCCCGGGAAGGCGAGGAGGGCGGCGTTTTCCACCTCGTCCCTTCCCACCACTACCCGCACGTTTGGGCCAAGGCGGAAATGGCGGCCATAGCGGAGGAGGGCGAAGTCCTCCTTGGTTAGGGCGTCCACGCCCTTTTCCCGGATGAGGTCCCGCAGGCGCTTAGCGTAAGCCCGCTCAAGGAGGAGGCAACAGCCGCCCGCGGGTTGAGTGAACACGGGGATTCCCCAGTCCCTGGCTAGCTCAAGCTGCCGCTTTCGGGAGCGGCCCTGAAGATCGAGCCAGTCCTCCCGCCGAACCCAGCCCATCCTCTCCGGGAAGGTGGGTCCCAAGAGTCGCCCGGAAAGGGGCCGTACCAACCTTTCTCCCAGCCCCGACTCCCGGGCCACGAGCTCCAGGGCTTCCCGGTGCTGGGACATGGGGCGCTGGCCTAAAACCTCCCCGGTGACGACGAACGAGGCCTCCTCCCTTTCCATCACCTCTCCCGCCTTCTTCACCATGAAGATCCGGCAGTCGAGGCAAGGGTTCATGCCCTGGCCTCGGCCGAACCGCGGGTATTTCACAACTTCTAGGTACTCGTCGGAAACGTCCAGGAGGCGCACGGGGATCTCTAACGCTAGCCCCTGGGCGAGGACGGCATCGCAGCGCCCCTGGCCCGTGCAAAATCCGGTGGCCAGGTTCAGCCCCACCACCTCAAAACCCAAGCGCTTGGTGAGGGCCGCGGCCAACGCCGAGTCCAGCCCCCCGGACATGAGGGCCACAGCCTTCTTGGGCGGAGCGGACATATCTTGGCTATGATAGACCCGGCTCGGCAGGATCTCCACAGATTTTGCACGCTTGTTCCATGGAACGTTCAAGCCCAAACGCTAGAAATGAGGGTGGAGGTGATCGAGTTATGCGCAAAGTCTTGGGGTTGGTGCTAGCCCTGGTGGTGGCGGGGGCGAGCATGGCCCAGGGCGTGCAGGAGGCCATCGCCGCCTCCGGTCAGGCAGCGATAAAAGCGGCCATCGCCCGGGTCGCTCCCGCGGTGGTGAAGGTGGAGGCTACCCGCCGGGTTTCCACGTGGTGGGACCAGTTCTTCCAGGACCCCTTCTTCCGCCGGTTTTTCGGGGAGCCTGAAACCACTCAAACTTCCTTGGGTTCAGGATTCGTGGTGGAGTACGCGGGCAAAAAGTACATCCTCACCAACTACCACGTGGTGGAGCAGGCGACTTCCATCGTTATCACCGCGCAAAGCGGCGATTCCTGGCCGGCTCGGGTGGTGGGAACCGACGACATTTTGGACCTCGCCGTGCTCAGCGTGGATGGGGCGGATCTCCCCGCGGCGCCTTTGGGCGACTCCGACGCCTTGGAGATCGGGGATTGGGTGATTGCCATCGGCAACCCCTTGGGCTTCTCCCACACGGTGACCTTAGGGATTGTTTCCGCCCTGAACCGGGATGTGCCCCGGCCCGACGGTTCCGGGTACTACCGGCGCATGATCCAGACGGACGCGGCCATCAACCCGGGGAACTCCGGCGGCCCCCTGGTCAACGCCTACGGAGAAGTGGTGGGGATGAACACCATCATTGCCCGCCAGACCTCCACGGGGATCGCCGTGGAGGGGATTAACTTCGCCGTCCCCATCAACGAGATAAAGCTGGCTTTGGCCCAGATCGTGGAAAAGGGCCGGGTGACCCGGGCCTGGCTTGGGGTGTACATCCAGGACGTGATCCCGGGGATGGAGCGACAGCTTGGGGTAAGGGAGGGCGCCTTGGTCACGGAAGTGGTGCCGAACTCGCCCGCGGCGAAGGCTGGGATAAAGTCGGGAGACGTGATCGTGGAGGTGGAGGGGAAAAAGGTGAAAAATTCAAGCGACCTGCAAATGGCCATCATGTACCGCCGGCCCGGGGAGAAGGTCACCGTGACCTTGGTGCGGGACAGGCGCACCATGACGCTGGAGGTGGTATTGGAAGAACGGCCTGCCGAAGGGACTGTTACCCCAGGCCAAGGGTTTGTGAAGTTTGGGCTTACCGTGCAGGACCTGACCCCCGAGCTTAAAAGCCGCTATGGCATCACCCGGGATAGCGGGGTGGTGGTGGTCTCGGTGGAGCCCGGCTCCCGGGGGTACTGGGGCGGGGTGCAGGTGGGCGACCTCATCGTGGAGGTGAACCGGCAGCCCATTTCCTCCACCGTGGACTGGAACAGGATCGTCTCCCAGCTTGGCGAGGACGAGGAGGTCCTCCTCACCGTGGTCCGTGCGGGCCGGACGCGGTTCATCCTTTTGCCCTAGGCGGGTAAAATAAGGGCGAGTCGGAGAGTAGCGCAGCCTGGTTAGCGCGCATGGTTCGGGACCATGAGGTCGGCGGTTCGAATCCGCCCTCTCCGACCAGCGGGTATAGCTCAATGGTAGAGCACTGGCCTTCCAAGCCAGAGACACGGGTTCGATTCCCGTTACCCGCTCCAGCGCCCGTAGCTCAGAAGGATGAGAGCAGCGGCCTTCTAAGCCGCAGGCCGGGGGTTCGAGTCCTCCCGGGCGCGCCAGGGGAGCGTAGCTCAGCCTGGGAGAGCACCGCGCTGTGGACGCGGGGGTCGCGGGTTCAAGTCCCGTCGCTCCTCCCAACCGGGTCGCCGGCGGTTGTAGGATGCAACGGTTCTGATGGACAGATCCGTAATGGCCGAGGACAGGCCGGCGGGCCGGATCCCGCGCCCGTAGCTCAATAGGATCAGAGCATCGGCCTTCGGAGCCGAGGGTTGGGGGTTCAAGTCCTCCCGGGCGCGTTTTTTCTTTTTCCTGGTACCCTTCCCCGGGAGGTGGTGGTGATGTACCGCTGGCTTTTGGTGATAGGCCTCTGGACCGTGGCCCTCGCCCTGGGCGCCCTCTTTTTTCTGGGCTGGCAGGCCCTAAATAACGGGATCCCCTTGCGACTGGAGGAGCCCAAGAGTCCTCTTAGGGTGGAGGTCAACAATCCCCTGGTTTTAACGGCTCCTTTGGAGGTGCGCGTTTCCGCGCTTCCCCTGGAGATCCCTGAGCAGTTCACCGTGGCTGTGGAGGGGCCGGTTCGCGCCGATACCGGAATTCTCCGGTGCCCAGCCTGCGGGGAGGGAACACTTCTTCCTGTACGCATAAACCTCCTTTCTGGGGCCATCACCTGGCGGTGCACGGCCTGCGCCAAGGAGTTTCGCCCTTGACGAGACATTCTTTCCCCTTACAATCGAACGAACGTTCGATATGAGCCAGCCGGTCATGTTGGAGAGGATCGTGGAGGCAGGGCGGAAGTTGTTTGCCCGCCAAGGGTTCCATGCCACCGGCATGCGGGATATCGCCAAACTGGCCCAGGTCTCCATTGGCTCCCTCTACCACTACTTCCGCTCCAAAGACGAGCTCTTCTTGGCCGTGGTCCGAAAAGCTTTCGAAGAAAGGCTCGTGCAAGCCCGCGAGCTCATGCGCCAAGGCCTTCCCGCCCCGGAGATCCTGCGCCAGGTTTTGACCGTGTACTTCGCGGGGTTCGCCAAGGAGCCGGAGACGGCCCAGCTTTTGAGCCGGGTCTGGGCTCCGGAGGACCCGGCCCTCTGGCGGAAACTGAGCGCTCTTTTGGAGGAGTACGCCCAGGCCATCGCCGAAATCCTTGCCGAGGCCATCCGGGCCGGGGCTATTCGACCCGTCCATCCCCTCCTTGCGGCCTACGCCCTTTTGGGGATGGCTGGGGCCATCACCCTCCGCGCCGCGCAGAAGGACGCGGTGGCCGAGGAGTTTCGACGCTCTGGGGCCGAGGAGCTTGCGGAGCTGGCCTGGCATGCCCTGCGGCCCTGAAGGAGGAACGATGCGGAAATTCTTGGTTTTGGCGGCGTTGTTGGCCCTAAGCCTCACAAGCCTTGGGCAAATCCGAGTGCTTGTGGTGGACGAATCTAAAAGCTTAGAGGAGTCGCTTCGCCTTTTGGCGGTGGTGCGGGCCCTGAAAGCAACCGGCGCCTTTCACTTCCAGGCCGTGTCCGAGTTTCCTAAACAACCCTGGACCGAAGAGCCGTTCCATGTGGTCATCCACATTCCCACCTCTGGGCCCTTTATCTGGTTCTGCTCCCCGTGGCCGGAGTCCATCCTTCCTGGGGAATTTCGCCTTGCCCTTTCCCATCTTAAGGACGCTTTCGTCCAGGCCTTTTCGCCCCTCCGCGAGATCCGGGGGCCCGCGGAGGACCTTTACCCGCTTTTTCTGAGCCTGGCCCTCGTTTCTATGGGTTATATGGGGGGAGGTAGATGAACCGCCTTGTTCGCCTCGTAACAGACCATCCCCTTCTTGTTTTGGGCCTGATCGGCCTTGTTTCCCTTGGCTTTGCCGCTTTTCTTCCCCGCATTGGCTTTCAGGCGGACTATTCAAAAATGCTTCCCGAGGACGATCCCATTGTGGCCCAATACAACCGGGCCCGGGATCTTTTTGGTGGGCAGTCCATGTTCGTTTTGGCCATCACCGCCGCGGATGGCCAGACCCTTTTTGATCTTCCCTCCCTCCAAAAGCTTTACGCCCTCACCTCAGAGCTTGAAAAGCTCAAGGAGGAAGGGCTTGTGGAGGAAGTGATCTCGCCGGCCAACGTGAAGATTGTGGAGGGGACGGAGGCCGCCCTCTTGGTTCGGCCCATCCTTCCTGGACCTCCTAAAACTGGGGAGGAGGCGGAGCTCTTCCGCACCAAGGCCCTTGCGGAAAACATGGTGCGGGACAACCTCATCCTTTCCGACGGAAGCGGGGCCATCGTCATCCTGCGCCTTTCCGCGCCAGTGGAAAAACGCGAGGACCTCCAAGCCGGAATCTTAAAGCGCCTTGAGGAATTGGCCAAGAAATACGAGGGCCCAGAAAAGATCTACATCTCCGGCGACGCCGCCTTCCTCGTCTATGTGAATCGCTACATGCGCCAGGACCTGGCCTTCCTTCTTCCCATCGTGGTGGTGGTTGTTGTCCTTGTCCTTTTTGTGAGCTTTCGGAACGTGTGGGGTGTGATCTTGCCCTTGGGTGTGGTCCTGGTGGGGCTCATTTGGACCATGGGCCTTTTGGGCCTTTCTGGGCACAAGCTCACCATGATCTCCACCTTCCTCCCTGTGGTCTTAGTGGCGGTGGGCTCCGCTTACGGGATTCATGTGGTGAACGAGTTTTTCCACCGGATCTTCCAAGGCGAGGGGAAAAAGGAGGCCGTAAAATCCACAATAAGAGAGATGTTTGTCCCAGTCCTGGGTGCGGCTACCACCACGGCCGCTGGATTTCTCACCCTCCTCTCCTCGTTCCTCGTCCCCACCCGGGAATTTGGGGTCTTCTCGGCCTTTGGGGTGGTGGTGTGTTTCGTTTTGACCATGGTCATGATCCCCGCCCTTTTGGTGGTTTTGCCTTTGCCGAAATGGCGCGGGGCCAAGGTGGAAATGGAAAGCGCCCGCCGGTTCGCCCACTTTCTTTCCGCACATCCCGTTCTCGTCCTCGGGGTGGCTTTGGCTGTGCTCGGCGCCCTTGCTTTGGGGATCCCTTGGCTTCGGGTGGAGTCCGATGTGACCCGCTATTTCCGGGAGGACTCTCCGGTGGTGCAAGCCCTTCGCGTGGTGGACGAGCGCTTCGGCGGAAGCCAGGAGCTTTCTATCGTGGTCGACACAGGTAGACGGGACGGCCTTAAAGACCCGGCGGTCCTGCGATTTATGGACCGCCTGCAGCAGTTCTTGGAGGGCCGGCCCGAGGTGGGTTCCACCTCGTCCCTGGCCGACCTCGTCAAGGAATCCTACTTCACCTTGCGCGGCGACGATCCCGCGTTTTACACCATCCCGGAGACCTCCAGGGCGGTGGCCCAAATTTTGCTCCTTTATGAGATGGGCGGGGGCGAGATCACCGGCTCCATGGCCACCCGCGATTTTCGGGTGGGCCGGATTTCTGCGCGGGTGCGCTCCGTGGGCCTCGCCGGCTACGACGCGTTGCTACGGGCGGTAGAGGAATTTGTGGCCAGGGAAAAGC
>JACIWL010000043.1 GCA_014360995.1 Candidatus Bipolaricaulota bacterium | reverse complement strand
CCAAAACGAGTGGCTCATGGCCCATCGCCTGGCCGAGGAGTATTGGCTGTACATCGTGAGCATAGAGCCAACGGGGCCGAAACTTTGGTGCATCCAAAATCCTGCGCGCCTTCCCGCGGAGAAGAAGACCGTGGTTCAATACCTCCTGGAGTGGGAGAACTATGCGCAGCCGGAGGAGCTATGAACGAGCGCGAGGAGCTTTTGCGTCGCGAGCTCGCCCGCCTCTTGGAGTTTTTGAAGAAGGATGATCCTCCACCGGAAAAGGTCATCCTCTTTGGGTCCATGGCCCGGGGCGAGCCGGCCGCGGAATGGACGGACTTGGACATCATCATCATCCAGCCCACATCGCTCCCATTTTTTGAGCGGGCCGTCCAATTCTTCGAGCGCTTCCAACCAAAGGTGGCAATGGACGTGTTCATCTACACCCCTGAGGAGTTCGCCGAGCTCGTTCGCACAAGCCGGTTTTTCCAAGAGGAAGTTTTGGAGAAGGGGAAAGTGCTCTATGAGCGTAGCCCAAAGGTGGTTTGAATTTGCCGAGATCGACCTGCGCATGGCCGAATTGGCCTTGGTCCACGAGATCTTTGGCCAAACCTGCTTCCACGCCCACCAGTGTGCGGAAAAGGCCCTGAAAGGAATTTTGGCCCAGCGGGGGGAAGTGATCCCCCGCACCCATAGCCTGATCGACCTAGGGCATCGGGTGGCCGATCTCCCTCCGGAGCTGACTAAAGGCCTTCTCTTTGTGGAAGGCTACTATTTTCCCACCCGCTATCCCGATGCCAGGCCAGCTTTGGCCAGCCCTCCGGGAAGGGAGGCAGCAGAACGGTGTTTTAAAATAGCCGAGGAGGTTTTGGCGTGGGCCAGGAAGATCGTCGGCTAATTGAGGTGGCGTTCCCCATCAAGGAGGTTTCCGAAGAATCCCGGAGGGAAAAGAATATCCGCCACGGCCACATCTCCACCCTGCACATCTGGTGGGCCCGGCGCCCCCTGGCCGCCTCCCGCGCCACCGCTTTTGCCGCCCTCATCCCCGACCCAGGCGACGAGGAAAACCGCCAAAAACTTTTGGAGCTAATAAAGCAGCTTGCTCCTTGGGAAGCCGTTTCCGAAAACTCTCCAGCCAATCAAGAGCTTTTGGAGCGGGCAAGGAGGATGATCCGGGAAGCCTTTGGAGGGAGGGCTCCCAAGGTTTTGGACTGCTTCGCCGGAGGGGGCTCCATCCCCCTTGAGGCCCTAAGGCTTGGCTGCGAAACCTACGCCTTGGACTACAACCCCGTCGCCGTTCTCATCCTGAAGTGCGTCCTGGAATTTCCCCAAAAATACGGAGCCCCTGGCTCAGTCGAGTACATCCCCCTTCCTCCGGGTGATGAAACCACCAATCCAAGTAAGGCTTTGGTCCTGGAAACCTCCGCCGAAACTAGCCCTCTTCTTTTAGCGGTCAAGGCCTGGGGGGAGTGGGTGCTGGAGGAGGCCCGCCGCGAACTGGAACAGTTCTACCCCGCCGACCCCGACGGCTCGGTCCCCGTGGGCTACATCTGGGCACGCACCGTCCCCTGCCAGAACCCGGCCTGCGGCGCGAAGATCCCTCTCTTGCGCCAGACCTGGCTGGCGAAGAAGGACAACAAGAAGGTGGCGCTGCGGATGTTCCCTGACCGAGCTGCCCGACGGGTGGAGTTCGCCATCGTAGGCCAGAACGGTGACCCCATAGACTTTGACCCGGAAGAGGGAACGGTTTCCGGGGCCAAGGTGCGCTGCCCGGTCTGCGGGGGGACGATGGACGACAAGACCACCCGCCGCCTCTTCCGGGAGGGGAAGGCTGGCCAGCGGATGGTGGCGGTGGTGCTGCACCACCCCGGCCGCGCCGGCAAGACCTACCGTCTGGCCACAGAGCGCGACGTGGCGGTCTACCGGGCGGCGGAGGCAGCGCTGGAGGCGAAGCGCCAGGCCCTCTGGGCCGGGTGGGGCATAGACCCCGTGCCGGATGAGCCGTTGCCGTTGATGAGCGGGGTTTTCAACGTTCCCATTTACGGTCTCACCCGCTGGGGCGACCTGTTCAACGCCCGGCAGAAACTGGCGCTGATCACCTTTGCCGAGAAGGTGCGGCAGGCGCACGCCCGTATGCTGGAAGCGGGCGCCGATCCCGACTTCGCCAAGGCGGTGACAACATATTTGGCCATTGCGTTTGATCGCATAGCGGACAAGAACGCGAATATAGTGGTCTGGGACAACACGCGAGATATGCCAACACATGTTTTTGCGCGTCAAGCGTTGGCAATGGTTTGGGATTATGCCGAGACTAATCTCTTTAGCTGCGCTACCGGGGATTGGAATTCAGCACATAACTGGACGCTGAAGGTCTTAACACATCTGTCTACTTTGGGGTGCGAACCAGCAAAGGTCCTCCACGGCACCGCCACCGCCCTCCCCTGGCCCGATAATTTCTTTGACGCCGTCCTCACCGACCCGCCCTACTATATCAATGTGCCATATGCTGACCTCTCGGACTTTTTCTACGTCTGGCTCAAGCGCACCGTGGGCGACCTCTACCCCGACCTCTTCGCCACCCCCCTATCGCCCAAATCGCAAGAGATTTGCCAGATGCAACACTGGGATCCGGAAC
>JACIWL010000042.1 GCA_014360995.1 Candidatus Bipolaricaulota bacterium | reverse complement strand
ACGCCCCGGGAGCGCCGGGTGCTGGAGCTCCGCTACGGCTTGGACGGAAACCCGCCCAAGACCCTGGACGAAGTGGGCGAGATCTTCGGGATCTCCCGGGAGCGCGTGCGCCAGATCCAAAAGGAGGCTTTGGAGAAGCTGCGCGGGTCCGAAGTCCTCCAGAAGCTCGAGAAGTTCCGGCAGATCCTGGGAGAGGATTAGGAGCCGGGGCAATCCGGGTTAGAGCAGCGCAGCCCACGACGGGGGTCCTCATAGAGGACCCCTTTTTCACAATTTGGGCACGGCCCAATCGGCCGGCCCGGCACCCGGAACTTGCATTCCGGGTACCGCGAACAAGCATAGAAAGTCCCGGCTTTTCCGAAGCGCTCCACGAGTTCTCCTTCTCCGCAGGCTGGGCATTTCACCCCTGAGGGAATGGGAGCGGTAGCCCCGCACTTGGGGCAGCGCAGGTATCGGCCATAGCGGCCATGGCGCACTTCCATGGGCACCCCACAGCTTGAGCACAGGCGCTCCGGCGCCGCCTCCACCTCCCGTAGCCCCTCCGCCACCTCCACCTTCCCCTCCCGATAGCGGAAGGGCACGTTCCGCGGCAGATCCCGAGTGCTTTTGCACTCCGGATAACGTGAACAAGCAAGATAAAGCTCGCCGTCCCAAAATCGGACCTCCATGGGAGCCCCGCATTTTGGACACGGCACATCCGTAAGCACCTGGAATGGCTTTTTTCGCTGGGAAAGGAGCTCCTCCACGGTCTGAAGCTTTGGGGAAAACCAGGAATAAAACGAGCGCAGAAGCTCATCGCGGGTGAGCTCCCCCTCTTGGATCCGGTCCAAATCCGCCTCCATTTGGGCGGTAAAGTCCTCCCTTACCGTCTCGGGGAAGTAGCGCCGCAGGAAGTCCGTGACGATGAACCCAAGGAGGGTGGGGCGGAGGCTTCCGTTCTCCCTTCGCACATAGCCCCGCTCCTGGATCACCGAGACGATCTGGGCATAGGTGGAAGGGCGGCCAATCCCCTCCTGCTCGAGTTTCTTTACCAGGCCTGCTTCCGTGTAGCGTTTGGGGGGCTCCGTTTGCTTCTCCTCCAAGTGGAGCTCGGGCGTCGGCAGGCGCTGGCCCGGGGCAAGGGGTGGCAAGGGCAAGCCCTCGTCGGGAAGTTTTTCCAATTCCAAAATGCGGCCGATCCCGGGGAACTCCATCCACGAGGTGGAGGCCACAAACTCCAGCTCTCCCACCCGGAGCGTTACCTTGCGGCGCATCCACACCCCTTCCGCCATCTGAGTGGCCAAAAACCTCCGCCAAATGAGGTCGTAAAGCTTGCGCTGGTCAGGGGTGAGGTAGGGAGCCACGCTCTCTGGGGTGCGGAAGACATCGGTGGGCCGGATGGCTTCATGGGCATCCTGGGCCCGCGTTTTGTTCTTGAATCGGCGGGGCTTTGCGCTCAGGTACTCTTTCCCAAAGGCCTTGGCGATGAACTCCCGCGCCTGGGCGATGGCCGTCTCCGCCACCCGCACGGAGTCGGTGCGCATGTAGGTGATGAGGCCCACGGGCTTTCCCTCGATGGGCACACCCTCATAGAGCTCCTGGGCGACTTGCATCGTCTTTCGCGGGGAGAAGCCGAACTCCGTTCCCGCGGCCTGCTGAAGGGTGGAGGTGATGAGGGGCGGCGCGGGCCGACGCAAAACTCTTTCCTCCTCCACCTTGACCACCACCGCCTCCGCCCGGGCCACGATCTCCTTTATCCGGGCCAGTTCCTCGAGCTTTTCCACCCGGCCGGGGAATTTGGCCACAAATGGCTGGTCGGTGGGGAAGTGCAGGCTTACCTCCCAATAGGGCTTGGGCACGAAGTCCTGGATCTCCAGCTCCCGATCGCAGATGAACCGGAGGGCCACGGACTGCACCCGCCCCGCGGAGAGGCTTTCGAACTGCCTCCCGGAGAGGACCCGCGCCAAAAGCGGGCTCACCTGATACCCCACAAGGCGGTCGAGGATGCGCCGGGCCCGCTGGGCCTCCACCTTCCGAAGGTCGATTTCCCCTGGGTTCTTCAGGGCTTCCCGCACGCTTTCCGGGGTGATCTCGTGGAGGAGGATGCGGGCGAAGCGGTGCCCGTTTTGGAGGAGCTCCATGAGGTCGTAGGCGATGGCCTCGCCCTCCCGGTCCGGATCGGTGGCGAGGTACACGATCTTGGCGCCCTTTGTTTTTTCCCGAAGTTCGGCCACCACTCTTCGGTCGCGGATCACCCATTTAGGGGCAAAGCCGTTATGGATGTCCACGCCCAGCTCGTCCTCGGGAAGGTCCCGCACGTGCCCCCGGGAGGAGAGGACGAGGAAGCCTCTCCCCAGGTAAGCGGAGATAGTGCGGGCTTTAGTGGGAGACTCTACGATGATGACGTTCTCTGGCATGGTTTGGGTTTTGCATTATGCGGATGGGGCGTCCCCCTCGCAACCCACCCCTACAGTGGAAAAGGGATGTGCTTTGGGAAGACCCACGCGACTTCCCCCAAGCCCCAACACTGTCATAGGGGCACGGCTCTCTATATAGTCTCCATAGTAACCTGGTGCGCTAAAAATCCCGATATATAACGAACTTCCCGGCCTCTAACCCTTGTCTAGAGTCATCTTTTGACTATACTTTTGGCAAAAGTATAAAGGAGGCAAGGATGTTGATCGTCTTGTTGGTTTCGGTGGCGCTGGTTTGGATTTCTGGTTGGACCCAGCCTGCGGCCCCCTGGGATTCCTTGACCATCCTTGTCGATGGGTCGAGCACGGTGGCCCCCATAATTCAGGCTGCTTCCGCCCTTTTTGCCGTTGAACACCCCAATGTGCGGATTTCAGTGGGGGTAAGCGGGACAAGCGGAGGATTCCGTCGGTTCCTGGCCGCGGAACTGGACATCGTTTGCGCCTCCCGGCCCATCCGCGA
>JACIWL010000041.1 GCA_014360995.1 Candidatus Bipolaricaulota bacterium | reverse complement strand
GAAGCCGGCGTTGGGCCGGGAAAAGTCTGGTCCCACGTCCACTGCACGCAAGGATCGGACGAAGATGAGGAGGCCACTGGAGAAGTCCAGGTGGGCGTGGGAGAAGCCTGAGGGTGAATGACCACATAGAAGGTTCTGGGCGGCGCGGGATCCAAATACCCCAAGACCACGGGCTCGCCCTGGTAGTACGTGGATTTGTTCGTGCGGAAGCCGCCTAAACACACGTCCCAGGGGACGGCGAGAAAGAGCTGAAAAGCCATCGAGGCCTGACCTTGTCCCTGGCCCTTGGCCTGAAGTGTGGCGCGGATTTGGTTCGTGGCAAGATCAAAAACGCACAGAGAAAGAAGGGCCTCGGCGCTCACCGCCTGGATGGCCAAGGGACCAAGGCCGATAGTGATTTTTGCCGTGCGAAGATTCTCAAGGGTGCCTAAAAGGAGGATTTGCGCGCCCAGGGCCTGGGCCCCGGCTTTCCAGGTGTTTTCGTTCCGAAGGAGGATGCCTTGGCCGAGCCGCCAGCTTTCCAGGGCGCGGCTGGGGATCACCGGGAAGCCCGCGTCCTGGAGCTTTTTCTCCAGCATTTCCGCAAGACCGAAATCGGCACCGATGAGGCCGGCCCGCACGGAAAACGGCGCCACCGCCACCACGGGAAGCTCCGCCCACGCCCAAGCTCCCGCTATAAAAATCGCTAACGTCACCAAAACCTTCCGCATGGGGCACCTCCTTAAAAAGTACACATCGGGCAAGTCGAAGGTTTTCCTAGTCGAGCTCCACCACGGTTACCCCGTCCCCACCCTCTTCCGGGGGAGCGAGATGGAATCCTTTCACGAAGGGCAAGGTCTGGAGGTGTTCGTGAATGGCCTGGCGGAGGGTGCCGGTGCCGCGGCCATGGATTATGCGGCCCGAGGAAAAGCCCGCGCGCAGAAGACGATCCAGCCAGAGGTCCACCTCCCGCAGGGCCTCGGACACGGTGAGCCCCCGCACGGAGATCTCTAACTCCACCTTTTTGGGGACATCCACCACCGGCCGGGCCGGGACCTGTGGCGGGGCCTCCGCTGGCACCAGGGCGGAAAGAGGGAGGCTCACACGCCGGCCCCGCACCTCCACCTCCGCTTTCTCCCCGTCCATGGCACGAATTATCCCGATCGCCCCGGAGGAGAGGATGCGCACAGTATCGCCCACCCGAAGGGGCCGCTTGGGCGGGGGCACCGACGAAGGGGCGCTTTCCGGAAGTTTCTCCGCCAGCTCCTCCACTTTTTTCAAGATCTCCCGGCGGGCCACCACGGAATCCGCGGCCCGCGCTTGAGCAATGAGCTCAGAAAGCTCCTTCCTTGCCGCGCGAATTTCTTCTTCCAGCCGCCGAAGCTCCCGGCCCAACGCCTCCGCCTTCTTTTCCCGCAGCGCTTGAAGCCTCTTTTCGTATTCCGCTCGCAGTTTCCGCAGAGCCTCCCGCTCCACCTCCAGATTGGCCCGGATCCTTCTTGCTGCCGCCCGCTCCTGCGCAAGCTCGGCAATGATCTCCTCCGCTCGGATCTCCCCGGAGGAGAGCTTCGCCCTGGCCCGCTCCACGAGTTCCTTTGGGAGCCCAAGGCGCTCGGCCACGATGATGGCACAGGATTGTCCGGGAACGCCCTGGAGGACCCGATACGTGGGAGAAAGGGTTTCCAAGTCGAACTCCATGGAGCAAGAAAGGATGCGGGGATGGGCGATGGCAAAGAGCTTCACTGGCGTAAGATGTGTGGCCACCGCCGCCAGACCCCCCAGTTCCAAAAGGCGCTCAAGGATGGCTAAAGCCAAGGCCGCGCCTTCCTGAGGATCGGTCCCGGCCCCAAGCTCGTCGAAGATCACCAGCGTGCGTTCGTCCGTCTCAGCCAGGATCTCGATGATGTTCTTCATGTGTGAGGAGAACGTGGAAAGGCTCTGCTCGATGGACTGCTCCTCGCCGATGTCGGTACGGATTTTTTCGAACACGGGAAGGGCCGTACGGCCTCCAGCGGGGACGGGGATTCCCGACTGAAAGAGGGCGCAGAAAAGGCCCAAAGTTTTCAAGGTGACCGTTTTTCCGCCGGTATTGGGCCCGGTGATGACCACCACCGGCTTTTCTCCCCCAAAGGAAAGGGAGATGGGGACGGCGCGGTCTCCCAAAAGGGGATGGCGAGCGTCCCAAAGCTCGATCCTCGGTTCCTCCAGGATTTTGGGGGCTACGCCGTGCCAGGCCTGGGCGAACCTAGCTCGGGCATAAAGGCCGTCGATCCGGGCCAAAATCTCTAGGTCCTCCTCGATTTCTTCGGCGGAGGAAAGAAGGAAGCCGGTGAGCTCCAAAAGGATTCGGTGTTTTTCCCGGTCGATCTCATCCTCCACTTCCCGCAGGCGATTGTTGAGGGGGACCACGTCCGCGGGCTCAGCAAATAGGGTTTGGCCGCTTCCCGAAGCCTCGTGAACCACGGCTCCAAGGGCCCGGGCCCCGGTTTTGAGGGGCACCACATACCTTCCACCCCGCCGGGTGATTACCGGATCCTGCACATGCTCCCGGTGCCGCTCCAAAAAGCGGCGCAGAGTGTCTTGGATTTCCTGGATTAACGCCCGCCGCTCTCCAAAAAGGCTGCGGAGCTTTGGAGTCGCGTCCTCGCGGATCTCCCCCCGCTCGTCGAACACCCGCCAAATCTTGGTAAGAAGCAGGGTTTGGTCGGAAAGGCGGTTCACTAGGGATGCCAGGCCCGGATGGTTTGGATTTTTTAAAGCCTGAGCAATATCCGCGGCAGCTTCCAGGGTTTCGGCCACGGGGAGGAAGGCCTCGGGTGAAAGGATCCCGTGTTCGTGAGCCTCGGCCAAAAGGGGACGAAGGTCATGGATGGGCCCAGGCGAGAACCCCGCTCGTACTGCCTCCTCCATCTCCGAGAGCAGGGAGAACTCTTGGCGAATCCGGGATGGATCCGCACAGGGGCGGAGGTTTTGCACGGCCTCACGCCCAAGGCTTGAGGCACT
>JACIWL010000040.1 GCA_014360995.1 Candidatus Bipolaricaulota bacterium | reverse complement strand
ACACGTACCGTCACGCGTTTACCCAGTCGCACCAACACCCGCAGGTTCTCGTGGATGGGGCGATTGGAGGCCCCCGTGTACCGGCGGTGCTCCTCCTCGTCCATGGGCTTCAGGTCGAAAAGAAAAAGGTCCACAAAGGATGCGATCCTTTCGAAAAGGGGCGCGGGAGCAAAGCCCGAGGTGTCCACCGCCGTATGGATTCCCAGATCTTTACAGGCCTTCAGGGCCGCAAGGAGGAATTCCGGCTGAAACAGAGGTTCTCCGCCGGAGAAGGTCACACCGCCTGCGGACCGGTCGTAGAGGAGAAGATCCCGTTCCAGAACGGAGACCAATTCTTCCACGGTGATCCTCTGCCCCACAAGCCGCCAAGCCCCGCTGGGACAAGCCTCAGCACAGAGCCCACAGCCCGTGCATTTCTCCCGCGCTAGCTGGGGTAAACTTTTCCCGTTCTCTCCCCAGGCTTCAGGAAAGATAATGGCTTTTTGTGGACAAACCCGAGCGCATGTGCAACAGCCCAGACATTTGTAGTCGAAAAACATGAGTTCGGGGTGAGGCGAGATTCCCTCGGGATTGTGGCACCACCGGCAGCGCAGAGGGCAGCCTTTTAAGAAAACGGTGGTGCGAATGCCTGGGCCATCGTGAACGGAAAACCGTTGGATGTCAAAAATTATGCCCGTTTGCTCCATGAATCACCACTGCTTGTGTTCAGTTCTGGCGATTATTTCCTCCTGAAGCCCACGGGGTAGGTTCACGAAGTAATCGCTGTATCCGGCCACCCGCACCATGAGGTCTTGGAAATCCTGCGGCCTTTTTTGGGCCTCGCGCAGAAGTTCCGCACTCACCACGTTGAACTGCACGTGATGGCCGCCCATCTGGAAAAAGACGCGGATAAGGTGGGCCAACTTCCTCAGGGCTTCTTCGTCGGCGAGGAGGTCAGGGGCGAGCTTCTGATTGAGAAGAGCGCCCCCGGTTTTATCCCAGTCGCACTTGGCTACGGAGCGGAATACGGCCGCAATCCCCTTCCGATCGGTGCCCTGCACAGGAGAAACCCCTTCGGAAACAGGGGTCCCCGCTTTCCTCCCGTCGGGCGTAGCCCCCGTTACCTTGCCGAAATACACGTGCACGGTGGTGGGAAGGAAATAAACTCGGCGGGAAGCCCGGCGCACGGGTGTGGGTGGAAAGCTCTCCACGATGCGCACCACTTCGTCCACAACCGCTTTAGCTATGGAATCAGCGTAATCGTCGTCCTCTCCGTAGTGCGGGGACTTGTTCAGGAGGACCTGGCGGGTGATCTCGTAGGGGCCAGAGAAGTTCGCGTCCAGCGCCGCGAGAACCTCGTCCATGGTGAAGGTCCGCCGTTCGAACACATGGAGCTTGAGGGCGGAGAGCGCATTGGTCAGGGTGCCCAAGCCCACGATCTGGAGGTATTGGGTGTTGTAGCGCGCTCCACCGGCGTTGTAGTCCCGCGCGTTCCTCACGCAGTCCTCGATCCAAAGGGAGAGAAATGGCACCGGAAGGTGGTGAGCATAGAGGGCCTCCACTATGTCGTTGCCCTTCATTTTTAAGGCCACAAAGTACTCGAGCTGTTTGAGAAAAGCCCGCCAAAGTTCCTCGTAGGTGCTGAACGTCCGCGGATCACCGGTCTCGATCCCCACCACCTTTCCCGTGCGGGGATCGCGCCCGTTGTGCAGGGTTATCTCCAGGATTTTAGGGAGGTTCAGATAACCCGTGAGGATGTAGCATTCTTTCCCGAAAGCCCCGCTTTCTACACAGCCGCTCACCCCGGCAGTGCGGGCGTCCTCCAGGGTTTTTCCCTGGCGCAGCATTTTCACGACCACCCCATCGAAGTTGAAGAGCGGCGGCTCGCCGAACCCCGGCGCCACCACCTCCAGGGCCCGGAGAAGAAAACGGTCTGGAGTCTTGTTGCTTATGAGCACGGCGGTGTTCGGTTGAAGAGTGCGCATCTCCTCAAGCACCTCAAGTATGAGGTACGAGAGTTCGTTCACACCGTCACTTCCGTCGGCGCGGAGCCCACCCAGGTTCAGCTTGGAAAAATCGTTGTAGGTGAAGCTCTCCTCCGCGGTGACCCCCACCTTGGGCACAGCCGGCTGGTTGTTGAATTTCAGCCAAAAGGCCTGCAGGAGCTCCTTGGCCTGCTCTCGGGTGAGCCTTCCTTCCGCCAGATCGCGCTGGTAGAAGGGATAAAGGTGCTGGTCAATACGGCCGGGGCTGAAGGAATCCCAGGGGTTGGTCTCGTACGTGATCCCCACGTGGATGAACCAGTAGTGCTGCAGTGCTTCCCAAAAGGTGCGGGGAGCATGGGCCGGAACCCAGCGACAAATTTCCGCCATCTGCTCCAATTCCCGCTTCCGTTTCGGATCCCTCTCTTCCCTTGCCATCTCCGCGAGTTTTTGGGCATAGCGGGAAGCGTAGATGAGCAGGGCATCGGCAGCGATGTCCATGGCCTGAAGCTCACACCGCTTTTCGTAGTATTCCGGGTCGGTGGGATCCAGAGCCTGCAGGGCCTCAGCAATTTCTGCCTTTATGTCCAAAAGTCCCAGACGGAAAACCCTTTCCCCGCCGGCGGTGTGGCCTGGAGCCCGTTGCTCCATGAATTCTGTCCACACCCCCACTTCATAGGCTGCAATCCACTCCGGCGGGAGATGAGAGAAAAGGAGGTCCCGCATGGATTTGCCTTGCCAAAACGGGATGATCTCCTCGGCGTATAGCCTTCTTGTCGCTTCGTCCACCCGATAGGGCATGTTTTCCCGCGAGTCGAGGACCTCCAGATCCTGGAGGCTATGGACGCAGATTTCTGGGTAAGTGGGGACCTCCTTGGGGCCTGTGCCCCGCAGTCCCACGATGAGCTGGCCCTCCTCCACGGGCAAGCTCACCCGCTCCAGGAGGTACTTGAAGGCCAACGCCCGCTGGATGGGAACCGGTAGCCCCTGGGCCACCCCGCTTTTGTAAAACTCGGTGATGAGACGAGCCCGCTCGGAAGAAACCCGCACCTCCGCCCGGACGCTCTCCTCCCGCAGTCGGGCAATGCGTTCATTTATGGGTCGGATTCCAGCCCGCCTTTTTTCTAACTCCAGCTCCACCGCCATTTCCGC
>JACIWL010000004.1:34205-81447 GCA_014360995.1 Candidatus Bipolaricaulota bacterium | reverse complement strand
AAGGTGGTGGCGGAATGATCGTGGAGCTTTCCCTTGCCGTGGCTGCCGCCGTCCTTTTGGCCTACGTTTTGGTGTGCACCTTGCGTTTGGCCATCGGCCCCACCCCCGCCGATCGGGCCGTGGCCCTGGACACCATCAACACCCTGATCGTGGCCGTGATGGTCCTCCTTGGGGCTGCCCTTGATCTTGTGATCATCATGGACGTGGCCCTGGTTTACGCCCTTCTTTCCTTTGTGGGCACCTTGTACCTTGCCCGGTATTTGGAGGAGGGGCTTCGGTGACGGTCCTTATGTACGTGTTTTTGGCCATCGGCGCCGTGTTCAACGGTTTGGGGGCCGTGGCCTTGCACCGCTTCCCCGACGTCTACACCAGGCTCCATGGGGCCACGAAGTGCACGACGTTTGGGTCGATCTTCTCTGTGTTGGCCGTCGTGGTTTATGGGGCGATGCGGGGTGGCCCCGTTGGGCTGAGCATGGTCATCCGCGCTGGGCTGGCCCTGGTTTTCCTTCTCCTCACCAACCCCACGGGCTCCCATGCCCTGGCCCGCGCGGCCCATCGCGCAGGGATAAAGCCGTTCCGGGCGGTGGTGGACCGGCTGGAGGAGGTGGGGAAGTGACCCTCTGGGCGGCGATGCTCACCGCCACCCTGGTCATGGTGGTGATCACTTCCGTTTTGGCCGTGGTCCTGCGGGATCTCCTGGCCGCGGCCTTGGCCCTGGGGGCGCAGGGCCTCCTTTTGTCCCTGGCCTTTTACCTCCTCCAGGCGCCGGATGTGGCCATTGCCCAGGCTGGGGTTGGCGCGGCCCTCACCACGGCCATCTTCCTTTTGGCCATCTGGAAGACCCGGAGAAAGGAAGAGGAATGAAGTGGTGGCTTGCGCTAGCCGCCTTTTGTTTGGCCGCGGGCTTTCTCATCTTCGGGGCCGTGGCCCTGCGGCCCTTCGGTGAGCCCAGGTACCGGGAGATGGACGAGTATTTCATCCGCTTTTCCCAGGCGGAGCTGGCCGCCAATAACGTGGTCACCGCCATCGTCTTCGATTACCGCGGTTACGACACCCTGGGCGAGGCCACCGTGCTCTTTACGGCCGTGACCGGCGTGGCTTTGATCCTGAGGAGGCTCAAGAAATGACCGTCGTCGTCCGCACCATCACGCGCATCCTTTTCCCGATTTCCTTGGTGTTCGGGGGTTACGTGATCATGCACGGGCATCTCACGCCCGGGGGTGGCTTTCAGGGCGGGGCGGTGGCGGCCTCGGGGTTGGCCATGGTATTGGTGGCGTTTGGGGCCAAGCGCCTGGCGGAAAAGAAGGGCCTTCTTTCGGCGTTGGAGAGCCTGGGCGGGGTGGCCTTCGCCGCTTTGGGCTTCCTCGGCCTTGGCCTCACTTTCTTCGCCAACATCCTTGCCCGGAGCGGCGGGCTTTTCGGCGGCCCTGTTCCTTACGGTCCCAACCCCGGAGAGCTCAACACCGCCGGGACTCTCCCCCTCATGAACTGGGCCGTGGGGTTCAAGGTCTTGGCTGGGCTGGGAGCCGTGGTTTTGCTCTTTGCCCTATTTGGAGGGGAAAATGATCGGTAACCTCCCGTTTGTGGTGTGCATGATCCTCGTCGCCCTTGGACTATGGACCCTAGTGACCAAAAGGAACCTCATTAAGCTCGTGATCGGGATCGGACTCATCGAGAGCGGGGTCAACCTTTTTCTTGTGTCCTTGGGCTATGTGCGCGGGGGCATTCCCCCCATCTATACCTATGCCCCAGCGGATGGGCCCATGGTCCTTCCCACGCCCCAGGCCCTGACCCTCACCAGCATCGTCATTGGGGTGGCCACCACTGCCCTCATGCTCGCCTTCGCTGTGGTCATCTACCGCCACAAGGGGACCCTTGATGCCCGGAAGATCCGGGACCTGCGGGGGTGACGATGAGCGTCCACGCGCCCATTTTGGCCATTGCTGTTCCCCTCCTTGGGGGGTTCGCCGTTCCCCTTTTGGCCCGCCTCCATAGAAAGGTGCGGGACCTTTGGGTTCTCCTTGTGGTTCTCTTTGTGGGCGTATGCGTGGGCTATGTGGCGGCCCACGTTTTTACCCAGGGCATTTGGGTCTACGTCCTTGGCGCCAAAAACCCCCAGGAAACCCTTGCTCCCGGAGGCTTCCCCATCCGCATCATGCTCACCGTGGACGCCATGAGCGCGTTCATGGGGCTCATCGCTGGGTTCATCGCCCTTGTAGCTTTTCCTTTCGCCCTCAAGTACATCCCGGAGGAGGAGGGAAAGACCCTTTCCCTCACCTTGGGCATCCTCCTTTTGGCCGGGATCCTCGGCATGGCCTACACTGGCGACCTTTTCAACTTCTTCGTGTTTTTGGAGGTCACAAGCATCGCCGCCTGCGGCATCATCGGATTTCGCACGTGGACGAGCCGCGCTCCCGAGGCCGCGTTTAAGAGCATGCTCCTTTTCAGCGTAAGCGGCCTTTTCTTCCTCCTTGGGGTGGCCCTCCTTTACGGGGAGTACGGGGCCCTGAACCTGGCCTACGTTTCGGCGCAAATCCGGGGCTCCGTGGTGGATCGGTTAAGTTTGGCCTTGTTTTTGGCGGGGCTCCTCATGAAGGCCGCGGCCGCGCCCGTGCACTTTTGGGCTCCTGACGCCTATGGCGAGGCCCCGGCCGCCAAGGCCCTCCTTTTGGTGGTGAATACCCAGGTCTCCCTCTACGGGCTTTGGCGGGTCCTCTTCACCCTCTATGGCGGGCTTTCCGACGCCGGGGTGGGCTGGCTTGTGGTGAGTTTGGGCCTTCTTACGATGGTGGTGGCGGCGCTCATGGCCTTGGTTCAGACGGATTTGGGACGGCTTGTGGCCTATGGCGCCGTCTCCCAGATCGGATACATGATGCTTGGGGTGGGCGTGGGCTTGGTAGCCCTTTCTGGCCGGCCCGATTATGGCTTTGTGGCCATGCAGGGCGGGGTCTTCCACATGCTCAACGACGCCTTGACCGTGGGCCTCCTCTTCCTGTGCGTGGGGGCGGTGGAGTGGGCCAAAGGCACGCGGGATCTGCGGGCTCTCGGTGGGCTTGGGCACGGGCTTCCTGAGGTGGCCTTGGCCTTTCTCCTCGCTTCCCTGGCCCTGGCCGGGATCCCCCCGCTTAACGGTTTTGCCTCCAAGATCCTCATCTACGAGGGGAGCTTCCGCCTCTCTCCGATCCTTACGGCCATAGCCGTGCTTTGTTCCATCCTCCTTTTGGCCGTATTCGCCCGGGCGTTTCAAGGGGCGTTTTTGGGGCCGCGGGGCGAGGTTGAGGGAAAAATCCCGTGGGTTTTCCTTTTGTCCATTGGCCTTCTTGTCGTGGGGATTTTGGTGTTGGGGCTTGTGCCGGGGTTCTTTGTGGAGGAGATCGTGACGCCGGCGGCGAAGGCCCTCTGGCAGGGCCGTGCCCTCTATTTGGCCGCCGTCCTGGGAGGCTGAGATGGAAGAGACCATCAAGATCTTCACCGGGCATGGCTACTGGACGCCCCTCATCTGGACGTTGGCCGCCCTTGGCGTTTTGATCCTCGCCATCCTCCTTTGGTCTCGCGGCCGGCGGGAATATAAGCGCGGCACAGAGCAAGAACTGCCCTTCCTTTCCGGGGAAAAGGCCGAAAACCCCCGCGTGGGCGCACCCCACCTCTATTGGGGTTTTGTGGAAGCTCTTAGGCCTTTTCTTAGCCCGCTCAGGGATTGGCATTCCGGGCTCATCAACGATTACGCCGCTTGGTTTTTGGTGGTCCTTGGGGTGGCGTTGCTTTTGTTGGTGGTGTAGGAGGAGGGGATGGGGCTTTCCGCGTTCAAGCGGGCATTGTGGGTGTTCCACGTGGCCACGGGCTCCTGCAATGGCTGCGACATCGAGATCGTGGCCGCTTTGACCCCCCGCTACGATGTGGAGCGGTTTGGGATAAGGCTTGTGGGGACGCCGCGGCACGCCGACGTTCTTTTGATCACCGGGCCGGTGACCCGGATGATGGCCGAGCGGCTTAAGCGCATCTACGAGCAGACCCCGGATCCCAAGGCCGTGGTGGTGGTGGGCGGCTGCGGGTCCACCTCCGGGGTCTTCTACGAAAGCTACAACTTGGTGGGGCCGGTGGATCGCATCATCCCCGTGGACGTGTACGTTCCGGGGTGCCCGCCCCGGCCAGAGGCCATCATCGACGGGGTGGTGAAGGCCGTGGCCAAACTGGAGAAGCTGGGGGCCAAGGTATGAGGGCGGAACAGGTTCTGGCGGCGCTTTCTCGGGCCCTTGGGGAGAAGCTTCAAAGTTATGAGCTTCGGCCGCGGGAGGTGGGGGTAAGCAAAAAGTGGACGGTGGAAGAGATCTGGGCGGAGGTGCCGCGGGAGGACATTCCTCGGGCTGTGGCGGCCCTGAAAGCTTTGGGTCCCCTCCACATCTCCATCATCACCGGCCACGATGCCGGCGAGAAGATTGAGCTTTTGTACCACCTCGCCGTGGGCTTTGGCACGGAGGGTGGGGAGGTGATGGTCACTCTGCGCACGTTCCTCCCCAAGGAGGACCCCACGGTGCCCTCGATCTGCGGGATCCTTCCGGGGGCGGAGACCACGGAGCGGGAGAAGATCGAGTTTTTGGGGGTGGACTTCCCCGGGATCCCCCGGCGGGATCACGTGTTTTTGCCCGACGACCTTCCCGTACACCCCTGGCGGCGGGATGAGCCGGAATTGGAAAAGTTCATCCGGCGCATGGTGGAGTGGGAGAAAGATGATGGAGCGAAATCCTGAGGGAGAGAACCTGGAGTATGGGGCTTTAGAGGAAGTGTTTGAGGTCCCCATTGGCCCGATCCATCCGGCCCTGAAGGAGCCCATTCGCTTTACCTTCCAGGTGCGGGGCGAGCGCATCGTGGACGTGCAGATCCGCACGGGTTTTGCCCATCGGGGGATCGAGTTCATGGGCATGCGCCAGGGCCGAAACCTCATCCAGATCCTGTACCTTTCCGAACGGATCTGCGGGATCTGCTCGGTCTCCCACCCCATCGCCTTCACCCAGGCGGTGGAGCGGGCCGCGGGGATTGAGGTTCCCCCGAGGGCCCAATACATCCGGGTCATTATCTCCGAACTTGAGCGCATCCATTCCCATCTCCTTTGGGCTGGTGTGGCGGCCCACGAGCTTGGGTTCGACACTTTGCTCCATCTCACCTGGCGGGTGCGGGAAAAGGTCTTGGATATTCTGGAGGAGCTTACTGGGAACCGCATCAACTACGCGATCCCCATCTTTGGCGGGGTGCGGAGGGATATCACTCCTGAGCAGTATCCTAGGGTCTGGGAGGCCATCCGGTATTATCGCGGGCTTTTGGAAGAGCTTCTGGACGCGTTTCTGCGCGATCCCACCGTGGAGGCCCGCACCAGGGGGGTGGGAATTCTGGAGCCGAAGGAGGCGGAGGAGCTGTGCGCAGTAGGCCCCACGGCCCGCGCCTCCGGCCTGCGCAAAGACGTGAGGCAGGATCGGCCTTACCTTGCTTATTCCGACTTCGAAGTGAAGGCCATCACCCCCGCGGACTACGGCCTCACCCCCGTGGGCGACGTGTACGACAAGATCGTGGTGCGCCTCCTCGAGGTGGGGCAGTCCCTGGACATCATCGAGAAGGCCCTGGAGAACATGCCGGAGGGGGAGATCACCTCTTTCCCCAAGATCCCTGCTCTCCTTGCCCACCTCAAGAAGGCGGAAGGGGAGGGATTGGGCTGGCACGAGGCTCCGCGGGGCGAGGTCATCCACTACGTGCGCCTCGTCTCCGGGGAGGAATCCCCCTTGATCTGGAAGGTGAAAGCTCCCACGTACTCCAACCTCCTAAGCTGGTACCCCATGTTCGAGGACCAGGAGGTGGCGGACATCCCCATCATCGCCGCCTGTATTGACCCCTGCATTTGCTGCATGGACCGGGTGTACATCGTGCGTAACGGGAAAGAAGAAACTTGGACGAAGGAGGAGCTCCTGCGACTTTCTTGGGAGAAGACGCGGAGGATGCGGCGATGAGCGGCTGGGCCATTTTCGGGCAGGCGGTAGTCGTTTTAGTAGGCGGGGGACTGGTCGGCCTTTTCTACCGCGGCGTGGACCGGAAGATCGCCGCGCGCATGCAGGCCCGGATTGGCCCGCCCCTGCGCCAGCCCTTTTTGGACCTGGGAAAGCTTTTGGTGAAGGAGACGGTGATCCCGAAAACGGCGGTGGCCTGGCTCTTTTCGGCCATGCCGTTTTTGGCCGTGCTGGCCTCGTTCACCGCCCTCCTTTACCTTCCTCTGGGGCCGTTCGGCCCGGTCCTCGAGGGGCATGGGGATGCCATCTTGGTCCTCTACCTTTTGGCTATTCCTGCGTTGGCCATGGCGTTGGGCGGGTTCGCCTCCGGCTCGCCCCTGGGGGTGGTGGGGGCCCAGCGGGAGCTGGTGATGCTCATGTCCTATGAATTTCCCCTGGCGGTGGTCCTCGTGGCCGTGGCCTGGCGCCTTTCCGAGCTGGGCCTGGCCCCGGCCTTCTCCCTGGGGACGATGGCCCAAAATCCCCTGTGGGGAGCGGTGGGGCCGCTGGGCATCATCGGGCTTGCCCTTCTTTTGGTGTCCTTGCTTGTGGTGACGCCGGCAGAGCTCGCCAAGATCCCCTTCGATATCCCTGAGGCGGAGACGGAAATCGCCGGAGGCCTCATGGTGGAATACTCCGGGACCTACTTGGCCCTCTTTTATCTTGCCGACGCGGTGCGCACGGTGGTCATGGCTGGCCTCGTGGTGGCCCTGTTCATTCCCTATGGCCTTGCCGGAAGGCTTGGCCTTTCCGGAGCCGTCGGGGATGTGGTGGATCTTGCGTTTTGGCTCTTCAAGGTGCTTTTGGTGATGGTGGTGGCGGTGACCACGGTGCGGGTGGGCATGGCCCGCCTTAAGGTGGACCAGATCGCCCGCGGGTTCTGGCTTCGCATCACCGCCGTGGCCCTAAGCGGACTTTTGCTCCTCGTTTTGGATAAGGTGGTGATGGGATGATCCTGAAGACCCTCATTTCTCAGCTTCTTTCCCGGCCGGCCACGAACCGCTTCCCCGCCAAATACATGCCCAAATCCGTCACGGGCTTTTTGGCCAAGGTAAAAGAAGGAAAGGCGGGAATCCACCCGCCGATCCCCGCCCCTCCCAAGTTCCGGGGAAAGATCGCCTACGACAGGGAAAAGTGCATCGGGTGCCAGCTTTGCATCCGGGTGTGCCCGGCCAAGGTCATCGAGTTCAAGCCCGAAGAGAAGAAGATCCGCATGTATGTAGCCCGCTGCACTTTCTGCGCCCAATGCGTGGATGTTTGCCCGGTGAATGCCCTTGCCATAACCCCCGAGTTTTTGCTGGCGAGCACCGACCGCCTTTCCCCAGAGCTCATCGTGGAGTGAGCCCCTAGTTCCCAATCGCGGCGAGCTTTGCCGTCAACGCCTCCTTAAGGTCTGGGAGGAACCTTACCAGGGTCATGCCCCGGAGAAGGTCGATTCTAAGGGCAGGCACTTGGGGGAAGGCACGCTGGTCCTGGGGGAAAGCGCGGAAGCGTAGGCGCTCCAGAACCTGAGGTTTCCTTTCCCCAACGACTCCAGCCCGCAGCCTCTCCCACTGAGCCACGGTGAGGATCTTCTTCAGCCCGGAGATAAACTCGTCCTCCAGGGTCTGGAGCTTCTCCCGCAGCTCCTTCTGGTACGAGGCGAGGAGTTCGCGGAGTTCCTTTTGCGTCCCAGTGAAGGCAAGGAGATCCTCATGGAGTTTTTCCGGCATAGTCACGATCTCCTCTCTTAGGGGCATGAGCTCGTCCACGAGGGAAAGAAGGGCCTTTATCTGGGCCGGGGAGAGCTCCAGGGCGTTGAGCCAAAGGAGGACAAGGTTTTCCCGGCCGATGTAGCCGCCAACGCGCGCTCCCAGCACCTGTCCAAACCCGCCCAGGGCCAATAGCCCGGCAAGTGTTACGCCAAAGACGAGTTTCCTCATGGTCTACACCACCTCCGCCTCTATTTTCCCGGGTTTTGGGTGTAAGGGCCGCGCAAAAGATGTGGAGAAATGGTGGAGGACGGGTTTTGGTATACTCCTAGGCCATGGTTACCTTGCGGCGGCGGGATCAGGTTCTCACCGTCCCTGCGGGGAAGAGCCTGGAGCGGATTCTGCGGGAAGCAGGGATCCTTCCGGACACGGTCCTCGTGGTCCGGGAGGGGAAGATCGTGCCCCTGGACTATCGCCCCCAGGACGGGGAGGAGTTCGAGCTCATCGACGTGATCTCCGGAGGGTAGGATGCGCTGTAGCTTCTGCGAAAAGGAGGCCGTGCTTCGCCTGCGCCACGCCAATCTGCGCCTTTGCCCGGAACACGTGGTGGCCCGGGTGGAAAAAGAGGCGCAAAAGGCCATCCATGAGTTTCGCATGTTCGCTCCAGAAGAAAAGATCCTCGTGGCCGTGTCCGGAGGAAAGGACTCCCTTGGGCTTTGGCACATCCTCACCAAGCTCGGGTATAAGGCCGATGGCCTCTACATCGACCTGGGCATTTCCGAGTATTCCCGGCGCTCGCGGGAGTTCTGCCAGGAATTTGCGCGAAATCACGGCCTTAATCTTCAGGTTCTTAGCCTACAGGAGGAGCTTGGGGCGGGGCTGGACGAGATTGCCAAGGCCCTGCGGGGCGAGCCCTGCGCCCATTGCGGGGCGATCAAGCGCTACCTCATGAACCGCGCGGCCTGGGAAGGAGGCTATGCCGCCCTGGCCAC
Source organism: Candidatus Bipolaricaulota bacterium (assembly GCA_014360995.1). Classification (GTDB taxonomy): domain Bacteria; phylum Bipolaricaulota; class Bipolaricaulia; order Bipolaricaulales; family Bipolaricaulaceae; genus DTER01. The sequence continues at coordinate 72,732 of JACIWL010000004.1, read as the reverse complement.
CGGCCATAACCTTGACGACGAGGCCGCCACCCTCCTTGGGAACACCTTGCGCTGGGACCTGGAATACTTGGCCCGCCAATACCCCGTCCTCCCTGCTGGGCCAAAGCTTGTGCGCAAGGTGAAACCCTTGATCTACGTCTCCGAGCGGGAGATGGTGGCCTACTGCCTCATCGAGGGGATCCGCTACATCTACGAGGAGTGCCCCCACAGCGTGGGCGCCCGCTCCATCTTCCTCAAGGACATCCTCAACCGCCTAGAGGACGAAGCCCCCTCCACGAAGATCACGTTCCTCAAATCCTTCTTGCGCGTCCATCATAAACTTCCTGCGCCGAAGGAGGCGGAGCTGCGGGAGTGCCCTTCTTGTGGGATGCCCACGGCGGCAGAGGGGCTATGTCGGTTCTGCCGGATAAAAGAAAGGATGGCCCAGCGTGCGCCCGCTTGAGTACGGGGAGCCGGTGATCCTCTGGGAGACCGGCCGGGGCCGCACCTTCCTCCTCACCCTCACCCCCGGCGGCACCTTCCACTCCCACCGGGGGGTGATCCGCCACGACGATGTGGCCGGAAAGCCCGAGGGAACGGAGATTTTTTCCTCGACAGGACATCCGTTTGTGGCCTTCCGGCCCAGAATCGCCGACCGCATGATGAAGGTCCGCCGCCAGACCCAGATCGTGTACCCCAAGGATGCCGGTTGGCTTGTGTTGGCCCTCGATCTTTTCCCTGGTGCGCGGGTGATCGAGATGGGAACCGGCTCTGGTGCCTTCACCATCCTCCTTGCCCAGCTTGTCGGCCCCACGGGGAAGGTTTACACCTACGATCGGCGGCCGGACTTCCTCTATAACGCCCTTCAGAACATCCAAAGGTTGGGGTATGCCGATCGCGTGGAGGCCCAGATCCTCACCGCGGGTGAGCCCTTCCCAGTTTCCGATGTGGACGCGGTTTTTTTGGATTTGCCCACCCCGTGGGAGGCCATCCCCCCGGCCCGGGAGGCCCTTGCTCCCGGAAGGCCCCTCGCCCTCCTTGTGCCCACCGCCGAACAGTTGAAGCAGGCGGTGAAGGCCCTTGCGGAGAATGGCTTCGTTTGGATTGAAGCGGTGGAGCTCCTGGAGCGGAAGATGCTGGTGCGGGAAAGGGAGGGGGTGCGGCCTCTCGAGCGCATGGTGGGGTTCACCGGCTACCTCGTCTCCGCCCGCAAAGCCCTTTTGAGCCGCCCCCAAGAGGCGGCGCATATTCCGGAGGAGCCGGATCTAGAAGAGTAGGGCTGCGGGATCCTGCCGGAAATAGCGGGAAAGAAGCCCGTAAAGGTCGGGGTGATATTGGCTGAGGCTTACAGGGTCAGCGAAGAAAAGCTCTACGGCCATGGCGAAGAACTCCGCCGGGTTTCCTTGGGAAAGGCGCAGGGGCGTGGGCCGGTAGGCCGCTTCCCGCCACTCCTTAAAAAAGATCTCTTGCCAAGGCCGCACAAGTTCAGGAGGAAGGACGGGAACACCCTGCATGGCCCCATCTTCAAGATCCAATTGATGTGCGAACTCGTGCACCACCACATTTCGCGCTCCCTGGCCAAAACCGGCTTCGGCTACGGCGTCCCAAGCCAAAACCACCGTGCCCAGGGGCCAAGATTCCCCCGCCCGCACTTCCACCCCTTCCTCCACTATCCCGCCCGGCTGGGCCCGGACATAGCGGGCCACGTATAACGTGGGATAGATGACCACCGTGCGCATAAACGGGAAATAGTCGGTCTCTCGATGCAAAAGAAGAAGGGAAGCGTTTCCGGCGACGATCACCCGGGCCCTATCGTCCACGGGAAACCCGGCCGCCCCTTCGAATTTCTTTTCCGCAAGGAAAATTTTGATATGGCCCAAAAGCTCCTGCTGATCCTCGGGAGGAAGAAAGGGAAAGATTGGAACCCCGTTAAGCAAAGAAAACCATTCCCTTGGAAAAGGCTTAGCTAAAAGCCTTTCCCGCCGCCAGCGCCGAAAAAAGCTCACGGCCCTGAAAAATTGCTATTGATGGTCAAAGTCAGGCGGAGCTGGCCCAAGCTGATCGCGAGGGAAATAAAATAGCCTTCCACTTGGAAGGGCTGTGTGGCCAAGCTATCCAGGCGCAGGGTGGATTGGGGCTTGAGCGCCAAACCCGCTTGCACTCCAAAGTTTCCCCAGGTTCCGCTCACGACGAACGTCTGCTGGCTTAGGGTCAAATTCTGCCAAACGGAACTGCTTTGCACTTGCAATCCCGAAAAGGAGAAGTTCAGGGTCAGCGCATTCCAGGTGGCCGGGTGACCGAAGGAAAACAAAGTTGAGAAATTCCCGGAGAGTTCCATTCCGGCCGCAGTGCAGGCCAAAAGGGCCAGGGCCGCCACCAAAATTTTGCCCCACATAACTACGCCAATGGTATCCCACGGCTTTGCCTTGTAAACCCCGCACCAGAGGGAAAATCCAGATCTTTGTCGCTCTTGCTTTGGGAAGGCATAGTGTCCCGTTTATTGTGTCTGAACAGCATGGTATCTTCCTGACTCAATTCCCACAAATCCTTGCAACCTCCTTGCCAACAGCCTTTCGTTCAAGCCCGAGAGGACCAGGTACAGAAGCTTCTCCACCGCTCCTTCATGGACGAAGATTTCCACGGCTTTGGTCCTCCTTTTCACTTCCTTACAAAGGCGCAAAAGTTGGTGTAAAGATACCGCCGAAGCTCAGAAGGATGGTTCAGAAAGGCCAGCAAGGCCGAAGCCTTCGTTTCCCACTTCTCCACCACCTTGGGATATTTTTCTCCCCACCGGACGCGCAACTCTTTCAGCGCTTCTTCGGCTTCCTCCAAGCTCTCCGCCTTGTACACCGCCTGGAGGCGCTCGGCCACCCCTTGCCGATCCCCCTTCCTCACTTTGTTTATGCTGTCCTGCAGGGCATGTTGATTGCCTCCTCCAGGCCAGGGAGGTCGTCGCTCACAAAGATTCGAACCTTCTCCACCCCGCGCTGCCTGGGATCCTTGAGAACCTCTTCCCAGTTTTCCGCGCTTTCCCCTTCGGCACCGAATAACCAGAAACCCAAGATCTCCCTTCTTCCATCGGGAAGGATCACCAACGCCGGGTACATGGCCCGTTCCTCCACCATCAGCCGCTCCAGAGGTCCCTTGACCATGATCTCTTTCCCCAATTTCTCTCCCTGCGGTTTTGTTCCCGCAGGGTGGCCTTCCTCCTTTCCATCTGGGTTTTCTGGGAAGGCCACCATGCTTTCTTTTGGACACAAATTCCGGGATACCACCAGGGTTCTTCTTTGTGTAAAGTTGAAGGGGCATGGGAAAACTCGTGATCGTTTCCAACCGCTTACCTATAACCGTCCGGCTTGTGGATGGAAGGCCTGTCTTACAACCTAGCGTCGGGGGGTTGGCCACAGGGCTGGCTCCGTTTCATCAGTCCCAAAACAGCGTATGGGTGGGCTGGCCAGGTGTGGACCTAGAGGAAGTGAGGGATGCGGAGGCCATTCAGCAGGAGCTCCGGGAGCACCGGTGCTATCCCGTTTTCCTTTCTCGACGCGAGTTCGTAAACTACTACCAGGGCTTCAGCAACAACACCCTTTGGCCCCTTTTTCATTACTTTGTGCAGTACACGATCTACCGCAACGATTATTGGCAGGCCTACAAAAAGGTGAACCAGGCATTTTGTGAAACGGTGCTCAAGATCGCTGAAGAGACGGACACCATCTGGGTTCACGACTACCATCTTCTTCTTTTACCCAAGCTCCTTCGGGATCGTCTTCCAGAGGCCAACATTGGCTTCTTCCTGCACATCCCGTTCCCCTCCTCGGAGGTCTTTCGTCTGCTTCCCTGGCGGGAGGAAATTTTGGAAGGGATGCTGGGCGCGGACCTCATTGGCTTTCATACTTATGACTACGCGCGCCACTTTCTGACCTCGGTGCGGCGTCTTTTAGGCTACGACCAATTTTTCACTGGGAAGCTCGTGATCTCCGTCCGGGATCGGGTGGTTAGGGTGGACGTTTTTCCCATGGGTATCGATTTTGACCGTTTTGCCTCCATGGCGGCCAAGCCCGAAGTCCAATCGGCAATGAGAGAGATCCGAGCCCGGGTGGGAGATCGGCGGGTGATCCTTTCCGTGGATCGGCTGGATTATACCAAGGGGCTCATTGAACGGCTGGACGCCTACGATTTGTTTTTGGAGCGCTATCCTGAATATAGGGAAAAGGTTGTCCTGATCATAAAAGTGGTGGAATCGCGGACGGGGATCAAACAGTATGAACAAATCAAGCGGACGTTGGATGAGGCCGTAGGGAGGATTAACCGAAAATATGGAACCATCTCGTGGACACCCATTTTGTACTTGGGTCAATTCCTTCCCGAAACCGACCTGGTGGCCCTTTACGCCCTGGCAGACGTGGCCCTGATCACCCCCTTGCGCGATGGGATGAATCTGATCGCCAAGGAATTCTTGGCCACCAAGACCGAGGGAAGGGGTGTCCTTATCCTGAGTGAACTGGCAGGGGCGGCCAACGAGCTTCGGGAGGCGCTCATTGTGAACCCTAACAACCGGGAGCAGATTGCAGAGGCCATTAAGACCGCCCTTACCATGCCCGAAGAAGAACAAAAAGAGCGAAACCGGGTAATGCGAAAGCGCCTTCAACGGTATAACGTGGTGCGGTGGGCGGAGGACTTTTTGGAGGGACTTGCCACCATCAAAAAGCTGCAAAAGATGCTGGCCACCAAACACCTCACCAGAGAGATCAAAGCCAGGTTCCTTTCCTCTTACCGTCAAAGCCAAAGGAGGCTCCTTTTGCTGGATTACGATGGCACATTGGTCCCCTTCTCCCTATCGCCAGCTCAAGCGGTGCCCGACCCCGAGCTGATGGAAATTCTTGAAAGGCTCACGCAGGAGAAAAAGAACGAGGTGGTCATTGTAAGCGGCCGGAAACGGGAGGTGTTAGAGACCTGGTTTGGACATCTTGGGGTAGGCTTGGTGGCTGAACATGGGGCTTGGATCAAGGAGCGGTGGAAAGATTGGCAAACCATCGAACCTCTGGACGACTCCTGGAAGGAGGAGATCCGGCGCGTCCTGGAACTTTATGTGGAACGGACTCCAGGTTCGTTCGTGGAAGAAAAGACCTTTTCCCTGGTGTGGCACTACCGCCGAGTGGATCGGGAATTTGGGGAAGTCCGAGTGGGCGAGCTCAAAGAAACCCTATTACAGCTCACAGGCAATCTCAACTTGGAAATCCTTGAAGGGGACAAGCTTATCGAGGTGAGGCCGGTGGGCATTTCCAAAGGCCGAGCCGTAGGGCAGTGGCTGCTCAAGGAAAAGTGGGATTTAATTTTGGCTGTAGGGGATGACCGCACCGATGAGGATATGTTCGCCGTTCTTCCCGAGGAGTCTTATACCGTGAAAGTGGGGATCGGCCCGTCCCGAGCTCGCTTCCGCGTGTTTTCCCCTTGGGAAGTCCGTGGACTGCTTAAAGAGATGGCCCAATAATCGATCCTCCACAGGGCTTTTTTGATCCAATCCAAGGCCTCGCTGAAGGTCACGGTCACAATCCACGTGCGCTTTAGAGGATTGACCGGGGAGAGCACAGCCTGCCCGAGGAACGGATAGCGCATGCCCTTCTCCTCCGAGGCTTTTGGCGAGGGACTCAAAATTGCACCGATCTCTGCTACATGTTTGGCCTGGCTCTTTTTCCAGATGTAACGGGCTGCCGCGAAGTGCAAAAAAGCCAAAGTAAAGCAAAGCCAGAAGTTTCTGGTGGAGGCGACGGGACTTGAACCCGTGACCTCTGGCATGCCATGCCAGCGCTCTCCCAGCTGAGCTACGCCCCCAGCCGCCAATATTTTCCGGGGGGAGGGCCTGGGGCGCAACTAGATGTCCAAGGAGAACACGCGGTGGGCGTTCTCCCGGATGAAGTCGCGCCGGCGGGCCACATCGTGGCCCATGAGGGTGGTGAAGATCTCGTCGGCTTCGAGCGCGTCGCGGATCGTCACCTTGCGCAGGATCCGCGTGGCCGGGTTCATCGTGGTCTCCCACAGCTCTTCCGGGTTCATCTCCCCAAGCCCCTTGAACCGCCGCACCGTCCACTGCCCGTCCGCTTGGGCCAGGAACTGCTGAAGCTCTTCCTCGGAATAGAAATACTTTCGCGTCGTCCCTTTTTGAGCGAGATAAAGCGGGGCCTTGGCAATATAAAGGTGGCCGTTTTCGATAAGAGGGCGCAGGTTACGGAAGAAGAAGGTGAGGAGAAGCGTACGGATGTGGGCTCCGTCCACGTCGGCATCGGACATGATGATGATCTTGTGGTAGCGGAGCTTGGAGATGTCGAACTCCTCGCGGATTCCCGTGCCCAAAGCAGTGATGATGGCCCGCAGCTCCTCGTTTTCCAGGAGTTTGCGGAGGTGGGCCTTCTCTACGTTCAGGACCTTCCCCCGCAGGGGGAGGATGGCCTGAAAAGTGCGGTCCCGGCCTTGCTTGGCCGAGCCTCCGGCGGAATCGCCCTCCACGATGAAAAGCTCCGCCTTCGTGGGATCCTCGCTTGTGCAGTCCGCAAGCTTCCCGGGAAGACCCCCGGCGAAAAGGGCCCCTTTCCGCCGCACGAGCTTCCTTGCCCGCGCCGCGGCCAGCCGCGCGCGATGCGCGGTTAACGCGTTTTCAATGACGGCCCTGGCTACGTTCGGGTTTTTGGCGAAATACGCGGAAAGCTGGTCCCGCACCACTTCCTCTACGAAGGTCCGCACCTCGGGATTGCTGAGCTTGACCTTGGTCTGGCCCTCGAACTCCGGATTGGTGAGTTTTACCGCCACAATGGCCACGAGCCCTTCCCGGATGGCCTCGCCGGGGATGGCCTCCTCGTCCTGGCGCAAAAGGCGCTTTTCCCGAGCGTAGTCGTTCACCACCTTCGTCAGGGCGGAGCGGAAGCCAGTGAGGTGCGTTCCACCCTCCCGGGTGTTGATGCAGTTCGCAAAAGTGAAAACCTCTTCTTCCACAGCGTCGGTGAAGAGCATGGCGATCTCCACAGCCATGTCCCCGCGGTCCTCCGCAAGGTAAATGGGCTCAGGATGGAGGGGCTCCTTCCCCACCGCCAGCTCCTTGACGAAGGCGGCGATGCCCCCCTCCGCCCGGAAGGTGCGCTTCACCCCACTGATGCGGTTCTCTAAGCGGATGGTGAGCCCGGCCACAAGATAGGCCAGCTCCTGCAGGCGATGGGTGAGTTTCGAGAAGTTGTAGGTGATCTCCCCGAAGATCTCGCGGTCGGGGAGGAAAGTCACGGTGGTTCCCGTGCTTTTGCTCTCGCCCACCACCGTGAGCTCCGTGAGCTTTTTCCCCCGGGAGAACTCCTGGCGATAGATCTTCCCGTCCTTCCAGCGCACCTCCACCACGAGGTGTTCAGAAAGGGCGTTCACCGCGGAGACGCCGACCCCGTGGAGGCCGCCGGAGACCTTGTACCCGCCCTCCCCGAACTTCGCTCCAGCATGGAGGGTGGTCAACACCAGTTCCACCGTGTTGATCCCCGTCTCGGGGTGGATCCCCACGGGGATGCCCCGGCCGTTGTCGCGCACGGTGACGCGCTTGTCCTCGTGGATGATGACGTCGATCTCCGTGCAAAAGCCAGCAAGGGCCTCGTCCACGGCGTTATCCACGACCTCGTAAATCATCTGGAGGAGGCCGTCTGGGCCGGTGGAACCGATGTACATCCCCGGCCGCTGGCGCACGGCCTCCATGTCCGCCAGCACCTTGATCTTGTCCACGTCGTAGTCGTGGGTTCGGATCTCGTTCATGGCCGAAAAAATCTTAGCACAAAGCGAAGAAATCTGCAAGGCATCGAAATTTGTCCCCTAAGCCCATTCCGCGTGTCCCTGGTTTAGCGAAGGTTACGCGGGTAACCTTCCGGAAAGAAAGGGGGAAGGTTGCGGCTTTTGGAGTGGCAAGGTCGCGCGATCCTCGCCCGGGAAGGGATCCCGGTTCCTGAGGGAGAGGTGGTGGCGAGCCCGAAAGAGGCCGCCCGGGTGGCGGAGAGGCTTGGGCGGCCGGTGGTGCTTAAGGCCCAAGTCCCCGTGGGCGGAAGGGGAAAGGCCGGGGGGATTCGTCTGGCCCAGACCCCAACGGAGGCTGAGGAGATAGCCCAGGCCCTTTTGGGAAGCACTTTAAAAGGAATCCCTGTTAGGAAGCTGCTTGTGGTGGAGGCGGTGAAGCCCGAAGCCGAACATTATCTGGGGATCATCGTCGATCGCTCCTCCCGCATGCCCCTTTTCCTGTACTCCCCGAAAGGTGGGGTGGATATCGAGGAGGTAGCCAAAGAGAGCCCCGAGCTTTTGAAGAAGGTCCCGGTCCCGCCCTTGGAGGGGCCGGCTACCTTTCGCCTGCGCCGCCTCTTTTCCCTCGCCCCCAAAAACCTACAGCCGGCCCTCATCGATGTGGCCAAGAAACTTTGGTCCGCCTTCCTCCGCTACGAGGCGACTCTTTTGGAGATAAATCCCCTGGCGGAGTGCGACGGGAAGCTTTTGGCCTTGGACGCAAAGGTGATCATCGACGACGACCACTCTCCCGGGCCGCAGTTTGAGGGGCTGGCGGAGGAGGTGGTGGATCCCCTCGAGGCGGAGGCCCGCCGGGCCGGGATGAGCTATGTCCGGCTCGATGGGGATATCGGGATCCTGGGGAACGGGGCTGGGCTGGTTATGGCCACCCTGGACCTCGTGGCCCAAAGCGGCGGGCGCCCGGCGAACTTTTTGGACATCGGCGGCGGAGCCCGGGCCGAGCGCGTAAAGGCCGGGATCGACCTCATCCTCCGGGATGGCCGGGCGAAGGTCCTTTTCGTCAACGTGTTTGGAGGGATCACCCGCTGCGACGAGGTGGCGCGGGGAGTAGTGGAGGCCCTAAAGGGGAAACCCATCCCCGTGGTGATAAGGCTTGTGGGGACGAATGAGGAGGAGGGCCGGCGGATCCTGGCCGAAGCAGGATTTGTGCCGGTGCGCACTATGGAAGAGGGCGCAGCAAGGGCCGTAGAGTTGGCCAAGGAGGCAAGATGCGCAGATTGATGGCGTTTTTGGTGGTGGCCGCGGTGTTCGGCGCCGGGGGAACGGAGATCATTCCCCTTTCCGAAATCAAACCCGGGATGAAAGGGTACGGCCTCACTGTGGTCCGGGGGACAGAGATCTCCCAATTTGAGGTAGAAGTGGTGGCCATTTTGGACGAGCCGGGCGAGCGAAACGATTTCATTGTGGTGCGGGTTTCTGGCGATGCCATTCAGCGCTCCGGGGGCATTGCCCAAGGGATGTCCGGAAGCCCTGTGTACTTTGAGGGGAAGCTGGCGGGTGCCCTTTCCCGTGCCGCGACTTGGGCTTTGGACCGGGAGAAGCCCCTAGGTTTGGTGACGCCCATTGAGTCCATGCTCCCCCTTCTTTCGGAACTTGGGGAGGAGGAGTGGCCCTTGCCCGGGGATCATGACCTCCGGGCCTTGGGGATTGACCGTGTTCTTCTCGTCAATGCTCCGCCCAAGGAGGTTCCGGAGGATGCCCTGGTGGCCTGGCCCATCTCCGTTCCTGTGGTGGTGAGCGGCCTTTCCTCCCGGGCCTTGCGCCTCCTTCAGGAGGGGGTGGATTTGGCGCGCCTTGAGCACCCCCTTTTAGAGCTCCTTCCTTCCTGGCACCGAAAGCTCCCCGGCTTCTCTGACCTTGGACTTACCACGGTTTTATCCGCGCCTTCCGGAAAGGGCCAGGAGTCCCTGGAGTTTCAGCCCGGAGCTCCGGTGGGCGTGGCCCTGAGTTTAGGGGATATGGTGGTGGGAGCGTTGGGCACGCTCACCCTTGTCCAGGACGAAAAGATCCTGGCTTTTGGGCATCCTTTCCTTTACACCGGGCCCTGCCGGTATTTCCTCACCGGGGCGGCCGTCTTGGATACGGTGGCGGCCATGGACGTCTCCTACAAGTTCGGGACGATCACGGACCTCCGGGGCGGGGTTTTCGTGGACCGCTGGGCGGGAATCGCCGGCCGCCTGGATCGCCTCCCCCTCCCCATCTCTGCGGAATTCGCCGTGGCCGGGGAGGCAAAGGGGGAGCTCTCGGTGCAACTTGTGGATGAGCCCCGCCTCTTCCCGCTCCTCTTTTACGTGGCAGGGGTAGAGGCTTTGGACGAGGCCCTTGACCGAATCGGCCCGGGAACGGTGCGGGTGAAGTACACCATCACCGGAAGGGGCCTTCCCCGCCCCCTTGTGCGGGAGAACGTGTTCCTCTCCACCTCCGATGTGGCGATCTATGCCCCTTGGGAAGCAGCATTAGTTCTGGATGTTTTGGCCTACAACGAGTTTAAGGACCCCTTGTTCAGCTCTGTAAAGCTTGAGGCCACGGTGGATCCAGGATTTTCCGCTGTGGAAATCGTCGATCTGCGCACCGATCGCTTCTCCTATAGGCCTGGGGACACCATTCAATTCACCTTGGAGGTGCGGGCTTGGCGGGGGGAGACGAGGGCTTTGGAGGGGTCCATCCGCGTTCCTTGGGATCTGGACACTCCGTACGTGGTGTTGCGGGCGTATGGCGGGCCGCGCTTGCGGGAGAAGGGCGAGCCAGCTCCTGTCCTAAAGAGCTTGGCGGACGTTCTCGACTACATCGAAGGGATCCCCACCTATGACACGCTCACCGTGGAGCTCTTTGCCGTGGATCCCATCTCCCAGGTCATGGGCGAGGCCTGGCTATATGGGGTGGAGTCCGTGTCCCAAAAGTTTCCGGGCAGCGTGGTCTATGGAGGAGCGTTGTTGATTTTGCCCATCGGGGGTTAGGTGATGTGGGATCTTCGGGAGGCGGCGGAGGTTTTGGGGGTGGAAGTTCTCCGCCCCAAAGCGCCCTATGAGGTACGCGGGGCCTGCGCCGACTCCCGCCGGATCCAGCCGGGCGAGCTTTTTGTGGCCCTCCCCGGGCGGAAGCACGATGGGCACGATTTTTTAACCGAGGCCTTCGCCCGGGGCGCCGTAGGGGCCCTGGTCTGCCGTGACCCCGGGGTGGGCCACAACCTCCTCCTTGTTCCGGACGTGAAAAAAGCCCTGTGGGACCTGGCCCTCTGGCGCAGGGAGTCTTTGGACTTCATCGCCGTGGGTGTCACTGGGTCCGTGGGGAAGACCACGGCGAAGGAGCTTTTGGCCGCGGCCCTTGCCACCGCCTATCGCACCTATCGCGCTCCGGAAAGCTATAACACGGAGATCGGCGTTCCCTTGGGCCTTCTTTCCGTGCCCGAGGACACGGAAGTGGGGGTGTTTGAACTGGCGGAGTCCGATCCGGACGAGCTTAGGAGGCTGTGCGACCTTCTGCAGCCCTGGGCGGGGATGATCACCGCGGTGGGTCCCGCGCACCTCGCCCTCTTGGGGACGGTGGAAAGGGCCGCGGAGGCGGTGTGGACCCTGGCGGAAGCTCTTCCTGAAGAAGGGGTATTGGCCTTGGCCTGGGATTTTCCGGAACTTCGGGCCCGGGTGGAACGCTGCGACGGTTTTTGTTTGCGCTTTGGGCAAACGGAGGAAGCGGACTTCTTCCCCCGGGAAATTGTGGATGACGACCCAAAGGGGATCAAATTCACCGCGGAGACGCCGGCCGGAGCCCTTCCCGTAAAGCTTCGCCTTCTTGGGGCCCACCGCGCGGTTTTGGCTTGCGGTGCGTTGGCCTTGGCCTGGGGGATGGGCGTTCCAGGGAAGGTGGCGGCCAAAGCCATGGCCGAGGTCCCTCCCCTTCCTCACCGTCTAGAGCTTAGGCCGGCGTCATTTGGCTGGATCCTCGACGATTGTTTCAATGCCAATCCTGTTTCCGTGCAAGCCGCGTTGCGCACGCTTGTGAAGCTAAGGCTTCCCGTGAAGATCCGCGCGGCCCTCCTTGGGGACATGTTGGAGTTGGGCCCGGAGGAGGGCCTCTTCCACCGGGCGGTGGCGGAGGCCGCGCGCCGGTTTGGCGTGGACCTCCTTTTTGCCTTCGGGCCCCGGATGAGCGCGGCCTTCTCGGCGTTCGGCGGGGCGGGCTTGGCCGAACCCCAGGATCTTTCCCGCCTCGTTTCGGCCGTGCGGGAGGCTCTCGGCTCAGGCCCGGCCCTCCTTTTGGTCAAGGGCTCGCGCGGGCTTTTCCTGGAGCGCGCGGTGGAGGAGCTTTCCCGGGGTGAGGAAGAGGGCCGCGGCCAAAAAGCCTAGGGCGCTGAGGGCTCCCCAAAGAACCAGGGGCGTGGGCGCGTAGTCCAAAAGGACCCCGCCCAAAAAGGCCCCGCCCGACCAGCCAAAGGATTGGACGAGCCCGAACACCCCCAGATACCGGCCCCGTTGTTCCTCCGGGGCGAGTCCAGCGGCAATGGCCATGGCCACGGGGGTAAAGATCATCTCCCCCAAGGTGACCGCTCCCATCGCCAAAAGCATGAGGGGATAAGCCCGGATCCAGGCGAAGCTGAGGTATCCCAGGGCGTAAAGGAAAGCGCCCAACGCCAGACTGCCACGCCTTGGCCAGGCTTGAACTGCCCGGGCCAGGGGATATTGGGCCACCACCACGAGGAGCCCGTTCAGGGTGAGAAGTCCGCCGAACTGGGCCTCACTTAGGCCCAGCCGCCCCACAAGAAAAACGGAAAGGGTGGACACCATCTGCCCGGCCACCAAAAACACGGGCAGGGAAAGGCCGAGAAATCCGAGAAAGGTTCGGTCCCTGAAGGCCGAGAGAGAAGGCTTTTTCTCCTTTTGGGGATGGAGGCTAGGAGCCTCATGCACAGCCAAGACCACAAGGAGCCAGGCCAAGGACGTGGCGGCGGCGCCGAAGACGAAAAGCACGGGATAGGGGAAGAAGGCGGCGAGATACCCGCCCAGGGCCGGCCCCATGGCCCAGCCCACGTTGGCCCCAATGCGGAGGATCCCGTAGCCCTCCACGCGCTTGGTGTGGGTGAAGTCGGCGATGAGGGCGGAAATGGGGGGCATGGCCAACCCCCCGCTTACCCTGATGGCCAAATACGCCAAGGAGATGGCATACACCGCGCGTTGGGAGGCCATGAGCCAGGCCATGGCCAAGAAGGTGAGGGCGCGAAGGGTGAGGGAGCCCAAAAGCACCGGCCTTCTTCCCAGACGGTCGGAAAGCTCGCCGCCGAGGCCCTGGCCCAAGGCCTCGGCAAAGGCCGCGGAGAGCATGAGCGTCCCCACGAGGCTCATGGGAAGGCCGCGCTCGCGGCTGAGATAAAGGGACACGAAGGGAAGGGCCAAGGAGGCCCCGGCGGCGGTGATCATCTGTGTGCCTGCCAAGGCCCAGATCTCCCGGGCAAAGCGCCCAAAGATTCGGTTCATCGCCACCCAAGGACTTGGAGAAGGAAGGCAAAAAGAGGGGCAAAGGCCAGAGCCGGGAGAAAATCCGCGGGTTTTATATCCCGGAGCTTAAGGAGTCCAAGGCCGATGGCGATGACGATGGCCCCTCCGGCCGCGGTGAGTTCCAACACCGCCGGATGAGCGGGGCTGAACGCGGAAAGCTGGCTAGCTAAAAGATAGGCCAGGAGGGTTATGCCCCCTTGGTAGACGAGGATGACAAAAAGGGAAAGGAGCACACCGGGCCCGAGGGCGGCGGCAAGGGCCGTGGCGGAAATCCCGTCCAAGATCGCTTTGGCTCCCAAGATGGACCAGTCCCCAAAAAGCCCATCCTGAATGGCCCCGACGATGGTCATCGGCCCCACGCAAAAAAGGAGGCTTGCGGTAAGAAATCCCTGGGCCAAGGGTCGCCCGCGGAAGAGGATTTCCACTCGGGCGCTTCCTCGTTCCAAAACGGCGGAGATGCGCAACGCCCCGCCCACCGCGCCCCCCAGGATCACGGAGAGAAGAAGGACGAGGATGTTTTGGGTTTTCAGGGCCATCTGGACTCCCAGGACAAGGGTGACCAGGCCCACCCCGGCCGTGGCCGCCTCCCGCACCCGCGAGGGAAAGCGCTCGCCCAGGGCCCAGCCCAAACTCCCCCCAAGAAGCACGGTCCCCATGTTTATCCAGGTCCCCACCATGTCCGCGAATGGTAGCACACCATTAGCCCAAGTGGCCAAGGAAAGAATACAATCCCGAAAAAGGAGGGTCTATGAAGCAGTTTTGGAAGGAGTTTCGTGATTTCATCGCGCGGGGAAACCTTGTGGAGATCGCCGTGGCCTTCGTCATGGGCGCGGCCTTCGGTGCGGTGGTGAACTCCTTCATCTTCGACATCGTGATGCCCCCGATTGGGAAACTCGTTGGCAACGTGGACTTTTCCAACCTCTTTGTTGTTCTTGGGCCGGAAAAGTACTCCTCGGCGGAGGCCGCCCGCCAAGCCGGCGCTCCCGCCATCTACTACGGCCGGTTCATCAATAACCTCGTCAACTTCCTCATCATCGCCCTCGTCATGTTCCTCCTTGTGCGAGCGGTGATGAAGATGCGCAAGGCCAAGGAAGAGGTTCCTGCCGCGCCCACCACAAAGGAATGCCCGTATTGCAAGACCCAAATCCCCATCGGGGCTGTGCGCTGTCCGAACTGCACTTCGCAGCTAGCTTAGCGCTCGCGTAAAAGAAGGACAGCCTTTCCGTTGTGGGTGCAGGAGAAGACTACGAGGGTATGGGGGGTGTCCACGGCGGTGGAGGCGTAGAGGTAGCGGATATCCAGGTCGTGCCGGGCCAGGGCTTCCGTGATGCGCCTAAGAAACCCAGGCCGGTTGGGAAGCTCCACGAGCACAACCTCCCGCTCCTCCGTCGGGAACTCCGCTTCCCGCAAGCTCTCCAAGGCGTAGTGGTGGGCGTCCACCACAAGGTGCAGCTCCGCCTCCTCCCCGAGGACGAACACGGCGGTGGCGAGGATGTTGATCCCTTGATTGGAAAGAAGCCGGGCGATATCGGCAAGGAGGCCGACGCGGTTTTCCGTCCGCACCACTAATTCTTTTCCGATAGTCGCCGGCCGCACGGACCGTAGTTTACCGTAGTCTTCCCCTCCGTGTGGGCTATAATCGCCCCCATCGGAGGGGAGAAGTGCTGCCGCGGGCAAAGAGGATTTTGGTGTGCAGCGCCTGGCCCTATGGGTCGGGTGTGCCCCACTTGGGCAACCTCATCGGTTGCCTCCTTTCCGGGGACGCCTTCACCCGCTTTTACCGCTTGGCCGGCTATGAAGTCCTCCACGTCTCCGGAACCGACGCCCACGGGACGAAGATCGAGTATGAGGCCCACCGCCAGGGGCTGACCCCAGCGGAGCTCGCAAGCCGCGTTCACGAGGAGATCGTCCGGATCCTTCGGGAGTTCGAAGTGGACATCGATAACTACACCACTACAGAAAGCCCGATCCACAAAGAGATGGTGACGGCCCTCTTTCGGGAGATGGAGGCGAACGGCTACATTTTCTCTCAAGAGGAGGAGCGGGCCTATTGTCGATCCTGTGGGCGGTTCTTGGCGGATCGGTTCATCGTGGGTACTTGCCCAAAATGTGGCTATCCGTACGCCCAAGGGAACCAGTGCGACGCCTGTGGGGCCCTCCTTGAGCCGGAGATGCTCATCTCCCCCCGTTGCGCCTTTTGTGGCTCCACCGAGGTGATCCGAAAACCCACCCGGCATTGGTATCTGGACCTGGAGAAGCTTCGGCCAAAGCTTTTGGAGTATGTACGTAGCCGCGCTTTTCAGGGTAACGTCAAGCTTTTTACGGAAAGGATGATTGAGGAGGGGTTGCGGCCACGGGCGGTGACGAGGGATCTTTTGTGGGGCATTCCCGCCCCCTTCCACGGCGCAGAGGGAAAGGTGATCTACGTGTGGGCGGAGGCCGTGCTCGGGTATTTGTCCGCCACTGTGGAATACTTCCGCCGCCGCGGCGAGGAGGAAAGGTGGAAGGATTTCTGGTACGGCGAGGACGTCTGGCACATTTATACCCAGGGCAAGGATAACATCCCCTTCCACACCGTGATCCTTCCCGCCCTCCTTTTGGCCACTGGTCGGCCGTTCCATCTTCCTGACCAGATCTCCGCCGTGGAATATTTGAACTGGGAAGGCGGGGAACAATTTTCTAAAACCAGGCGCGTCGGGGTCTTTGCCGACGAGGCTTTAAAGCTTTTGCCGCCCGTGTATTGGCGGTTCTACCTCTTTTATAACCGGCCGGAAACGAAGGACGTGGAGTTCTCGTGGATTGAGCTGGATAAGGCGATCAACGCCGTCCTTGTGGACAACATCGCCAACTTCGTCCACCGGGTACTTTCTTTTGTGTGGAACAAGTACGGCGGGGTTGTACCGGAGCGGCCCACGGCGCCGGCGGTATTGGCGGAGATCAAGGCCGCCGTGGATGGGGTTTGGGCGGCGATCCGGGCTGGGCAGCTTGCCCCGGCCCTGCGGGAGGTGGCGAAGCTCGCCGTTTTCGCCAACGGCTTCTTCCAAAGCCGTGCTCCCTGGGCTACCGGCGATGAGGAGGCCGTGGCCTCCGCGGCGCACCTCGTCAAAGCCATCGCCATCCTCCTTGATCCGTTCGTCCCCATGTTCTCCCGGGAGATCTACGGCCTTTTAGGGATAAGAGAACCGAGTCTTGCGGAGGTGGAGGTGGGGTGTGGTGGGACCAGGCTTTCCGCGCAACCCCGCCCCCTCTTGGCCCACGTGGACATCGAGGATCTCAAGCGGAGGTATGCCATGATGAAGGAAGAGGGGCTGGTTTCGCTGGAGGAGTTCCAGAAAATCGATCTTCGGGTGGCCCGGATCGTCCATGCCGAGGAGATCCCCGGCGCGGATAAACTCCTAAAGCTCATCCTGGACTTGGGGGATCGGCAGGTCCAGGTGGTGGCGGGGATCCGCAAGCACTATAACCCGGAGGAGCTTCGGGGTAGGCTTGTGGCCATGGTGGCCAACCTCAAACCCGCGGTGATTAGGGGCATCCGCTCCGAGGGCATGATACTTGCCGCGTCCGATGGAACTTTGGCTTTGATCGGGCCGGATCGGGAAGTAGAACCGGGCGCGCGTATTCGGTAGGATTAGCTAAAAGAGACGGCGCTGGCGAGGTGAGCAATGTACGGCGTTGTGGAAATAGGCGGGAAGCAATATTTCGTGGAACCCGGCCTCGAGGTGATCCATGAGGTCGTCCCCGGGGTTCAGGTGGGCGAGCGCATCACCTTCGACCGGGTCCTCCTTTTCCGAAACGGCGAGCGCATCGAGGTGGGAAAACCCTACCTTCAGGGAGTGCGCGTGGTGGGAGAGGTGCAGGAGATCGGGAAACTTCCCAAGGTGATCATCTTCAAGTTCATGCCCAAGAAGGGCTATCGGCGCAAGAAGGGGCATCGCCAGCCCTTCATGCGTACCAAAATCCTGGCCATCGAGCGGGAGAGCGATGGTTGAAGTTCTGATCGAGCGGGATGACGAGGGGCGGGTGCAGGTGGTCACCCTATATGGGGATGACTCCCCGGAGGGGCTGGCTGCGGCCATGCTCGTGGAGGCCCCGATCCTCGGGATGAAGCACTACCTGCACCTGGACCCGGAGGTCTCCCGCGAGGGCTCGGTCCTCCGCTTCCGGGTGGACCGGTCCGACCTCTTTTTGGACCGCGAGATCGACGCGATAATGGAGACCATGGTCTTGGGGCTGCGGGCCCTGGCCCAGGATCGGCCAGGAAAAGTGGCCGTGCGGGAAGTGGGGCTGGATGTGCTCGTTTAGGAGGTGATGGAAGATGGCGCACAAGGCAAGCGGCGGTTCCACCCAGAACGTCCACGACTCCCCCGGGAAGCGGCTGGGCGTCAAGCGCTTTGGCGGCGAATTGGTTTGGCCCGGGTGCATCATCGTGCGCCAGCGGGGGACGAAGTTTTATCCCGGCCGCGGGGTGAAGATGGGCCGGGATTTCACGATCTACGCCACGACCACCGGCCTTGTGGAATTCGCTGGCCACAAGCGCATCTACGTGAACGTGATCCCCTTGGAGGAGGGGAAGTAGGGTCCCCGCGTGCAGTTCGACGAAGCCGTCATCCACGTGGCCGGGGGCAAGGGCGGGGATGGCCTCATCAGCTTTCACCGCACGCGCCACAACCCCAAGGGCTCCCCTGACGGGGGTCGGGGTGGCGACGGCGGCGACGTGATCCTCAAGGCCAGCCGCGCGGTCAACACCTTCGCCCACTTTCAAAACCAGGTCCATTTCCGGGCCGAGGATGGTGGTCCGGGCGGCCCCAATAACCGCCAGGGAAAGCGCGGCGAGGATTTGGTCATCCTCGTTCCCGTGGGAACCGTGGTGAAAGACCTTCACTCCGGGGAGATCCTCGCTGATTTAGCTGAGGAAGGGCAAGAGGTGGTGGTGGCCAAGGGCGGCCGCGGCGGCCGGGGCAACCGGTCCTTTGTGACCTCCGTTCGCCAGGCCCCCCGTATCCGGGAGCTGGGCGAGCCCGGAGAAGAGCGCTGGCTCCGCTTGGAACTGCGTCTCCTTGCGGATGTGGGTATCATCGGTTTTCCCAACGTGGGGAAATCCTCTCTTCTTTCCCGGGTTTCCGACAAAAAGCCCAAAGTGGCGGCTTACCCCTTCACCACCCTTGTTCCCAACCTCGGGGTGGTCCAGGTGGGCGAGGGAAAAACCTTCGTCATGGCCGATCTTCCCGGGCTTATTGAAGGGGCCCACGAGGGGAAGGGGCTTGGCGACCGATTTCTGCGCCATGCCATGCGGGCCAAGATCCTGTTGCATCTTGTGGACCTGGCGCGGGTGGAGGGCCGGGACCCCCTTGCTGACTACTTCGCCATCCGCAAGGAGCTCGCGGCCTGGGATGAACTGCGGGAAAAGCCGGAGGTGGTGGCGGGAAATAAGATCGACCTCCTTTCCCCGGAGGAGGTGGAGCGGGAAAGGGAGCGGTTTTCCCGGGAGGGGATAGTTTTGTATCCCATCTCAGCCCTCACCGGACAGGGGGTCAAGGAGCTCATCGAAGTGCTCTGGAAAAAACTCGCGGAGCTCCCTGAGGCGAAAGAAGAAATCCGGCCGCGAAGGAAGGTGTGGGATCTCACGCCCGGGCCGCCCCCTTACGAGGTGGTGGACGGGGGCGAATGTTGGGAGGTGCGGGGCCCGGTGGTGGAAAGCCTCGTGACTAGGCTAGATCTCTCCACCCCCGACGCCCGGGAGTACCTGTGGGAGGAGTTGGACCGGCTGGGGGTGGTGCGGGCATTGCGCCGCCGCGGAATTGCTCCGGGAAGTCCGGTAAAAATCGGGGGAAAAATCCTTGAGTTTGGCGGGTAAGGTCGGGCTTTTTGGGGGGACATTCAACCCCATTCACGTTGGGCACCTGCGGGTGGCGGAGGAGGCGCTGCGCCAGTTTGGCCTCAAAGAGGTTCTCTTTATTCCCACCGCTCATCCGCCGCACCGGGAGGTGGCGGACGGGGTTTCGGGAGAATTGCGCTACGAGATGGTGAAATTGGCCATCTCCGGCCGGCCTGGGCTTTCCGTATCCAGGGTGGAGCTGGATCGCCCCGGTCCGGCCTACACCGTGGACACCATCGAGCTTCTTAGGAAGGAGTATCCGGAGGGCGTGGCCTACATCGTTGGCGCTGACATTTTTTCGCAAATCGAGATCTGGCGTGATTGGCCGCGGCTTCTCACGTTGTGCCCTTTCATTGTGGCTCCCCGGCCGGGCGTGGATCTCGAGGTTTTTCGCCGCCCTCCTTTTGATCGGGCCGAGATCCATGTTCTGAATATGACCCCCATCGCCCTTTCCTCCACGGAGGTGCGGCGGCGCTACAGGCTGGGGTTGCCCACGCAGGGCCTTGTGCCGGAGGCGGTGGATCGGTTCATCCGCGAGCACGGCCTTTATGGCGCAAAGAGGACCTCGCCCCTAGAATAGGCGAGGAAAGGAGGGTAGGTCCATTAAGCGGGCGTTTCGCATAAACGAGCAGATACAGGCCAAGGAGGTTTTGCTCATTGATAGTGACGGACGGAATTTGGGGGTTGTCCCCCGGGAAAAGGCGTTAGCTTTGGCCAGAGAGCGAGGCCTGGATCTTGTGGAGGTCGCTCCGGAGGCAAATCCCGTGGTCTGCAAAATTGTGGACTTTGGCAAGTACCGCTATCAGCTGCAAAAACGGGAGAAAAAGCAGCCCAAGGCGGGTAAAGTTAAGGAGGTCAAGTTCACCATCCAGACCGGGGAGCACGACTTTCGGACCAAGGTCCAGCGGATCCGGGAGTTTTTGGAAGAGGGGATGAAGGTGCGGGCGGTCGTGTTCTTCAAGGGTCGCCAGATCATCCATATGGAAAAGGGCAAGGAGCTCTTGGCCCGGGTGGCCGAGCTCACCCAGGATCTGGCCAAGGTGGAGCAAGATGCCACGGAACGCGGCCGGAATTTGGAGATCGTCCTTGCCCCCATTTCTCGAAAAGGAGGTGGCTCATGAAACCGGGGAAGACCCATCGAGCTTCGGCGAAAAGGTTCAAGGTGACGGCGACGGGGCGCATTTTCCACCGCAAGGCCGGGTACGTGCATAAACTTTCCAAAAAGCGCGGGCAATACAAGCGCGCCGCCCGCCGGCCGGTGGAGGTCACCGGCGCCAATAAAAAGATCATGCGCAGGCTCCTTGGCGTATAGGGAGGTGGGATATGCGCGTTCCGGGCGGTGTCAAACACGCACGAAAAAGGCGAAAAGTCCTGGACATGACCAAGGGCTACAAGGGCAAAAGGAAGAACTGCTACCGCATTGCCAAGCAGTCCCTCCTCAAGGCCCTACGGCATCATTTCGTCTCCCGCAAGCTCCGTAAGCGGGAGTTCCGGCGGCTCTGGATCATCCGGATCGGCGCGGCCGTTCGCCCCTACGGGTTCAACTACTCCCGCTTCATGGGGGCGCTCCGCAGGGCTGGGGTCGGCCTGAACCGCAAAGTCCTTGCCGAGCTCGCTATCCGCGATCCCCAGGCCTTCGAGAAAGTAGTGGAGGTCGCAAAAAGCGCATGAAGACCTTTCAGGATTTGATCCTCTCCCTGCACCAGTTTTGGCGAAAGCAGGGCTGCGCCATTGTGGAGCCGTACGACGTGGAAAAGGGCGCAGGCACCTTTAACCCCGCCACGTTCTTTGGGGTTTTGGGGCCGCGGCCGTGGCGGGTGGCCTATGTGGAGCCCTCCCGGCGGCCCGCCGATGGCCGCTACGGCGAAAACCCCATCCGCTTCGGCCTCCACCACCAATACCAGGTGATCCTGAAGCCCCCTCCTCCAGATATCCAGGACCTTTACCTGCGCTCCCTGGAGGCGGTAGGCCTGGATCTGCGGAAGCACGACGTAAAATTCGCCCACGACGACTGGGAATCCCCCACCCTGGGAGCCTGGGGCGTGGGCTGGCAGGTGTGGCTGGACGGGATGGAGATCACCCAGTTCACGTACTTTCAGCAGATGGGCGGGGTGGATTTGGACCCAGTTTCCGTGGAATTGACCTACGGTCTTGAGCGGATCGCCCTTTTCCTCCAAGGGAAGGACTCCGCGTTCGATCTGCGCTGGACGGATTGGCTCACCTACGGGGAGATGTTCCGGGAGAGGGAGCGCCAATTCAGCGTTTACCACTTCGAGAAGGCCTCCGTAGAGCGGGCCCGCACGATGTTCGATTTTTACGAGGCCGAGGCCAAAGAGTGTCTTGCCCAGGGCCTTGTTTTTCCCGCCTACGACCATACCCTGCGCTGCTCCCATCTTTTCAACACCCTGGATGCCCGGGGGGCGCTGGCTACGGCCGAGCGGGAAAGCTATATTGCGCGGGTGCGGGCCTTGGCCCGGGCTTGCGCCGAGGTCTATCTTTCGGAGGTGGTGCGTGCCGGCACTCCTCGTTGAGATCGGCGTGGAAGATTTGCCCGCTGAAGAGGCGGAAAACATCGCCCAAAGCTTTCGGGAAAACCTTCTTTTTGGGCTGAAAGAGGCCCGGCTCCCCCATGGAGAGGCCCGCCTTTTTTGGACCCTCAGGCGTTTCGCCCTCCTCATTTCGGACGTGGCGGAAAGGCAGGAGGACGCGGTGGAGGAGATCCGCGGTCCCGCGGTCTCCGCGGGTTTGGATTCTCAAGGGAATTTGACTCCCGCCGCTCAGGGCTTTCTCCGCCGCTATGGGGCAGGCCCAGAAAAATTGGTGCGCCGAAAGGTAGGGGAGAAGGAATATCTTTTCCTGCGCGTGGAGCGGCCGGGCCGGCCGGCGGAGGAGATCCTGCGGGAAATCGTTCCCCAGGCCGTGCGGGAAATCCCGTGCTCGAAGTTCATGCGCTGGAACGGGGGAATGGCCTTCCTCCGCCCCATCCGCTGGGTGGTGGTCCTGTTTGGGGGGAAGGTGGTGCCCGTGGAGCTGGCCGGGGTTTCCGCGGGCCGT
Organism: Candidatus Bipolaricaulota bacterium; assembly: GCA_014360995.1. Lineage (GTDB taxonomy): Bacteria > Bipolaricaulota > Bipolaricaulia > Bipolaricaulales > Bipolaricaulaceae > DTER01. The sequence continues at coordinate 50,520 of JACIWL010000004.1, read as the reverse complement.
CAAACCTTCGGGCACCGGTTTTTCGGGCACCCCCTTAACTTGTCCCAGCCGGAGGAGTACACAACCAGGCTCCGGGAGGCCCATGTCCTTGTTGATCCGGCGGAGCGGGCCGAGGTTCTGCGGAGGGCCATCCGCGCCGTGGAGGAAGAGTACGGGGCTAAGGCCGCCCTCTCCGAGGAGCTTTGGACCCTCATCCTTGGGCAGACGGAGTGGCCCAGGCCCGTGGTGGGCCGCATCCCCCGCCAGTTCCTGGAGCTCCCCGAGGCGGTGGTGGTGGCGGCCCTGCGGGAGGAGGGGAAATTCGTGCCCTTCACCCGCGGGGGAAAGATCGCCGAGGTCTTTTTGGGCTTTGCCGAAGGAGAAGGGGATGCGGAGGTCATCCGCCAGGGTTACGAGCGGGTGGTGGGCATCCGCCTCCATGATGCCCAGGAGTTCTTCGGGCAAGACCGCAGAAAAACTTTGGAAAGTCGCGTCCCCGAGCTCAAGGGCATTGTTTACGAGGCCCGGCTAGGCACCGTTTGGGATCGAGTGGAGCGCATCCGCCGGATCTGCCGGGTTTTGGCGCGGGAGCTTTGCCTTCCTTGGGAGCTTTTGGATCGCGCGGCGTACCTCTCCAAAGCCGATCTTCTTACCGTGATGGTGCGGGAATTCCCGGAGCTTGAAGGGGAGATGGGCGGAATTTATGCCCGTTTGGATGGGGAGCGGGAAGAGGTGGCCAAAGCCATTGCTGAGCATGTCCGGCCGCGGGGCAAGGGCGATGAACTTCCGGAAACTCCGTTGGGCCTGGCCCTGAGCCTTGCGGACAAATTGGATGGGGTGATGGGCCCCATCCTTGTGGGGGAGATTCCCACCGGTTCGCGGGATCCATATGGTGTGCGCCGGCGGGGGAGTGCCGCGATCAGGCTCATTTTGGAAAAGGGCCTCCGGCTTGATCTCTTTGGGGTTATCGAGGAGGTCCGGGACGCCTATCCTGGCACCACACCGGCGGAAGCGGTGAAAGAATTCCTATGGGAGCGTCTGCGGTCGGCGCTGGAGGAACGGGGCATTTCTTACGATGTGGCGGAAGCCGTGCTTTCCCGAATGGACGGGGATTTTCTAGGGGTCTGGGAGCGGGCCCAGGCCCTGCAGGCCTTGGTGGGGCGAAAGGAAATTGCTGACCTGGCCTTGGCCTTCGGCCGCGTGCGCAATATCACCCGGGGGTACGAGATCGAGGGCTTTAACCCCGAGCTATTTGAGGAGGAGGCGGAGCGCGGGCTTTGGCAGGCCTACCTTTTGGCCAAAGAGCGCGTGGAGAAGGCCATGGCCGAACACCGCCCTAAAGAGGCCTTGGAGGCCCTCCTCGCCCTGAAGGATCCCATCGATCGCTACTTTGACCAGGTCCTGGTGATGTGCGAGGAGCGGGATCTCAGGGAAAACCGCCTGGGCTTCCTCCTTTCTCTTTCTCGCCTGTTCCTCCAGGTGGCCGACCTCAGCCGGCTTGTGGTGCCAGGTTAGGCACGACGAGCAAGGAGGTCGGCACGATCAAGGGGAATCACATTCTCATCACGGTGGAGACTACACCCCAGGGCCCGAAAAAGCGGGTGGCCATCATCGAGGACGGCGAGCTTGTGGAGGTCCATTTCGAGCTTCCCGACCGCCGTCCCCTCGTAGGCAATATCTACAAAGGGAAAGTGGAGACGGTCCTTCCCGGGATGGGTGCGGCCTTTGTCCAGGTGGGGGAGAAAAAGCCGCTTTTCCTGGCCGCCCACGAACTTCATGAGGGGATTCTGCGCGCCAAAGGGGTGGAGCCTAGCCGGGGACTCCCCCCCATCCAAAAGGTTCTCAAGCCCGGGGAAAGCCTGATCGTCCAGGTGCGCCGGGAGGAGGTGGGGGAGAAGAACCCCCAGGCCACCACCAAATTGAGCCTTCCGGGGCGATACTGGGTGTTCCTCCCTACCGAGGAGAGGGTGAGCATTTCCCGGCGCATCGAGGACCGGGAGGTGGCCCGCCGCCTCCGCCAGATCGCTTACGAGCTAAAACCGGAAGGGGCAGGACTTATCGCTCGCACTGCCGCCCTCTATGCTTCCCGCGACGATCTAGAACGCGATTTTAAATATCTCCTTGGTCTCTGGAAGGGGATCCAGGAACTGGCGGAGAAAAGTTCCCCGCCAAAGCTCCTTTACGCCCCGCCGGATCTTGTGCGCTGCGTTGTGCGCGACCGGTTTTTGGAGGATGTGGACTCCCTCATCGTCGACGACGAGGCCACTTACCAAGACATCCTGGAGTTTTTGGATTACCTCCATTTGGGAAAGCTGAAGAGCCGGGTGCGCCTTTACCAGGGGACCGTGCCTCTTTTTGTCCGCTACGGAGTGGAGGAGGAGCTGGCCAAGGCCATGCAGCGGAAGATCCCCCTCAAAGGAGGAGGGTTCATCACCGTGGACGAGACGGAGGCCCTCACTGCCATCGATGTGAACACTGGCTCCGATGTGAAGCACAAAAACCAGGCTGCGGCCATCCTCAACACTAATTTAGAGGCGGCGCGCCTCATCCCCCGGCTTCTTCGGCTCCGGAAGATCTCGGGCATCATCATCGTGGACTTTGTGGATATGCAAAACGAAAAGGATAAAGAAAAGGTCATCGCCACCTTAAAAGAGGAGCTCAAAAAAGACCGGGTTCCCGCGGACTTCATCGAGATTACCAAACTTGGTCTTGTGGAAATCACCCGCAAAAAGGAAGGCGAATCCCTTTCCGCCTTGCTTTCAGAGTTGGAAGAGGTGTAACCCGTGCTATAATGAAAAGCGCGGTAAAGAGGAAAGGGGGTGAGAGAGGCCAAAAGTCGTTTTTGTGTCTTGTGGAAGTCCCCTTTTAAGGAGGTGGGCGTCATGAAGCTTTGGAAGTTTTTAGCGGTGCTGGTGGCATTTGGGGTTTTGGGTTTGGCTCAGGCTGGTAATCCCCTTGTTTTGGACAAGGCCTCTACCCCGCAAGATATAGCCCTTTCTGTGTTTGGCGACGCGGCCTTCGCTCCGGCCATCATGCGAGCCACGAACAGCAAGGCCCTTGTGGACCCAACTTTCGCCCGCATCACCCGCTTGGACGAGGTGCTCCCCGCCGGGGCCAAGGTATGGGTTCCCGAGGAAACCTGGGCCAAGGCTTTCCTCGCCGTTTGGGATCCCAACCGGGTGGAGGACCTCTTCGGTGGCGGTAAGCTCGTGGTGGGCTCCTGGTGGACGGCTGGTGGCGAGGCGGAGGGTCTGGAGGCCCTGTTCGCCCTTTACCGGGAGGGCTATCCTGACGTGGTGATCGTCAACGCCACGGTGGCCGGCGGAGCGGGCTTCGTCTTCAAGGCCGTGCTCAAGCCGCGCCTCATCGCCGGGGATCCACCCGATACGTTCCAGCTCCACGCCGGGCTTGAGGTGGAGGGCTATAGCCCCGAGACTTATCTGAGGCCTTTGGATGACCTTTACGCCATCTTCGGCTGGGACAAGGTCTTCCCTCCGGACCTTTTGGACCTCATGCGCTATCAGGGCCACTACTGGGGTGTGCCCGTGAACATCCACCGCTCCAACGTGCTTTGGTACAGCAAGGAAATCTTCGCCCAATACAATTTGACCCCGCCGGCGAACTGGGATGAGTTCTTCCAGATCTGCGAATTCCTAAAGGGCAAAGGGATCGTGCCCATCACCTTGGCCAACGCCGGTGGCTGGGAGGCCCCGCATCTTTTCGAGACCATCCTCGCCAGCACCATGACCCCCGAGGAGTACCGCGGGCTTTGGACCGGGGAGACGCCCTGGACTCACCCCGGGGTGACCAAGGCCTTGGAGATCCTCAAGAAGCTCCTCGATTACGTGAACCCTGACTATTCCGCGCACACCTGGGACACTGTGCTGGAGTACATTGCCGCTGGTCGTGGCGCGATGAACGTGATGGGCGACTGGGCCATGGGCTGGTTCATGGCCAAGGGCGTGGACGTGGGCTGGGCCCCGGTTCCCGGAACCAAGGGTGTGTTTGTGGCCCTCTCCGACACCTTCGCCTTCCCCAAGCGCGCGCCCAACCCTATCAACGTGATCGGCTGGCTTGAGGTTTGTGGCTCCAAGGCTGGCCAGATCGCGTTCAACATGCGCAAAGGTTCCATCCCCGCCCGCACGGATATCACGCCCGAGGAAAAGGCCCAGTTCAACTCGTATCTTCAGTCCTGCATGGATGACTGGGCCCGCGATGCCATCGTGCCCAGCGTCATGCACGGCGCGGCCGCGCCGGAGTCCTGGGTGGTGGACTTCAAGGATGCCGTCAACCTCTTCCTCGTGACCAAGGACGTGGCGGGGACCCAGGCGGCGCTGGTGGCCGCGGCCAAGGCGGCCCTGGGGAAGTAGGGGCTAAGGACGAAAGGGCCCGGCCTTTTGGTCGGGCCCTTTTTCTCTCATGCGCTTCAAACTGCGGCGGGACACGATCTTAAGCGTACTCCTTATCCTTCCTTCTGCTTTGGCCATCTTCATCTTTGTCTACGGGTTTATCGCCTTTACCGCTTACGTTTCCTTTTCCAACTGGAACAGGCTTGTTCCCGACTACACCTTTGTTGGGGCCTCAAACTATTTGCGCCTCTTTCAAAACCCGCGCTTCATCATCACCTTGCGTAACCTCGGGGTATTTACCGGGCTTTTTGTCGGGGGCTCCCTTTTTCTTGGCTTTTTCCTCGCGGTCTTGCTCGACCGCCGCATAAAGGCCGAGGGTTTTTTCCGCACCGTTTACCTCTATCCCTTGGCCCTTTCTTTCATTGTCACAGGTGTAGTTTGGCGGTGGCTTCTTAACCCAGGAAGTCCGCAAATGGGCAGCACCGGGATTAACCTCCTTTTGGAGATGATGGGGCTTGGTTTTCTCAAATCCGGCTGGTATACGGATCCGCGGGTGGGGATCATCGCGGTAGCCGTCGCCGCCATCTGGCAGATGTCCGGGTACGTCATGGCCATGTATTTGGCGGGCCTGCGGGGGATCCCGGAGGAGCTGCGCGAGGCGGCGCGCGTGGATGGGGCTTCAGAATTGCAGATCTACCGCTTTGTGGTCCTTCCCCTTTTGCGCCCCATCACCTTTGGGGCCCTGATCGTGCTCGGCCATATTTCCCTCAAGATTTACGACCTTGTGGTGGCCATGACCGGTCCAGGACCGGGGTATTCCTGTGACGTCCCAGCCTATTTCATGTGGGAGCTCACTTTTCGCGCCAATCGCTTTGCCCAAGGAGCGGGGATCGCCGTCATCCTTTTGTTTATCGTTTCCCTTTTGATCATCCCCTATTTGCGCTATAGCTTGCGCCGCGAGGTGGAGGCATGAGGATTAAGCCCCTTCGTATCCTCCTTTATGCGGTTCTTTTGGCGTTCGCCGCCTACTACCTCATGCCCGTGTACGTCCTTGTGGTGACGAGCCTCAAAGGATTCGCCGAGGTCAATCTTTACCGAATGTGGAATCCGCCCCGCAGTTTCTCCTTGGAAAGCTTTCGCCGGGCCCTTTTTGGAGGCATGGGTTATCAGGGCCTGGCGCCCAACATCCTCAACAGCGTGGTCATGGTGCTTCCAGCCACCTTGATTTCCGCGGCTTTGGGGTCACTGAACGGCTATATTTTTGCCCGCTGGCAATTCCGCGGGGCTAATACCCTCTTCACCCTCGCCCTTTTTGGCATGTTCATTCCCTACCAAAGCATTTTGATCCCACTTGTGCAGACTTTGCGGGCCGTTGGCCTTTATGGGAGCATTCCTGGGCTGATCCTCACCCATGTGATTTACGGGATTCCCATCACCACCCTTATTTTCCGCAACTACTACGCCACGGTGCCTAAGGAATTGGTGGAAGCGGCCCGAATTGATGGAGCTGGGCTTTTGGGCGTTTACCGTCGCATAATGCTTCCCCTTTCCCTCCCAGGATTTGCCGTGGTTTTGATCTGGCAATTCACCTCCATTTGGAACGATTTCCTCTTTGCCGTGACGGTGGCTCAAAACCCGGCGGTTCAGCCGGTGACAGTAGCCCTGAACAACTTGGCCGGCTCTTTTATAGTGGAGTGGAATGTGCAGATGGCTGGGGCATTGCTTGCTGCTTTGCCCACCCTTTTGGTGTACATCTTCCTTGGCCGCTACTTCATGCGCGGCCTTCTCGCTGGCTCCCTCAAGGGTTGAGCCCCCTCCTCGACCGCCCTAAAATGAAAGGCGCGGGCGGATAGCTCAGCTGGTAGAGCGCTCCCTTCACGGGGGAGATGTCGGGGGTTCAAGTCCTCCTCCGCCCATTTTTTATGTATATCGCCATCGAGGGATTTCCAGCTTTGGGGAAGAGCGAGGTCCTCGCCCTCCTCCGTCTCTATTTCCCCGAGAAACTCCTCGTCCTTCCGGAGCTCGTGAAGGAGGTGGCCGAGGAGAAAAAACTCGACCTTTTTCGCGATCGTCCCCGCCTAAACCAGGCCATTTTAAAAAGGCTTCCCGAAAGGCAAGCCCTCATCCATAAGGCCCTGGAAGAAGGGAAAATGGTCCTGGAGGACTCGCATCTGGCGGTGCATGCGGCCTATTCGGCGATCTTGGGCGACGCGGAATTATGTGCGGCCTTTCAGGAGCTAGAGGCCCAGATCCTCTGGCCCGATCTTTTCCTGCGACTGGAAGCGCCAGTAGAGGTTTCCCTTTGGCGCCAAGAGGCGCGCGGCGACCCGAGGTACACGGTGCCAAAGGAAATCCTCCTTCCCATGCTGGCCTGGCTCTCCGCGTGGCACGCCCGCCGGGGAGATCGGGTGGAGGTCATCAACGCCGATCAGGCCCCGTGGGAGGTGGTGGCCGAGGTGGCAAAACTCCTCGGCCTTTCGTATACGGGTTGCCCCGTGCAAGAAGTCCTTCCCTACCTCATCCTTCTTGGCCGCCCTGCCGCTGGTAAGTCCGAGCTAATCCAGTTTTTGCAGTATCTCCCCCTTTCCGAGCGGGCTCAGGCCTACCACCTCGGTTTTCTCCGCGTCATCGATGATTTTCCGTTCCTTTGGGAAAAGTTTCGCGAGGACGACCTGTGGGAGGAGCTGGGTTGCGGCCGGAGGTACTCCCGCCGGGTTGGGGAAAATTATGCTGTTTCCGACGACTGCCTCTGGGATTTCCTCATCCTCCGCGTAAACGAAGAAATCGAAAAGGTTCCCGCGCGAAGCGGGGAAACGGTGATCGTGGAGTTCTCCCGCGGCGGCGCTCAGGCTTACCGCCGGGCCCTGGCCAGGCTCACCCCCTATGTCCTTGAGGGTGGGGCCATCCTTTACCTCCACGTCTCCTATCAGGAATCGCTCCGGCGGAACCGCGCTCGCTACGATCGGGATCGCCGGGACGGCATCCTCACCCACTCCGTCCCCGAGGAGGAAATGGCCCGCACTTATGCGGACGATGACTGGTATACTCTCGCTCCCAGCGAAGCGGGCTATCTTTCTTTGGGGAGTTTTAGGGTTCCGTACGTTACGGTGTACAATGAGCCGGAGCCCAAGAGCGTGGCCGATTTTTCCCGCCGGTTCCGACCGGCGTTGGAGGAGCTCTATCAGCTATGGAAAAACCGCTAGCCGAGCAGAAGTGCTACCTTCTTTTGGGGGAAGCGCCCACGGAAGCGGCTGCGGAGAAGATCGCCGAGGTCTTCTCGGGTTGCCCCTATGTCTATTTTCTTGCCGCGTTTGGGAGGATGGTCGTCGGCGTGTTCTACGCGGACAGCGACCGGGCCTGGTGGCTTCAGGCGGTGGCGGAAAATCCAGAGATCACCTTGGGTTTGGTGCGGGCGGCGGTCTACGTCACCGATCGGCCGGCCTTTCCCCTCCGGATGGAGCCTCGGCATTCCCCGACCGAAGGCGACCGCGCCCCCTGCGGGGCCTATTGCCCGGAGTGCCCGCGCTACAAAAAGGAGTGCCGCGGTTGCCCTTCCTCCCCGTTTTGGCTTGCGGACTGGAATCCTTCTGATGGCAAGCAGAGCTAAAGGCTAAAGCCCAATTTGAGGGCCTCCAGATTCTCCTCCGCGGCGCGGCCGGTGCTAGCCGCGCGCAAGAGAGGATCGAGGGGAAAAAGCCCGAGTTTGGCCAAAAATCCTAAGGCGGCCACAGGGGCAAGCCTACCCGGGTCTCCCGGCCGGTCCCGCGAAGAGAGGGCCACAAACGGCCGCACTTCCACTCGTACTTTCAGGGGGATCTTCCCTTGGGCGTTAACTCCGGAGTCGAGCACCAAAAGCCCGGTGGGAGAAAGGCCAGAGATGGCCTCAGCGCAGGCCCGCGGATGCAGAACCACCGCCACATCTGCCTTCTCAAAATAAGGGCAGAGGATGGGCTCTGAGGATATAACGAGCTCGGAGTGGACGGGGGTGCCCATCACCTCCGCCCCGTACGCGTAACGCAGGGTCACATGCTTTCCGGCCTCGAGGAGGGCCTGGGCCAGGAGCCTTCCGGCGAAGACGATCCCCTGACCCCCAATTCCGGAGAGGCGCAGGCGAAGCTCAGGCATTCTTCTCCCCTCGCAGAGTTTTGAGGAGGCCAGGCCGGTCTTGGTCGGCGAATTCGCCTACCTCCATCTCCTCGGGCCCGGCCTTTCCCACGGGCCTTGCCCGGGCCCGAAGCCACCTCAGCGCTTCCCCTGGAGCCATGGCCAGCCTTCCCCCCACCCGGGTGGGACATTGGCTCACCACCTCCACAAACCGGAAACCCTCCTTGCTAAGGGCTTTGGTCAAGGCCTTTTCCAACTCCCCAAGATGCGCGGTGGTCCAGCGGGCCACATAATTCGCCCCGGCCGCGGCCACCACCCGCGCCACATCCATGGGGTATTCGGGATTTCCATAAGGAGTGGTGGGGGTAGGGAGGTTTTTGGGGGTGGTGGGGCCCACTTGCCCTCCGGTCATGGCGTACACGAAGTTATTGACCATGACCACCAAGAGGTCCGCGTTCCTGCGGGCGGCGTGGAGGAGGTGGTTTCCCCCGATTCCAGCGAGGTCCCCATCGCCTCCCACCACAATCACCGTGAGCTCCGGCCGGCGGAGCTTCACCCCTAAAGCGGTGGGGATGGCCCGTCCGTGGGCCACGTGGAGGCTATCGGCGCGAAAATGGGGGCTTGGTATCCACGCGGCGCACCCGATCCCCGCCACAAAGACCGTTTTTTGAAAGTCGACGTTGGCCCTTTTTAGGGCCCGAAGAATGGCTCCGGCGACAAGGCCATTTCCGCACCCCGGGCAAAACGCGGTGGGAAGAGCCTCCGGCCGGAAAAAATGGTGTAACGGGTGCCCCCTCATCTCCATTCCTCCGCGATTTTTTCCGCCAATTCCTCGGGGTAAATAGGAACCCCTCCCCCAATTTTGCCAAAACCCAGGACTTGGCAGCGGCCAGCTACGATCCTTTCCACATCGAAGATGAGTTGGCCCAGGCTCAGCTCGGGAACGAGGATAAAACGCGCCCGCTCCGCTAACTTCAGGATGGGCTCCTCGGGAAGGGGCCAAACCGTTTGGAGGACGACGACGCCCACATCAATCTTTCCCGAAAGGAGTGTTCTTGTCGCCAGGGCACTGCGCGCCGCAGAGCCATAGGCCACAATTCCCACCCCTGCCTTCTCGAGCCCGAAGGCTTGGTAGCGGCAAAGCCAGTCTCTGTTGCGCCAGATCTTTTCCCAAAGGCGGGTCACAAGGTCCCGGTGCGTTCCCGGGTCGCTGGTCCGGCGGAACCCCCAGGGATCGTGGGTGGAGCCGGTCATGAGGACCCCGAACCCCTCGCCCAGCCGGGGCATGGGGGGCGGAATCCGCGGATCCTCTGAGCCGAAGGGCGGTTCCATATTGCGTGGACGCCGCCGCTCCACCCGCTCCACCTCCCTTGGCACGGCCACTTCCTCCCAGGTGTGGGCCAAAAGCTCGTCGGAAAGGAGGACCACCGGGGTGCGCAATTTTTCCGCAACGTTTACGGCAAATACTGTGAGATCAAAACAATCTTGCACAGAAAAAGGGGCGAACACGGGGAGGATTTGGTCGCCGTGGCGGCCAAAACGGGCCTGGAGGAGATCGCCCTGGGCGGCCTTGGAGGCCTGGCCCGTGCCCGGGCCGGCCCGCATCACGTCCACCACCAAAAGGGGCGTTTCCGTCATCACCGCGATCCCCAGGCCCTCCTGCATGAGGGAGAAGCCCGGGCCGCTGGTGGCCGTCATGGGTTTGGCGTCGGCCCAGGAGGCTCCGATGAGCATGAAGATCGCGGCGATCTCGTCCTCCGCTTGCAAGAAAATCCCGCCCCGCTTGGGGAGCTCACGGGCCATGTGCTCCATGATCTCCGAGGAGGGGGTGATGGGGTAGCCCGCGTAGAAATCGACGCCTGCGGCCAAGGCCCCCTCGGCCACGGCGATATTCCCCGACCAGAACTTTTTCTCACTATGGTTCATCAAAAAGGCCGATGATCCTGGCCTCGTAGGGCTCGGGGAGGACCGGCGGCTCCTTGGGAAGCTCCAAGGGCGCCGCGGGCTTTGGCAGCTGGCTTATGTTCTCCCGGCAAAAGTCCACAAACGGACAGTACTTGCACTGATCAAACTCCCAATCGGATTTGTCGGGAAGGGGCGGGAGTTCTCCGCGCAAAAAGATCGTCTCCCGCAGTGCCTCGAACTCCGCGAGCACCCGGTTCACCTCGGGCCGGTCCAGCTCCACCACGAACTCGCGCAGCTCCTGAGAGGCCTTGTTCTCGGCAAGGATGATCCCTTGCGGGATCTGGAAGTAGTGGAGGTAAAGCTGGAGCTGAAGGTAGTGGTCGCGCCGGGGAGAAATGGCCATCTGGTCGAAGTTGTAGGGGTGGACGGTTTTGATTTCCACCACGTAGTTCTTCCCCGCCAGGGAGACGATGGCGTCGGCCCGGCCGTGGAAAAGAGCCCCAGGCGGGATGGGGACTTCCGCGGCCACGACGATCCCCAGGCCGTACATGGCCTGCACGATGCGGCGATGGGCATCCTCGCCTACCGCTAGTTTCCTGGCGGTCTGTCCATCCAAGGGCGGGCGAGGAAAACCCTTCACCGTGCAAAAAATTTGGCGAGGGCATTTCCCCACCTCCGAGACATAAAAATAATCGCGCTCACGGTGAGGCTCCTCTCGCTGGAAGTACTCTTCTAAAAGCTCGATGAGCATGGCTCTTTGAGTCTATCCCTCGGAATCGGGGACCTCAACGCTTGTGTTGTCTAGGATCTCCAGGACGTCCAGGGCGGTGACCTGGGCCGGGACGCCAAGGAGTTCGGAGAGGCTGGGCTTAGTGCGACCCTGGTCCCCGGAGACGAGCTCCTTCACGTACAGGCCAGCCTCACAGGTGAGCACTAGCTCGGCCTCGGTGGGGGAGAGGAGCCGGCCGTGGGCGGAGAAAACCCGGCGGCGGCGCACCAAATCCGCCCGCCGGTGACTGACGCGCTCCGGCGTGCGCTGGAGGATCTCCCCCCTGATCCCGGCCACCGCCCGCTGGAAGGCCTCCTCGGAGACAGGGGCAAGAAAGGTGATCTTGGCCCAGTAGCGCTTGGCGAATTTCCCCGCTTTCACCTTCTCCTCAAGCTCAGGGGTGGCGGGCTGAAGGTCCAAAAGCTCTACTGCTCCTTGGCTTCGTCGCCGCACCTCCTCGGCCACCCAGGCGAGGTCCACCGTGCGGCGGCGGGGCCACTCTACAGTGAGAAGGAAGGGCCGGCCCCGGCCGAGCATCCGCGCATCGGCATCCTCCCGGCCTGCCCCATGGAAGCTCCCTCCGTTCCCGCCCGTGGCCTCAAGGAACACCGGAAGCACGAGCTCTTCCACGGAGTTGGCCGCCAGTTTCCCCGTTCCTCCACACACCTCGCAGCCTTTACCCCGACAACGGGGGCAGGTCCAGGCCGTCTGGGCAATGCCCCGCACGAGTTTTCGGTACCGTCCATAAAAAACCACGGGGTTCACCTGAAGCTGTACCTCGTCTTGCTCGATGTCCACTAGGAATTGCACATTGGGGTGGGCGTAATCCACCGTGACCTCTCGGCCTTCCTCGCGGAGGAGTTCGGCGAAGGCTTGGCCCAATGTGCGATTTAAGTGGCGCCTAATGGGCTCGGCCCAGGGTGAGGGGAAACGTTCGGCCAAGAATTCCTCGGTGGCCTCAAGGCGCGGGGAGAGGTGTACCCCAAAGAGGAAAGTTTTGAACTCGTGTTCTTGGGATAGATCCCGCGCCTTTTTTGCCCAGGAAGGGACGCGCAGGAAAACGCCGCCGCACACCCAGCAGTTCTCGGGCGGGGTGTTGCTGAACCCCAGGGCGCCGCGGAGGAGGCTTCCCCGCTCCAGGTTTGAGAGTTTCCCGGGAAGGCCGGCGAAGCGCCGCCCCAAGCAGTAGTCACAGATGGGGCCTGCCTCCAAAAGCTTTCTCGCCAAAGAGAGCGGATCCACGCTGGGATTTTCCGCTTTGCGCGGGATTGGGGCAAAGCTATACTCCAAAAGGCGGGGCGTGGCGCAGCCTGGAAGCGCACCTGCTTTGGGAGCAGGGGGTCGCTGGTTCAAATCCAGTCGCCCCGACCAAAATTTTTGGGGAAGGAGTGGGGATGGAGAAATTCGTGGGCTTGGCGCTGGAGGCGTTGCGGGATCTGGGGGCGGAGTTTGGGGAAGTGCGGGTGGAGCGGCGCGTGGACGAAAGCATCCGCACCAAAAACCTGGAGGTGGAAGTCCTTTCCCGCCGGGAGTCCGCAGGGATCGGCATTCGGGTTTTGTACAAAGGGGCGTGGGGTTTTGCTGCCACCAGTGACCTCAGCGAGCAAGGGATAAAGAGGGCCGTACAGCAGGCGTTGGCCATCGCCAAGGCCACGGCCACCCTTTTGCGCGAGCCAGTACAGCTCGCCCCGGAGCCCGTCCACCGGGGAACCTACACCACCCCCATCAAAAAGGACCCCCTCTCTGTGCCCATCCAAGACAAACTCGCCCTCCTTTTTGCTGCTGCGGAAAGGATCCTCAAAGTTCAAGGGGTGGTCATGGCCAAAGGGAGCCTTTCCGCTTGGCGGATAGAAAAGTGGTTTGGAAATACGGAGGGGACGGAAGTCCATCAGGTGATCACCACCTGCGGCGCGGGGATTGAGGCCTACGCCGCTAAACCCGGGGAGATCCAAAAGCGCAGCTTTCCCAACTCCTTCGGCGGGGATTTCGCCAACGCCGGGTATGAATTCATCGAATCCCTAGGGCTTGTGGAGAACGCCGAGCGCATTGGGGAAGAGGCGGTGGCTCTTCTCTCTGCGCCAGTTTGCCCCACAGGCGTTTTCGACGTCATCATCGATGGCTCCCAGATGGCCCTGCAGGTACATGAGTCCCTGGGGCATCCCGCGGAACTCGATCGGGTTTTGGGGACGGAGCTCTCCTACGCGGGCGGGAGTTTTCTCACTTTGGAGAAGCTCGGGAAATTCCAATACGGCTCGGAGATCGTGAACATCGTGGCCGACGCCACTGTCCCCGGGGGCCTGGGCACTTTCGGGTACGACGACGAAGGGGTGGAGGCTCAGCGGGTGGACCTCGTGCGGGAGGGAGTTTTCGTGGGGTACCTCACCTCCCGGGAGACGGCGGGCAAACTTGGATTTTCCCGCAGCGGTGGAGCAGCGCGGGCCTCAAGCTGGGCGCGCATCCCCCTCATCCGTATGACCAATATCAACCTCCTTCCTGGAAAGGGGAAACTAGAGGACCTCATCGCCGAGACCGAGTACGGGATCTATTTTGAGACCAACAAATCCTGGTCCATCGACGACCGGCGGGTGAATTTCCAGTTCGGCACAGAGGTCGCCTGGGAGATCAAAAACGGGAAAAAGGTGCGGATGCTCAAGAACGCCCTATACACCGGGATTACCCCGGAGTTCTGGCGCTCCTGCGTGGCCATTTGTGGTCCGGAGGAGTGGCGCCTTTGGGGGCTTCCCAATTGCGGGAAGGGCGAACCGGGGCAGGTGATGCAGGTTGGGCACGGCGCTTCGCCCGCGAAGTTCAGGAACGTCCAGGTGAGGGGGGCGGCATGATTCTCGCGGAGTTCTCCATTGTCCCCATCGGCGCTGGGGAATCGGTGTCGGAATACGTGGCGGAGTGCCTAAAAATCGTGCGGGAAAGCGGGCTTCCCCATGAGCTTACGGCCATGGGCACGATCATCGAGGGCGACTGGGACCAGGTGATGGAAGTGATAAAGGCCTGTCACATGGCGGTGCGGAAGAAATGTCGGCGGGTTTCCACTCTTATCAAGATCGACGATCGGGAAGCCCCGCCTGGCCGGATCAAGGCCAAAGTGGAGTCTGTGCTCAAAAAGTTAGAGCAAGCCTAGAATGTAGTGAGCAAGGAAGTAATAGATCGGGGCGGAAGCGAGGATCCCGTCGATGCGGTCGAGGACTCCGCCGTGGCCGGGGAAGAACCGCCCCGTATCCTTCACCCCGGCTGCCCGCTTCACCAAGGACTCGAATAGGTCCCCAAGTTGGACGAAGGCGCCCACCCCAAATCCCATGATGAGGGCCGCCGGCCAGTAGCGCCCTAGATCCTCCAGGAACCGGGGGAGGAGGAAGCCGGCCACGCCGGAAAGGAAAAGGCCTCCGGCCACGCCCTCCCAGGTCTTGGCCAGGGAAACCCGGGGGAGGAGCTGGTGGCAGCCGAAAAGGCTTCCCACAAAATAGGCGCCCGTATCGTAGGCCCAAGCTATGAGCAGAAAGTGGAGAACATGCCAAAAACCGCCCTTGCGGTGGAGGACGAGGATAAACCCGAGCATGGCGGGGATATAAAGGAGGCCGAATATCCCCGTCACCGAGGCGAGAAACCCTTCCTGTGTCCCCCGGCGGGAGAAGCTATAGATCACGAGGAAATAAGCGAAGCCGAAGGCAAGGATGAACGCGAACTCCCCCTCTTTTGGGAGGAGCAGAAAAAGGAAGGTAGGGATGGTGAAAAGAAAGGCCTCCTTGGGGAGAGTCACGCCCAACCGGGAGACAAGGCCCAGGTATTCCCAGCCCGCGCCCACCCCCACCACGGAAAGGAGTAAGGCCACAAGCCAGTCCTGCTGGAACCTGTCCGCAAGCCAAAAGATGGCGAGCACAGTGGGAATGGCCAAAGAAGCGGTGAGAAGCCTAAGACGCAGGTCTTTCAAGCCGCCACCTTTCCGAAGTTTCGGGTGCGGCCCTGGAAATCCTTTAGGGCCAAAAGAAGTTCCTCTTCGGTGAAGTCGGGCCAGAGGGTAGGGGTGAAGTAAAACTCAGTGTAGGCGGCCTCAAAGAGGAAGAAGTTGGAAAGCCGCAGATGCCCGCCGGTGCGGATGATGAGGTCTGGATCGGGAAGATCCCCTGCGGGGAGGAGTTCGCGGAATTTGGCCAAGGTGAGCTCGGCCGGGGTCAGCTTCCCCTCCAACGCCAGGGCCATGGCTCGCTTCGCCGCAGTGAGGATGTCCCACCGCCCCCCAAAATTCAGGGCCACCGTGAAGATGAGCTCCTTCCCCTCCGCTGTCCTTCGCACCGCCTCCGCCAAGGCCTCCCGAAGACTTTGGGGAAAGGGGGAAAGATCGCCAAGGATCCGCAGTTGCACCCCGTTTTTTTGCAGTTCCTCTACGCGGGTGCGGGCAAACTCCTCGAGGGTGGAAAAAAGAAAATCCAGTTCGCTCTTGGGGCGGTCCCAGTTCTCCGTGGAGAAGGCGAATACTGTGAGGTAGGGGAAAAGTTTTTCCTGGGCCACAAAGCGGGCGATGCGCTCCACCGTATCTGCGCCCCGGCGGTGTCCCTCCGTGCGGGGAAGCCCGCGGGCCTTGGCCCAACGGCCGTTTCCGTCCATGATGATGGCCACGTGCTGGGGAAGGGGCTTGGCCCGAATCTCCTCAAGGAGAGCGCTTGACGACATCCTTCACCTCCCGCAGAGCGGCATGTGGCCCCAGGATGATAAGGAGGTCGTCTTCGGAAAGCCCGCGCAGCACCCGAGGGAGGCGCAGGGAAAGCTCTGCCGGGCTGGTGCGGGTGACCTCGTGGAAGGCCGGCCGGAGGAAGTCTTCCATGCTCTCCCCCAAGGGTTCCTCGGGGTGGGCCAAAAGCAAGGCCCGGCGTCCGGAAAGGGGCGGAAGCCGTTCCATGGACTCCCGCACGGCCTGGGCCGCGCCCAGATCCTGGGCGGCGTCGAGGACTATCCACGGGCGGGAGTGTATGAGCTCGAAACGCCCAGGAAGCCTGGCCTGGGAGAGCCCCTCCCGCACGGCCTCCCGGGTGAGGGGAAAACCCCCAAATAGCTCGGCCAACGCGGCCAAGGCTAAGGAAAGGTTTGCCCCTTGATAGGCCCCAAGAAAACCGGTTTCGAACGGCCCCAAGGCGAAGGGGTCGGAGCGGGAGCGCCACACGGCCCGGTCCCACCGCAGTTCCACGAGCTCCACGTCTTC
>JACIWL010000004.1:28146-33424 GCA_014360995.1 Candidatus Bipolaricaulota bacterium | reverse complement strand
GGCCCGCCGGGCCCGAAGCTCCTGGACTTGGGCTTCGGTCTTGGCCAGCACCTCCTCCGGAGCCTTGTTTTTGAAATCCGGGCTAGCCAAGCGGGCCTCCACCTTTGCTAGTTCCTCTTCCACCTTTCTTAGGCTTCGTTCAAGCCGGGCCCGAAGGGTACTCCAGTCCACCTCAAGGGGGAGTTCCAGGAAAAAGGTGATGTCCCGGGCCAGCCCCCGCGCGGCTTTTTCCCCGCCCTTCGCCCCGGGTTCCCAACGCGGGCGAACCCGCGCTAGCCTTGCCAGTCCCGGGCCGAGTTCCCCAATGAGCACAGAAGCCCTGTTCCCTCCGGTCACCACCAGGTCCAGCTCCCTTGCCGGGTCCAACCCGAGCTCGGCGCGCATGGCCCGCACCTCCCGCACCAACTCCTGAAACGCCGAAAGAACTTCCTCCGCCTCCGGATCGCGTAGGTCCTCCTCGGGCTTAGGAAAAGCTCCCCGGGAGATTTCCAGGCCCAAAAAACTCCCAATTTCCTCGGTGATGAAGGGGAGGAAGGGGTGCAAAAGGTGGACCACATCAAGGAGGACTTTGCGCAAAACCACTTGGGCGGTGCGGCGGGCCTCCGCGTCTTCCCCATAAAGGCGTACCTTGCTCAGCTCCAAATACCAGTCGCACAGTTCATCCCAAACGAAGTGGTACAAAGTTTCCGCGGCGAGGTGGAAGGCGTAGCGCTCAAGTTGGTTACGCACCTCGGCAATTACGGCCTGGAGCCGCGAGAGGATCCAGCGATCCTCCCAGGCCAGACGCTGATTGGCCAGGCTCGCTTCCGCAGGCAAATCTTCGGTGTTGGTGAGGATGAACCGGGCCATGTTCCAGATCTTGTTCAAAAAATCGCGGGACTCATCGAGGAGGGTGCGGGAGAACCGGGCGGAGCGGCCTTTTCCGGAGATGTGGACCATGGTGAACCGAAGAGCATCGGCGCCGTGGCTCTGGATGAGCTCCAGGGGGTCGATCACATTCCCCCGAGTTTTGCTCATCTTCTGGCCCCGCTCGTCCACGATGAGGGGGGTGATGAGGACCTCCCGGAACGGCACCTCCCCCAAGAAATGGAGGCCCATCATGACCATCCGGGCCACCCAGAAAAAGAGGATGTCGAACCCGGTGATGAGGAGGTCCGTGGGGTAGAAGGTTTTGAGGTCCTCGGTGGTCTCGGGCCAGCCCATGACGGAGAAGGGCCAGAGGGCCGAGGAGAACCAGGTGTCAAGGACATCCTCGTCCTGGTGGAGCTCCACGTCCTCCCCGTAGCGCTCGCGGGCCAGTTTCTTTGCTTCCTCCTCGTCCATGGCCACGATGATCTCTCCGTCCGGGCCGTACCAAGCGGGGATGCGGTGGCCCCACCAAAGCTGTCTTGAGATGCACCAATCGCGGATGTTCTCCAGCCAATCGAAATAGACCTTTGTCCAGCGCTCCGGGATGAACCGGATTTTTCCCTCCTGCACCACCCGGATGGCCGGCTCCGCCAGGGGCTTTGTGCGCACGAACCACTGGGTGGAGATGCGCGGCTCCACCATGGTGCGGCAGCGCTGGCAATGCCCCACGGCGTGTTTGTAGGGGACGATTTTCTCCAAAAGGCCCTCGGCGCGGAGGCGCTCCACCAAGGCCTCCCGGGCTTTGAACCGGTCCAGGCCCGCAAAGGGCCCGCCGTTCTCGTTGATGGTGCCATCCCCGTTCAAAACGTTCACCGCCGGAAGGCCCAGGCGCTGGCCGATCTGGAAGTCCACGGGGTCGTGGGCCGGCGTGACCTTGAGGACCCCTGTGCCGAACTCCGGGTCCACCTCCTCCGCAGCCACGATGGGAAGCCTGCGGCTCAAGACAGGAAGGACGGCGATCTTCCCGATTAGGTGACGGTAACGCTCATCATGGGGATTTACGGCCAAGGCGGTGTCGCCCAGCATCGTCTCCGGCCGCGTGGTGGCCACCGTGACGTACCCTCCCTCTTCCAGGGGGTAGCGGACGAAATAGAGGTTTCCCTGGACCTCTTCGTGCTCCACCTCGAGATCGGAGAGGGCCGTCTCGCAGCGCGGGCACCAGTTGATCATGTACTCGCCGCGGTAGATCAAGCCCTCGTGGTAGAGCCGAACGAAGGCGGTGCGCACGGCCCGGGAAAGCCCGGGATCCAAAGTGAACCGCAGCCTGGACCAATCACAGGAGCACCCCAGGGCCTTCAATTGCTCCACGATCTCGTTCCCGTATTTTTCCTTCCATTGCCAAACCCGGGCCAAAAAGGCTTCCCGTCCCAATTCCTTGCGGGTCTTCCCTTCCTTCAAAAGCTCCATCTCGACCACGGCCTGGGTGGCGATTCCGGCATGGTCGGTTCCCGGAAACCAACAGGCCTCGTAGCCGTTCATGCGCTTGAAGCGAATCACCACGTCTTGGAGGGTGTTGTTGAGGGCGTGCCCCATATGGAGCCGGCCGGTGATGTTGGGAGGGGGGATCACGATGGAGAAGGGTTTCCTCCCGCTACGTGGGTTGCAGACCCAGCCTTTCTTCTCCCACCGGGCGAGGATTTTCGGCTCGACCTCGTTTGGGTTGTAGCGAAAAGGAAGGTCCATCTCAGCCTCCTAGCCAGGCGGAATCAGCGGTGTTGTAGGTCAAAATCTCCTCTTCGTGGAAAAAGAGGGCGATTTCTCGTGCTGCGGAGGAGGGGGAATCCGAGCCGTGGATGAGGTTCATGGTCACAGAAAGCCCGAAATCTCCGCGGATCGTGCCCGGCTCGGCCTCCAAGGGATTGGTCTTTCCCATCAGCTTCCGCACCACCTCCACGGCCTTGGGCCCCTCCACCACCATGGCCACCACCGGCGCGGAGGTGATGAACGACACCAGCTCCGGGTAGAACGGCTTCTCCCGATGCTCGGCGTAGTGCTTTTCCGCCAGCTCCCGGGAGACGCGGAGCATCTTGAGCCCCACAATCTTGAGCCCCTTTTCCTCGATGCGGGAGATGATGCGCCCCACAAGCCTCCGCTGGACCGCGTCGGGTTTAAGTAAAACAAGCGTGCGCTCCATGGGTCCTCCTTGATGTTTGCCAAAACGCAAGTTTACCGTAAACGCTGGGCCACGCCGATCCTGGCCCCTGGGGCCTCTTTGATGTAGGCTTGTGCTAACTTGGCCACAAAAAGGAGGTGGTGGTGGTTCGCAAGCTAATAACGGCGGAATCCGTGACCGAGGGCCATCCGGATAAACTGGCGGATCGCATTTCCGATGCCGTCTTGGATGCGGTTTTGGCCCAGGACCCTTATGGCCGCGTGGCCTGTGAGACATTCGTCATGCAGGGGTTGATCATCGTGGGCGGGGAGGTCACCACTACCGCCTGCTTTGACCCCGGGCGCATCGCCCGCCGCGTCCTTTTGGACGTGGGGTATGTGAAGCCGGAGTACGGCATTGCTCCGGAGGCCTGTGCTGTGGCCAACCTCATTCGCCAGCAATCCCCGGACATCGCCCAGGCCGTATTGCGCTCCCTGGAGGCCAAGGCCGGCTCCACTGACCCCAAGGACACCTTGGGTGCCGGGGACCAAGGGATCATGTTTGGCTACGCCACCACCGAGACTCCGGAACGCATGCCCCTCCCCATCGTTTTGGCCCACAAACTGGCCAAACGTCTGGCGGAGGTGCGCAAAGATGGAAGTCTTCCCTACCTCCGCCCGGACGGGAAAACCCAGGTCACCGTGGAGTACGAGGATGGGAAGCCGATCCGGGTGCATACGGTCCTTTTAGCCGCCCAGCATGCGGAGGACGTGGACCTTGAGCAGCTTAGGGACGAGCTAAAAAAGTACGTGGTGGAGCCAGTTTTGGACGGATGGATGGACGAGGAAACCCAAGTATTTGTGAACACCTCCGGGAGGTTTGTGATCGGGGGGCCGGCCTCGGACACGGGGATGACGGGAAGAAAGATCATCGCCGATACCTACGGCGGCTACGGCTCCCATGGCGGGGGTGCGTTTTCCGGGAAGGACCCAACCAAGGTGGACCGCTCCGCCTCCTACTATGCCCGGTACGTGGCGGTGAACGTGGTGGCCGCGGGGTTGGCCGAGGAGTGCGAGATCCAGGTGGCCTACGCCATCGGCCGGGCCCGGCCGTTGGCCTTGAACGTGGAGACCTTCGGAACGGAGAAGGTCCCCCTTTCCGCCCTCAGGCGGGCGGTGGAGGAGGTCTTCGATTTCCGGCCCGCGGCGATCATCGAGGAGCTCGATCTTCGGCGCCCCATTTACGAACAGTTCGCCTGCTACGGCCACTTTGGGCGCATTGACCTAGACGCCCCGTGGGAGAAGCCGGCCAAGGTGGAGGAACTTTTGCGGGCCGTGGGGGTTCGCGCCAGAGGATGAGCCTAGCCCACCACCTTTTTGGCGAACTCCCGGGCGGCCTTGAGGTCCTCCTCGGAGGGGTGCTTGCGCAAAGCAAGGCCAAGCAAAAACCAATCTCGGCCTGGACAGGCGAAGCGGTCCACTACTTGGGCCCCTTTCTCCTGAAGGATCTTTTCCAGGACGGCAAGCTGGCGGGGCTTTCCGCCGTAGGTGCCAAATACGGCGGCCTTGACCCCTTGCGGGAGGGCCCGGGCCTGGAGCGCCCGGAACATGGCCCGGGAAGGACGTGCGCCATAAACGCCGTCTCCCACGAAGATCACGTCCTCGGGCCCCACCTCGGGAAGGGGATCCCGCCGCACATCCACCAAAGTGGCCCCCACCGCCTCTCCAATGGCCTTGGCCACCTTTCTCGTATTCCCTGTGAGGGAGGCATACACGACGTAAACTTTTCTAGCCATAGCAAATTTATTATGCCATGCGGGTGATTGCCGATCTGCACCTTCACTCCCGCTACTCCCGCGCCACAAGCCGGGACATGGACCTTCCCGGGCTTGCCCACTGGGCTAAGCTCAAAGGGATCCAGCTTTTAGGTACGGGAGACTTCACCCATCCGGCGTGGTTCAAGGAGCTTGTGGCCGCGCTGCGCCCAGCTGGGGAGGGAATCTATGAGTACGAGGGCACGCATTTTCTCTTCACGGCCGAGGTGGCGGCGGTGTGGAGCTTTGAGGGGCGTCAGCGGCGCGTGCATTTCCTCCTTCTTGCCCCAAGTGCGGAGGATGCGGCCCGGATCGGGAAGGAGTTGGCGGCCTTTGGGAATCTTATTGCTGATGGCCGTCCCACTTTGGGCATCAGCGGGGAAAAGCTCGTGGAGGTCGTACGCGATGCCAGCCCGGAGGCCCTGATAATACCGGCCCATGCCTGGACCCCCTGGTGGTCCATT
>JACIWL010000004.1:0-27241 GCA_014360995.1 Candidatus Bipolaricaulota bacterium | reverse complement strand
ATAAGGGTGCTGGACCTTTCGCGGATCTTGGCCGGGCCCCTCTGCACCATGTGGCTGGCCGACCTGGGCGCGGAGGTCATCAAGGTGGAGAGGCCGGGAACGGGCGATGAGACCCGGCGATGGGGCCCGCCCTTCGTGGCCGGAGAATCCGCGTATTTCCTGGCCGTGAACCGCGGAAAATACGGGATCACTCTGGATCTTACCGACCCCCAGGACCACAAAGTCCTAGAGCGTCTCATCGAGCTCAGCGATGTGATTGTGCACAACTTTCTGCCCGAGACGGCCGAGAAACTGGGGGTTTCCTACGGAGCCGTACGGGAGATCAATCCCAAAGCGGTGTACCTTGCCATCCTGGGTTTTCCCCCTGGGCCATACCGGGAGGAGCCGGGGTTCGACGCCCTCATCCAGGCCTTGGGCGGGCTGATGGCCATTACCGGAGAGGATGAGCGCCCTGTCAAAGTTGGGGTGGCCATCGTGGATGTCCTCACCGCTTGGGCGGGTGTGGCCGGCGTGCTTGGCGCCCTGCTTTTGCGGGAACGCACGGGCGAGGGCATCGCTGTGGAAGCCACCCTCATCGAGAACTCCGCCGCGGCCCTGGTGAATGTGGCCCAGGCCTTTCTCCTCACGGGGAAAGAGCCAAAACGCTTGGGCACGGCTCATCCGCACATTGTGCCCTACCAGGCTTTCCCTTCTGCGGATGGGCTATTCATGATTGCTGTAGGGACTGATGCCCAATTTCGCGCCCTCTGCCAAGTTTTGGGCCAGCCTGAGCTTGCCGAAGATCCGCGCTTTTCCACTAATCCCTCCCGCGTGCAGAACCGCGAGCTTCTCGTTTCTCTTCTCAGCGGGATACTTCGGGAGAAACCGCGCGCGTATTGGATTTCCGCCCTGAAGAAGGCCGGTGTGCCTGCCGGGCCAGTGAATTCCCTGTCCGACCTTTTCGGAGACACGGGTTTCGTGGGCCGGATCCTGGTGGAGGTGGAGCACCCCGCCCTGGGAAGGTACAAGAGTCTAGCTTGTCCTGTGTCCCTGGCCTGGCCGCCCAATCCCCTCCCTCCACCCCGCCTGGGCGAACACAACTCCCTGATCCTGCCCAAGTTCAGTGCCACCAGACGAGAGTGAACCCGGTTACATAGACCTGTGGAAAACCGGGGACCAGCTCTTCCCTTAAGAAGGGTCGCAAGGCCCCCTCTTGACAAATCTCGTTGGGAACGGTATAATCGCTAAAGCCAGGGCTAAGGAGGGAAACGGAAGGATTCTGGGTGCATTTGATTTCGGGGAAGGAGGCCCGATGAAGAGGATTTTAGCAGTAGTTCTGGTTTGCCTTGGGATTACAGGTGTAGGTCAAAGCCTCCGGTTTTGGGGAAGCTGGGACATGACGTTGGAGCTCATGCCCACGCTGCGGATTTATGAAAGCAACCTCAACTTGAATTGCTCTTTCCTTCCCGGCTGGCGGGTGGAGAGCGAGACCAAAATATATTCTGGCGGCGTTTACAAGTACCAGAACTTCTACATAAGCGGGAGTTTTGGGGACTTTTCTGTTTGGGGCAAGATCTATTTCCACGCCCAAGAGGTGCGGTACCAGAAGATGTGGGTGAACGCGGAGATCCCCGTGGGCGGGGGAAAGTTCCGCGCCTCGTTCAACCACTGGGCCCGCAGAACGGACTACTCTTCCAGCGACGAGGAGATGTTCGGGCCCTGGCCGTGTTACGTGCTCGTTCCCGCTGCCCCGGTTATCGAAGCTCAAGAGTTGGTGGATACATGGCAAGGTCCGAACGACCCCCGGATCGACCAGCTCTACTATGTCCACGGGACTATTGTTGCCTATTATCCCACTTCCCCAACCACTTATCTCAACCTCTATCTCGTGGCCAATTATCCTAACAAGCGTTTCATCATCTACATCAACTTTGCGGCCTTTGAACCCGATATAACTTTGGCCGATGTTTTGGCTCGCCTTGGGGTCGAGACTCTTCCCGAAGTCGTGGGCAAGGAAGTCTGCGTTTACGGCACGCTGGTGAACTACACTTCTCCGGCTGGCGTTTACAATCCAGAAATAGTGCTTGCGAACTCACCCCATGGGCTTTTCGATCTTAAGACCGGCGCTTGTGAGCCAGAGATGCAGCTGGTTCCCTCGGAGGGTCCGTACATCAACTGGCGGTATAGGTACACCCTGGATCCGTGGACGATCACCGTGGACTTCAGTGACTGCTGCGAGGGCACCTGGTTCCGCCAGCTTGAGGTGAAACTCGCCCGCCAGCCCCTGTGCTGCGGCCTCTTTTGGGATGCCACCCTCACCTTCACCAAGAAAGAAGGGCTCACCAAACTCGCCCTGAACTTGGGTGACCTTTCCCTCTGCTGCGGGATCACCGCCTCCCTCTCCCTCGAGCTCACTCCCACCTCGAAGAAGGTAGAGCTTAAACCGAGCTGGCGCGGCCTTTCCGGGTGCTTCACCGTTTACGGCGACGTGAACTACAGCGCTAACGCCATCCGGGGCATTGAGGTGTACGGGTTCAGCATCACCTGCTACACCGATAGCTTCAAACTCCGCGCCATCACGGCCTTCGATCCTGATAAAGTGGAGGACCTGACGGACGTCACGTTCTACACCGGCGAGTTCGAGTACTTGAGCATGGAGTACGCCGCGGCGGGCTGCTGCGGCGGCAGCCTCACGTTCCAAACCCAATTCTGGTTTGGTAACCAAGGGAAGCTGTTTGGACTGCAGCGGTTCCGCTTCGACTTCTCCGTGCCGCTTACTTCCAACATCGAGTTCTTCTCCAAGGCCCAGTGGAACCTGGCCCAAGCCAGCCCGCTGCAGTGGTTTGACATCGGCTGGGAGGTTTCGTTCTAGGCTGAGTACGCAGGCTGAAAAGAAGGCCGGGCGGGGCTCTCCCGCCCGGTTTCATTTTGGTTAGGCTTGGGCTGTGGCGGAGAAGGTTCTCCTCGGGATGTCCGGCGGTGTGGACTCCACCGTCGCGGCCTTTCTTCTGCGGGAGCAGGGCTACGAGGTCCACGGCCTCACCCTTTGGCTTTGGAGTCCCAAGGAGCGGGAAAATCCCTGCTGCTCCATCGACGCTGCAGCCTTAGCGGCCAAGGAACTGGGAATACCCCACGAGACGGTCCAGGCCCAGGAGGACTTTTTAAGGCTTGTGGTGGAACCCACCCTTGCGGCCTACAAAAGAGGAATAACGCCCAACCCTTGCACCTTCTGTAACCGGGAGGTGCGGTTCGCCCTCCTTGTCCGGGAGGCAGAAAAAAGGGGCATTGAATATGTGGCCACCGGCCATCACGCCCGAATAGAAAGGAATGGGAGGATAAGGCTCCTTCGGGGGAGGGATCCGGGAAAGGACCAGTCCTATTTCCTTTACAGCCTCACCCAAGAGGAGCTTTCCCGGGCCATATTTCCCGTGGGCGAGTACACCAAGGCGGAGATCCGAAGCATAGCGGAAAGGCTTGGGCTTACCGCCGCTAAACTTCGGGAGAGCCAGGACCTTTGCTTTGCTCCCGAAGGTATTGCCGCCCTCCTCCCCGATGCCCCTCCCGGCCCCATCTATGACCTTTCTGGGAAGAAGGTCGGCGAGCACAAGGGCCTTCCTTACTATACCGTGGGCCAGCGCCACGGATTGGGCCTTTCCTCCTCCACCCCCCTTTATGTGATCGATATCGATCCTGCGCGAAATGCCCTGATTGTTGGGCCGGAGTCGGCCCTTTATTCCTGGGGCCTTGTGGCCCGGGAGCTTTCCTGGATCGGAGGGGCACCACCAGGGGAGAGTTTTTCCGCGGAGGTCCAAATCCGCTACCGAAGCCCTCCAATTCCGGCGGAGGTGGAGATAAAAGGGAAGGAGGCCCACGTGCGCTTCTCCCAGCCCGTTAGGGCCATAACTCCGGGGCAGGCCGCGGTCTTCTATTGGGGCGAGGAGGTCTTGGGAGGCGGGGTGATCGCAAGGCGCCTTCCTTAAAAGGGCCAAATCACAGGAGCCAAAACGACCGCCAGAAATGAAAAAGTTAAAAAGGCCGCCGACAAGGAGGTGGTCCTGGAACTTTTCACCGGCCAAAAGGACGAGGGTGTTGGGCGGGGTAATGACAGGAGTGGCACAAGAAGCGACGGCGGCCGTGGCCAGGGCAATGGGAGCCAAAGCGGCGGCCTTAGCGATGTTGGAGGGCCCGGGAAGCAAAAAGGAAGATGCAACGGGCTGATGAGAGGAGCGAGAAGATCGAAGCCAGTTCCAAAATCACAAGCTTATTCGGGAATGGGCATTCGGGAAAGGCGGGGATCCAAGGCGTCCCGCAGGCCCTCGCCCAAGAGGTTCATCCCCAACACGAAGAGGAAGATGGCAATCCCGGGAAAGGTGGAGATCCACCAGGCCCGGAAAAGGAAATCCCTTCCGTCGGCGATGATGGTTCCCCAGCTGGGCTGGGGAGGCTGGATCCCCAAGCCCAAAAAGGAAAGGGAGGCCTCCATGAGCACCACCCATCCCACCCTCAACGTAGCCACCACGATGGCGCCGGGAAGGACATTGGGAAGGAGGTGACGAAAGAGGATGCGGAAAGGGGAAGCTCCGGCAGCCCGGGCCGCCTCCACGAACGCCGAATTTTTAAATACGAGCACCTCGCTTCGTACGATCCGGCAAGGTATCACCCATTCCTTGAAGGCCAAGGCCACTACCATGTTTACAAATCCCGGCCCAAAGATCCCCATGAGGGCGATGGCCACAACGAGATAAGGAAAGGCCAAAAGGACATCCACTAGCCGCTGGATCACGGTGTCGACCCACCCTCCGGCATATCCAGAAACAAGCCCGGCCACCACCCCGATCACGCCCGATACCCCCACCACAATGAGGCCCAAAGCCAGGGAAACGCGCCCCCCATGAAGCACCCTCGCGAAAACATCCCGGCCTAGGTTATCGGTCCCAAAAAGATAGAGCTTCCCGCCCCATGATCCCGGAGGCTGCAAACGGTTGGGAAGCTCCCCTTTCGTGGGATCGTGAGGGGAGATCCATGGCGCAAGCATGGCCCCCAACGAAAGGAGCAAAACGATCACCCCTCCCAAGAGGGCCAAGCGGTTGCGGCGAAAGGTCCGCCAAACCCGTCCCGTCATTCCCTTCCCCTGTGGCTAACCCGCGGATCCAAATAGGCATAGGAAAGGTCGGCAAGGAGGTTGAGGATGACGTAGGTGAGGGCATAGACGAGGACACACCCCTGAACCAGGGGATAGTCCCGGGTTTTCACTGCCTCCACCGTGAGCCGGCCCAGGCCGGGCCAGCCGAAAACCGCCTCCACCACCATGTTCCCGCCCAAAAGGGCCCCTAAGTTGAGGGCAATGGCGGTGACTACGGGAAGAAGGGCATTACGTAAAGCATGGCGCAAAACCACCCTCCTTTCTGGAGCCCCTTTCGCCCGGGCCGTCTGCACATACTCCTGGTGAAGGGTCTCCAGGAGGCTTGACCGCGTAAGCCGCATGGTCATGGCCATCATCCCCCCGCACGTGGCCAAAGCGGGAAGGATCAAGTGCCGAAGGACATCCCCAAAGGCGGCCCAATTTCCCTGAAGAAGAGCGTCAAGAAGAAGAAACCCCGTTCCGGGGGCGAGATCCATGGCAAAGGAGATCCGGCCAGCCGCAGGGAAGATCTTCAACGTCACGGAAAAGATCACGATGAGAATTAGCCCAAGCCAAAATCCGGGAAGGGAGACCCCGGCCAAGGAGACCAACGTGGCTGTAGCATCAAAAAGGGTGTTGCGCCGAACCGCCGCAATCACCCCGGAGGGAATTCCCACCAAAAGGGCAATCGAGGAAGCCACCAAAGTGAGCTCCACCGTGGCGGGGAGTCGTTCCCAAATGAGCTGGCTTACCGGCCTTCGGTGGACGATGGAGCGGCCAAGATCCCCGCGGAAGATCCCCAAGACAAATTGGCCGTACTGCTCCAAAAAAGGGCGATCAAGGCCCAGTTCCTGCCGCAGGCGCTCGATTTCCTCTGGAGATGCCCTTCCCCCCTTTTCCAAAAAGAGCTCCACCGGGTCGCCCGGGGTGAGATAAAGGAGCAAGAACACGACAAAGGTCACCCCGAGGAACACCGGCAGAGCCTGGATCAAGCGGCGGAGGATGTAGCTCGCCACTTATGATCAGGGCCTAAGCTCCACTTCGTGGAGGACCAGCCAGCTATCGGGCCGGGGCACGAACCCTTGGACTTTTCGGCTCACCCCATAGACCTCCTCGGCCACATAAAGGGAAATGATGGGAACTTCGTAGTGAACGAGGGCCTGGGCGATCTGATAGGCGGCCTTGCGAAGCTCTGGGGTTGGGGCGATCCATTCAGCGAAGTGCATGAGCCCATCGTAAAGGGCGCTTGAGTAGCCGCTATAGTTTCCCCTTTCCCCGGTTTTGAGCTTGGGGATCATGATGTCCAAGGGGTCTAAAGTGGCGTTGCCCCAGTCGGTGACCCACATCTCCCGCTCGCGATTAAGGAGCTTCGTCCTGAGAATTCCCCATTCCCAAACCTGAACCTTGGCCTCGAGGCCCACGTCCCTCAGCATTTCGGCGATCACCAATGCCACATCCTTAAAGATGTCAGCACAGTCAATGGTCACCGAAAAACCTTTGGGGTAACCAGCTTGAGCCAAGAGGCTTTTGGCCAGTTGTGGATCGTAAGGCCAGCGGGGGAGGTCCAAATAAAACGGGGAATCCGGGGACATCACTGCTGGGATGGGGGTGGCCCTTCCGCCAAGCACATACTGTACGATGAGATCAACGTTCACGGCGTGGGCGATGGCCCGTCGCACCAAAAGGTCATCGAAGGGAGGCCGGGTCACGTTCATCTCCAAAAAGGCGCTTCTTGTTCCTCTAACGCTCATCACCACGAGGTTGGGATCGGCTTCGATCTCGGGGATGAGATCGATGGGGATCCAGGTAGCGAGGTGTATCTCTCCGGCCCGGAGGGCCGCGATCCTGGTGGAGGTTTCGGGAAGGGCCCGGAAAACCACCCGCACCACCTTTGCTGGTCCTCCCCAATAGTTTTCATAGCGCTCGAGGATTATCTGAACCCCTTTATCCCAGCGCACAAACCGGAAAGGCCCAGTCCCAATGGGGTTTTCCGCAAAGTGGGCATCGCCTACCCTCTCCACATAGTGTTTGGGAACCATTTCGTGGAAGGCCAGAAAGGTAAGAAGGGCGGGGAAGGGAACTCCGGTGATGATCTTCACCGTGAGGGTATCCAGGACCTCGGCATCGATCACCGGATCAAGGAGGCTTTTGCGGGGCGAGGTGAGACCGCCGATCATTCCTGGTTTCACCGTTCTATCGATGGTGAACTTCACGTCCTCGGCGGTGAAAGGAGCGCCGTCGTGCCAAGTGACGCCGGGCCGAAGGTAAAAGATCCACTCCGTTTCCGAGATCCTCTCCCAGGAAAGGGCAAGCTCGGGGACAACTTGCATATCGGCGGTGCGGGTAACGAGGCCGTTGAAGATGTTGCGGAGAACTACCTGGGTGGTGCGGTGGCGGTGGTTTCCGGGATCCAGGGTTTCAATGTCGCTTTCGATCCCCACCACCAGGGTCTGGGCCTGGCCCACCCCTAAAAAGACAAGGGCCAGCGTTAAAAGAGAGCCCAAAATCTTTAGACGCTGCATCTCCACCTCCTTACCGAAAGGGTTTTGCAAGAGGGAGGGCGAAAACGGCGAGGAAATCCGGTGGCTTCGCTTCGCAGACCCTCTTTCATCTCAAGATACCGGGGGATGGGCCGGCATGCAACCCCCTCAAACTATTGCTGAATGGGTAGCTGATTCGTCAAAACGGGGTTCCTCAAAAAAGAAACGATGGCCTATTTGGGATTGGCAGATTCGGCCACGGGCGCACACCAGATACATTGGCAGCTTTACTGGAGGTGTGAGAGGCCAGGGTGGGGCTTTGCTCCAAAAGCTTGGCCCCGTTCTTTCTCGAGCTTCTCCCCGCCCTCAAAGCGGGAAATGATCCTCAAGCCTAGCCAAGAACAAAGGAATTCCTGGTACGGATGAGAATGGCCACTGTCGACTACCTTTCGGCCACCGGCAGATGGAACAACAAACCGGCATGCACTTTCAAAACTCGCTGTGGACGTAGTCCGCCGAGGGCGGAAGATCCAACGTAAGGCCTTCCGGAGTCACTTGACCTGTTTCTCCAGCGAGAATGCGCTCATAACGTTGGCGGGCGATATGTAGGGAGACAAAGCCCTCCGAGGATCCTTGGTTGATCGAGGAGTTCACCTATGGTCCCTACGTGGTGGGCTGGGGTGGCCCGGGGACGCGCGGGACCCTCGCTTTGTCCCGATCTACGCCAAGGTGCTGACCGTCTGGCAAGAGGACAAGAGAGTTGCCCAGACGGATTGGGTGTACGAGCTCGATCCCTTGACCGGGGACGCCATCACGGGCGATGGTTACCCGGATGTCATCGTCCGCCATTACTCAGGAGGTGCCCACTGCTGCCACTGGACCGAGGTGTTCTCCCTGGGGCTCCAGCTGTTGGCATTCTAGGTCGGCGGGGGCGGAAACTGCCACGGGGAGTTTGTGAACCTCGATGGTGATGAGGTCTACGACTTTGTCACCTGCGACGACCTTTTTGCCTACGTGTATTGTTGCTACGCCTGCTCGCCCATGGCAAAGGTTGTCCTTCGGTTCGAGCCCGGGGTGGGGTACCCGCGAGCCCGCTGTTCCTTGGGGTTTACAACGAGAACATCGCCGCGTACAGGCTTCTGGCCGAGAGAGCCTTGGAGCAAAGTCGATTCGACTCGTGGGATGGAACGCCCAAGCGCGAGGTGCTGCACCTCGCGCGATCTTTTGTACTCCGGCCGGAGCGAAGGAAGCATGGGAAGCCCCTGGCCCATTATTACCGCTACCCCGACGCAGAGGCGTTCTGAGGGGAGATCGAGGCCAAGGTGGCGGAGAGCCGCCTGTTTCTGCGGCCGGAAGGGACAGGCTCTCGTAAATAGGGGAAGCCAGCCCTCAGGCATCGTGCTTTATAGCCTGTTCAGGGTCGGCTACATGGAAGGCTTGCGCGCTGCCAAGGTCGTTGTTGGTGACGGCCCTTACGAGGTCTCCCAGTTCCTTGGGGACAATTTTGCGCGCGTCGCGCAGCACCAGGTAATTCCTTTTCTCCCCGGTTAACAAGAAGCGCACAATGAGCTCAGCGGCCAACGCGCTGGTCAGGTTCACCAGCACCAGCCCCAGGGGATAGGCGCAAGGGTCATCTGGCGGAACGTCCTGGGCACTTCATACCCCCACTTCCCGGTGCAGATCACCTGTCCCTTCGCCGGCCATGCCCGCGTGCAAACAGGGAAGTCCTAGCTCCAAGCACTTAACCCGATTAATGGCCCGGCTCTTTTGGTTGTCAGAGTGAGCAAGCGCTGCGAAAAAGATACCGTTTGAGCCTTCGGTTCTGTGTGGCGAACTGCAAACGCATCAGGAGATGTGCTCTCTAACACACCAAATTTTGCGGTTCGCAAAGATGCGAACCCTATTAAAGACTACGCACACCGTCCACAGCAAGCCAACACTTCTTCCAACTGCTCGGGTAGCAAGCCCACTAGAAAAGCGGTGTCCAAAATTGTCCAGCGGCGATGGATTTCACGGGCGTGCAGGATGGCTTCCCCGCAGGAGGTCCAAAGAAACGCCAATTTCGTTGGGATGGGTGGCAGCGCCAACGGTCATCAGTTGCTGTCGAAAGCGCTAGCAACATCCGCAGTTGGTTCAGCCGCTCACGCAGTCCGTCCCAATGCGTCGCCAGTTTTTGCAAGGCCTGTTCCGCTCGCTCCCTTGTCAGCCATTTTGCCGAAAACTCTGTTAAAACTCGTTCTGCCATAGCGCCGTAGCGTCGCTCCAACCCTTTGGCTTGCTCCGAAGGATGCGGTTCGTCCTTCGGCAACTGCCAATTTTTCGGTTCCGTTTCCAGCCACATTTCGTAAAGGGCTAACGCCACCAAAGTGCCGATGCCCACTTGCAGCCCGTGTAAAGCGGGTTCGCGCCCGTGTCGGTGAGCGTGCATCTCCAACCAGTGGGGGATGAGGTGCTCGCCGCCCGAAGAAGGTGTTGAGGAGCCCGCGATGGTCATACCCATCCCTGAAACGATGAGCGCGTGTAGCAACCCATTGACGACGCGGGGTTCGCTTTGCGCCACCCATCGGAGGATGCCCTCGCTTTTTCAAAAACTGGGCGGCAGCGTCCGTGGCGTACAAAACGACGGACACACTGGAAGATAGCGTTCCTCAAATTTGTCACGTTGGCACAAAGGAAATCTTTGTAAGCGCTATCGTCTTTTCGTTGGGGTATCCGATTTGCTCGGCAACCTGCAGGGCGCGCTCAAACTTCCCTACTTTTGCCAGCGTCTCGGCTACATGCCGAAGCATTCGCGCTCTCGCTGAGGAGTTCAACAAAAGCCTGTCCCCAGCGACTTGCTGGACAATTTACCGCGCTGGCTCAATCTGTCCTACCTCTACCAGGGCTGGGGCTATCCATGCTAACGCTTCCAACTTAGCCTGTGCTTCCACTCATTCTGCTTTTTTGGTAATTGCAGCAGTCGCCCAAGGCGGCGTTCCACGACATGTAGCGCTCCACGACTTACAATGCCCGCTCCACTTCTCCCACTTTTGCCATCCCTAAGGCAACGGCACGCAGCGCCCACCCTTATTCCCTCTCATCCGTGACTTGCTCTGCAACCTGAAGGGCTTGAGCGAGGATTTCTTTCGCCCTCTCCCGTTTTGTCTCTTGTGCTGCTGCCCCGACAGGGCAGGCGAGGATTAACGGACGACCGCCACAACGAACCGCTTCATCGCTAATCCCTCCCTTGCTCAGAGCCGTTCCCGCTCACGATTTTGTCACAGAGCGAGCGTTTGCGAAATGGGAAGTTACGCACCTCAAGAAGCGCTGCTGCCGCTTTCACCGCTTCGGCAAAACGAAGCTCACGGTGCCGTTCACTTTCGGCACGACGACGATGTGGAAAGGATTGGGTGGGGGCGCCGTTTCCTTGACGAAAGCGAGGACTTCGTTATTGCAGGCGACCACTTCGGTGATTTGAACGGCGAAACCGCTGGTGGGTTTGCGCCCCATGAACACGGCCAACACCATGTGGCGGCTAAAGTCTACCTGGGGGACTGGGGGCTGGGGACTAGCGGCAGCATGCACCGTTTGCCAAAGGTGCTCCCAACCCTTTTCGTCCGTGATGACAAGGCGGCGCGGTTCGTTGACGCCTGAGTGCGTGCCTTTCCATTCTGCTGCGAATGGCAGGCGTGGCATGGCTGTTTTGCCTCCATCCCGCAAAGCCTCCCAGATGGGCACGCCATCCCAGTGGGCAGGAGCGCGCAACCCCAACGCTACCGGCACGGGAAGTTTCCTAACTCCACAAGACCCTGGAAGAGGGGCGGCATGAAACCCTCTGAAAGTCAAGCGATTCGGGGGGGAAGCACGATCTTTCCGAAGTTTCGCTCGTATTTTTCGATATTTTCGCCAATGGCTTCATAAAGCCTTTTCATGTGGCGAGGGGAAAGGATGACCCGGGCTACCAGGATCGCCTGGCCCCGCTCCGGGGTCTGAGCCTGAGGATCAACAAGGAGGAAATCGATGAAGAACTCATCCGGCTGGTGGCTGATGATGGCGAGATTCGAATAAACGCCCTTTCGCGTTTCAAGATCGGCGCCCACTTGCATTTCCCGCTCGAGCATACGCCACCTCCAAAACCATCGTACCGATAAGAATTTTCCTGCACAAGGCCTTTGCTATCGCCAAGGCCTAAGAATTGAAAACCCGTTTGCCTCAGGCTATATTGTGGCACCAAAACTAAAAAAGTAACACGAGGAGGGCTTATGCGTGTTAAACTGGCTTTAATTTTGATGGCTTGGCTCGCATTGACCAGTGTGGCCCAGCCCGTGGTGATCGCCACCTCCGAGGTTTTTGGGTCCCTGGCCCGCACGGTAGGGGGAGAGGACGTGCTGGTGATCACCATCATCCCCGCCGGGTTCTGTCCTGCCCACTACGACCTGCGCCCCTCCGACTTTCTTCATCTAGCCCACGCGGAAGTGGTCTTCTACCATGGGTTCGAGACCTGGCTCGATCGATTTTTGGCTAATGTGAACCCCGCTGCTACCGTGGTCAAGCTCACCGGTCCATGGAACTATCCGGAGGCCATGGCGGAAAAAGCCAAAGCCATAGCTCAGACCCTGAGCCAGCGGTTCCCCGAAAAAAGCGAGATTTTTGAGGCTAGACTCGAGGAGTTCTTGAGCGCCCTTGAGGCCTTGGCCGGGGAGATAATCGCCAAAGCTCAAGAGCTCCGACTTGGGGAGATTCCGGCCTTGGTCATGCTCCACCAGGAGCCTTTCGCCCAATGGCTCGGCCTCAACATCGTGGCCACTTATCCTCCGGAAGAGCGCCTCTCCCTGAAGGATCTAGTTGAATACGCGGAGAAGGGCCGCGCGGCCGGGGTCAGGCTCGTGGTGGATAACCTCCAGTCCGGTGTTTCCTTCGGGGGGAGACTCGCCCAGAGTCTGGGCGCTACCCACGTGGTCCTCACCAACTTCCCCGGGCCACTCCCCGGAACAGGGGACATGCTTTCCATGCTCCGGGTGAACGCGGAGATCGTGTTCGCCGCCGTGGAGAGCCTGGCGAAGGTGAGCACACCGTGAGCTTCCTCACCATTTCCCCGGATACCGATCCCCAGGAGCTCTTTGCGTGGGGGGTAAGGTTCCACGGTCATCCCGGGCCTTTTCTGGCCCTGGGGATCCGCATGGGTCTTTTGGCTCTGCGCCTTCTTGGAAGTTCGGGGTATAAAGGGATCGTGGCCGAGGTGGAAACGGGGACAAAGCCGCCGGTCTCCTGCCTGGCCGATGGCATCCAGGTTTCCACGGGGTGCACGGCGGGAAAGGGGAATTTGGTGATCCGGCCTTTGGGCCGGGCGGCGGCCACCTTCAGCGCAAACGGGAAAAAGCTCCGGATCGAGGTACGGCCGGAGTGGCTGGCGCGGATCCAGGCGGAGGGAGCCGTCGACCGCTTGGCCGAAGAGGTCCTGCGCGCCCCGGAGGAGGAGCTTTTCAGTTGGACCCTGTTTTAGAGCTTTGCGAGGTTTGGGCCGCCTATCCGGGCGGGCGGGGAGCCGCCCTGCGCGGGGCTTCCCTCCGCCTTTTTCCCGGCGAGCTCGGCCTCCTTTTGGGGCCAAACGGCGCAGGCAAGACCACGATCCTCGAGGTCTTCCTTGGATTTCTCCCGTACCGGGGAAAGGCCGAGGTTTTGGGCCAGGAGGTGCGTCACCACCTCCGCGAAATCCGCCGAAAACTTGGGCATCTTCCCCAGGCCCTTTTCTTTCCGCCCGATACCCCTTGCCGGACGTTGGATCTGGTGCTCATGGGGCGGTTCGGGTTATTTCGGCCTTGGCAAAGGCTGCCCAAAGCGGAGCTAGACCGCGCCTTTCTTGCCCTCTCCCGCCTGGGTTTAGCCGAAAAAGCGGACTGGCCCATTGGGCAACTCTCCGGCGGGCAGCAGCGCAAGGCCCTCCTCGCCCGCGCCCTGGCCAAAGGGGCAGAAATCCTCCTTTTGGATGAGCCCTTCGCCTCCCTTGACCCCGGAGCCCGGGCGGATTTGGCCCAGGCCATCCTCGCCCTGCGCGCCGAAGGGCTAACGATCCTCGCCGTGATCCACGAGGAGGAGATCCTTTCCCACGCGGATCGGGCATGGTTTGTGCAGGAGGGGAAAACGGCGGAGCTTTCTCGGCCCTTCGGCCGTCTGGAGGAGCTTTGGTTCAGCTTATGTGGTCGTTGATCCTGCCCTCGTTGGTGGCGGGGGCCTTGGCCGGTGCCAGCGGGGGACTCCTTGGGGTAGCGGCGCTACGTCTGCGCCTGTCGGCGCTCGGTTACGCCATGGCCCATGCGGCCTTTGCCGGAGCGGCGTTGGGCCTTTGGCTTGGCCTTCCTCCCCTTCTCACCGCGTTCCTTTTCGCGTCCGCCGCGGCTTTTCTCCTTGGGCCGCTTTCCGAAAAAACCGGGCTTCCCGCGGACGCCGTCCTCGCCATCCTTTTCCCCCTCACCATGGCCTTGGGCTTCCTCTTTCTTGCCCTCACCCCCGGGCTGCCCCTCACCTCCCCGGCCTTGACCCTCTTTTGGGGGAGCCTCCTGGGCGTGGGCTGGGCCGATGTGTCCTTCTTGGCCGGGATCTTTGGCGTTTCCGCGGGCTTTCTCCTCCTCTTTCGGCGGGAGGTGTGGGCGAGCCTGGTGGAGCGGAGGCTGGCGGAGGAGGCGGGCATCCCGGCCCGGTGGATCCTTTGGACCCTTCTTTTCCTTTTGGGCGCGGGTGTGGCCGGATCCATGCGCCTTGTGGGCGGGCTTTTGGTCTACGTCGTGCTTTTTCTTCCCGCTTCCTCCGCGGCGCAGCTCACCTTGGACCTCCGGCGTCAGTTTCTCCTCGCCCCGCTTTTGGGCACGTTCTCCGCCCTGGTCGGGGTCGGCCTCTCCTTTTGGGCTGACCTCCCCGTGGGGACGGCCATCGCCCTCACCGCCTGCGCCGTATTTCTCTTCTGCTGGGCCATAAGTCCCCGCCGGCGCGTCCAAGGATTGGCAAAACCCCCGGCGCCTTTCCCCTAAAGAGTCAGAAGGCGCACAAGAAGGCCCAAGAAAAGGGCGAGGCCGGTGGTGCCAAGGATCACAAGGAGGGTCCTCCGCCCCCCTATTTCCCGAAGGAGCGTGCCCACCGTGGCCAAGCACGGCACGTAAAAAATCGTGAACACCGTAAAGACCAACATTTGGCTAATAGAGAGTACAGCAGCGAAATCCTCAGTTCCCAAAGCGTGGGCCAAAAGCAAAAGGGCTAATTCCTTTCGGAGTACTCCAAAAATCAAAGGGACTCCCGCGGCGGGGGGAAGGCCCAAGGGCCAGGTGAAGACGCGGGCCGCGGCGTTCAGGTATGGTTCCCATTCCAGGGCCTCGGCTAGGGCCAAGACAAAACTCGAGCCCACGAGGATCGGCCAGGCCACCTTTATGAACTCCCGCAGCCTGAGCCAGGTCTTTCCGAGGGTGGTGCGCACGGCTGGCCAGCGATAGGGCGGGATCTCCATGATCAGCCCGGGGCCAGTGGCCGGAAATATTCGGGCCAAAACAGCCCCAGCGAGGGCCACCACCAAAATGTTTCCCAAATACAGGGCAAAGGCGAGCCACGGGCCAAGGAAGCGCCCCACAAGGCCGAAGATGACCACCGTGCGCGCCGCACAGGGGATCATCACCGCCAAGGCCGCAGTGATCAGGCGATCCCGCTCGTCCTCCAAAATCCTCGTGGCCAACACTGCTGGAACGGAACACCCATACCCAAGAACAAAGGGGATCACGCTTTTTCCGTGGAGCCCCAGGCGGTGCATGAGCCCGTCCAAAAGAAAACCAAGGCGCGGGAGATATCCCACGTCCTCAAGGAGGGCAAGGAGAAGATAAAACGGGACGAGGTAGGGCAAGGCAATACCGATTCCAGCGAAAAGCCCGTCCAACGCTCCGGCCAGGGCTTGGGGAAGGACACCACCCCCCAAAAGCTCCCGCACCTTTTCGGAAATCCCCTCCAACTTGGGCATAAGGAGCCCTTCCAACGCCCCGCCCATCTTGAACGTGAGGAAGAAAAGGAGGAACAAGGCGAGGAACAAGAACGGGTAAGCGAGGACAGGATGCATGAGGACATCGTCCAGGCGTTCACGGATCCCAGGTTTGGTGCGCTCTACCCGGGCCACCTCGTGGAAGATGCGGGAAGCCAAGGCCGC
Source organism: Candidatus Bipolaricaulota bacterium (assembly GCA_014360995.1). Lineage (GTDB taxonomy): Bacteria > Bipolaricaulota > Bipolaricaulia > Bipolaricaulales > Bipolaricaulaceae > DTER01. The sequence goes on along the minus strand of JACIWL010000004.1, from coordinate 11,502 downwards.
GCGCTCATCGGCCAAGATCACCGCTGGTTCCTCGTCCCTTCCGCACCGTAGCTTCTCTCGGATCTCTTCGGGCAGTGCCTTTCCTTCGGCGAGAAAAAGGAGGGCGGCGTAGCGCGGAGGAAGCCCCGCATACCTTTGGTCCTTTTGCACTCGGGGAAGAAGCTCCTGTAGGACTTCCTCCAGGGCTGGGGAATAGCGGGGTGTCTTGGGGACGCGGGCCTTGGGGATTGCAGAGAGAAGCTCCTTTAAGCCGATTCCTCGGGAAGCTATGGTGAAGACCACCGGCACGCCCAAGATCTCGGCGAGCTTCTCCCTCTCGATTTTTAGGCCTTTGTGCTCGGCCTCATCAGCCATGTTCAGGACTACCACCATGGGTATGGCGAGCTCCGCCAGCTCCAATGTGAGGGAGAGGGAGCGGAGGAGGACGGAGGCGTCGATCACGTTGATGATGAGGTCGACTTTTTCGTGCAAAAGGAAGTCCCGGGCCACGCGCTCCGCGGGGTCTCCCGCAGAGAGGGAGTAGATGCCGGGAAGGTCCACGACCTCCGCGGGTTTTCCGGCCAAAACGGCGCGGCCACGCAGAATTTCCACGGTGGTGCCGGGGAAGTTGGAGGCCACGGCCCTGAGGCCCACCAAGGCATTGAAAAGGGTGGATTTTCCGGAGTTGGGCTGGCCCACAAGGGCGATGCGCAACTACTCTCCTTTCATGGGTTTTTCTTCGGGAGCGGGGATGACGAGGACTCTCTTCGCTAGCCCCCTTCCCAGGGCCACGCGGGTTCCGTTGACCTCCACCAAGAGGGGGCCCCGGCCTGGACCGCGGCCCAAAACGCGGACCTTGGCCCCTGGGCGCAATCCCAAAGCGATAAGCCTTAACTGCACCGCCTTTCCCGGCCCCACGACGGCATAGACAGAGCCCCCTTGGCCGGGCATAAGCTCGGAGAGAGGGACCGCCGGCAAATTGATATTCATTTTCAAAAATTCAGTTTACCCTCTTCCATCGCCCTGTCAAGGGTGAGTGGCCTCGGTTTTCCTGAACTAAAGAAGGAGCTTCCTCATTTAGGGGACATGCGGGCCTTTTTGGTCCGGCAGAGCCTTTACCATCTACCGCGTGGATAACCTCGGACCAGTGCTAGTTGCGCTCCTTGTGGTGGCTATCGCGCTCGCTGTCTTTCTTTCCCTTGGGCCAAGGCCGGAAATACTTGTCGTCGTCGACGCGGGCCATGGGGGACACGACCCCGGCGCCGTGGTGGCCGGGGTGCAGGAGAAGGACATCAACCTCGCTTTGGCCCTCTTAGTCCAAAGAAAAGCCCGGGGAACAGGAATAAGAGTCGTTCTCACCAGAACTACCGACGTCTATGTAGATCTGGTGGAAAGGGTGCGGATGGCCGAGGCCATCGGGGCCGTCCTTTACGTTTCCATCCACGCTAACTACCATCGGGATCCCAAAATCTGCGGGGTTGAAACGTGGGTGGACACCGGCGCCCACGCCGAAAGCCTGCGCCTTGCCGAATCCCTCCAGCGCGCCGTGGTCCTCGCCACGGGGGCGGCGGATCGCGGGGTGCGTCGGCAGACCCTCTACCTTCGGCACACAAAACTTCCCGCGGCCCTGGTGGAGGTGGGCTATCTTTCCTGCCCTGCGGAACGGGAAAAACTTTTAGACCAAGCTTACCAGGAGAGGATAGCGGAGGGGATTGTTCAAGGGATCCTCAACTATTTGGGCCGTTAAGTCTTGGCTTTCTGCCCCCGCTCTAGCCAGGCCCAGATAAAGGGCCATATCTCACCGTCTAAGACGCTTTCCACGTTCCCCACTTCCACCTCTGTCCGGTGGTCCTTGACAAGCTGGTACGGTTGAAGCACGTAGGAGCGTATTTGGTGGCCCCACTCGATCTCCGCAAGTTCACCCCGCAGTTCCTCGATTTTTTTCACCTGTTCTTGTTCGAGGAGGGCGCGGAGCCTTGCCCGAAGGATTTTGATGGCGGTCATCTTGTTTTGGTATTGGGAACGCTCGTTTTGGCAGGTCACCACAATTCCGGTGGGGATGTGGGTAATGCGCACGGCCGTCTCGTTCTTCTGCATGTGTTGGCCCCCTGGGCCGGAGGAGCGGAAGGTTTCGATGACGAGGTCCTCTTCCTTGATGTCCACGTCGCCTTCGGGGACGACGGGCGTTACGGTGACCGCGGCGAAGGAGGTGTGGCGGCGGTGGGCGGCGTCGAAGGGGGAAATGCGCACGAGCCGGTGCACTCCGGTCTCGCCCTTGAGGATCCCGTAGGCGTAGCGGCCGCGAACCTCCAGGGTGGCGGACTTTATCCCGGCTTCCTCTCCAGGGGTCTCGTCCACAACTCGCGTCTCAAAGCCGGCCTTCTCGCAGAATCGGGTGTACATGCGTAAAAGCATCTCCGCCCAGTCCATGGCATCGGTGCCGCCCGCGCCGGCGTTGATGGAAAGGAAGCAGTCGTTGGGATCGTAGGGGCCAGTGAGGAGGAATTCCACGCGTGCCCGTTCGAATTTTCCCGCCAGGTCCGCCAACCGTTGGGCCACCTCCTCCCGGGCGGCCTCGTCCTCTTCCTCGCTGGCCAATTCCCAAAGGACCTCGATGTCCTCGAGCTCCTTTACCAAGGCCTCGTAGCGCTCGAGGCGCCTGCGCGCCTCCTCCAGCTCCCTGGCCTTGGCCTGGGCGGCGTTGCGGTCGCTCCAAAAATCCGGCTTGGCCATGTCGGCCTCTAGGGCACGGATCCTCTCCCTGAGGGCATCCACATCTATTCCCTGGCCCAGGCGCAAAAGACGTTCTCTAAACTCGCGAATCCTTTCGTCCATACAAAACCAACTTAGCCAGCCTTAGGGCCTTGCGCAACCTTATAATCCCCCTGTGCCTGGGACCCTTTATCTTTGCGCCACCCCCATTGGCAACCTTGAGGACATCACTCTGCGCGTCCTTCGCGTTCTGAAGGAGGTGGATGTGATTGTGGCCGAGGACAGCCGCCGCACCCGCCAGCTCCTTTCCCGCTACGGGATCACCACCCCCTTGGCTAAAAGCCTCTACCAAGGGGTGGAAGAGGAGCGAACGGAGGCGGTGCTTGAGCTTTTGCGGGCGGGAAAAAACGTGGCTCTCGTTTCCGACGCGGGGACCCCCCTCATCTCCGACCCGGGGTTTCCCCTGGTGCGGGCCTGTGTGGAGGAGGGGATTCCTGTGGTGCCGGTTCCCGGGCCGTCCGCGGTGTTGGCCGCATTGGTGGCCGCAGGTCTACCCCCGCAACCCTTCCTCTTTGCGGGCTACCCGCCACGGGGAATTAGCGCCCGACGCACTTGGCTTTCCCAGCTCCTTCGTCTGCCCTACACCGTGGTGTTTTTCGAAAGCCCCAAAAGACTTCTTGCTACCCTGGCGCTTCTGGCGGAATTGGCCCCGGAGCGCCAAACCGTGGTGGCGCGGGAGCTCACCAAGGTTCACGAGGAATTCGTGCGCGGATCAACCCAGGCTGTGCACGCGGAGTTCGCCCGCCGTGGAAAGGTCTTGGGGGAAGTGGTTGTACTTTTTGCCCCTTCTCCGGAAGCGCCCAAGGAAAGTATGGACCAAGAAGCCGTGCTCGCCCGCTATCAAGAACTTCTCCGCCAAGGGCTTTCTCCCAGCGAAGCCCGAAAAAGGACAGCAAAAGAGTTCGGGATTCCCGCGCGCCAGGTCTACCAAATTGTTTTGGCCGCCCGTAAGATTTCTCCCTGAGGAGAAAGCGTGAACTTTTTCATCCGCGATTTTTCTAGAAGCTCTGAGGATTTCGCTGTGGTGGTTCGGATCGATAATCTCTGCCATCCCGAGCATCTCTACACCGTCGAGGAGTTCCGCTACGACTACGAGCACTTCGACACCTCAAAGTACGTGCTCCGTTATTACTTGGCGGAGAAAGACGGAGAGGTTGTCGGTTATGCCTGCTATCACCACATGCCGCATCGCTTTCATCCCCAGCGATTTTGGATTTGGATAGCCGTAGTTCCGACTTCCCGTCGGCAGGGGATCGGTTCAGCTCTCTATAAGCGGATACTTTCCGATCTACAAAAACTTTCTGCAAAATTTCTCCATACCTCTGCCCGGGAGACTTGGCCTGAATCCATCCGTTTTCTGGAAAACCGGGGTTTTCGTGAGGTCTTCCGGACTTGGGAATCTCACCTGAGGGTACAAGACTTCAACCCTGCGCCTTTCCAGCATTATTTGGACAAGGTCAGGCAGCAAGGTTTCCTCTTAAGCACGCTCTCTCAGGAAAAGAGGACCGATCCCGACTGGTTCGCTAAGCTCTACGAGTTACACATGACCGTTTTAAGGGACGTGCCCTCATACACGCCTTTCACCCCTGGTTCGCCTGAGGAATTCCGTCGAAGACTGGTCGAACATCCTGATCTCCTTGCGGACGGTTATTTTCTGGTCAAGGCGGGGACAGAGTACGTAGGTGAAAGTTTTTTGTTCAGGATTCCGGCAGAGCCTGGGCATCTCATCCAGGGGTTCACCGGGGTGCGCCGGGAGTACCGCGGCCGAGGTTTGGCTATGGCGTTAAAACTCCAAGTCATCCAGTACGCCAAGGAGCACGGTTACAACCTGATAAAAACTTGGAACGCCTCTACAAATGCCCCCATTTTGGATGTGAACGAAAAACTTGGTTTCCGACGCCAACCCGCTTGGATCGAATACGAGAAAGCCCTTGCGTGAGCGCCATTTCAGATCCCGATCAATAAGCCGCGGTGTTGGTCCAAAATAGGGCTATAGATGCGAGATTTGGGAGAATTTCGGTATTCACCGGGCTCTACTGTAGAGGGACGATGAGATCAGCTTTTTGGAGGCTGAACGGACGTTACCACAATGCGGGTGTACGACTCCTGTACATTCGGGTCTTGTTCGCCTGGGCTGATCGAGTTAGATGGACCCAGCCCAGAGCAAGATTTAGATGAACTCGTCCAAAAGGGGCTTGAGGGCCGCGGCGGTGGGCAGGGGTCGTCCCACCAGCGGGCCTTGGCGCAAAACTGGGTGACGCTCCTCCCAGGTAGGGACAGGGGGTGTATTCACCAGTACGCCCACGGGTATGCGGTCGCCCTTTTCCTCGGCGGAGATGAGGAGGGACAAGGCCGCCAGCCGATCGGTGGGGTCGTGGTCGGAATCCGCTAGGTTCCACAGGCGTTCCTTGTACCAGGCAAATGTCTGGACGCGGTTCCAACTGGGGCAGGGATGGAGGATGTTCACCAAGGCAAACCCCCGGTAGCGCACGGCTTGGACGATCAGTTCCGCGGTTTGCTCTACTTCCCCGGAGAAAGTTTGGCCCACGAAGCCCGCGCCCAAGGAGATGGCTAAAGCCAGCGGATTCAGGGGCCGGGTCAAGACGCCGAAAGGTTGGGCCCGGGTCTGGTAGCCCAGGGGCGCCGTAGGCGAAGCCTGACCCTTGGTGAGGCCGTACACGCGGTTGTCATGAACAAGCACAGTGAGGTCGAGGTTCCGTCGTATGTTATGAAGGAGGTGATTACCGCCTTCCCCGTAGATGTCGCCGTCTCCGGATTCAGCGATCACGGTGAGATTGGGATTGGCCATTTTGATGCCGGCGGCCGCGGCAATTGTGCGGCCATGAAGGCCATCGAAGCCGTTCACCCGCATGTAATGCACGATTTTCGCGGCTTGTCCAATGCCGGTGACCAAGACCACCTTATCCGGCGGGAGGCCCAATTGGCTCAGGGCTAAGGCCAAAGCACGGCGGATGGCGAAGTTCCCGCAGCCCGGACACCAGGCAAGCTCCACATCCGCCAGATATTCCTCAGGCCCCATGGGTCATAGCCTCCACGATTTCCTCCGGCGTGAAGGGGCGTCCGTCGTAGCGGGCGATGTGCTTCGCTGGCCTTATCCCGGCTTCCTGCCGCAGGAGTTTTCCCAACTGTCCCCAGGCGTTCCCCTCCACCGTGATTACCTCCGCCGCCCCTCTCAGGAGCTCTCCCACCTCCTCCCAACGCAGGGGCCAAAGCTCGGAGAAGTGCACATGGGCGTAACGATCCTGCTTGGCGTTGAGGGCCTCCACCGCCTCCCGTAAGGCTCCGAAGGTGGATCCCCAGCCAACCAGGGCCACACGGCCGCGCAGGTTCTCAGAGGGAAAAACTTCTGGCAAAGAGGTGACCTGGCGCAGAGCTTCTTCCTTCCGCAGCCGCTTTTCCACCATAGCCCTGCGAATGGACAGGTCTTCTGTAATCCGGCCGTAAGGGTCGTGTTCGTCGGAGTCCACCAGCACCAGATGGCGGGAGGCACCGGGGACGGCGCGCGGGGATATCCCGGATGGGGTGAGGGCGAAGCGTTCGTAGGATGGAATCTTCTCCAGCTCTTCCGGGGAAAGGAGGTGATCGTGCACGGAGATGCGGCTCAAGTCCAATGCGGGCACTGTCACATAGCAATCAACCAGGAACTGGTCGGTGAGAACGATGCTGGGCACCTGGAATGCCTCGGCGTTTTCGAAGGCCTTCACGGTGAGGTAAAAGGCGGACTCGGGGGTGGTGGGCGCGCAGAGGTAGCGGGGGAACTCACCGTGCCCAGCATAGAGAGCGAAAAGCAAATTTTCCTGGGAAGTGCGGGTGGGAAGACCTGTAGCTGGTCCTGGCCGCTGTCCGATGTGGATGACCACCGGAGTCTCGATCATTCCAGCTAAGGAAAGGCCTTCCACCATGAGGGCGAAACCTCCACCGGAAGTGGTGACCATGGCGCGGGCTCCGGCATAGGCCGCGCCCAGAGCCATGTTTATGGCGGCAATCTCGTCTTCCGCCTGTTCCACTACCAATCCGTAGCGCTCGGCCCGTTGAGCCAGGAACTCCATCACGGGTGTACCGGGCGTCATGGGATAAGCGGCCAGGAAGCGACAGCCTGCAGCGATGGCACCTGCGCCCACCGCCTGGCCACCGGTGAGAAGCATCCATTCGCCCGGGGAAAAGCGGGCCAAAGGAAGCTCCCACTCGCAAGAAGGAGCAAGTTCCCAGCCCATCTCCAAAGCGAGGAGGTTCGGCTGGCTCTTTTCCCCGAACACCTCGCGGATGCCCTGCTGCACCCGTTCCTTGTTCAGACCGAGGAGGCGACCCGCCGCGCCCAAAAGGATCACCCCCATGGCCAAGGGAAAGTTCAATTTCTCGCGAGCCAAACGCAAAGCAGGAATTTGCAAAACTCGCTCGCCTTTTGCTCCGGCCGCCTCCTCGCTCACCACCCATGCGCCCGCCCGCAGCCTGTCCCGGTACACCCGCCACATCTCCGGGGTGAGGACCACCAAAAGATCCGCGTCTTTTCTGGTGGCGTAAATCGGTCGGTCGGAGATTCGTAAGGTAAAAGCGTTTTCCCCGCCGCGGATTCGCGAGTGGTAAGATAACTCCCCGTGAATGAAAAGCCCGGAGCGGAACACGCTCCGGGCCAAAATCTCCCCCAAACTCTGTACGCCCTGGCCAGCCACCCCGGCCAGGCGCACCACCAGCTCCATTTTTCACTCCTCCGTCTGCTCCGTGAGGTAGTTCTGGAGCCCCATCTGCTTTATCTGATCGAGCTGAGCCTCCAGCCAGTCGATGTGGTCCTCCTCGTCGCGAAGAATTTCCTCAAGAAGCACTTTGGTGCCGTTATCCCCAAGCTCAGCCGCCAGTTTGATCGTTTCGTTGTAGGCTTTTTGGGCTCCGTACTCGGCCTCAAGGTCGTTTTTGTGGATTTTCTCCACATCAGCGGCAATATGAACAGGAGCGATTTTGGTTACTATAGGCTCACCCTCAAGGAAAATGATGCGCTGAACCAGTTTCTCCCAGTGCTGCATTTCGGTGATGGCCCGTTTTTCGATGACTTCCGCCAGCTTTTTGTAGCCCCAATTCTCGCAGAGCTCGGCGTGCACCATGTATTGGAGCACCGCCCCAAGCTCTTCCGCGATCCTTTGGTTCAAGGCTTCAATTATCTTGGGATTTCCCTTCATCTTGCCCCCTTCGTTTGCATCATACCGAACGGGAAAGCGAAAAGCAAGCCAGAAACTACTCCTCCACCGCGGCCGCGAGCTCCTCCACGCGAAGTTTGGCCGGGTCGAGGGTGGAAAGGGCGGCCTTCATGCGGTTCATCGCCTCTTCATAGCTCATGGTCACGATTTTCTTGCGCTTCACGGGGTTAACTTTGGAGATGATGCCATGGCGCAGGAAAGGCTGGTTATAGCCGCGCTCGCGCAGGGCCTGCACGATGGGGTCCACCAGGGCGTCTACCTCCAAAAGGAGGGCCGCCCGGCGCCCGCGCTCCTCCAAGGCCAAGGGAAGCTCCAAATCCAAGAAGCGGTCGACTTTCCTGAGGATGGGAACATAGGCCGAGCCGGAGAAACGCTCATTCTTTTCGTAAATAAGGCCCAATGTGGCCAAATGAGCCTCCTCGAATTGGAAGGCATACTCCTTCTCCTTCCGCGCAGGTTCGGCGGCGAGGAGGGCCCGGTACATGCGGATCACTTCCAGGGCCTTTTCCTTGAGGTTGTGGGCCTTTTCCGTGTTCAGGGCGAGGATCTCGAAGGCGACGTTGGGATCGGGGACGACCACGGCGGTGATGAATTCCCGGCCCATGCGGCGCAGGGCCTCCCGGCGGTGGTTGCCGTTGGGGGTCCAAAATCCTCCTTCTGGCGCGGGCACAGCCACGATGGGGTCCAAAAACCGGCCGAGCTTGGTGATCACCTCTTGTAACCTCTCCACGTGAGCCTCGGAGAGGTCCCGCTGGAACGGGGTGGGGAGGACCTTCGCCAAGGGAAGAAGGGCAAAAATCTGCCAGTGCCCTTTAAAGGGCTCTTGGTACACGGCCAAGACCTGGCCACCCTCAGTGAGAACTTTTTCCCGAAGCTTTTCGACCTCCGGGGGAATGTTTTCTAGCACAGCCTAAAATTATCTTCGCCGCGCGCAACAAGGGCAAGGGATCAAGGGCGTGTGCGCAGAGTGAAGTAAAGGTTGAGAAGGAGGCCGATGAGGGCACCGGCAGCGGCGCCAAAAGCGGAGTCATGGAAAGGAAGGCCGAGGAGTGCTCCCACCGCTCCTCCAAGACAAAGATCGCGGCCCAGGCGAAAAAGCCAAGGCCTGGGCCGCGCCTTTCTCATGTCCCTGCGCCGAAACACTTTTCCTTTTGGAGAAGGGCCTCCCAGCGGCGGTCCACCTCCGCCTGGATTTGGGCGATGAGCTCCTGGCCCCTGGGGTCGCGGAAAAGATGGCGGAACCGGCCCTGGGTCTTGAGCCACTCCTCAATGGGCACGCGCTCCTTGGGCTTGTAGTTGATCTTGTAGCGCCCTTCGATGACCTCGTAAAGGGGCCAATACCTGGTCTCCACGGCGAGCTTGGCTTGTTGGATGGCACTGTCCCGCGGGGTGCGCCAGCCCAAGGGACAGGTGGTGAGGACGTTGATGAACTTCGGGCCCTCGTAGTTCATGGCCCGCTCCACCTTGTTAGCGAGATCTATGAGATGGGAGACGGCGGCCTGGGCCACGTAGGGGATGCCGTGGGCGGCGACGATCTCCGTGAGGTCCTTTCGCTCCTGGGGCTTGCCGGGGATGGCCTCGCCCACCGGGGCGGTGGTGGCCGCCGCACACTTTGGGGTGGCGCTGGAACGCTGGACCCCGGTGTTCATATAGGCCTCGTTGTTGAGACAAACATAGAGGAAGTCGTGTCCCCGCTCGAGGGCGCCGGAAAGGGCCTGAAGCCCAATGTCGTAGGTTCCGCCGTCCCCGGCGAACACCACGAACCGCACGCGCCTGTCCATGAGCCCCTTCTTCCGCAGGGCCTTGTAGGCGGCCTCCACTCCGGAGATCACCGCCGCGGCGTTCTCGAAGGCCACATGAATCCAGGGGACGTTCCAGGCCGTGCCAGGGAAGCGGGAGGTGGCTACTTCCAAGCATCCGGTGGGGCTTGCCACCACTACCGGGTCCGCGATGGCGTTGAGGACGGTCCTTACCACCATGGGCTCGGCGCAGCCGGCGCAAAGGGTGTGCCCACCGGTGAACCGCACCCCTTTTTCCTCGCGCTCCGCTAAAACCTTGATGCTCGGCATCTTTTCTCCTTACTCCCTAAGGCCGATGTACCGCAAGGCCCATTCCGTCTTTTCTAGCTTGGGAAGCTCCTCCAACACCCGTACAAGATCATAGACGGTGGTATCGCGGCCGCCAAGGCCGTAGATGTAATTGGTGAGGATCGGCCTTTTCACCAACGGGTATAAAGCGGCGGCCACGTCTTCAAAGAGGGCGCCCATGGTGCCGAAGGAGAAGGCTCGGTCCAGGACGGCCACGGCTTTCACGTGGGCCAGGGCCTCAGCCACCTCCTTAGCTGGGAACGGCCGCCAAAGCCAGGGCTTGAGGAGTCCCACCTTCAGCCCCCGGGCGCGGAGCTCGTCCACCGCCACTTTAGCTGTGCCGGCCGTGCTTCCCAGAACCACTAGGGCATACTCCGCATCCGCGAGTTTGTAGGCCTCAAAGAACCCCTGGTAACTGCGGCCGGAGATTTTGGAGAACTCTTCCTGTACGGCCAAGAAGACCTCGGGCACCGCCTCCATCCCCGCCTGCTGGGCCCGTTTGAGCTCGAAGTAGTAATCGGGCATAGCGAACGGTCCCCAGGTCACGGGGTGGTCCACGTCCAGGAGGGGATAGATGGGCTTAAACTCCCCCACGAACTTTTTGGCTACCTCGTCCTCCAAGAGGTCCACGGGCTGCACAGTATGAGTGAGGGTGAAGCCATCGAGGTTCACGATCACCGGCAGCCGCACCCTCATGTCCTCGGCGATCTTCTGGGCCATGAGGGTGTAGTCGTAGGCTTCCTGGGCGTTCTCGGTGAAGATCTCCACAGCTCCGCTGTCTCTGGCCAAATAGGCGTCGGAGTGGTCGCAGTGGATGTTGATGGGCGCGGAAAGCGACCGATTGGCCAGGGCCATGACGATGGGGAGCCGCAGGCCAGCGGCGATGTAGAGGACCTCCACCATGAGGGCCAGGCCCTGGGAGGAGGTGGCGGTCATGACCCTTCCCCCGGCGGCCGCCGCCCCAATACAGGCGGACAGGGCGGAGTGCTCGCTTTCCACCGGGATGAGCTCCGTGCGCACAAGTCCGTTATGCACATAGTCCGCGTAGTACTCGGCGATCTCCGACTGAGGGGTGATGGGATACACCGCCACCACATCCGGTTCGATTTGCCGCATGGCCTCCGCTACCGCCTTATGTCCGGTTATGGCCTTGCGCATTCCCCACCCCTTTCCGGAACCATTTCAATGGCGTCCTTTGGGCAGATGGCGGCGCAGACGCCGCACCCCTTGCAGTGCTCGTAATCAAAACCCGTCATTTTCCCGCCGGAAATGAGGATCGAGTCATCCGGGCAATGGAGCCAGCACTGCAAGCATTGGATGCATTTGTCCTCGTGCCAAATGGGGCGTTCAGCCCGCCAGCTTCCGGTTTTGTGAAGTTCCCGGGCGGTCCCGCCTGCCACCACCCCACCCAGGGGCAGCTCCCGCCAGCCCAAGAGCTTAGCCAACGGCCACCT
>JACIWL010000039.1 GCA_014360995.1 Candidatus Bipolaricaulota bacterium | reverse complement strand
AGCTCAAGCATTTCAAAAATTTTACCAAGATTTCTATGGCCTCCCTGGCCCAGTTTGGCTTAGGGAGAAAGAAGCCGAATGACCTCGCGAATCTTTTCGTCTCGGTTGCTTTTGGTGAGGCGGATTAGTTGATCCACTTCGTGGCGGATGCGGTAGGCCAGATGATGGTTGGAAGCGCGGTGCACGGTAACGAGGAGATGTTTTTCCGATTCCAAAGCTTTTTCCACCGCGGCCACAAACCGGCTAGATTTGAGTTCCATGGGGCCGACCTCGTCAATGACCACAAGCTCCGCTTCCTCCAAAGCCCGCTCGATGGCGGCCACCCCGATCTCCTCGAGATCCCTTAGACACAGACGATAACGGCCGAATTCCGGGCCATCGCAGTGGTGAAGGTGCGCAAGATACCCCTCCTTCCCTGTGGCCACATCCCGCACGGAAAAACCCACACGATACCCGCATTTGCGGATCTCCTCGGTGATCATCCCGCCAGCGCGGAGGGGCACAGCCTCCAAAACCCGCTTCACAAGCGTCGTCTTCCCTACACCAGGATTCCCTGTAACCCCGATCTTCATCGCCCAAATTGTACGGACTAAGTCCCTACGGGTACGCTTAGGCCCGTGATCCTGGAGACCATTGGTCCGACTTTCCTCCTTGTGGCGGTTGGTTATGGCCTAGGCTGTTTGGGAAAAATTCCCGCGCGTCCCTTCGCGGAGATTAGCTTTTGGGTTCTTTCGCCCGCCCTCATCTTTGAGACCCTCCGCACCGCCCAGCTTCCTCTGCGGGAGGCTAGCCTTGTAGCAGCGTTTGTGGGCGCCCATTACCTCGCGATGTTCCTCCTCTCCCTTCCCCTTGGCCGCGCTCTTTTCCCAGACGATCCGGATGCCCGCCGGACTACCTCTTTGCTCCTCACCTTCGGAAACTGTGGAAATCTCGGCCTCCCCATCCTCCTTTTCGCCTACGGACAAAAAGCGGTGGATGTCGGGGTGATCTTCTTGGCCACAAATACGGTTCTTTTGGCCACTTTGGGCATAGGGATCGCCAGTTGGCAGGACCGGTTGGATCTGAGAACGCTAGGGCGGGAGATCCTGAGGGTTCCCTGGCCCTATGCCATGGCTTTAGCGGTGATCATGCGCATTACAAACGCCTGGCCGGAAGTATTGGCCCGGGCTTCCGGGCTCCTTTCTCAGGCCGCCATCCCGGTTTTCCTGCTCCTTTTGGGGCTCGAATTGGCTCTCGTGAATATCCAGGCATTGGCTAAACCGGCAATTTTTGTAGCCCTTGGGCGCTTGGTTTTCGCTTCGATTCTCGCCTGGTTTTTGGCCCCGCTTTTTAGCGGCGAGCCCATCATCCGAGGAAGCCTTGTGATTGAAGGAAGCGTCCCGAGCGCGGTGAACGCCTACATCTTGACCGCTCAGTATCAGCGCCGGCCCGATCTTTCGGCCATGGCCCTCCTCATCTCTACGCTTCTTTCCGCGGGCACCCTCTCCCTCATCCTCTTCTTCCTTGCCCGGCTCGGTTAGACTCCAAAAAGGAGGAGCCATGGGAAAAGTAGCGATAACCACGAAATTTTTCCGGGAAGAAGTGGAGAGGTTGAGGAAAGCGGGGCACACCGTAGTGGTTCACGAAGGGGCTCCGCTAGGAAAGCCAGAACTCATTGCCTTTGCTCAGGATGCGGAGGCCCTGATCGTCCTCCTTTCCAACCGGATTGACGCGGAGGTCTTTTCCTCCCTTCCCAAGCTAAAAATTGTGGCGAATCTTGGGGTAGGGGTGGACAACATCGATGTTGCCGCGGCCACGCGGCACGGCGTTTTTGTGACCAATGCCCCGGAGGTTCTCACCGAGGCCACAGCGGATTTGGCTTGGGCTCTTCTTTTGGCCGCGGCGCGGAGGATTGTTGAGGCTGACCAAGACCTGCGGCGCGAGGGTTTCCCAGGCTGGACCTTCCTTCCCAAACACATGGGCGTGGATGTGTACGGAAAGACCATCGGCATCGTGGGCTTTGGCCGCATCGGCCAAGCCGTGGCCAAAAGGGCCAAAGGATTCGGAATGACCGTCCTCTACCACGCCCGCACAAGAAAACCCAAGGTTGAGGAAGAATTGGGCGCCCGTTTCGTCCCCCTTCCGGAACTTCTTCGGGAAAGCGATTTTGTGGTCCTCTGTGTGCCGCTGACCCCTGAAACCCACCACTTGATCGGCAAAAATGAGCTTTCCCTCATGAAAAGGGAAGCGATTCTCGTGAACGTGGCCCGCGGGCCCGTGGTGGACGAGGAGGCCTTGGTTTGGGCCCTCAAAGAGGGAAAAATTCTCGGTGCAGGTTTGGACGTGTTCGAGCGTGAGCCGGAAGTGCATCCCGAGCTTTTGACGCTGAGAAACGTGGTCCTCACCCCGCATATCGGCTCGGCCACCTGGGCCACGCGGCGCAGGATGGCCGCCTTGGCCGTGGACAACGTGCTCGCCGCGCTCCGAGGAGAGCGGCCTCCTACCCTGGTGAATCCCGAAGTTTGGCCCAAGGTAATGCCCGCTACTTGACCTCGGAAGAGGGCGGCATAGGATAGAAACCGGAAGGCCCTGGCGGGTGTATAAGGAGCGAAGGAGGTGCACGGATGAAGCGGATCGCGTTATTGGTGGGGATTTTAGGGGTTTTTGGCATTTTGGGCGCGGCCCAGTGCTGTCCGCCCCCCTCGGAACCGCCTTGCTACACGGCCTTTTGGCAGGGCGAAGATGTTTGCTTTGAACTCATCGTTCCTTTCTGGGGCTGGTGCTGCTGTTGCCCGGCTCCCCAGGTCCAGGTCACCGGCTGGCGCGTGGTGACCATGGATGGCAACGTGATCTATCAGGAGACCTTTGCTACCCCTACCGCTCCCGGAAAATGGGTATGGAAGCAAGTGGATGCCCAGGGCAAGCCTGTTGCGCCCGGCTTCTACAAGATCGTCGTCTCCACCACTTCCGGCGAGTACGAGAACACCGTGAAAATTGTGGCTAAGCCGGATTGTTGCACTTGCTGCTTCCCGTTTTTCTTCTTCGGTTGCTTTGGCCTTTGGTCTAAACCCTGTGGGGTCTCCTGGTGCCAGCCTTACGTGAAGCTCTATCGCTGCCCAACTTGCGAGGCGCCGTGCTGCTGTGGAGTGACGATTTACCTTGGGGGCAGCGAGCCGTAAGTGCCGGAGCTTCCCGATCTTGAGGTAATCAGGGAGAACCTGGCCGCAAGGCTTTTAGGCCGGGTGGTGACCGCGGTGGCGGTACGCCGGCCTGGGCTTGTCCAGGCCGGTCCTGCAGATCT
>JACIWL010000038.1 GCA_014360995.1 Candidatus Bipolaricaulota bacterium | reverse complement strand
GACATCGCCGTGATCTGCGTCAATAACTTCAACTACGGGATGACGGGAGGGCAACTTGGGCCGACCACCCCGGTGGGCGCTCGCACCACCACTAGCCCCTTTGGGAACTTCGAGCACCCCTTCAACCTCGTGTACCTGGCCGCCTCGGCCGGGGCCACCTATGTGGCCCGCTGGACCACCCTCGACGGCCGGCGACTGCAGAAAGCGTTCGTCGAAGCTCTCTCCCACAAGGGATTTACCTTCGTGGAGGTCCTCTCGCCCTGCCCCACCAACTACGGCCGGCGTAACCGCCTGGGCGAAGGCCTGGACGAACTTCGCTACTACCGGGAGCACATGGTCATCCGCCACGGGGCTGATCCCAAGGCGGCGGATATCGCTCAAGGAAAGCCATTACTCGTGGGGAAATTTGTGGACATCGAAAAGCCAACTTACTTGGAGTTGTACAGGGAGAAAGTTCGGGAATTGGGAGGTGAGTGAATGGAATTGGTGGAAGCGTTGGCGGAGGCGCTGGCCCGGGCGGCCACCATCCTTCCGGAAGAGGTGGTGCAAGCCCTAAAGGAGGCCCGCGACCGAGAAGAAGGGCCAGCACGGGTCCAGCTTGAGGCCATCCTCAAAAACGTGGAGATGGCTAAGGCCGGGAAGCTCCCGATCTGCCAGGATACCGGAACCCCCACGTTCTTCGTGCGCTTTGGCCTGGACTTTCCGCGCCTAAAAGAGCTTGTGGAAGCCATTCCTCAAGCCGTGCGTAAGGCCACGCGGGAGGTCCCCCTCCGGCCGAACACTGTGCACCCCTTCACCGGGAAAAACCCGGGCGACAACACCGGCCAGTACATCCCGGCGATAACTTGGGAGCCTGTACCTGGAGATTCCGTGGAGATCTACGTCCTTCCCAAGGGCGGCGGTTCGGAGAACTGCTGTGCCCTTAGGATGCTTCCTCCCGGGGTGGGCCTGCGGGGGATAAAGGAAACGGTGGTGGAGCACGTGGTGGGGTGCGGCGGCCTTCCCTGCCCTCCCACCATCGTGGGGGTGGGGATCGGCGGCGGGGCCGATTTGGCCCTGAAACTTGGAAAAATCGCCCTTCTTAGGCCCCTAAAAAAGCGGCATCTCGAGCCAGAGGTAGCAGCGCTCGAGGAGGAGCTGGAACAGCTCATCAATGCCTCCGGGGTCGGCCCCATGGGGCTAGGCGGGAAAACCACGGTGCTTTCCGTGCATGTGGAATATGCTCATCGGCACCCGGCCTCCCTTCCCGTGGGGATCGTGGTGCAGTGCTGGGCCCATAGGCGCGCCACCGTCCACATCAACGCCGACGGCTCCATCGCTGTGTCCCAGTGACCGGGCTTAGGGGGTGAGGATGGAGCGGGTGCTTTTGACGCCGATTGCGGAAAGCGAAGCCCGAACGCTCCGGGTGGGCGAGGTTTTTTACTTGACCGGCCTTTTGATCACCGCTCGGGACGAGGCGCATAAAAAGATGTTGGAGCGGGGTTCCCCCCTTCCTTTGGAGGGGTTGGCCATCTTCCATTGTGGGCCGGTGGTGCAAAAGAAAGGAGAGGGCTGGGAAGTAGTGGCCGCCGGGCCCACCACCTCCGCCCGCATGGAGCTCTTTGAGGCCGATTTTCTCCGGCGATTTAAGCCACGGGTGATCGTGGGGAAAGGCGGGATGGGCGAGAAAACCCTGGCTGCCTTGGCCGAGGTGGGCGCGGTCTACGCCCACTTCACCGGCGGGGCCGGGGTCCTCGCCGCCCAGGCCATAAAAAGGGTGCGGGAAGTGCATTGGCTTGAAGAGCTTGGGATCCCCGAGGCCATCTGGGTCTTCGAGGTGGAGAAATTTGGGCCCTTAGTGGTGGCCATGGATTCCCACGGCCGCTCCCTTTACAAAGATCTTTCGGCCGAGGTGGAGAAGAACATGGAGGCCATTCGAGCCCGCATCCGCGGGAAATAGGGAGGGTAAAAGATGGAGAAGAAAGAGCCGAACGTGGAGGAACTTCTAGCCAAGGCGCGAGAGCCGGCGCGAAAGGCGCCTCCCTTGCATGCCTTCTATCGTGGTAAAGTGGCAGTAACCGCGAAATGTGCCATCCGCTCCTATGACGACTTTGCCATCTGGTACACGCCCGGGGTGGCCCAGCCCTGCCGGGAGATCGCCCAGAATCCGGAGAAAGTGTTCGAGTACACGAATAAAGGGAACTTCGTGGCTGTGGTCTCCGACGGTACACGGGTCCTGGGGCTGGGTGATATCGGCCCCTTGGCCGCCCTTCCCGTGATGGAGGGGAAGGCCCTCCTCTTCAAATACCTCGGTGGTGTAGATGCCTTCCCCATCACCATCGACACGAAGGACCCAGAGGAGTTCATCCAGGCTGTGAAGTGGCTGGCCCCGGCCTTTGGGGGGATAAACCTTGAAGATATCGCTTCTCCCAAGTGCTTTTACATTTTGGAGAGGCTTCGGGCGGAGCTCGATATCCCCGTTTGGCACGACGACCAGCAGGGGACCGCGGCCATCACCCTTGCTGGGGTCCTCAACGCCCTCAAAGTGGTGGGGAAGGACCCCAAAAGCGTGACCTACGCGGTGATTGGGGCCGGCGCAGCGAACATCGCGTTTGTGCGGGTCCTTTTGGCTTACGGTGTTCCGGCGGGAAACGTGATCATGGTGGATTCCAAGGGCATTCTCCACCCGGGCCGGGAGGACATCGAGGCACAAAAGGAAGAGAACCCATATAAATGGGACTATGCCCATCGCACGAACAAGGAGCGAAGAAAGGGCGGGATCGCCGAGGCCCTGGAGGGAGCGGATGTTTGTGTGGCGGCATCCCGGCCGGGGCCCGGGGTGATCAAGCCGGAGTGGATAAAAAGGATGGCCAAAGACGCCATCGTCTTTGCCTGCGCTAACCCCATCCCGGAGATCTGGCCCTGGGAGGCCAAAGAAGCGGGAGCGAGGATCGTGGGAACCGGCCGCTCGGACTTCCCAAACCAGATCAACAACTCCTTGGGCTTCCCC
This sequence comes from Candidatus Bipolaricaulota bacterium, assembly GCA_014360995.1. GTDB lineage: Bacteria > Bipolaricaulota > Bipolaricaulia > Bipolaricaulales > Bipolaricaulaceae > DTER01. The sequence continues at coordinate 323 of JACIWL010000038.1, read as the reverse complement.
GGGATCTTCCGCGGGGTTTTGGACGTTTTCGCAAAAACCATCACCGACGAGATGGCCATCGCCGCTGCGGAGGCCATCGCCAAGACCGCCGAAGAAAAGGGCCTCCACGAGGACTACATCGTCCCCACTATGGAGGAATGGGAAGTGTTCGTGAATGAGGCCGTGGCCGTGGCCAAGAAGGCCATCGAGCAGGGGGTCGCGCGCCGAATCCTTTCCGAGGCCGAGCTTGAGCGACAAGCGGAACACATGATCCGCCGGGCCAGGGAAGAGGTGGAAATCCTCATGAAGGCCGGGCACATCCCCCAGCCGCCCGCCGTATAGGG
>JACIWL010000037.1 GCA_014360995.1 Candidatus Bipolaricaulota bacterium | reverse complement strand
GAAAATCACGGCTCTGCACGGCGCCGGCGGTCTGATCATGGAGAAATTCCTCCTCGAGCGGGTGCTTCCGAAGTTCCGCCTGCGCGCTGCCGGGCCCATTGGGCTGGACCAGATGGACGACGGGGCTGTGCTTGAGCTTCCGCCGGGGCAGGTGGTGTTCACCACCGACAGCCACGTGGTTAAGCCTCTCTTCTTTCCGGGCGGTGATATCGGCAGACTCGCCGTGACCGGTACGGTCAACGATCTTGTGGTCATGGGCGCCCGGCCTGTGGCCCTGAGCCTGGCAGTGGTCGTAGAGGAGGGCTTTCCTATTTCTGATCTGGAGCGGATTTTGGATTCGATCGCCGAGGTCCTAGCGGAAACCGGGGCGGCTCTGGTCACCGGTGACACCAAAGTGATGGGGAAAGGTGAGCTCGATGGACTGGTGGTGAACACCGCGGGGATCGGGGTGGCCGAGCGGGTCATATCCGATGCGGGGATGAGGTCCGGGGACTGGTTGGTGGTGACCGGTCCGGTGGGCGAGCATGGGCTAGCGATTTTGGCGGCGCGGAACGAGCTTCCGCTGGAGACACCGGTGAAAAGCGACCTCGCTCCCCTTTGGCCGGCCTTGGCCCCCGCCCTGGCCACAGGTGGCATCACGGCCATGAAGGATCCCACCCGAGGCGGGCTGGCCGCAGCCCTGAACGAAATGGCCAGGAAATCCGGGATCGGGCTGGAGGTGGAGGAGGAAAAGATCCCGGTGCGGCCGGAGGTTCGCGGCGTGTGTGAGCTTTTGGGGATAAGTCCGTACGAGCTGGCCTGCGAGGGCCGCGCTGTCCTCGCTGTGGCCCCAGAAAAACTGGAGGAAGTCCTGGCGGCCCTTCGCTCCCATCCGCTGACGGAAAATGCCCAAGTCATTGGCCGCGCCACCTCCACCTATCCCGGAAAGGTGATCCTGCACACGGCGGTGGGCGGTAAGCGTTTTTTGGAAATGCCTCTTGGGGACCCAGTTCCCCGCATTTGCTGATTGGCTTAGTTTCTTGCATAGGGCTATATTCGGTGTGAAAGGAGGGAAAATGCGAAATGTTGGGATGGTGGTCGTTTTGCTCGTCTTGGTCGTGCCTTCCTGGGCCTTTGCCATTTCTCTGTGTCAGTACACCCAGCCCATCACCACTGTCACCACCTCTTCCCTGCAGCTGAGCGGGCGTTACCTCGACGACGAATACCTGGATGACCGGGGTAACGTGCTCTCTTTGACCCTGGCCGGGAGTTTCCTCCGCTACTACGACGCGCCCGACTTTGGCTACGGAGTAAAAGCCAGCGTTTCGCACAGCACTACCGAAGGAGCTCGGACGTTGGTGGGTGCAGCCTCCGCGGACTTCAGATTTTATGCGCCTGAGACCGCCCTGTTTGCCTTCGGCCGGGTTAACTCCAACTGGGTTGGCCTCACGCCCACTGTGGCGGTAGTGCTTGGCATCGGTTACGGTCGGCTGCAGGACGTCACACCTTTGGCCAAAGCCATGCGCATCAACGATAAGCTCCTACAGGATAAAGTTTTGACCGCAGCTCTTCCCGACAATGTCCTCCTTGCCATCGCCCAGGAGATCGGGAAGCGCCAAGAGTATCCCCGCTTGGAGGACCTGGTGATCAAAGTAGTTGGGCTCATCGAGGCTTCCGGGGTTGTGACCGGCAAACTCGGGGCCGAGGCCGTTCTTGCCATCCGTCAGATCATCACGGCCGTGGGAGACACCCGGTTGTGCGGCTTTTCCCTGAGCACTGGGGTGGGCTACAAGGTGCTTGACCCCGCTGGCCAACAGGATCTCGTGCTTTTTGAGGCTGCAGAATACGCCATGCCCTGGTCAGTGGATACCCAGCTTCACCTGCGGGGAGATGTCACCTCCACCCTTAATTTCTCTAGCTACGTCATGCAGGTCACGGCTAGCCTAGTTCACAAATTGACCTCCACCGCCACTCTCTCCGGCAATTTCTCCTTCTCCCGGGCCCTTCCCGCGGGCGGGACGCCCGTGGATAGCCAAGCCCTGGACGTGGCTCTAAGTTTCGCTCTCTTCGAGGGTTGGACAGTGAATGTGACCCTAGGAATAAGGAATCTCACCGGCTATGAAGAACCGCGGGTGGAGCTGAGTGTAGCCGCAGGCATCACTTTCTGAGGATAGGCAGCGCAAAAATCCTTGCGGGGGAAGCAGTGCTCCCCCGCTTTTTCTTAGTCCCGGCGGCAGTAAAATTATGTTGCCGGGGAGGGACCATGGAATTAGTGGAGTTTCTGCGGGAGGTGGGGAGAGCGAGAAGCCTTGAAGAATTAGGGCGAGCCGTTCTCCGGTTCGCCCTGGCCCAGGTGCCCCAAGCTCAGGCCGCTTCTCTTCTCCTTCTCAACGAGTTCACCGGACGATACGAGTTCGTGGCCGCCCTCGGCTGGGACTTGGGGAAGCTCAAAACCTTATCCTTCCCCAAGGACAAAATTGCCCAGCATCTGGTCTACGGAGATCGTCCCGCCATTATCACTAACATTCTGGAGCTGGACCTCAGCATCATGGGGCCGGAGTTCGCCGAAAAGCTCGCTTCTTTGGGGCCGGTGGCCACGACCCTCACCGTTCCCCTTTGGGCCGAATCCAAGCTCATCGGCTATCTGAACCTCGATCATCGCGAGGATCCCCAAGCCTTTTCTCCTGGGGATGTGGAGAAAATCGTTCCTTTTCAGGAGATTTTCGCCGGGCTTTTGAACTTGGGGTTGGAGAAGGAGGAGCTCCGAGAAAACGCTGATTTGTTTCGTCTCCTTTTCGAGCGCATAGCGGACGCGGTTTACATAACCTCCTTTGACGGGACGATTCTTGAGGCCAATTCTGGGGCGGAAAAACAGACCGGTTATACGAGGGCTGAGCTCCTCGGGATGAACATCATGCGTGACCTCGCTGCGGAGGAGCCAGCCATCACCTACGAGGAGGTCAACGAGCGCCTGGCCCGCGGGGAAACCGTGGTGTTCGAGGAGAAAAAGCGCCGTAAGGACGGGACTATCTACTGGACGGAGTGCGCCGTAGTGCAAATCACCTACAAGGGCCAGCCGGCCACCCTTTCCGTGAACCGGGACATAACCGCACGCAAAAAGCTCGAGGAGGCGCTCGCCCAGCGGGTGGAGGAGCTCAGCGCTCTCAACCAAGCTATAGCGGTTTTAGTTTCCCAGCTTGAGCGGCGAAAAGCCGTGCAGAGTCTTGTGAATATAGCTTGCAGCCTTACAGGCGCCGATTACGCCAATGTTCTTGTCTTCGACGAAGAGGGAAACATTCTGGAAATGATTGATCCTCTCGGTGCTCCACCCTTGCCCCTGCGCATGCGTTCCCGCGGTTTCACTAGATACATCTTGGCCAGCGGAAATCCGGTCGTGGTCGAGGAGATAAAACCCGATGGCACCTGCATACCCCTGGTCAAAGATCAGGACGGTTCAGTTATCTTTCCGAATCCAATCCTCGTGGAATCAGGTATTCGGTCCCTGGGAGGTTTTCCCATTCGCATTCGGGGAAAAGTCCGGGGCGTGTTCTACGTGCATAGCCGGAAGCCCCGGGCCATATC
>JACIWL010000036.1 GCA_014360995.1 Candidatus Bipolaricaulota bacterium | reverse complement strand
CGTGGAGGAGCCCACCATCAAAAGCCCATCAGATTAAAGTCACAAACACTTTTTCCGGAGAAAAGGAGACGATCCGCGGGACGAAAATCACATTGATCCTGGGAAGGACGAGTATCCGCGCATCCGCAGGAAAGAGAAGAAGCCGTACCGCTTGAGCCAAAAAGGGAAAGGCCAAGGAAAAGGCCAAGGCGCTGTGGATCAGAAAGAGATTGGTCCACTCCGGCCAAAACAGCATTCCCAAGGCGGGAAGGCCGACAAGGCCCAAAGTCAAGGGAAGGAGTCGCTTGATGGGTGTGCTTCGGGGCAAAAAAACAGGCCTCTTTTCGGCCTCTTTGGGTAAGAAAATTTGCCAAGCGCCAAAGACACCAAAAACGCCCAAACTAAAATGGTGTAGTTCGGATCGACGGGCAAAGACGCATTTTGCCCGCGGGACAAAAGCCGACTGAGAAAACTAAAACCGATGGTTGTGAAAAACATCACGGTGAGCCCGGCGCTCCGGTAAAAGGAGCGCACGGGCTTAAACCCTGAGGGAAGGCCATGACGATAGAGGTGCGCTAGCCATACCTCTTGCATGTACGCACCGGCCTTTTCCAAGAGATCCGTGATTCGAGGAAATTCACCGTAACTTTTCCGCGCGCGGATCTTGGTGGAAAACATGACTTTCAAAGTGCGTAACTTGGCCAATGCCCAAAAGAGCAGGACCTCCGGCCAGGGGTATTGCGGAGCCCGTGATTTAGGGAGTTTTTGAACTATCTCCAATGGAACCCAGCTTTTGGCCTCCTCCAAAAGGAGAAGGGCCTGTAATACGCGGCTTCTTCCTTCTCCCATAAGATTTCCCGCTTTACTGACGGCGTGGATGACCTCCTGAAACGGATCCCGCAGATATTTACCTGCACTCCCCGTGACCATACTACCAAGTCCAAATTGTAGTAAGCATAGCATACCCGTTCTCTTGGCTTTTGCATACTAAAAAGACCGCTCTCTCGGGACCATTGTTATGTAGTCAGCTTTTGGGTCCTGGCAGCGAGGGCCGTGGCGGCCTCGAGGTGGGCTTGCCTGTGTACTAGTGAACTAGTACACTAGTGCAGTATGCACGCCTGGGAAACTCGCAAGAAAGGCCCGGTTTATCTGCAGATCGTCGACAACATCCTTCATGACATCGCCCGGGGAAAGCTCGCCCCTGACGAAAAACTCCCTTCGGTCCGGGAATTGGCCGAGTCCATGGGTGTGAATCCCAACACCGTGATCCATGCCTACACGGAACTTGAGCGCATGGGCATCACCTATACCCGGCGCGGGCAGGGAACTTATGTCAGGCCCGACGTTCCCCAGGACCTTCTGCGAAAAAAGTTCCTAGAGGCGGCGGCCCGGAAATTTTGGGCGGAGGTGGAGGCCCTTGGCCTCTCCTTGGCTGAAGCCGTCCAAGCTTTGGAGGAGGTGGTCCATGGTGGTTCGTCTGTGCGGGGTGACCAAGAAATACGGAAGAGTTGAGGCCTTGCGTGGCGTGGATCTAGAGATCCCCTGCGGCCAGGTGGTGGGCCTCCTTGGTCCTAATGGCGCAGGAAAAAGCACCTTGCTTCGGATCCTCGCAGGAATGTGCTTCCCTAGTACGGGCACAGTGGAAGTCTTGGGTGGGCCTCCCCGAAGACACCGGGCCAGGATCGCGTTTCTTCCAGAACCCGGATGCCTCCTTCCCTGGATGACGCCGCCGCAAGTGGAACGACTCGCCCGTGGACTATTCCCGGATTTCCAGGTTCAACGCTTTCGGGAGCTTCTGGAATTCCTGGAGGTGCCGGCCAGGCCTGCTGGGACCCTCTCCCGCGGAGAAAGACAACGCCTGGAGCTGGCCCTGATCACGTCCCGCAACGCTGATCTTTATCTTTTGGATGAGCCCTTAGGCGGGGTGGACCTGGTTTCTCGCCGGCGCATCCTGCAGGGGCTCATTCGCACTTGGCGCAGCGAGGCCACCACCATTATCTCCACCCACGAAGTGCACGAAGCCGAGGGGCTTTTCGAGCGCGTGGTGTTCCTCAACCAGGGCCGCGTGGTGCTGGACGAGATGGCGGAAAACCTGCGAGCCCAGGGGCGGTCCGTGGCGGAAACCTTCATGGAGGTGTTCTCATGACAAGAAGCTTTGGGGTCCTGATCTGGCTGGAGTGGAAGAGGCTTCAGACCTTGGCCGCTATCCTGGCCGTAATGGTGTTCTTGACCGTCTTGATCCCGATCTTCTTCTCCCCTGACAGGATCGAATTATTTGGAAATTTGTACGGGGCCAGGTCCGCGGCCATGGCCGCGGGACTGGTTCTCACCTTGGGATTAACCGTCTTCTCCTGGGCTCGGGAGCGGCGGACCGGGCTTTTCCAAATGTTGCTGGGCAGCCCTGCCTCCGCTGCACAGCTCGTCCTTGCCCGCTTTGCTGGGCCCGCCGCGCTCCTTGCAGTCTTCCTGGTCGTCCTTAACGTGGCCACAGACGCTGCCCTTGGCCACTTCTTCCAAGCCAAGGCCCACCTCGGTTTAAGCGCGTTGGCCATGATCTACGTAAGCGGAATCACGGTGTTTCCCATCTGTGCTTGGGTTCTTTTGGGATTTATTTTCGTTTTAACTTTTCGCTCTTCCGGAGTGAGCCTGGCAGCAATGCTTGTGTTTTTAGGTGGTTCAGGAACGTTAGGGGCCCTTATCGTGGAGCTTTTGAACACCATTTCTGGTCGGCTAGCAAAGCTCGTGATTTGGCCGGATTTCAGGCTCCAGCCCGAGCAAGGCTGGACTTGTGTAGTAAAAGTGGAGCAGGTTTATCAGGAACCCCTATGGGTGATGCTGGGAGTCACCCTAGGGTGTTTGGTTTTGTCTGGGGTTCTTTGGCGGGAGGTGGAAGTGTGAACACAGTCGGAATTTTGTCAGCGCTTGGCGCGGTGGCCGCGGGAGCGGTTTTAGGAGTCGGCTTGACCTTGGTTTTCCGCAGGACCCAGAGCATTACAGCTCGAATATTGGCGGCGGTTTTCGCGTTAGGCCTTGGCCTTATGGCTGCGCGGCTGGTTTGGCCAAAGCCCCAGGTATTCCCATATCAAGACAAGATGGCCCTTGTGCCGGATTGGACGGAAGTTACCATGCTGAGCTTAGATCTCACGATAAATAGCCAGGCAACACTTCTTCCTGGTGTGGGAACTCTATGGGTGGAAAAAGCCGCCACCAGCCGCGCAGGACTTCAAGATATGCGGGTGACGTTTTCCAAAGCTGGAGACAAACTTACCATTGTTGCCTTAAACAGGCCTGTTAGAGATCTCAGCACATTCCTTTCTCTCCAACTTGGGGTGCCGACGGATCTGGAACAATTGGAGGCGGTTGGTCCAGGGAGCTTGTACCTGATGGGACTGGCCTTGCCTAAACTGAGGCTTCGGGTTCAGAGCGCCCGCGTGGTCGGCTGCCAAATAGGAAAGATCGAGGTAGGACTTGAAAATGCCGTCGTTCACGTGGAAGAGACCAAAATAAGGGAGATGGAAGTGTACGGACACGAGGGTGTACTTTTTCTCACACTGAAGGGCTTGGTCCTCGGGGCGGAGGGAACCATAATCCGATCTGCCAGGGAGTTGCTTGCTGAACTTTGGCTCACCAAACCATTTCGTTTAGAGGTGGTGGTTCCCCCGGGTGGGCAGGTGGAAGTACCTCCGCTTC
>JACIWL010000035.1:5478-7061 GCA_014360995.1 Candidatus Bipolaricaulota bacterium | reverse complement strand
GAAAAACTAGTGAGGGGCCAAGAAAAAATGGCCCGCGCTTATCAGTCCCAGGTGCTCACCTTTCTCCACGAGCTCACCGAGGTGATCTCGGAGCTTCCTCGTGCCCTTCTTGTTCTCACCACCACGACAAGCACGGCCTACGGCGAGGAGGGCGAGCGCGTGCAGCAGAACCTCCGCACCATCGTGGGCCGCATGCACCGCCTCCTGGAGCCGGTGGGAAGCGAGGACATTTACGAGGTTGTGCGCATCCGCCTCTTTGAGGATTTGGGCGACCCTGATCTCCCCGAGGCCGTGGCCGAAGAATTCTTTAGGCTTTACCGCGAGCAAGGGCTGGATGTGCCCGAGGAGGCCAAAGAGCCAAGCTATCGGGAGAAACTTGCGCGCGCTTATCCTTTCCATCCCGAACTCATCGATGTCCTCTACAACCAGTGGGGCTCGTTTCCCAACTTCCAGCGCACCCGCGGCGTCCTGCGGTTTTTGGCCCTTGTAGTGCAGGAAGCCTGGAAGAAGCGCGTCCCAGCCCCGCTCATTCGCTTAAGCGACGTTCCGCTGGGAAACCGCGAGCTACGTCAAATCTTGCTTTCTTGTATTGGAAGCCAGTACGAATCCGTGATCGGCTGCGATATCGCGGGAAACCGGGAGCTAGCCCGGCGTTTGGACCAAAACCTCCCCGAGGAGTACCGGGAGTTCCGGCTGGCGGAGGGGCTGGCCACGACCATCTTCCTCTACTCCTTTTCGGGCGCGCAGAGGCCGGAGCGGGGAGTGGCCGCGGGTCGCCTGCGCTTGGCCACCCTCGCCCCGGGCGTTCCGCCCGCGGCCATCGGCGACGTGTTGGGGAAACTGGAAGACACCCTGCATTACCTGCACAAGCGCGATAACCGCTATTTCTTCTCCACCGAGCTGAACCTGACCCGGGCTGTGGTGGAAGCACAGGAAGTGGTCGAGGAAAGCCAAATCCGCGCCGAAATCGAGAAGGCCTTGGTAAAACGGATCGGAGCAGAGCCGCCCATTGTGGAAAAGGAGGTCTGGCCCCTGGACCCCGAGAAGGTGGCAGATCGCCGCGATCGCCACGCGCTCGTGGTGCTTTCTCCAGAGCTTCCCTATGGAGACGAAAAAACCAGGGAGTTTGTGGAAACCCTTTTCTCCCGAGCTGGTGGTGGGTTCCGCACCTATCCCGGCGCGCTTCTTGTGCTAGCTCCGGACCGCGAGGAGCTTTTGGCCCTGCACGACATCGTGCGCAGGATGCTCGCCCTAAGAGAAGTTCAGCGCACCAAGCTCTCCGAACTTTCTCCGGAGGATCAAAAGAAGCTTGGTGATGAGCTACGCCGGGCGGAAGCGGATGTGGGAGACCATGTGCTGCGGGCCTGGCGGCATTTGGCGCTTTGGCGCGGAGCCGAAGGCGTGGAGTGGATACCCCTTGCTCCTCACGCCCGAGCTGGCCTCACGTTGGCCTCCATGGTGGTAGACCACCTCAAAAGCGCCAACCGCCTCACGGAGAAACTGGCGCCGGATATCCTTCTCAAATACGTCCCCATTCAAGAGAAGCGGCCATACAAGGACGTCTGGGAGGCCTTTTTGCGCAA
>JACIWL010000035.1:0-4679 GCA_014360995.1 Candidatus Bipolaricaulota bacterium | reverse complement strand
GGGCCCCTCCGCCAAAAGCTTCTGTATCGGAGTTTCACGTTGGTTCATCTGGACCTCCCCACCAGCGCTAAAGCAAAACGCGTGGCCTGAGCCTGTGTCGGAAAGACAAGGGCACCGATTTCCTCAAGACGCTCCACTTGCCGCGCGAACCCCTGGGGATCGGCTTCGGTGCCACAGACAGAAGTCGCCAAAATGAGGTCTCCTCCGCGCTTTCTCACCTTTTCCCGCGCTTCCTGCATAGCCGGAAGGAGATCGCCCACGGGATCCGGAGAAGCGTTGTAGCCCAGCACGAAATCCAAAAGCAACACAGCCACCTCGGGATCCTCGGCCTCAGCAAGTATTCTCTCCCGCCGCAGACTGGGATCGATCATGGGATGGAGTCGCCCCTGGGTGAAAAATTCGTCGCCCATATCCAAAAGGGTGTGTCCCTCGCTGCGCAGGGGCGTTGCTAAAGCATATTCTTCGCTCAAGGGGGCATTGGAGCGGAAGGGAACCCGAGCGCTGTGGAAAAGGAGCTGGGCCTGATAACAAAAAGTGCCTCCGGAAAAGATCCCGCGCACGAAACGCTGCTGGGGCAGAAGCCGCATCTTTTCGGCAGCAGCTAGCTGAACCACATCCTCGGGCCGATATAAGAGGAAAGGCGGACAGGGCACGCCCAGGATCTCCAAAGTAGCCACCACAGCTTCGTCGATAGTGGACCCCAGTTTCCCCGGCCACTCTCGCCGGAGTTTCTCGGGGATAAGCCCGAGGAAGCAGGCTACAACTGGTTTTTTGCTGCGTTTGACTTCGGCCACCAGCCGGGAGAAGGTCTGTAAACCCGGGGGTTTAGCCAAAAATACGATCACTTGGGTTTGCGGGTCCTCCTGCAAAGCCGCGAAAGCGGCGAGAGCCGTAATGCCTCCTATTGAATCTGAAAAATCTCGACTTCCCGTGCCGATGGCATGAGATATACCTGAGCCTGCGCGGTGGATTAACGACGTGAATTCCTGCGCGCCTGTGCCGGAGGCGGCAATGAGTCCAACTGGCCCTCGCCGCACAACGTTGGCAAATCCCAAACCGACTCCAGCCACGATGGCTGTGCCACAGTCCGGCCCCATCACCAACAATCCTTTTTCTTGGCCCAGTCGTTTGAGGGCCAACTCTTCCTCGACGGGAACATTGCTGGAAAAGAGAAAGACGTGCAGCCCATGTTCCAGGGCGTTGCGGGCCTCGCGGCCAGCGTGCCAGCCGGGGAGAGAAATCACCGCGATATTGGCCTGCGGAAGATGAGCCAAAGCCTGGACCAGGGTTTTGGGAGCACCCTCCACACCTGTCCGCCCAGAAACCAGCCATCCCTCCAGCTTGGCCAGGGCTTGGGACACCTGGGCTTCTGTCTCTCCCGCCACGGCAATCACCAGGTCGTCCGGCCCAGCTTTCGCTAGATCAGGGCAGGAGAAACCAAGATCCCTGAGGATTTGCACATTGGCCGGGGTGCCCATCAGAACCGCAGCCTCTTTGATGCCCGATTCATTCCGCAGTCGTTGGGAAATTTGCATGAGAAACATGGAGTCAAAGTAGCGCTTTTTCTGTACCAAACAAACCCGGTGCATGTTCACCTCCTTCAGGTGACCCCGTATTTTTCAGCGAAACGGACGAGGGCTTTCTTGAAGCATTCCAGCGGCGCGCGCACTATCCCTGCGCCGATTTTGGGATGGCCAGGGTCCTTGTGGGCGATGGCGGTGTCGATGACGGGGGTGATGCCCGTACGGACCACCTTGCGCACGTCGATGCCCACCGGAATGCCCTGAAAATCCAGAGCTGGCAGCCGGTACTCCGGATGCACTGCCACGGTGATCTCCCGCATCTCCCGGGTGTAAGCCATGGCTTGGGCCACGGTGCCGCCCACCAGGCTCAGAATTCCTGGGGCCCCAGCGAGCACGAACGCGCCCCAGCCCACGGTTTCGGTGATGGCGGAATCTCCGATATCCAGACCTGCGTCCTCAGGTTTATAGCCGGGAAAGAGGAGACCTCGCACTGGCGGAGCAGGAGCAGTGAACCACTCGTTCCCCAAGCCGCTCACCTGAATACCGAACTCTGTGCCGTTCCTGGCCATGGCCACAACCACTGTGGAATAAGGGATATTCCGGGCCGGATCAGCAATGGATTTGGCCGCAGCCATAGCCAACCCCAAAAAGAACACAGGATGATTGAAGAGAAGACGGAGGGTAGCTAACACCTGATCTTTGGGGAGACCGGTCTCGATGAGGGGAATGACCAAAGCGTTGGCCAAGAGACTGGAAGCCGCCACTTGACGGTTGTGCAGCTCATCGCCCATCTCCAGGGCTCGGGCAATAAGGGGCTTAAGGGCCAGGCCACCGCACACCCGCAGGGCTGCCCGCAGGGTTGGGCCGAAAACATCCCGCCACTTCTGGAGGATGTCCAGGGCCTGAGGGCTGTAGTCCCCGAACTGCTGTCGATCCTCCACAGGCCGGCTAAAGGCCTTGTTCCCGAAAGTTCTGTTCTCCACCACAAAAACGGGCATGGAGGGAGAGATGGTCCCGGCCATGGGGCCCACAGCTCCATGATGATGATTGGGCTCAAACCGCACCTCGCCCGAGGCCAAAAGTTCCCGGGCTTCCTCAGGGGTCTTGGCCCATCCTTCAAATAAGGCGATGGCAATGGCCGACCCTTTTTGGGCACCGCACATCTTCTCCCAAGATACAGGTGGACCAGAGTGAAGGATGAGCTTCTCGTGCCCCTGGAAAGCAGGGATAACTTCCCTCGCCGGAGCGATGTCCACCCACACAGGATCACCGGCGGTCATGCGGCGTACGGCCTCAGCGTTGGCCTCCTCAATGCGTTCACGGATATCCGCCATTCTTCCTCCTCCTTTCAACATAGCGCCAACCAAGCACAAAGCGCCCCGCAAAAGAGCCCGCTTCCTGTGGTGTTCCCTAGCTGCAAAAGTCTGCGCGCCCGATCCTCTGCCTCTTCCAGTGTGCCCAGGAAAAGGGCGGTGGTGAAGGAATGCAGCGGTTCTGGACCATGTTCTCTGTTCAAATCCAAAAGAAGACACAAGCTGAGAGACGAGGTGCGGCCCGCAAGCTCGTCTTTAGACCACTCCCTGCTAAATTGATATTGTTTGGAGGCCCTGAGGGCAAACAAAACCCCGCCCAAAAAGTCATCGCCCAAAGGGGTAAGACCAGGACCAACTCCCACTAGATCCAAAGCCGCGGCAAAAAAGGCATGTGCATCACCGCTGCGGATAGCCCCTAGAACCCGGCGAAGGCGGGTGCCACCCAACGTCTGATGGACCTGGTCTAGGAGGGGACGGAAAACCCGGGCAAGATGACGGGCGCGGAACTCAAGATCTGCAGGGGGCTGAGGCGTAATAGGAGGTGACCAAACCACCGCTTCTTCCCACTGCAGGGCCTTATGATCGCTGGCCACCAGCATCTTTCCCCGCACGCTCAGAGTGAGCCCCTCCGGCCAAGTGGGGAGAGAAGGACTTAAAAGGGCCCGGCCATGACGGAGATCAGCGGTGCTCACCCATATCACCTCTCCTTCGGCCTCGAGAAAAACGGCCTGGGAGGTGCGACCCAAGACCTGCACTGTCTCCGTTGCTCCGAGGAGATCTTGCGCCGCAAAACCAATGATCTTTACCGGGAGAACCATGCCGGAAAGGGGGCGCCCATTTGGGGCGCCCCCAAGCCCAAGGCTTACTTCGCCGAGCCGATGATGCCCTCGGCCAGCCAGTCGAAGCGGCCCATGTCCATGGGCCCCCAGACCTCACCCTCGCCTATGCGTACATTGCCCTCTTGGTCACGAATGGGGCCGGCAAAGGGCTGGAGTTCGCCGGAAATTAGTTTCTCCTTGTACTCGAGGACGATCCTCTTTACCTCCTCTGGGACCTTGGGTCCAAATTCGCCGAGAGTGATGAACCCGGCTTCGATGCCGCGGCGGATATGGGCGGGTTTCCAGGTGCCAGCGAGCACTGCCTGAGCGATCTCCACGAAGAAGTCCCCCCAGGTCAAACCTAGGCCGGTGATCCACCCTTCGGGGCAGAACTTTTGCACGGCCAACGAGGGATAGCCCACGAAGAACGCGCCGGCAGCACACACGGTCTGAGCCACGGCAATGGGGGAGTCCAAGTGCGAGCCGATCACATCGCATCCCTGGGCAAGGAGCGCCTGGGTTGCTGCCACCTCCTTGGCCCGGTCCAACCATGCGCCGGTGACCACGAAGTAGGTGGTCACATTGGGGTTAACCGCCCGCGCCCCGAGGTGGAAAGCGTTGCAGTTCCCGAGCACGAACGCAATGGGCATGCCACCGATGAAACCAATCTTGTTGGTCTTGGTCATGAGCCCAGCCGCCACTCCGAGCAGGTAGTAGGCGAACTGCACGTTGCTGAAGTAGGTGCCAAAGTTATCGGCCAGCAGGTAGCCACCGGGGTGCATGAAGACCACATCCGGATGGCGCTTAGCCACGTTGAGCGCCGGGAACATGTAGCCGAAGCCCGCGGGAAAGAGGAGTTTGGCCCCTTGCAAGATCATGCTCTCCAACACAGCCTCAGCCTCACCCTCGGGAACATTTTCCGCAAACAGAATTTCAACGCAGGGCATCTTCTCCTTGAGGGCCATGAGGGCTTCGTATTGAGACTGGTTATAACCGGCATCGTCTTTGGTACCGCCGATGATCAT
>JACIWL010000034.1 GCA_014360995.1 Candidatus Bipolaricaulota bacterium | reverse complement strand
TGCTCGTAAAGGGAGATCATCTGCTCCAGCACCGCGAGCTCGTACCGTTCGGGATAAAGGCTTTCCGCCTGACGCACAAGCACGCTGGGATCAGCCCAAACGATCACCGACCAGAACAAAACCGTAATCAGTACGAGCATAATCCTCCTCCACCGAACTCTTCCCGCAGGGCAACGGGTGGCACCATAGGGAAAACGTAGTAAACCCGAGGATGGTGTTCTACACCGCAAGCGCAGTTTAGAGCCTAGTTTTCTTTCCTTGCCGGCGAGGGTCTGCTGTGGAAGTCCGCTCCGCGGCTCTTGGCTTCGCGGGCTAAACTTTCGCGGGAACCCGGGGCGGTGGGGAGGTGTAAATACACAATAAGCTCCGAAAGGAGGCAATCGTGTTGCGCATAGCACGTAGGTGGTTGTGGGTCGCGATCGTGGTGGCCATGGTCCTTCCGGCCGTGGCCCAAACCGCGGCGGTGAAGGTATCCGCCGTCATCACCAACGAGACTTGTCCGGCGGGTGTCCAACTCACCCAGGTGATCTGGCTGTCCGGAGAACAACCCGTAGGGCTCCAGATCCTAAACGTGATCATCAGGCAGGGCCAAAGCTACACGGTGGAGCAGGAGCTCAGCGTAATGCCCACCCTGGTCATCATCCGCGGTATCTCCGGGAATACGCCCATTGAAGAGCGTGTGCCCATGGGGCAGAGCGTGAAGTACGTGTGCGGCACCATCACCACGAGCCCCGCTGCTCCGGGAGCAGTCACTCCACCCCCCACCGGCCCCCAGGTGCCTCTACCTACGGGAATGCCGAAGCTCACCCTCACCCCGGGCATGAGCCCTGATCAGCTCCTGAGCGCTCTGCAGACCGCGGGAGCGGAGGTCCAGGTTCAGGGCTCCCAGAGCAGGCCTAAACTCGGCGACGCGGAGGACCCCATTCTCGTGGGCGCCCTTCCCGGGGGTTTTGCGGCCCTGGGACTGTGGGTCAGCACTGCCGGAGGTTCCCTCCGGGTAGCGGTTGTTTACGATCATCCCAACGCCTTCGTGTGGTTGTGGATTGTGCCTGTGCCGAACTTCTGGAACGCGGCCATGGCCTGGTCGCCTTGGCCGGGCGGCGGGATTTCCGTGGCCCTGGACCGCGCCCAGACCTACCAACCCCTAACCCAGTGGGGCAACGCGCCCGTCCCAGGCACGCTCTTCTTCGTCTTGCTCATCAAGTGGGAAATGAGCCCGTGGCCTTTCCCCTTCGTGTTGAGCCTGTCCAACTGATCCGAACCTAAACGCAAAAGGGGCACCGCAGGTGCCCCTTTTTTTTCTTTCAGCCTTTCCTGGTACCATCGCTACCGATGGCTGAACTTCGTCCCGGCACGCGGCTTGAGGGCCCGTTTTGGCCTGAACCAGTGCGGGTCCTCCAGGTCGAGGAATCTGGAGCACTCCTCCATCTAACCGTGGTGGGCGAGAGAACCCACACCTATTACGGGGATTACTGGCTCACCAGGGAAAACTTGGCTGAGCTTCGTCTTCTCCGGGTTGAACCGGACTTCTCCGGCCAGGCCGAAGCCGTGTTTCTTGGCCTGGAGGCGCAGCGCATCCGCTTGAGTCACCAATTTGACCCCCTTCATGCCCTGCATGTGTCCATGATTGACCCCCTTCCCCACCAAATCGATGCTGTCTACTTCCACATGCTTCCCAAAACGCGCCTGCGTTTTCTTCTGGCCGACGACCCCGGAGCGGGGAAGACGATCATGGCCGGCCTCCTTTTGAAAGAGCTCAAATACCGCGGACTTGTGGAGCGCGTCCTCATCGTGGTCCCGGGCCACCTCCGCGACCAATGGCTCCGCGAGCTCAAGGAGAAGTTCGGGGAAACTTTTCTTTCCGTGGATCGGGGGCTCCTTCAGAACGCCTACGGTCAAAACCCCTGGCGCACATTCCCCCAAATCCTCACCTCCATGGACTTCGCCAAACAGGACGATGTTCTTGGGACTTTGGCCGACATAGAATGGGATTTGGTCATTGTGGACGAGGCCCATAAACTCGCGGCCTACCGGTACGGGGAGAAAACCAAGAAGACCCAGCGCTACCGGCTGGGCGAAGTTTTGGCGCAGAATTCGCGCCTGCTTCTCTTCCTCACGGCTACGCCCCACCGCGGCGACCCCGAAAACTTCCGGCTCCTTTTGGCCCTTTTGGATCCCGACCTCTTTGCCAAACCCGAGTTCATCGAGGAGGCCGTGCGCCGGGGAGAAAACCCCCTTTTCCTCCGCCGACTAAAGGAGGATTTGAAGACCGTCGAAGGGATCCCCATCTTCCCGCCGCGGCACGTCCATACGGTAGTGTTCACCCTTTCCCCGGAGGAAATGGAGTTTTACTGGGCCCTTACCCGCTATGTGCGCGATGAATTCAACCGCGCCCTTGTGGGGGAGCGCCGAAACGTCCAATTCGCCTTGATCCTTTTGCAAAGGAGATTGGCCTCCTCCCTCCACGCGGCCCGTAAATCCCTGGAGCGGCGACGGGAACAGCTAGAGAAGCTCCTGGAAAAAGGGGAAATCCTCCGAGAGCGGGGCGAGATGGACGAGGAGGAGCTCGAGGACCTTCCCGAAGCGGAGCGGTGGGAGAAAGAAGAGGAGCTCCTCTCCAAACTCACCGCCGCGCGGACCCTGGACGAGCTGCGGGAAGAGATCGCCTCCTTGGCCTCCCTCATCGAAAAAGCAAAGGAACTTGAGCGGAAAGGTGTGGAAACAAAGCTCGTCGAGCTTAAGGATTTGCTGGCCAAGGTTTTCAAAAACCATCCGGGCGAAAAGCTCGTGATCTTCACAGAGTCCCGCGATACCTTGGAGTATTTGGCCTCCCATCTTCGGCGCTGGGGATATTTGGTGACCGTCCTCCATGGCGGGATGAACCTGGAGGCGAGGATTCAGGCGGAGGCGGAGTTCCGCGACCACACACAAATCCTCATTTCCACCGAGGCCGGCGGCGAGGGCATCAACCTGCAATTCGCCTCCCTCATGATCAACTACGACATCCCCTGGAATCCCAATCGGCTGGAGCAGCGCATGGGCCGCATCCACCGCTACGGGCAGCGAAAGGAAGTGCACATCTATAACCTTGTGGCCGGAAACACCGTCGAGGGCGAAGTTTTAAAAAGGCTCTTTCGAAAGCTGGAGGAGATCAAAGCTGCCCTGGGTTCGGACCGGGTGTTCGACGTGATCCAGGAGGTCCTTTATGGCCAATCCCTGGCGGACCTCATCCTGGAGGCCATTGCCGGCCGCCGCACTCTGGACGAGATCGTGCAAGAAATCGAGGCCGTCCCCAACGAGGAGGTTGTGAGGCGCATCCGGGCCGCCACCGCCGAGGCCCTGGCCACCCGCCACATCGACCTTTCCCGCATTTTGGGGGAGGAGCGCAAGGCCAAGGAAAACCGGCTCGTCCCGGAATACGTGGAAGCCTTCTTTGAACGGGCCGTGGCGTACCTGGGGCTGCAGGCGAAAAAGGGCGAGGACGGGCTTTGGCGGGTGGGGCCTGTTCCGGCTTTCCTCCGCCAGCGCTCCGCGGATTTCCGCGCCCGCTACGGTGAGGTGCGCGAACACTTCCGCCGCCTCACTTTTTACAAGGACGAGGCCCTGAAAAAAGGCGCGGAATTCATCGCCCCCGGCCACCCCCTTTTCGAGGCTGTCCTCGAGGAAATCCTCAAGCGCACCGAGGCCGATTGCAAGGAAGGGGCCGTCTTTCTCGACCCGCGGGGACGCCTTTTGGGAACGATCTTCTTCGTCGAGGCCTCGGTGGTGGACGGAAATGCAGAGGTCGCGGGAAAGAGGCTTTTTGCCGTGTTCGCCTCGCCCGAAGGACGCCTGGAGCCCATGCCCCCGGCCATCCTCTACGACCTTGTGCCCGGACAGGGCGAAATTTCCTGGGCCCCTCCTGATCCCACAAGGATCCAAGCTTTCGTAGCAGAAAAACTTCTTCCGCCCTTCCTTGCCGAGGTGGAGGAGGAGCGTCTCCGCCAGGCGGAAATCCGCCGCCGCTACGGCCTCAGATCCCTGGAGACCCTTATCCTCGAGGCCGAAAGCACCCTTTTGGATTTCGAGACGCGGAGGGCTATGGGCGAAGAGATCCCGCAGGTGTTGCTGGACCAGGCCCGCCGCCGGCGCGAGGAACTTGAGCTGCGCAAAAAGAACCTTGAGGAGAGAATTCGCCGCGAGGCCACCCTCGTCCCCGGCGAAATCAAAATCCTGAGCGCCGTCGCTGTGCTCCCAAGCCAAGCCCATTTGGAGCACGTTCCCGACCAAGAAGTGGAGCGCATTGGAATGGAGACGGTACTCGCCTACGAGCGGCGCCAGGGTCGAACCCCCGTGGACGTCTCCAAGGAGAACCTGGGCTACGACGTGCGTTCCGAAGGGCCGCGGGAAGTGCGCTACATTGAGGTGAAGGCCAGGGCTAAACCGGGCCCGGTGGTCCTCACCCAAAACGAGTGGCTCATGGCCCATCGCCTGGCCGAGGAGTATTGGCTGTACATCGTGAGCATAGAGCCAACGGGGCCGAAACTCTGGTGCATCCAAAATCCTGCGCGCCTTCCCGCGGAGAAGAAGACCGTGGTTCAATACCTCCTGGAGTGGGAGAAATACGCGCAGCCGGAGGAGCTATGAACGAGCGCGAGGAGCTTTTGCGTCGCGAGCTCGCCCGCCTCTTGGAGTTTTTGAAGAAGGACGACCCTCCACCGGAAAAGGTCATCCTCTTTGGGTCCATGGCCCGGGGCGAGCCGGCCGCGGAATGGACGGACTTGGACATCGTCATCATCCAGCCCACATCGCTCCCATTTTTTGAGCGGGCCGTCCAGTTCTTCGAGCGCTTCCAACCAAAGGTGGCAATGGACGTGTTCATCTACACCCCCGAGGAGTTCGCCGAGCTTGTTCGCACAAGCCGGTTTTTCCAAGAGGAAGTTTTGGAGAAGGGAAAAGTGCTCTATGAGCGTAGCTCAAAGGTGGCTTGAGTTTGCCGAGATCGACCTGCGCATGGCCGAGTTGGCCTTGGCCCACGAGATCTTCGGCCAAACCTGCTTCCACGCCCACCAATGTGTGGAAAAGGCCCTGAAAGGAATTTTGGCCCAGCGAGGGGAAGCGATCCCCCGCACCCATAGCCTGATCGACCTAGGGCATCGGGTGGCCGATCTCCCTCCGGAACTGACTAAAGGCCTTCTCTTTGTGGAAGGTTACTATTTCCCCACCCGCTATCCCGATGCCAGGCCAGTTTTGGCCAGCCCTCCGGGAAGGGAGGCAGCCGAACGGTGTTTTAAAATAGCCGAGGAGGTTTTGGCGTGGGCCAAGAAGATCGTCGGCTAATTGAGGTGGCGTTTCCTATCAAGGAGGTTTCCGAAGAATCCCGAAGGGAAAAGAACATCCGCCACGGCCACATCTCCACCCTGCACATCTGGTGGGCCCGACGCCCCCTGGCCGCTTCCCGTACCACCGCTTTTGCCGCCTTCATCCCCGACCCAGGCGACGAGGAAAACCGCCAAAAACTTTTGGAGTTAATAAAGCAGCTTGCTCCTTGGGAAACCGTTTCCGAAAACTCTCCAGCCAATCAAGAGCTTTTGGAGCGGGCAAGGAGGATGATCCGGGAAGCCTTTGGAGGGAGGGCTCCCAAGGTTTTGGATTGCTTCGCCGGAGGGGGCTCCATCCCCCTTGAGGCCTTAAGGCTTGGCTGCGAAACCTACGCCTTGGACTACAACCCCGTCGCCGTTCTCATCCTGAAGTGCATCCTGGAATTTCCCCAAAAATACGGAGCCCCTGGCTCGATCCAGCACGTCCCCCTTCCTCCGGGCGACGAAACCACCAATCCAAGTAAGGCTTTGGTCTTGGAAACCTCGGCCCAAACTAGCCCTCTTCTTTTAGCGGTCAAGGCCTGGGGGGAGTGGGTGCTGGAGGAGGCCCGCCGGGAACTGGAACGCTTCTACCCCGCCGACTCTGACGGTTCGGTCCCCGTGGGCTACATCTGGGCGCGCACCGTTCCCTGCCAGAACCCGGCCTGCGGCGCGAAGATCCCTCTCTTGCGCCAGACCTGGCTGGCGAAGAAGGACAACAAGAAGGTGGCGCTGCGGATGATCCCCGACCGCGCCGCCCGACGGGTAGAGTTTGCCATCGTAGGACAGCGGGGGGAGAGGATAGACTTTGACCCGGAGGAGGGGACGGTTTCGCGGGCCAATGTGCGCTGCCCGGTCTGCGGGGGGACGATAGACGACGATACCACCCGCCGCCTTTTCCGGGAGGGGAAGGCCGGCCAGCGGATGGTGGCGGTGGTATTGCACCACCCCGGCCGCGCCGGCAAGACCTACCGCCTGGCCACAGAGCGCGACCTGGCGGCCTACCGGGCGGCGGAGGCGGCGCTGGAGGCGAAGCGCCGGGCCCTCTGGGCTGAGTGGGGCATGGACCCCGTGCCGGATGAGCCCCTTGTATACGATCCACGGAACGTCTGGGTAACGCCGTACTTTCCTGAGGAAGAGCAGAAATTTGGAAGTCTGTTCAACGCCCGGCAGAAGTTGGCGCTGATCACCTTTGCCGAGAAGGTGCAGCAGGTCTACCAGGCCCTCACCCCGCCCTCCGGGCACCCCTCTCCCGCCGGGAGAGGGGCCGGGGGTGAGGGCGCCGACCCCGACTTTGCCAGGGCGGTGACGACGTGTTTGGCGCTGGCGGTAGATATGACGGCAGTTTCGTGCAATACCCTCAGCCGATGGGAGAACACTCGCGAATTGATTGCTGATGTATTTTCTCGTCAAGCATTGCCTATGCTGTGGGATTTTGCTGAACTTCACCCTTTCAGCGGAGGATCAGGGAGTTGGGAAAAGGTTTTTGGCTACGTGATTGGCGTCCTCACCCACCTCACCCGCATCCCGTCGGTGGAGGTACCGCCGCAGGTTCAGCACGGTACCGCCACTGCCCTCCCCTGGCCCGATAACTTCTTCGACGCCGTCCTCACCGACCCGCCCTACTACGACAACGTGAACTATTCGGCCCTCTCGGACTTTTTCTACGTCTGGCTCAAGCGCACCGTGGGCGACCTCTACCCCGACCTCTTCGCCACCCCCCTATCGCCCAAATCGCAAGAGATTTGCCAGATGCAACACTGGGATCCGGAAC
>JACIWL010000033.1 GCA_014360995.1 Candidatus Bipolaricaulota bacterium | reverse complement strand
GCCGTGCTCAAGAACAGCAAACTTAGGATTCTTGCTGCAACAATTCTTGTGCAAGTTGATTTTGGCCTTGCTAAAGTAATGGAATATATGTCGTTTACCATAACTTTGACAGGCTGCAGAATGAAACGCGCCTGGCTGTGTTAATACAACATAAACCGCTCTTGGAGTGATTAGGCCTCGGGCAAGTATATAGGCTTTCCTTGCGCTAAAGTCATTTCCCTAGCTCGAAGGCAAGGCGATAAAGGCCGCATACGATCAACCCGGCAAGACCGCAAGCTTAGCGATGTGTTCACATCGGCCTTGCAAGACCTTAAATTTTTTCATTGCGGCCGAACAAGTTTTCTTGTTCTCGTGTCCCCTAAGGAACTGACCAGACTTCGATGTTATCGAACGCAATGTGGAGTGTGGTGTTCCCTGCGTAGGAGCCGCACCCCAGACCGATCTGTCCGCCTACCAGGGAGTCGTCGGTGGTTTGGTAAACCTGCTGGCCGTTCACGAAAAACGTGAGCTGGGAACCAACAGCCCTCACCGCAACCTTGTTCGTTTCAGGTCCCTTTTGAATTGCGTCGTGGGCTGTCCACCCTTTGAGGGTCGTCCACGCGCCAGCAACCACTTTCAGAAGCCGGTAAGTTCCGGCAGGGCTGATTTCGAAGCTGTAGTAGTTGTTCCAGTCAGTGACGCGGAAGAGAATGCGTGCTACCGACTTGTCCTCGATCCCAGATATGTGCTCCACGTCTACCTTGAGTTCAGAGTCCTGGAACTGACCGGCAGCAGAGTTCTTTACGCCTCGCCACTCCTGAGGTTGACCCTCGTAGTGATATTTGCCGTCGGCGATCCACCACCGGTTCGTGTCTCCTCCGCCCTGGAACCAAGTGTTCCCCTCACCTTGGGAAAAGCGCTCCTCGTAAAGAAGCTTAGGGCCCGGTGGACTGAAGAGATTACATCCCCCAAGGAGAACTACCGCCAAAATCACGAACAGAGAGAAAACCTTGCGCATGACGAAGCCTCACTTCCTTATAAAGCACAGTACACGAAAATGCAAGAGGAGGCAAATTGATGTGTCGGTTGGATGTCGGCATTTTCGCTGATCAGGATTATTTTTCGGCAACTTAGGCCATATCCCTCGTTTCGTTCTTTATTTTGGATCGACCATATTCAGACTGTGACCCTTCGCTATTCTTCTGCCGTTACAGCTTTTTGTGGGTTTAGGAGCAAACCGCGCACGATCTGAAAAGATAAAGGGCCGTGGGGAAGCTCGCTTACATAAAGCACAACGGGAAGCCCACGTACTACGCCGCGCACTTCCCAGTGGTGACCAAGGAATTCGGCCTCCTGCACCTCCACCACGAATGGGCCAGAACCGATCTCCACCCACTCGGGCCTGAAGAAGAAAAGAGCTTCCTCACCCTTAGGTACATCAAAAGCTTCTGCTTTAAGGACCTCTCCAGCCAATACCACCCAGGCCTTGCCCTCTTCCATACGAAGCAACCGAGCGGGCCAAACGTTGGCTTGCCCTAAAAACTCCGCGACAAATGGGGTTTTTGGTCGAAGATAAAGTTCCTCTGGCCGGTCCACTTGTTCCAACCCCCCCTCCCGCATGATTCCCACCCGATCGCCCAAAACTAAGGCTTCCTCCTGATCGTGGGTCACGTACACAGCAGTGGTCCCCCGGTCCTTTAAAATGCGCCGAAGCTCGCGGCGCAACTCGCGCCGAAGAGCCGCATCCAGAGCGGAAAGGGGCTCATCCAGAAGGAGAACTTTGGGCTCCACGGCCAGGGCCCGGGCCAGAGCCACCCGCTGCTTCTGCCCTTCGGAAAGCTCATGGGGTTTACGCTGCGCGTAGCCGGAAAGGCCCACAAGGGCCAAAAGTTCGGCTACCTTCTTTTTGCGCTCCTTTCGGGAAGTCCTGTGGCGTCCGTGCCGAAGCCCGTAGGCCACGTTTCCCTCCACCGTGAGGTGCGGGAAAAGGGCGTAGTTTTGAAAGACTAGGCCCACATCGCGCTTTTCTGGAGGAAGATGGACGAGGGAATGGCCATCGAGTCTGATTTCCCCTTCATCTGGCCGTTCCAGGCCGGAAATGCATCTGAGGATTGTGGTCTTTCCGCACCCCGATGGCCCAAGTAAGACGAGGATTTCGCCTCCTTCCACGGCGAAGGAGACGCCGTTCACGGCCACCACTGGGCCGAAGCGCTTGTGGAGGTTTTCCACTTCAAGTCTGGCCATAGGCACGCAGGGTCCTTTCCCCAAGCCACTCCCACACGGCCACGGCGGCCACAGTAATTACGATGAGGAGAGTGGCCATGGCCGAGGCCGCCCCAAATCTCCGCGCAGAAAGGAAGCGATAGATGGAGAGGGGCAATGTGACCAATTCCCCCTGGGAGAGCATGGCCGCGGCGGTCATTTCCCCAAGGGAAAGGGCGAGACAAAAGGCTCCGGCCACGAGGAGCGCCTGAGAAAGGAGCGGGACCTCCACGGTGAGGAAGGCCCGCAGGCGCCCCGCCCCCAATGTCCGGGCGGCCTCCACCCAGGAAGGGGTCAAGCCCTCCCAAATGGGCCGCACGATGCGCACCACAAACGGATAAAACATGAGGCCGTGGGCTAAAACCAGGGCGAATTTATCGGAAAGATAGGCAAAAGGAGGGCGCCGGAAGGCCAAAAGCAGGGCCAGCCCCAACACCACCGACGAGACGGCTATGGGGGCCATGAGCAGGGCCTCCAGGACCCGGGAGCGGAGGACCCGCAGGGCCCCACTTCCCCCGAGACCCAAAAAGAGGGCCAAAAGGGTGGAAAGTCCCGCCACCTCCAGGCTCACCAAGATGCTTCCCAAAGGAGAGGTCCCGATGAATGGGCTTTGTTCCCGAGAGAAAATGGCGCGGTACCAGCCTAATCCCGGGGGCTTTCCGGCCAACGGCCGACTGAAGGAGTCGGCGATCACCGATCCTATCGGGCCGATGAAGAGGAGGGCACTCAAAAGAAGCCAGGGAATCCAGAGGACGTGTGCGGGCCGAGAGAGGAAGGGCTGAGTAGAGCGGGGGCGGAGCCTCTCCTGGCGGCCGCCCCAAAGCCCGCCGGCCCGCACATAGAAGTAAGCCAAGCCCAAGGTCACAAAAACCTGAGCCATCCCCAGGGCCGCCGCACGGGAAAAATCCAAATAGACCTGGGCATAGAGGTAAATCCCCACCTCCACCGTGGCGTAGCGCGCCCCTCCCAGGGAAAGGGGAATGGCAAAGGAAAGAAAGCAGAGCACAAAAACGAGCGCTGCAGCCGAAAAGATCGCGGGGAGAAGAAGGGGGAGGGTTACGGTAAAAAAGGCGCGGAGGCGCGGGACCCCCAAAACGGAAGGCGCTTCCTCCAAAGCAGGGTCGATGGCGTTCCACGCGGCGTGGATAAAACGGGCGAAAACAGGGGCGTTATAAAAGGCATGGGCGAGGACGATGGCCCAAAGGGAGTAGAGGAGGCGCAGGGGCGGCTCCCTGAGGCCAAATGCGCTACGCAACGCGTTGTTCAAGTAACCCGTGTGCCCAAAGAATAGAAAGAACCCAAGGGCCACAGTGATGGGCGGGAGCACAAACGGGGCAAGGGTGAAGGCCCTAATGAGTCCCTTCCCAGGAAAGCGGTAGCAGGTAAGGAACCAACCTAAGGGAAAGCCGAGGACAAAGCTAAGAAGTGTGGAGAGAAAGGCTTGGAGGGCGGTGAAGGAAAAAAGGTGACGCACATAAGGGTCGGAGAGGACAGCCCGCAAGTGGGCAGTGGTCCATTGCCCATCGGCGCGTACCCCCAAAAGAAAGATATTGGCCAGGGGAAGGAAAAAGGCGCAGGCCAAAAACGAAAGGGGCAAGCTGGCCCAAGCCAGGCTTGCCCCCCGCCTTAAGTTCAGCCGCCGATAAAAAGCCTTTGCCACAGGCTCAGCCACTCCTCGAGTTTTTCCCCAACAAGTTCTGGATCGAGGGCAACCGGTCGCTCTGGGATTACCGCGTACTCATAGCCCGCAGGAAGCTTGGCCCGCGCGTTCACCGGGAACATCCACTGCGTAGTGGGGATGAGCTCCTGGACCTCGACGGAAAGGACAAGGTTCAAAAAGGCATGGGCAAGCTCTATTTCTTTTGTGCCCCGCACAATTCCCATCCCCTCCACTTGGCGGTAGGCCTCGCCATCGGGGGTGATCACGCGATACCGCAGGGAGCCATGCTCGATGTAGGAATAAGCCGTGTCCGTGGAGTAGGAGAGAACGATGGGGGCCTCCCCAGCCAGGAACATGTCGTAGGCCTCAGACCAGCCCTTGGTGATGGTGAGCAAATTGGGCATGAGTTTTCGCCAGTACTCAAGCCAGCCATCACCGTAGTGGGCGATCGTCCAAAGGAGGAAGGAGAGTCCTGGGGAGGAGGTTCGAGGATCCATCACGATGATCTTCCCCCCTAGCTCGGGCCGCAGAAGATCGTCGAGGGTTTTGGGCACGAGGTCCTCCGAAAGAAGCTCGGCGTCGTAGACAAAGGTCACGTAGCCATGGTCGTAGGGGAGCACGTGGCCAGTTCCATCGAAGATGAGCTCCGGAGGAACATCGGCAAGGTTTGGGATCTTTTCGGGATCATAAGGTTGGAAGACGTTGTAGGCCAAAGCGCGCGGGAGTTCCACATCCGCAAGGCCTAGGAAGACGTCGGCCCGGGTGGTTCCTAGTTTAAGCTCGGCGATGAGCCGGGAAAGCATTTCCGAGGAGTCGCCCACGGCCACCCAGGTGAGGGTCACCCCCGGGAACATGGCCTCGAACTTCTCCTTTATGGCCAGAGCCAGTCCCCAGGAGACGAAGGAGTCGTAGGTGTAGACCACGAGCTCCTTCCCCACGCCAAGCACCGCCGCAGCTACCCAAAGGAAAACGAGAAACTTTCTCATCGCCCACCTCCTTTGGGGATGTGGATGAGGAGGAGTTTTCCCTCGCGCACCCTGACCCCGCAGGGCGTGGCCACGACCTCGTTAGAGACCCCCCGCGTGGAAGCCCGCACAAGAACGCCGTCCTCAAGGGAATAGCGCAGGCCCCAGGTAAAGATCCCGCAGACCTCAGAGGTGAGGGGAAGAAGGGAGACCAAATCCCCGGCCTTGGCCTGGATCTCAAGGCGATCCGCTACAAGGTATGCCCGGCATCCCCCGTGGAGGAGGACGATGGGAAGGTCGTATTTCTCGAGGAGGTTCGCGTTAGCGAGGGTATGGTCGAGTCTTGCACCAAAGGCGCCCACAACCACGATCTTTTTAGCTCCCAAGGAAACGGCATGATCGAGGGCCAGTTCCAGGTCCGTGGCATCCTTTTCTCGGGGAACGCGTATTACAGAAAGGCCTTCGGGAAGAGGAGCGGAAAGGGAGTCGAGGTCTCCCAAAAGGAGATCCACGGAGAGGCCGGCCTTTTTGGCCAGGGCCAGGCCGCCATCGGCGGCGAGGATGAAATCTGCCTCCTTTGCCGCCTCCCGGGCCTCCTCCGGGGAGGCCACTCCACTAGCAAGGATCAGGATCGTGCGCGGCAAGAGAAAACCCCTCCTTGGCGGCAACCAAGGGAGGAGGCTTTTCCTTTGCCCCTACCTGAGCGGGGCCAGCACGGTAACCCTCCCTACGCCGGCATTACCCGGATCAGGTTCAAGGGGTCGAGGCTTCCGCCTCCTCTCAGCCCCGTGCGGAGCTCCCCCGGTTACCTCAAAAACATTATAACCACGGTATTGCGTTTGGCCACGTCCTTGGGTACGGTTTTATCGCCATGGACGACTTGGAACTGGTTTTTAAGGCTAGCCAGGAAGAGCTTTGGGCTGAGGAGGGGAAAAGCGGGAAGAGGCTAGAGCTGCCCCTTTCGTTTTGGCGGGCGCTGAGCGAGGGGCTCCGCGCCGCCGGATATCCCCAATTCGCCGCGGCCATCGACCAGGCGGTGAGCGCGGCCCAAGCCCGGGAGCGCCTCCTCTCCGAGAAGATGCGGTGCATGGAGCCCCTCTATGACCAAGAAGCCCAGGCCCGCTGCCAAGCCATTTTGGCCGAGGATCTCCGCCCTGAAGATCGCGCTTAGGCCCGTCCAAAGCCGCTCTTGCCCGCCCTCTTGGCCGTGGAAAAACTGACCTCGCCCACGGTAATCCGCCGCATTTTGGCCGAGCACGGGCTCGAACCCCGCAAAGCCCTGGGCCAACATTTTCTAGCTGATGCCAATATCCTTGCGAAGATCGTGGAGGCCATCGCTCCCGCGCCCAAGGAGGTGGCGGTGGAGGTGGGCTCCGGGTTGGGCACGCTCACCGTGGCCCTCGCCCCTTTTGTGGAGAAACTTTGGGCCGTGGAAGTGGACCCTCGCCTTCTCCCCATTTTGCGGGCCCACACCGAGGCTTTCCCCAATGTACACGTCCTTTCCGGCGATTTTCTGGACCTGGAACTCCGCTCCCTTGGGAAGGAGCTTCTCGTGGTGGGGAACTTGCCCTATGGGATCACCAGCGAGATTTTTCTAAAACTCATCCGCGAGCGGGAGAGCGTGGCCCGGGCCGTTTTCATGGTGCAGTGGGAGGTGGGGGAAAAGCTCATTGCCCCGCCGGGACCGAAGGCAAATCGTCTGGGAGTCCACGTTCGCACCTATTTCGAGGTGGAACTTCTACGCAAGATCCCAAAAACTGCGTTTTTCCCGCACCCGGAGGTGGATGGGGCCTTGATCAGGCTCAAAAAACTTCCCACGCCCCGAGTTTCCCTTCCCGAGGAACTTTGGGAAAAGACCCTCGCCCTAGTTTTTTCCCATCGCCGAAAAACCCTGCGGCGGGTGTTGGCTTCCTCCCTTTCTCCCGCGCAGGCCGACGCCCTTTTAGCGGAGCTTGGGCTCGATCCTAGGGTGCGGGGAGAGGCCCTAAATTTTTCGGATCTAGAGAGGCTAGGCTGGGCGCTTTACCGTCTTGGCCTCCTTGGGCAAAGCCGGTAAAGTTCAAGGGTGCTGGATTTTTCCCTCGTTGCAGAATTCCGAAAAGTCCTGGAGAAAGAGCCGAGGCTCATCCGGCTCCCCCCAGAGCGAACTTCGGTATTCGTGGGCGACACCCACGGAGACCGGGAGGCCACCGAGGAGGTCCTCCGGCGCTATTTTGATGACCTGCATGTGCTCGTCTTCCTTGGGGATTATGTGGACCGCGGCCCCGATTCCCTTGGAAATCTCCTTCTCCTTATGCGGGCCAAAATTTCCCATCCTGAGCGGATTTATCTCCTCATGGGAAACCATGAGGCCTGGGCGGTGGCGCCCTTCACCCCCGCGGATTTCTGGCGCTCCCTTGGGCCCAAAGAGGAGAAGGTTCTTGCCGAAACATTGGCCCTTTTGCCTTTGGCCGCTTTTCATCCGGCGGGGGTTTTGGCCGTGCACGGGGCCCTTCCCGACGTGGACGACCTGGAGGAGATCAATCAGGTGGCGTTAGGCTCCGCCAACTGGCGGAAGATGACGTGGGGGGACTGGGTGAATGGTCCTGGCTATTGCCTGGACCCCGGCTTTTTTGGCCGGCCTGCTTATGGCGCGGATTACTTTTTCGAGGTTATGGAGCGCCTTGGCCTCCGGGCCTTGGTGCGTGCCCATCAGCCCGACGCCCCCCTCTTCCTCTACGGCGGCCGCTGCCTCACCCTCTTCACCACCCACGCCTACGGGCCAGGACCGCGGCGGGTGGCCATCCTCCGCCCTGGGCAGAATGTGCGCTCTGCCCAGGACCTAGCAATCCAAGAGCTTTAGCCCTATACGGCGGGCGGCTGGGGGATGTGCCCGGCCTTCATGAGGATTTCCACCTCTTCCCTGGCCCGGCGGATCATGTGTTCCGCTTGTCGCTCAAGCTCGGCCTCGGAAAGGATTCGGCGCGC
>JACIWL010000032.1 GCA_014360995.1 Candidatus Bipolaricaulota bacterium | reverse complement strand
GAGGAGTACAAGAAGTACTTCGGCCGCGAGGCCGACGCCTTCGGCGCCCTGGCCGTGGACTGCTACCTCCTCATCGTCGATGCCATCCAGCGCGCCGGCTCCGCTGATCCCAAGGCCATCAAGGAGGCCCTCCAGACGGCGGACCTGGAGGTGGTCACCGGCCGGACCATCATGACCCCCCAGGGCGACCCCGTGAAGGACTTCTACTTCCTCAAGGTGGAGAACGGCCAGTTCGTGTACGCCACGATGATCCCGGCCGCGCGGGCTGCGGAGATCAAGGCGCTCATGGGGAAGTAAAGGGGCGAGGGGGCGGCAAAACGCCGCCCCCTTTCTTCCCTTGAGGAGGCCTTGTGGCCACATATCTCCAGCAGGTTTTGAACGGGGTCACTTTGGGAAGCCTCTACGCCCTTATCGCCATCGGCTACACCATGGTTTACGGCATCCTCCGCCTCATCAACTTCGCCCATGGCGACGTCTTCATGTGGGCTGGGTATTGGGTGTTTTTCCTGGTGGCCCTTTTCCGGCTTCCCTGGTGGATTGGGGCGCTTTGTGCGGTGGTTATCACCGCCCTCATGGGGGTGACCATCGAGCGCGTGGCCTATCGGCCCCTGCGGGAGGCACCGCGCATCTCCCTCCTCATCACCGCCATCGGCGTCTCCTTCCTTTTGGAGAACCTCATCATCGTTCTTCCGTGGGCGGGGGGAAGGCAAAAACCCTATCCCACCCCAGCTCTCATGACCCAGATTTACACGGTGGGAAACGTGCGCATCCAGGGCGTGACCATCTGGGTTCCCCTGATCGCCGCGGCCTGCCTTTTGGGCCTCATCTTCCTCGTGTACCGGACGAAGGTGGGGCGGGCCATGCGGGCCATCGCCACGGATATTGAGACCACGGCCCTCATGGGCGCGGACATCAACCGCGTCATCTCCTACACTTTCCTTGTGGGCTCGGCCCTGGCCGCGGTGGGCGGGATCCTTTGGGGCTGCCGCTATCCGCGCCTGCAATGGGACTTGGGGATCATGCCGGGCTGGCGGGCCTTCACCGCCGCCGTGATCGGCGGGATCGGCAACATCGTGGGGGCCATGCTCGGCGGATTTCTCCTGGGTTTGGCGGAAATCCTCATCGTGGCCTTTCTCCCCGGCCTCTCCGGATTCCGCGACGCTTTCATCTTCGCCATCCTCATTTTCTTCCTCCTCTTTAAGCCCACGGGGATCTTGGGCAAGCCCATGAAGGAGAAGGTATGAAGCCGAACAGGGTCTTGACCCTCGTTTTTCTTCTTGGGCTCGCCATATTCATCTGGTGGGCCGACGCCAATCTAGATCGCTTCATCTGGCGGGTTTTGAATTTCGGGGCCATCTACGCTTTGGCCGCGGTGGGCTACACCATGATAAACGGGGTCACGGGCCAATTCTCCCTGGGCCCGCACGGGTTCATGCTTTTGGGCGGGTACCTTACCACCCTCCTCATGCTCCCCCTTCACCAAAAGAGGGTGGTGTGGCTATTCACCCCGCTTTCCTGGCCGTTTAACCAGTTCACCCTTCCCCATTCGGGGTTCATCCTCGCCCTTATTGCCGGAGGAATTTTGGCGGTGCTGGCCGCGTTTTTTGTGGGGATTCCGGCCCTTCGGGCCCTGCGCGGGGATTATTTGGCCATCGCCACCTTCGGGTTCGGCGAGATCCTCTACGTTTTGGCCTGCAACTTCATGGGTCTCACCAACGGCCCCATGGGGATAAAGGGCATTCCTCAATACACGGACCTAAAATGGTCCATGGGAGCACTGGTGATTCTCACCTATGCCGCGGTGCGCCTGAAAAACTCCAGCTATGGCCGGGCCCTCCGGGCCATCCGTGAGGATGAATTGGCCGCGGAGTCCATGGGTATCAACGTTTTCCGCCACAAACTCCTGGCGTTTTTGTTCAGCGCCTTTTGCGCGGGCGTGGCTGGAGGCCTTATGGCCACCCTCATCGGCACCATCACCCCCGACCTCTTCCGCTTCTTCATGACCTTCTACCTCCTCATGATCATCGTCCTTGGGGGCCTTGGGAGCATAAGCGGGGCGGTGGTGGCGGGGTTCATCTTCGCCGCCATTTTCGAGGCCTTGCGGTTTGTGGACACGGCGGTGGTCCCAGGGATGCGCATGGTGGTCTTCGCCGTCCTCCTCATCTTGGTGATGCTTTTCTTCCGGCGGGGACTATTTGGCCGGGAGGAATTCACCTGGGACTGGATCCTGCGCGGGGTAAAGCGCGCCTGGAGGTGGGCATGGGCCAGAACGAGTGGATCCTGAGGCTCCAGAACTTGACCATGAAGTTTGGGGGCCTTGTGGCCGTGCGCGATTTCTCCATGGACATCGCGTACGGGGAACTCGTGGGGCTCATCGGTCCCAACGGGGCGGGAAAAACCACGATCTTCAACATGATCACCGGGCACTACCCGCCCACCTCTGGCCGGGTGGTCTTCGAGGGGCGGGACATCACCGGACTGCCGCCCTGGCAGGTGGCAAGGCTCGGGATCGCCCGCACCTTCCAGAACATCCGGCTTTGCCGGGAGATGACGGCCCTGGAGAACGTCCTTATTTCGTTCCACCCGCGGATCAAATCCTCGGTGTTTGGGGCCATCCTCCCTAGCTTCCGCTATCTTCGGGAGGAGCGGAAGATGAGGGAGAGAGGGATGGAGCTTTTGGCCGCGGTGGGTTTGGAGAAGTGGGCGAATTTTCGGGCTGGGGCCCTTCCGTATGGGCTTCAGCGGCGGGTGGAAATCGCCCGGGCCTTGGCCACCGAGCCAAAACTCTTCCTTCTGGACGAGCCGGCCGCGGGAATGAACCCCGCCGAGGCCGCGGACCTCATGAACTTCATCCGCCATATCCGCGAGACCTTCAACCTCACCATCTTCCTCATCGAGCACGTGATGCAGGTGGTGATGGGGATCTGCCCAAGGATCCGGGTCATCGACTTCGGCGTCTCCATCGCCGAGGGAACACCGGAGGAGATCAAAAGCAACCCCAAGGTGATCGAGGCCTACTTGGGGGAGGAGGCCCTCCGTGCTTGAGGTCCAGAACCTGCACGTCTTTTATGGTGGTATTCACGCCCTGCAAGGGCTTTCCCTCTCCGTCCCGGAGGGGAAGGTGGTGACCCTCCTTGGGGCGAACGGAGCGGGGAAGACCACGAGCCTGCGGGCCATCATGGGGCTTGTGCGGCCGCGAGAGGGCCAGATCAGCCTAAATGGCGTCTCCCTCCTTGGGAAAAAGCCGTACGAGGTCGTGCGGATGGGAGTATCCATGGCTCCGGAGGGCCGGCGCATCTTTCCCGACCTTACCGTGCTAGAAAACCTCCTCCTTGGGGCTTATGCCCGCACGGACACGGCCGGGGTCGCGCGGGATCTGGAGTTCGTGTTTTCCCTTTTTCCGCGCCTTCGGGAGCGGCAGAACCAGCGGGGCGGGACCCTCTCCGGTGGGGAGCAGCAGATGCTGGCCGTGGCCCGGGCTCTCATGGCCGGGCCAAAGCTCCTCCTTTTGGACGAGCCCTCTCTGGGCTTGGCCCCTGTCCTCATCACCGAGGTCTACCGCGCCTTCCAGCGCCTGCGGGAGGAGGGGCGGACCATCCTTCTTGTGGAGCAAAACGCCCGGGCCGCGCTGTCCCTGGCCGACTACGGCTACGTCCTAGAGACGGGAAGGCTTGTGGCCCACGGGCCCACATCGGAGCTTCGCGAGTCGGATCTTGTGCGAAAAGCCTACCTTGGGATCTAGCCTTTAGCCCGCGCCGATTGAGGGGGCCAGGGTTTTCGGCTAACTTAAACCGATGCGCTGGAACATTCCCAACAGCCTTACTGTGGCGCGGGTGGCGGCGGTCCCGCTTTTTTTGGTGTTCCTTTTCCTTCCCGGGACGGTATTCAAGATCCTGGCCCTGGCCATATTTGCCGTGGCCGCGTTGACCGATGCCGTGGATGGGTATTTGGCCCGTTCTTTTCGCGAGGTCACCACGTTCGGGAAGCTTGCCGATCCCATCGCCGATAAGGTCCTCGTCGCCGCGGCCCTCGTCTCCTTCGTGGAGTTTGGGGAGCTCAGAGCCGTCCCGGTGATCGTCATCCTGGGGCGGGAATTTCTTGTCACGGGGCTACGCATCTTCGCCATGGCCGAAGGCATTGTTATCACGGCAAGTTTTCTTGGGAAGCTGAAGACCATCTCCCAGGTGGGGTTGGTTCTCTTCATTTTGGCCACCCGTTATTTTGGGATTGGGGAGTGGGGGGAGGCAGCGAAACTCGCGTTTTTGTACCTGGCTGTAGGGTTAGCGGTGGTTTCCGGCGGGGAGTATTTCTGGCGGGCGAGGAGCCTTTTCCGCGCCCGGGTCAACTCCTGAGCTTTGCTCCATACTTCTCGGCGAATTCCCGGGCGATCTTCTCTAGATCTAGGGCCGCTCCTTTTTCTTTGGCGAGGTAATAAATATGTTCGGAAAGCCAAACGTAGAGGTCCGCTTCCGTGCGGCCAGGGAATTTTTTGAGGATGCCTGTGCGGCGCACTGCGTCCACAATGGGCCGGTATACCCGGTCGTACCAGGAGACCACCGCCTCTTCGTAGGGGATTTCCCGTTTTTCCTCAATTCCCCGGAAGTAGCGGTGAACGTCGATGTGCTCCAGGAGTTTTCGGTATCCGGAAAGCTCGGTGAGGATTATCTCCGCCTCCGGCCGAAGCTCTTTAAGCCTCGTTTGCCTAAGGAAGGCGGCGTATTCCGCTTTAAGGAGGATGTCCTTTTCCCTGTCGGTGGGGGAGAGGGGGATATCCACGAGGAACTCCACAACCTCGGCGTCGATGTATTTGGCTCCGGTCTTGCGGGCCGCAGCTACCCTGTGGTGCCCATCCACTACGAAATAGACCTCACCGAGTTTGTAGAGTTTTACCGGGGGCAGTACTTCGCCCCGCTCCATGGCCTCCTCGATCCTCTTTTGCCGGGCGTCCTCCCCGTGGAGGGGAAGGAAGGCTCGGGTGAAGTCGTCGTAGCGATCCACGCTGCCCGCGATTTTTTCCACTTCTACCTCTCTTAGACCCAAATACCGCCACCCTTGGATGGGAACCTTCTCCTTGACCCAGTCGAAAGGGAGAAGGAGGGCCGGCTCTTTTTGGGCCAAGGAAAAGAGCCGCCGCAAAAAACCAGGCCAGGGAAGCCGGGAGGCCATCAGAGCTCCAAAAGGCGGAAGCCCCGCACGTGGATTATGCGGGTGGAATCCAGGACCGTTTCCGTGGGGAGGCTCGGCCTAGGCGGGGTGTGCCCATGCAGGTGCAATTTTGGTTTCCACCGCCTAATAAGCGCTAAGAACGTCTCAAACCCGTGATGAGCGGGATCCTCGGCGTCGTGGACCCCCCGGGGCGGAGCGTGGGTGAGGAGGATGTCCACGGCCCGGCCGCGGCGTTTCTCGTTCCACCAAAGTTTGGGAAAAAGGCGCAGGGCGCGCCGGCGCATCTCCCCTTCCGTGTACTGGTTCTCCCCTTTTGGGGAGTAGCGGCGGCTTCCGCCAAGCCCAAGGACGATGAGGCCGGCCACCTCCACCACCTTCCCGTCCACGTTGAGGCACCCCTGCGGCGCACGGATCACCCGCTCCTCGGTCTCCACCGGCCGGTCGTGGTTTCCGGGCACGTACAAAAGGGGCGCTCCCACCGCATCCACCAAAAACTCCAAATAATCGTAGGGGAGGTCCCCACAGGAGAGGACCAACCCCACCTTGGGAAAGGACTCGGAAAGCACAGCCCGCTCCAAGGAGGGGCTCACCTCATCGCCGACGGCCAAGATGCGCACGGGAAAATTTTACCGGGACATATGCGGCAAGAGCATGCCCCATTTGCCCGGAATCCCCCTCTTTTTTGCGGTATTTTGCTGTGAGGAGGGAAACGATGCGCAAGGTCCTTTTGGCCTTGGCTCTATTTGGTCTTTTGGGATTGGCCGATACGCTGGTCCTCACCGACGGGACGGTCCTGGAAGGACGCCTTTCCGGCGTCACCGCCACCACCCTCTCCTTCTCCACGGCTTTGGGGATCTTGGACTTTCCCCTGGAGAGGGTGAGCCGGATTTCCTTGGACTTTGAGGCCGATCCCAAGCCGCGCCTGGCGGAGCGGACTTGGTCCCGGGCATTGGGCCAAGTGCAGCGGGAATTCTGGACCTGCCGGTATATGCGCCAGGGGCTCGTCGTGGCGGGCTTGGCCTTTATCGGGTTTGGGCAATGGCTCAACTCCTTGGGCTACGGGGTTTTTGGGAACATGCTCACCGCCTTAGGGGGCCTTAGCATCCTTTGGGGTCTCAGCATGCCCCAGCCTGGGTGCGAGGTCCTGGCTGCCCGCCTGCGGGCCCTCCTCTACATCGGCCTTGAACACGGCTGGCTCTACTAGACCATGCCCGTATAATTCGTTTTTGTGATCGTTCAGAACCGGATCAGAAAGGTCCAAAAGCGCGACCGCTCGCTAGTTCCCTTCGATCAAGGGCGCATCGTTAATGCCATTTTGCGGGCCGCCCGCTCCGTGGGCGGGTTTGCTCAAGACCTCCTTCCTGGCATCAACGACAAGCTCTTCATGTTCGGCGACGACGAGCACATCGCCGAATTCCTCTCCGATGTGGTGGTGATCACCCTCAACCGCGACCCGCGCCACTGGATCGCCAACTTCCCGCCCACGGTGGAGGAGATCCAGGACACGGTTCTGCACGTTCTGCGCAGTTTCGGGTTGGTGACCGTGGCCGACGCCTACGAGTGCTGGCGCTGGGGGAAGTACTGGGTGCGGGCCGGGGCCATCACCATGGACCAGTTCGTGGGGAACGGCTACCCCACGAAGTTCCACGAGGAGACTTTGGAGTGGAACCGGGCCCATGGGTGCGACACCGTGGAGGGCCTAAACCAAATCGTGCGCTCGGGGAGATTGAAGGAGCTCATCGAGGCCGCCACCGAGCGCTACGAGCGCTCTTTGGACGAGGCAGCAAAGAAGGTCATGTCCCGCCTGGAAAAGGGCGACGAGATCCGCATGATCTGGATCTCCGGCCCCTCCTCCTCCGGGAAGACCACGACCACGGTGAAGCTCACTCAGCGCCTGGAGAAGGAAGGGCTTCAATTCCTCATGCTCAACCTGGACGACTACTTCTGGCCGGTGGTGGAGCACCCCACGGACTGGCTCAACGATCGGAACTTCGAGACCCCCGAGGCCCTGGACATCCAGCGCATCAACCAGCATCTCCGGGCCCTTTTGGATGGCCAGACCATCGAAAAGCCCATCTATAGCTTCAAAGAAGGCCGGCACGTGGGGACAAAGCCCGTGCGTTTGCGCAAGGACCAGATCCTCCTTTTGGACTGCCTCCATGGTTTTTATCCACCCCTTACCGCGGGGATCCCCAGGGAGAACATGTTCCGGGTGTACATCGAGGCGGCCAACATGCTCTATGAAGGGGACGGAAGCACAGAAAGGCTCACCCAATTCACTGACGTGCGCCTTTTGCGCCGGATGCTGCGGGACGCGACCCACCGCAACCACCCGCCCCTCCATACCCTCCTTCACTGGCACTACGTGCGGGCGGGCGAGCTTTTTTCCATCATCCCCTTGATGGGCCTTGCCGACCACATGGTCCAGGGCGGGATGCCCTTCGATCTTCCGGTCCTAAAGCCCTTCTTCGTCCCGGAC
The DNA here is from genome assembly GCA_014360995.1 of Candidatus Bipolaricaulota bacterium. Classification (GTDB taxonomy): domain Bacteria; phylum Bipolaricaulota; class Bipolaricaulia; order Bipolaricaulales; family Bipolaricaulaceae; genus DTER01. Next base: position 702 of record JACIWL010000032.1, on the reverse strand, counting down.
GGGATTTGGCCCAAGCCCGAAGAGCTCGCTCCCTATAGCTCCTTTTTGGATGCCCAGATCCGCTACCGGCGAATCACCAACCTCCTCAACCAAATCGCCGGGCTCACAAGCTGGGAGGTGCAGGACTACGAGCTTATCCCCGGGGACCACCTTGTGCGGGAGTTTATCGGGGGAAGCACCCTGAAAATCCCGCATAACGAATAAGGGCGGAGTTGCAAAAATAAAAGGGGCCTTGGCGGCCCCTTTTTCGTGAACGAAGCGGGCTTTTCAGAATCTCACGCCAAAACCGAAGCGGTGGCTGGGCGAAAGCAACGGGTGGGTGAGGAGGGCGTAGTCCACGCTGTAGTTCCCAAAGCGGGCGCCGAGGCCCAAGGCTACGCGGAAGAGCCCTCCTTCTTGGCGCAGGCCGGCCCGGATCTCGAACGTGCCCAGGAAGGCCCAGCCCAGGCCGAGGGCCAAGTATTCCGAGGTCAAGTCCACGGCGGCGAAGGCCCCGAACGGGCTTATCCACGCGCCAGCGATGGCGAACTCCGTGGAAAACCCGCCGAGAGAAAGCTCGCGCACGACCAGCGCCGCCCGCACCTCCCCAAACCCACTGGGGAAAGAGCCCAAAACGCCTATGTCTAGGCCGATTCCACTTGTTCCTTCGCCGGCGATGTTTGTGTTCTGGTAGCGCAGGCTTATCCCACCCAAAGCGGGGAA
>JACIWL010000031.1 GCA_014360995.1 Candidatus Bipolaricaulota bacterium | reverse complement strand
TTCTACTATCCGGATGTGCCCAAGTACGACTACGATCCGGAGGCTGCGGCTCGCCTGCTTGACCAGATCGGCCTCATCGACCGCAACGGCGATGGTTGGCGCGACTTCCCCGATGGCACCACCTTCGAATTCGAGCTCAATACCAACGTCGGGAACACCATTCGTGAGCAGACCTGCCAAATCTTCGCGGCCGACTGTGCCAAGGTCGGGATCAAAGTGAACTTTAACCCCATCAACTTCAACGCCCTGGTGACGAAGCTCCTTGGTGGGCAGTACGAGGCCTGTCTCCTTGGCCTCACCGGTTCCTCCGAGCCCCATGGCGGAGCGAACGTGGAGCGGAGCTGCGGAGGCCTCCACTTCTGGAAGTACTCGGACTGCGAGGACCCGACCCCGGTGGCCAAGAGGATCGACGAGCTCTTCGACCTTGGGGTTAAGACCTACGATTTCAACGAGGCTTACGAGTACTACAAGGAGTACCAGATCCTGGCTGCGGAGAACCTCTTCCTCATCTATACGGTGAACATGCTCTACCGCTACGCCTACTATGAGAACCTCCAGAACACCGCGGGCTTCAGCCCCCTTGCTGGCGCCCTGGGCTTCGCCGAGGTCCTGTGGAAGAAGAACCCCAACATGGTGGGCAACCGTGTGATCGGGTGAGAGAAAAGGGAAAGGGGGCGGTTGTTGAAACCGCCCCCTTTTTTTCTTATATTCCAAGGACATGTTAGGCTACATCGTGCGTCGAATCCTCTACATGATCCCCGTGCTCATCATCATCTCCATCATCAGCTTCTTCGTGCTCCAACTGATGCCGGGGAATTTTACCACCGCCTTCAAGCTCAACCCCCGCTTCAGCAAGGAGGAAATCGCACGCCTTGAGGCCCGTTATGGTTTGGATAAGCCCGCGTATGTTCGTTATTGGAAGTGGATCACCGGGATCATCACCCGCGGCGATTTCGGCTATTCTATGGAGACCCAGCAGCCCGCCTTCGACGCCCTGTTCAAGGGGCGTTTAGGTTGGACCCTTCTCATTTCCTTTGGCACACTGATCTTCACCTGGACAATTGCCATCCCAATTGGGGTTTTTTCTGCCGTGCGGCAATACTCGATCGCCGACTATATTTTGACCTTTTTTGGGTTTATTGGCATATCCATCCCCAACTTTTTCTTTGCTCTGGTGGTTTTATGGTTTATGGTTTCCGTCCTGCGGGTTGGCGAGCGAGGGTTGGGAATTGGCGGCCTTTTCGATGTGCAATATGTGAACGCCCCTTGGAGCTGGGCGAAATTCGTGAACTTCATGTGGCACCTTCTTCCGGTGCTCATCGTTGTGGGGCTTTCGGGCACGGCCGGGTTGATCCGATACATGCGGGGACAACTTCTCGATACCCTGGGACAGCAGTACGTTTTAACGGCTCGGGCCAAGGGATTGCGGGAGCGGGTGGTCATCTGGAAGCACGCTGTTCGCAACGCCATCAATCCTTTGATCACGATGCTGGGCATGTCCCTTCCTGACCTTTTTTCGGGGGCATTCTTTACCGCCATCATCATGGGGCTTCCCACTGTGGAAAGGGCGTTTTGGAATGCCCTTCAGCGGCAGGACGAATATGTAGTCATGTCGGGGTTGCTTTTCTTTGCCTTTCTTTTGCAGGTGGGGAATCTTTTGGGCGATATAATGCTCGCCTGGGTCGATCCGCGAATTCGCTATGACTAACGGGGCTGCGCGCTTGGAGCATCCTGAGAAAAAAGGGACGAGCCAGTGGCAGCTGGCCTGGCGCCGGTTTAGACGGCACAAGGTAGGCCGGGTGGGAGCCGTCATCGTCGGCCTTTTCTTCCTTATCGTGATCTTTGCGGAATTCCTCAGTCCCTATCCCCATACCCAACAATTTCGGGATGCCACATATGCCCCGCCTACAAAAATCCACATCTTCGACGAGAACGGAAAGCTTACTCGGCCTTTCGTCTACGGCATAAAGAGAACCCTGAACACCGAACTTTGGCGCTGGGAGTACGAGGAGGACCGCTCGCAAAAGTACCCCATTCGCTTTTTCGTGCGGGGCTTTTCTTATAGGCTTTTTGGCCTTATCCCCACAAACATCCACCTCTTTGGCGTAGAAGGAAACGGGCGGATTTTTCTCTTTGGAACCGACGAAATGGGCCGGGACCTCTTTTCCCGCATCATGATGGGGAGTCGGGTCTCCATGGTGATTGGGCCGTTTGTGGTGGCCATTTCCCTTCCCATCTCCCTCCTTCTGGGCGGGATTTCCGGCTACTACGGGGGCGGAGTGGATATGTTCCTTCAGCGGGTTTTTGAGATCATCATGTCCATTCCTACGCTGCCCCTTTGGCTTTCTCTGGGCCTGGCCTTGCCCAAGGGCCTTTCCCCAACCATGCGCTTTTTCGGGCTGGCTGGGATAATGGCCCTGATCGGCTGGGCCGGCCGGGCCCGAGTTATCCGCGGGGTGGTGCTGGCCATCCGCTCCATGGACTTCACTGAGGCCGCCCGCGCCATGGGGGCCAACGATTTGCGTATCATCGTCCGCCATATCGTCCCTAACCTCGCTTCTTATCTTATAGTGAACGTGACCCTCACCATACCGGGGGCGATCATTGGGGAAAGTGGCCTTTCATTCTTGGGGATTGGCATAACCGAACCCATGGTGAGCTGGGGCCTTCTCCTCTCCAAGGCCAACAACGCCGCCACCATTCAAAGCTATCCCTGGCTTCTCATCCCCGGGGTGTTCATAACGGTGGCCGTCTTGGCCTTCAACTTCCTGGGCGATGCCCTAAGGGACGCGTTTGATCCGTTTAGGGTTGTTTAACCCACTTTTGTAGCTCTACTTCCAAGGCGTAAAAGGAAAAGCCGAGGGTTATCTCCGTAGCGCGGAATATGCTTGCTCCATCCTGAAGGGCCGTCCATATAGCGCGCAATTTCTCTGGGCCGTACCTTTCCAGGATAAAACTCACAAAAGCGCCAGCCTCCGCCTCCGCGAGCTCTTTGGGGTACACCCCAAAAAGGGTCTGAGTCAAAGAAACCCAGCGCCCTGCGGCCAAAACTTCCTTGGCTTCGAGGCGAAAATCTCTTTCAGGCTGCGTGAGGCAAAGCACAATGCCGTTCACAATGGTCGAAAAATTTGGAAGTCCCAAGGGAGAAACGGCCTCTAGGGCCAAAAGGGCTGAGACCTCCGGGATCTCCTCCGGAGATCTCACCCAGGCCACTCCCCACGGGGTGGAAATTTTTGGCGCTTCGGCTACATAAAATGTCAGGCGATCGGGAAGAAAGTCCAACAAATCCGGCCAAATCAAGCTTGCCCTGTCCAGAACAAAAGCGGCCTTTTCCAGCCACTTTAGATCCCCTTCTTCTCCTCCTACCAAGATGAGCCGGCTATAGGACAAAGTTTGAGAATGAACTAGCTTTTCCAGTTCTGAGATTTTGTCGGCCAAAAAGGGAAAAGCTTCCGCAACTTGCCCCAGGGCGAGGTGCGCCAGGCCCTTTATCTCTTCAGCATCTTCTCCTGCGGCGCCTGAGAGGATTTGGAGGGCCCGCGCGGCACGGCCGGAGTACAATTCTTTTAGGGCCAAAAGCAGTTCTTTTTTCTCGTGGGCTTCAAACTTCGTCTTAAGAAAGGTCAGGAATTCCTGGGCCAAGGCCTGCGGGTCTTCCTTAAGGGCCGTAGCTGCTTCCTCCCATGTGGTGGCCTGCCAAAAGCGCCACAATCCCTCGCTCCCAAACCCCTCAAGTATCCATTGCACCAAAGCCCCGGCGAGCACTTCCCCCACGCGCCTACCTCCGCGTTCCGCTCGGGAAAGGGCGGCGATAACGGTGCGCATTTTCTCCAAGGTGAGGCTAGCCGTGGCCCAGGGGGCGTTAAGGGAAAAATACAAATCCTCCCAGGGATCTTTGGGCAAAAGGCGCTCCGCTTGGACCCACATCTCCTGTATGGAGAGGCGGTCCGTCCAGGTCCAGGCCTCTTCGGCCCAAGGATGCTCGGGATCGTCAAGATACAGGACCACCCCGCCCGGGATCAAGCGGTTGCCCGGCCGGCCAAAGGCCAGGGTACAGGCCATCCGACCAAGTTCCCCTCGCACTGGCCACCCTACGACGATATCCGTCACCGCCAAAAGCGTTTTTTCCTCCTCCAGACGCGCAGAAATGCCAAGTCCCATCTCTTGCGGGGAGGAATAGAGGTAGATGTATATCGGCATGGGAAATTTTTCTCCTGAAAGCCCAAGCATCTTTAACGTTTCGCCCCAGGCCTTATGCATTTCTTCCGCGAGTTTTGGCAAATCTTGGGCCACCTGTGAGGTTTTGAGAAAGCGCAGAACAATGGGAGGATTTGCGAACTCGCCCACAGGACTTCGGGCCTTTTGGACCGCGGGGAACACCCAAAACACTAAAAGCCCCACCACCAGTCCAGCTAGCCCTCCGAGGGCTAGGCCCCCTATTACCCAAAAGTATCTTGTGAACTGGACTTTTTTGTGCACGCCCAAAATCCCTCCTGGATTGCAAAGAAAAAGGCGGCCATTATGCCGATCCTTTCGCGACTGTGATGCTAGTCCTTGACAGCGACACGGTTTTAGCAGTATTATAAATTTTGCCAGGAGGTGGTGATGCGGGCCAAATTGGTGGTGGCCCTCGTGCTGGCGCTTCTCCTTGGGGTAGCTGGCCTGGCCAAGATTGAAAGGGTGGCCGAGGTCGGCTACGAGGTCAAGGCCGGGGCGCCTGGTTACCTCATCCTTGTCATCCCCAACACCCTTTCTACCTCCCTCAACAAGTTCGGGATCTCCCTTTCCGTGGAGGGGACGGTAACCGGAGCTTTGGCGTTGCAGGGCACGGGCCCAGCGGTCATTGAGGGCGGTCCCATGTACTGGGTGGTGACCCTACCCGGAGCGGGGCTAGCTCCCAAGGGGATTCTCCTTGTGAGCGTGAAGGTCCCGGCGGGGACGGACCTCAAGGCCGCGGTGGTTAAGGTGGTGGGCTACAAGATAAGTTAGGGAGGTGGAGAGGCAACAAACTCGCTGAATAAAAACTTTTTAAGGAGGGGTGAGCATGCGGAAGCTGTGGGTGTCGTTGTTGGTGATGTTATTGGCTTTGGGCGCCTGGGCTCAGGTGCGGACCGGAGCCTGGGTGGACGAGGTGGTGTTTATCGAAGAGCCCTCTTCCCCTAAGGGCGTGGACATGGTTCGCACCGGAGCCATTGACCTTTATGCCTATGCGATTTCTGACCCCGCTTTGATCAAAACCATAGTTGCCGAACTTGGGTATGAAATTTCGTATGGGTCTTACAACGAGATCAGCTTTAACCCGTATGGGCCGGAATTCGTTGACGGAAGGCTTAACCCCTTCGCCATTCCTGCCATTCGAGAGGCGGTCAACTGGTTGATTGATCGTGATTACATCGTTGCTGAATTCTATGGTGGAGTGGGTGGTGTTGCCCGGTACTTCACGATTACCCCGAGCTTCCCGGACTATGCGCGTCTGGCCGATATAGCCCGAGCATTGGAGCTTAAGTACGCCCACAACCCTGAGAAGGCTAAGGCCATCATCTTCGCGGAGATGGAGAAGCTCGGCGCGGAGCTCAAGGATGGCAAGTGGTATTACAAAGGCCAACCGGTTGTGCTGAAGTTCCTCATCCGGCCCGAGGATGAGCGCAAACAAATTGGTGACTACCTTGCTACGCTCTTTGAGCAGTTGGGATTTGAGGTGGAGAGGATGTACAAGCGGGCCGCGGAGGCTTCGCCGATTTGGCTCTCCGGTGACCCCAGCAAAGGTGAGTGGCACGTGTACACCGGCGGTTGGGTGACCACCGCCATTTCCCGTGACCAGGGCGCCAACTTCGACTACTTCTACACCCCGCGCGGCCGTCCCGATGCCCTCTGGCAGGCTTATAAACCCGATCCTGAGTTCGACGCGGTTGCCGATCGCCTAGCTCGCCGCGACTTTACATCCGTGGAGGAGCGCAGGGAGCTCTTTGCTAAAGCTTTGGAGCTTTCCATGAAGGACTCCGTCCGCGTATGGGTTTCCAACCGCGTGAGCTACACGCCGCGGGCGAAGAACCTTAAGGTGGCCGCGGACCTCGCCGGAGGTGTATATGGCGCGTGGCTGTGGAGCCGCACCATCCGCTTTGAGGATAAGGTGGGTGGGACGGTGCGCATTGCCCAGCCCTCCATGCTCACCGAGCCCTGGAACGCCATCGCTGGTACAAACTGGATTTACGACATGATGATCATTCGCGGTGTCTCTGACTACGCTACCCTGCCGGATCCTTTCACCGGTCTCTATTATCCGCAGCTTGTGGAGAAAGCTGAGGTTTATGTGCTCGAGGGCTTGCCTGTGGGGAAGACCCTGGATTGGGTAGACCTCAAGTTCGTGCCGGAGATCAAGGTACCCGCGGATGCTTGGTACGACTGGGACCCCGTGGCGCAGCGGTTTATCACCGTCGGTGAAGCCCAGCCTGCAGGCTTGACGGCGCGCACCCGCACCGTGGTGTACTTCCCCGCGGATCTCTACGAGCGCACCTGGCATGATGGCTCCAAGTTCTCCTTGGTGGACGGTCTCATCGGCTTCATCCTCACCTTCGAGCGGGCTAAGCCCGAGTCCCCGATCTATGACGAGGCCGCCGTTCCCGGGTTCAAGAGCTTCCGCACCTATTTCAAAGGCCTCAAGATCATCTCTGTAAATCCTCTCGTTTTCGAGGTCTATCGGGACCTCATTTACCTCGATGCTGAGCGGATTGCCGCCGGTGCAGCGGACTATCTCATGCCTGTCTACGCTCAGGGAACGGCTCCGTGGCACGCCTTGGCTCTGGGTATCCAGGCCGAGGCCGCCAAACAGCTGGTCTTCTCCTCGGCCAAATCCAAGAAGCTCGGCGTGGACTGGATGAACTACCTCGCCGGCCCGTCCTTGGAGATCCTCACCCGGTACCTCAAAGAGAACATCGAGACGGGTTACATCCCGTTTGAGTCTGTGCTCGGTCAGTACATGAGCAAGGAAGAGGCCATCGCCCGGTACAAGAACCTCCTCGCGTGGTACGAGGCTCATGGTCACCTCTGGATCGGCATGGGGCCACTGTACATCGATCTCGTAAAGCCGGTGGAGAAGGTCGTGGTTCTCAAGCGGTATGAGGCTTTCCCTGATCCGGCGGAGAAGTGGGCGCGGTTCGCTGAGCCTTGGATCGCCGCGGTGGAGGTGACCTCGCCCGCCCCCGTGCTCAAGCTTGGTGCGCCGTGGGACTTCCTCGTGGAGGTCACCTTCAAGGACCAGCCTTATCCCGTGAAGGACATCGACTTCGTGACCTACCTCCTCTTTGATGCGGAGGGCAACCTGGTTCTCTCTGGCCGGGCTGAGCCGGTGCAGGACGGGCTCTTCGTTGTTACGGTGCCCGCGGCAGAGACCAAGAAGCTGCCTGTCGGATCCATCCGGATTGAGGTGGCCGTGGCCTCTAAGCTCGTGGCCATCCCGTCCTTCGCCAGCGCTACGTTCACCGCGATTCCGTAGACGCCCATGTAGTAACAGGTTGGGGGTGCCGCCTAGCGCGGCACCCCCCTTTTTGTTATACTCCTTCTGGAGGTGCAGAGGATGGAGAATCTGAAACGCATTGCTTCCTATTTTGGGGTGCGCAGTAGTCTACTTCTGATCACCGTTGTGGTGGCTGTATACCTGGTCATTCTCATCGCCAACATGGGTGGGCACATGGACAAAATTCGCGAGTCTCAGATCCGCGAACAAGTTGGTCTTGCCCTCCAAAGCCCGGAATTCCAGCAAATGCCGGAAGCCCAAAGGAGGCAAATCTACGAACAGATGGTGGAGGTTCGCCGGCGTGAGGAAGGCCTGGATAAACCTTTCTTCCAACGCAGCCTCAAGTACTTGGTTAACGGGATTACGCTTAACCTTGGCCGCTCCCAGCGGATCACGAGTGATACAGGATCGAACCAGGTTCGGCTCATTTTAGTGGAGCGCCTTCCCCATACCCTTCTTCTTTGGGGGACGGCTCAGCTTTTGCTTTTCTTCATCTCCGTGTTTTTGGCTCTGTACCTTTCCCGCCATTACGGTTCGGCTTTGGACCGCATTGTAGTGGCCTTAGCGCCCACTTCCGCGCCACCGGCTTGGTTTTATGGGATTATCCTTATCCTCATTTTCTCCTCGCTGCTTGGCCTCTTACCTTATGGTGGGTTTGTGGATGCGCCCCCTCCACCTACCATGTTGGCTTACGCGCTGAGCGTGCTTAAACACATGGTGCTCCCGGTTCTCTCCGTTTTAACCGGCGGTATTTTCGTGAGCATTTATAACTGGCGCACGTTCTTCCTTATCTATTCCAGTGAGGACTACGTGGAGATGGCGCGGGCCAAGGGTTTGCCGCCGCGCACAATCGAGCGGCGTTATGTCTTGAGACCTACGATTCCTCCGATCCTCACCTCTTTCACCCTCATGCTCATCACGGTCTGGATGGGTGGCATCATTACAGAAACGGTGTTTTCCTGGCCCGGATTGGGCAGGCTTTTGTATCAAGCAGTAGAGAACGCGGATACGCCGGTGATGGTGGGATCGAGTGTAGTTTATGGGTACCTCTTGGCAATGAGCGTACTCTTTTTGGATCTTGCTTATGCGGTATTTGATCCGCGGGTAAGGCTAGGAGCGGCAGGAGGTAGGCGGCTATGACCCTGTGGATGCGTCTTCGCGAGGTTCGCCGATATCCCTCGGCTCTAGCGAGCCTCTTTATCATAGGTGCCCTCGTCCTTATGGCAGTCTACGCCGTCATTCGCATCCCCTATGCCGAAGCAATTAGGCTGTGGCGCGCGGGTGAAGTCATATGGTTGGAGAACCCCAGGAACGCTGCGCCCAAATGGATTAACTGGTTTGGTGCAAGCCAGCCTGAAACCATTATCTTGGCCGGGGATAAGGTCCGTAAGGAAAGCGAATCTTTAGGGAGCGGAGTGCGGCGCGAGACTTTCTATTTCTCGTTCGATTTCTTGTACGGGAACTTCCCCAGCGAGCTTGCCATGTTTTTCAGCGCGACCTATACCAAAACTCCGCCCCAGGTAAACCTCCTTTGGCGGACCCCGGATGGCCGAGAGATCGCTGTCGGGAGCCGAACCATAAAAGCATCGGATCGGTACATTATTTCGGGCGACCCCGTTTTACAAAAGAGGCTTGGGCGTTCTCCTGAAGAGGGTTTGTTTGCTAATCCCCAAGCGCCGGAGAAGACCTTAAAAGGACGCTATACCCTCGTTCTCGAGGCTTACCTATTTGAAGAAAGCGCTAAAATTGAACCCAAGCTTGTGGTTTACGGTCGCGTGCACGGTTGGGCCGGCACGGATCATTTGCGCCGTGATCTGGCTGTGGCCCTCCTGTGGGGTGCTCCCATCGCCATGATCTTCGGTATTGCCGCTGCCGTGGGCATCTCCCTTGCACACTTTGTGATCTCTGCCATCGGTGCCTGGTTTGGGGGCGTAGTGGACCTCCTCATTGATCGTCTCACTGAGCTTCGTATGATTCTTCCCCTTCTGCCTATTCTTATCATGGTTGGCGTGCTTTGGACCCGCAGCATTTGGGTTCTCCTTTTGGTGCTCATTGTCTTCAACCTCATTGGCGGAGTAAAAACCTATCGGGCCATGTTCCTTCAGGCGCGAGAAGCGCCGTACATTGAAGCGGCGCGGGCTTATGGTGCTGGTAACTTCCGCATTGTCTTCCGCTATTTGATTCCTCGCATGATCCCCGTACTCATTCCCGCTTTCGTTTTGGCTATCCCGAACTACGTGTTTTTGGAGGCCTCTTTGGCCATCTTGGGCTTGGGTGACCCCCTCTTGCCCACCTGGGGCAAAGTGATCTACGACGCTTATAGCCAAGGTGCGCTTTATAAAGGTCTTTATTACTGGATTTTGGAGCCAGCAGCCTTGCTCATGCTTACAGGGCTCGGCTTCTCCATGTTGGGGTTCACCTTGGACCGCATCTTCAACCCCAGGCTCCGGACGCTGTGAGGAGGAATTATGGCTGACCGCACGCTGACGAACCTTGGCCCCCTCACGGAAACCCCGTCTTCCTCGGAGACACTCCTTAAGGTGAAGGATCTGCGCCTTTATTTCCGCACCACCAAAGGCATTGTCCAAGCGGTGGACAACGTCAGCTTTACTTTGGGCAGGCGCCGCTCCCTGGCGATTTTGGGGGAGTCCGGTTGCGGGAAAACCTCCCTAGCAAGGGCCATTCTTCGCCTCCTACCCCGAAACGTTCACACATTTTCCGGGGAGATTGTCCTGGATGGTGTAGACCTCATGAAGATGAACGATGAGTGGTTCCGCAAGGAAATTCGCTGGAAAAAGATCTCCTTTGTGCCCCAGGCGGCGATGAACGCCCTGAACCCCGTTTTGCGGGTGGGGTACCAGGTGGCCGA
>JACIWL010000030.1 GCA_014360995.1 Candidatus Bipolaricaulota bacterium | reverse complement strand
CGCTCGGAGTCCAGAAGGCTTTCGTCAAGGACAACCACCACATCCGGTTCGTAGACGCCGGAGTGCACGAGGATCTCGGTATCGGAGATGCGGTTATAGGCGCGCATGGGAGCGCCGGAGCGCTCGGGCCCGAATTCGGGGAAGGCCTGAACGAACTTGCCCTCCCGGAGGTTGATCTGGGCAAGGATTTGCGAAACTGTCTTTGCCCCTTGCCCCCCGCGGCCATGCCAACGGATTTCCTTCATCCCCGCCTCCTTCGGAAAGCTTCGGCATTATAGAGGAGGAGGGGCCGGGGGCAAGGGTTTAGGGGCTATATCCGATCAGGCCCGCACTTTTCCCGCAGCCGCTCGATGTCCTTTATGACAATCTGGTAGCGGCGCTTGTCCAAAAGCCCCTGGCGGGCCAGGCGATTCAGGGCCATGGTGGTGTTCTCCCGGGCCGAGCCAATCATCTCCGCCAGATCCCGGTGGGTGAGGCGGAACCCGATCAGGATCCCGTTTTTTGTCTTGATCCCGTATTCGGAGGAGAGGAGCAGAAGCTGGCGCGAGAGGCGGCTTTCGATGTCCCGGAAGGCGAGGTCCTGCACAAGCCCTTCCAGCTCCCGTATGCGCTGGCCCAGGAGCTCCAAAAGCTGGAGGAGGAGCTCTGGCCGGTGGCGTACAAAGCCGAGGAAGTGGTCCCGGTGGACCTGGAAAATGACCCCTTCGTCGAGGGCCTCGGCGTAGTGGTTGCGCTGGCGTTCTCCGATGAGGGAGAGCTCTCCAAACATGTCCCCTGGCCCGCGGGGCGGAAGCGACACGCGTTTTCCCGTGGGATCTACATAAGAAAGTTTCACCGTTCCGCTTTCGATGAAGAAGATGGTGGTGCTTTGATCGCCCTGGCGGTAGATGGTGTCGCGGGCGGCCACGCGGAACTTTTCGCCCAGCTCCAAAAGGGGTTCGATTCCCGGAATGACCCAGTTTACGCGGCCTTTTTCCATGGCAAGGGCACTCTAGCGCGAAGGAAGGGAGCGGAAGAAGGAACAACGAGCGGGGAAAAGCGCGGGCTTGGGGTGTAGGGAAAAGAAAAACGTCCCACGCTGGGACGTCGGACGTTCTTGGTGGATAGGGACGGGCGGCGCCTGCCGAGGGGAAGGCTGAGCTTGTGGCCCTTGACGGGCAAGGGTTTCTCCCTAGAAAGGAGGTGATCCAGCCGCACGTTCCCGTACGGCTACCTTGTTACGACTTCGCCCCCCTCATGAAGGACACCCTCGGCGCCCTCTGCGGACGACTTCAGGTGCCCCCCACTCGGTTGGCGTGACGGGCGGTGTGTACAAGCCCCAAGTACGTATTCACCGCGGTGTGGCTGACCCGCGATTACTAGCGATTCCCTCTTCATGCAGGCGGGTTGCAGCCTGCAATCCGAACCATGCCCGGCTTTGATGGGATTTGCTCCGGGTCGCCCCTTCGCGTCCCATTGTACCGGGCACTGTAGCATGTGTGTCGCCCCGGGCATAAGGGCCATGAGGACTTGACGTCATCCCCTCCTTCCTCCGGGTATTCCCCGGCAGTCCCGCCAGAGTCCCCGGCACCCCGCAGGGCCCGTTGGCAACTGGCGGCAGGGGTTGCGCTCGTTCCGGGACTTAACCCAACACCCCACGGCACGAGCTGACGACAGCCATGCAGCACCTGTGCAGGCTCCCCGGCGCCTTTCGGCCCGGGGTCCCTTCCCTTTCGGGTCGGTACCACCTGCATGTCAAGCCCGGGTAAGGTTCTTCGTTTAGCATCGAATTAAACCACATGCTCCACCGCTTGTGTGGGACCCCGTCAATTCCCTTGAGTTTCAGCCTTGCGGCCGTACTGCCCAGGCGGCGGGCTTAACGCGTTAGCTGCGGCACCGAGGGAGTACCCCCCGACACCTAGCCCGCATCGTTTAGGGCGTGGACTACCCGGGTATCTAATCCGGTTCGCTCCCCACGCTTTCGCGCCTCAGCGTCAGGACCGGCCCAGAGGGTTGCCTTCGCCATCGGGATTTCGGCCGGTATCTACGCATTTCACCGCTACTCCGGCCGCTCCACCCTCCTCTGCCGTCCTCTAGCCCAGGAGTATCCCCCGGCCTCCCGGGGTTGAGCCCCGGGCTTTCACAGGGGACTTCCTGAACCGCCTACGCGCACTTTACGCCCAGTAAATCCGGGCAACGCTCGGGACCTACGTCTTACCGCGGCTGCTGGCACGTAGTTAGCCGTCCCTTATTCCTGGGGTACCGTCATCGGCGGGGCATTATCCTCCCCGCCTTATTCTTCCCCCAGAAAAGCGGTTTACACCCCGAAGGGCTTCTTCCCGCACGCGGCGTCGCTGGGTCACCCTTTCGGGCATTGCCCAAGATTCCCCACTGCTGCCTCCCGTAGGAGTCGGGGCCGTGTCTCAGTCCCCGTGTGGGGGGCCACCCTCTCAGGCCCCCTACCCGTCATCGCCTTGGTGGGCCATTACCCCACCAACTAGCTGATGGGCCGCAGCCCCCTCCGTCCGCGGCGCCGGTCGCCCAGCGCCTTTACTCCCCAAAGCTTCCGCCCCGGGGAGACCATCGGGTATTAGCCTCCCTTTCGAGAGGTTATCCCCGTCGGACGGGCAGGTTAGCTACGTGTTACTCACCCGTTTGCCGCTCCGTACCCGCCCTTTTGGGGCGAGCCGTCGCACGACTTGCATGTGTTAGGCACGCCGCCAGCGTTCGCCCTGAGCCGGGATCATACCCTCTCGATTTAGCTTGAACTCAAGGGCTCGACAGGCCTTTCCGCCATCCCTATCCACCTGTCGAAGACCAGCCTTCCCCGCCCTTGCGGGCGCAAGCCTAAGTATATGTAGGACGGCCCCCGCAGTCAAGGGGAGGACTCCCGGAACCCCCTCGGCGGCCATCGGTAGCGAAGCCTCATCCCGCGGAAATCCCCTCCCGCAAAAGCTCTAGGGCCGCGGAGAGATCAACCTCCGTATCCACGCACCCGTCGCGGAGGAGGGGCAAGGTCGCCACCTGGGGGGGACTTTCCATCTTTGTCACCGCCTCCGTCCCCTCCAGGAGCTCCTTTTGGCAGGCCACGGCCACTACCAACTTGGGCTTTTTCTCCTGAACGAAGCGCAGGGCCAATGCCCCTCCCGGAGCGACGCAAACCCCTTTGTACCCAAGCCTCTCCGCCTCTTTTCGCAAAATGCCAATGGGACAGTCCGTGATTGGGCAGTCCGGAGGGCACTGGAAGCCGTCTTTCGTCGGCCGCCCCGGGCAGAGGGCGCTTGGGCGAAGACAATGGGGCAAGAGGAGCACCCGCTCGCTGGGAGGGATCCCCAAAAGCTCTTCACGCACAGCCCACCACCTGCACCAAGACCTCGCGTTCCCTGGGACGATCCAGCTCCACAAGGAAGATCCGCTGCCAGCGGCCCAGGGCGAGCCTCCCGTCCCGGATGGGCACGGCCTCGCTGGCCCCAAGGAGGAGGTGCTGCAGATGGGCGTGGGCGTTGGGGCACTCCTCGGGGGTCATGTTATGGGTGCGGATTCCAAAGTCATTATGGCGGTAATAAAGCTCCCGCGGGGCCAGGCGCTTCAAAAACTCCTCCATGTCCCGCAAAAGCAAAGGCTCGTTTTCATTTATGCGAATGGCAGCGGTGGTGTGGCAGGAGAAGACGAGGGCAATCCCCTCCCGCACCCCGCACTCCTCCACAACCCGTTCCACTTCCTTGGTGATGTCCAAAAACTCTGGGGACTTGTGGGTGCGGAAGGTGAGGATTTGGCTGCGTACGAGCGCGGAAATGGTCAAGAGGGGGTTCATGGATCACCTCCCAACTGGTGCAAGCGGTCCACCACTTCTCGCACGAGGGCGTCGGGGGTGGAGGCGCCGGCAGTGACGCCCACGCGGCCCACCCCGCGGAACCACTCCGGCCGCAGTTCCTCGGCCCGCTCGATGTGAAAAGTAGGGAGGCCGGTCTGGCGGGCGACCTCCGCCAGTTTCCGGGTGTTGGCGGAGTTGCGGGAGCCCACCACCACCAGGGCCTCTACCTTTTTGGAGAGCTCCTTCACGGCCTGGTAGCGCCGGCCGGTCTCCGGGCAAGTGGTGTCCAAGCCCCGCACTTCCCGAAGCCGAGGACTCAGGCGGCCCACTACTTCCGCGACGAAACTCCAGAACTCTTGGCGGCCCTTGGTGGTCTGGGAGATAAGGGCCAGGCGATTTCCTTCGATTTCTTGAACCTCCGCGGGGTTCAGGGTGGCCCTTCCCCGGCCGCGGGTCCAGGAAAGGAGCCCCCGCACCTCGGGATGGGCCTCCTCCCCGTAGATGAGGATAAAAAACCCCTCCTCGGCGAGGTCGCGGGCGGCCTCCTGGGCCCGCCGGACGATGGGACAAGTGGTATCCACTAAGGAAAGGCCGCGCCTCCTTATTTCCTCGAACACCTCCGGCCCCACCCCATGGGCGGTGATGGCCACCGCACCCTCCCCCACCTCGGCGAGATCTTCCACCACCCTTGCTCCCTTTTGGGCTAGCTCCTCCACCACCTGGGCGTTGTGCACAATGGCCCCGAGGGTGGCGAGAGGGCCTTTTTCCTGGAGGTATGCCTCCACCATCTCCACCGCCCGCCTCACCCCCGGACAAAACCCATAAACCTCGGCGAGCTCCACCTTCATTCCTCTCCCCTTAAGGCGCGGCGATAACGGCCCAGGGCCATAAGCGGAAACACATGTCGATAAAGGTGGTAGCGGATCATGAAGTCCGTGGGAAAGCCGGTTCCGGTGAAGAAGGGCTCGTCCCAGGTGCCGTCTGGCCTCTGGGAACGAACGAGATATTCCACCCCGTGCCTCACGGCCTCCGAGCGGGTTTCTCCCGCCGCCAAAAGGGCAAGGAGAGCCCAAGCCGTCTGGGATGAAGAGGATGGCCCCTTTCCCCATAGCTCCTTCCGGTGATATGAAAGCACATCCTCTCCCCACCCACCATCGGGGTTTTGATGGGATTTCAGCCAGGCCACGGCCCTCTTTATCCGGGGGTCGTCCTTTGGAAGGCCGCAGGCCACAAGGGCGGGAATAACGCACCCCGTCCCATAAAGGTAGTTCACGCCCCAGCGGCCATACCAGGGGCCTTCTTCTTCCTGTTCCCGCCAAAGGTAGTGGAGGGCCCGATCCAGGGGTTTAAAGCCCGAACGATACCCCATCCTCCCCAAAAACTCCATTACATGGCCCGTGACATCCGCCGAAGGCGGGTCCAGGATCTCCCCAAAATCGGCAAAGGGTATTTGCCGAAGGAAGAAGTGGGTGTTGTTCCGATCGAACGCCCCCCATCCTCCGTTTTTCGACTGCATCCCCAAAAGCCATTCTAGGCCTCTCTTTACGGCGAACTCCTTGGCCCTTTCTGGAAGCTCTATTTCCAAAAGGGCCATGAGGACTACGGCCGTGTCGTCGGTATCGGGGTAGATGTCGTTGTCGAACTCGAAGGCCCAACCTCCGGGACGGGCGCGCGAGCGGACCTGCCAATCTCCTCCGGTGAAGATCTGCTCCTCTAAAAGCCACATCCCGGCCTTGACGAGGGCGGGGTGGTTTTGGGGAAGACCGGCGTCTTGCAGGGCCATGAGGGAAAGGCCCGTATCCCAAACAGGAGAGATACAGGACTGGAGCCGAAAGCCTCGCGCGGGCTTATCGGTGACAAGGAAGGGATAGCGCTTAAAAGTCTCCGGGGTGATGGAATAGCGGGAAAAGCCCTCCAGGCCCCGCTTTATGGGCGGGGATTCCAGGCCGTAGCCCAGGGCATGGAGGGCGATAAGGGAGTAGACCCAAGGGGGCTGAATCCCGCCCCAGCACCCGTCCTTTTCTTGGCGGGCAAGGATCCACTCCTCCGCCTCCTTGAGGGCGGTCTTCCTTAGGGGCTTTGCGGGGCTTCGCTCGTAAAGCCTCAGGGCCCGGTCGACGCCATAAAAGAACGTTCCCCAAAACCCCCTTTTTCTGGGAAGGCGAAGGTCGGCTTTATTTCGGCCCTTGGGGAAGAGCTCATCTATCCTGGCCCTTTCCGGAAGGGGATAGACGGGCTTTAAAACCCTCAAGATGGCCAAGGGAAGGATGGTGGCTCGGGCCCACGAGGCAAAGGAATAGAGGCTTCCTGGAAAGCGATCGGGAAGGATGACGAGCTCGGGAGGAAGCATGGGGGTAGCCTCCCAGGGCCACTCGCCCAGCAGAGCAAGCCAGATCTTGGTGAAGACGCGAGCCTTCTCCACCCCACCGTGCCTTAGGATCCATTCCTGGGCCTTTTTCATCTCCGGGCTTTCCGGATCCACCCCGGCCATCTTCAGGGCCACGTAGGCCTCGATGGTGGTGGAAAGGTCCCCCGGCCCGCCGTACCAATTGGACCAAAAACCTTCCTCCCTCTGCTCAGAAAGGATCTCCCGGGCGATCCCCTCCCAAAGTTCCTGCGATCCGATCCCCAAGATATGGGTGAGGAAGAGGTGTTCAGCGGTGATGGTCACGTTGCTTTCGAGCTCCGCCCAGAAGTACCCCTCCGGCGCCTGATGGGAAAGGAGCCATTCCACTGCCTTTTCGATGGCTCGCTCAAGATCAGAGGGTGAGATCGCGTTGGTCTTAAGCATGAGAACTCACCTCCCTGAGCACCACTTGGGTGAATTCCTCCACGAGGCGTTCTTCCGGGACCTTGGGGAGGAGGACCTTCCCGTGGGCGTAGATCGTGCCGAATCCTTTGCCCCCGAGGATGGCGAAGTCCGCGCGCTCCGCCTCCCCAAGGCCGTTCACCGGGCAGCCCATGATGGCGATGGTGATGGGCACAGTGATGGCGGAGAGGCGCCGCTTCACCTCCGCGGCGATCCCGGGGATATCGATCCCCGTCCTCCCGCAGGTGGGGCAGACCACGAAGCTCGGCCCGCGCTGGCGAAGCCCCAGGCTTTTCAGGATCTCCCAGGCCACCTCCACCTCTTTCACCGGATCCCCCGGCAGGGAGACCCGGATGGTGTCGCCAATGCCCTCACGAAGGAGAATCCCAATCCCCACAGCGGATTTCACGATCCCCTCGAGTTCTGGGCCGGGCTCGGTGATCCCAAGATGAATGGGCCAGTCGCCCTCCTTAACTAGAAGGCGGTTGGCCTCCACCGTGAGGAGGACATCGTGGGCTTTTATGGAGACCACGATATCTTGGAAGCCCTCCCGTTCCAAAAGTTCGATCTCCCAAAGAGCCGCCTTCACCAGGGCTTCCGGGGTCACTTCTTTCCTTCCCCCAAGGAAGCGGGGGTCCAAGGAGCCGGCGTTCACCCCGACCCTGATGGGCACACCCCTTTCCATGGCGGCGTGGGCTACCTCCCGGATCTTTTGGGGATCCCGGATGTTCCCGGGGTTCAGGCGGATTTTCTCCGCCCCGGCGGAGAGGGCGGCCAGGGCCAGCCGGTGGTCGTAGTGGATGTCGGCCACGATGGGCACGCTCACCTCTTTTTTGATCTCCCGAATGGCCTGGGCGGCAGTAAAGTCGGGAACGGCCACGCGCACGATCTCCGCTCCGGCCCGCACCACGGCCCGGATCTGCTCCACCGTGGCCGAAACATCGCGGGTGTCGGTATTCGTCATGGTCTGAACTACCACGGGGTTTCCTCCCCCAAGGAGCACTTCTCCCACGCGCACAACCCTGCTCATGCCCCCTCCGCGAGGACCGGGCGCAGGAGGCGCGCGGCCCGTCCCAACGCCCAAGAGCACCGCAAGGCCCGCCCGGCCCACAAAAGACAACGCCAGCCCTGCGGCGCCTCCTCAAAATACGCATCCAAAACGACCCTTCCCACAAGGAAGGGAATCCCGCGGGAGAAAAGCTCTCGAACCAGATGACTCGTCTCCATGTCCACCGCGAGGGCCTTCTTTCCCAAAGCCGCTTTCTCCTCCCGCGAGGTGAGCTTTTCGTCGGTGAAAAGGGGGCCCACCTTGGCCTTGGGCAAAGCTTTTTTCGCCTGGGAAAGGAGTTTTTCGCGCACAGGCACCGCACCTTCCCTATCAAGGATGAGATCGGCCAAAACCAAAGTTCCAGGAAGAAGCTCTGATCGTAATCCTCCCGCGTAACCCAGGATCAATACGCCTTGGGGGTGGCGGCGCTCAAGAAGCTGACGGAGGCGGAATCGCGCCCTTTCCCCCACGCCCAGGGCGGCTTTTGGGCCGGGCACGAAGAGGAGCTCCGTGCGCAGCGCGGCCACCACCATCACCTCCGCAGAAGGGCCCATGGCCGGTTCACCGCCTCCAGCACGCTTTGGGGCTCGAACCCCGAGTGGAGCATACACCCCGCACAGCGCGGATCTTTCCCCGGCCCGTACCTCCTCCAAAGTTGCGGATCGAGGACCTCCCCGAGGTCCTGGGCGTGCCGGTCGGCGATGAGGTAGCAGGGGACCCGCCAGCCCAACACGGTGTAGGTGGGGATGGCCCAGGCCGCGCACTCCCGATACTCCCGCTCCCCCCGCAGGAAGGAAAGGAAGAGGGGGTTGTCGTAAAAGCGGAAACCGTTGCCCCGCGAAAGCAAAGCCCGAAAGACCTTTATCGCCTCCTCCTTTTGCAGGAAAAGCTCCCGCGCGGGGACGCTCTCGTAGGCATAGCCGGGGGAGATCATGAGCCCCTCTACCCCGAGGTTTGTAAGGAGGCGGAAAAGCTGGCGGAGGTCGGCCACGTCGGAGCCGTGGAACACCGTGGTGTTCGTGGCCACCCGATACCCGCGCCGAAGGGCCTCCTCCAGCGCCGCCATAGCCTCCCGAAATGTGCCCGGGCGGCCAGTTATGGCATCGTGCACTTTTTCCGTTCCATCCAGGTGTACGACAAAACAAAGGCGCTTATGGCGCGGGAATTCCTCCAGCCTCTCCCGAAGAAGGAGGCCATTGGTGCAAAGGTAGACCCAGCGTTTTTGTTCGATTAGCCCCCGCACGATTTCCGGGAGTTCCGGATGAAGAAGGGGCTCGCCGCCGGAGAGGGAGACCACCGGGGCGCCCGCGATTTCCGCGGCCCGCAACGCCTCATCCGCGGACATGCGCCGGTCCATGACCTCCCGGTACTCCCGCACCCGCCCGCAGCCGGCACAGCGAAGGTTGCAAGCCTCAAGGGGCTCAAGCATGAGGACAATCGGGAAAAGCTTTCCTTTTTTCGGCCACTTCCTGCGGGGAAAAAGGTAGCGGGCAAGCTCCCAGGTCATTGAAAGAGGACGCCCCATCTTATGCCTCCCTTTCGGCCAAAAACGAGAGAAGCTCCGAAAATTCCGCGCGGGCCCAGGAAGGCCAAGGAAGTTCCTGCGCCAGCTTCTCCGCGCCCTTTAGGCGCTTTTCCATCTCCTCTTTTGCCGCTTCTTTTGCCCCAAGCTCCCCAAGGCGCCGAAGGATCTCCGCCATGTGTTTTTCGGGCGCGGAAAGGAGGGGCAAAAGCCCGGGATCTTTCTCTAGGGCGAAGCTTACGGGGAAGGACCGCTTTTTCCGAAGAAGGTCGCTTCCCACTGGCTTTCCCGTCCTCTCAGGATCCCCCCAAATACCAAGGAGGTCGTCCTTTATTTGAAAGGCGAGGCCAAGCTCCTCTCCGAGCTCCAGGGAGACTTCTTTGAACTCGGGGCGGCCGGCGGCCACGGTCCCGAGGGCAAAGGCACAGCCCAAAAGGGCCCCGGTCTTCCGCCGGGCCATCTCCAAATAGGCCTCCACCCCCAACGCTTTACCCTCCCCGGCCAGGTCCAAAATCTGGCCCTCGATCATCTGCAATGTGGCGAGGCTAAGGAGCTCTTGGGCCATGACCTTTGCCTCGCTTGGGAGGTTGGCCAAAAGGGCGGTGCGCAGGGCCAACGCCAAGAGGGCATCGCCCGCATTTATGGCCTGGCCGACGCCGAAGGCCTTCCATGCGCTTGGCCTTCCGCGCCGGAATTCATCCCCATCTTGGATGTCGTCGTGGACGAGGGAGAAGTTGTGCACAAGCTCCAACGCCGCGGCGAAGGGCAAAGCGGGCTCGGGCCTTCCGCCTAAAGCCTCGCAGGAAAAGAGGACAAGGCTCGGCCGGAGGAGTTTTCCCCCAATCCCTGGCCCAGGAGAGCCGTCGGGCTCGGCCAGCCCCAAGGGATAGCGAACGAGTACGGCCAATGCCCCGTTCAGCTCTGTGGCCTTTTCCAAAGCTTTTGCGATCAGCGGCCGATAGCGCTCAAGGATCATGTCTCCCGCGGGTTTAGGGTGGGGACGAGGCCTAATTCCCTCGCGGCCTGGATGAGCTCCCGGGTGGAATGGGCCCCGAGTTTGCGCATGGCGGAGATTTTGTGGGCGCGGATCGTGGTCACCGAGCGGGAAAGGAGCTCCGCGATCTCCGGGGTTTTCTTCCCCTGGGCCAAAAGCCACACCACCTCCCGCTCGCGGGCGGTAAGGGGCAAGGTTGACTCCACCGGGGGGAGGAGGTTTTCCCCTTGGGCCACCCGACGCAGGGCCGCGAGGAGCTCCTCCGCGGAAACATCTTTAAGGAGGTACGCGGAAGCGCCGGCCCGGGCCGCCTCCGCCCGCCACTCCGGCTCGTCGAACATGGAAAGGAGCACCACCTTCGTTTCCGGGAGGCGGCGCCGCAGCCGCCGGCATAGCTCTAGGCCCGAAATCCCCGGCAGCGCCACATCCACCACGGCCACATCCGGCCTCGTTTTAACCGCCAGCGCCAAAGCGCTTAGGGCCTCCGCCGCCTCTCCCACCACCACAAACCCAGCCCGCCCGAGGAGGGCGGCCAAGCCCTCCCGCACCACTGGATGGTCGTCCACCACCAAAACCCGCACGTCGCGCATCCTAACTTCCTCTGGGATCAAGGCGATGGGGAATCCGTAGGAGTTTGCCAGCGCAAGGCCAGGGCGCGAAGCTCGGGCACCGTTTGGCAGCCGAGCTTTTCTTTTATGTTTTCCAGGTGGGATTCCACGGTCTTGGGAGAGATCCCCAATTCTTCGGCGATCTGGACAATGCGCAGCCCCTGGGCAAGAAGGGCAAGGACTTCCCTTTCGCGGGAGGTGAGGCATGCCTCTTTAGGGAGGAAATGCGAGCCACGGAGGACGGCCTTGATGGCGGAAAGGAGCTCCTCCGGGCTTGCAGTTTTGGCCACGAATCCCTGGGCTCCGGCCCGCAGCACCTCTTCTCCCAGGCCCGGCATATCCAGGGCGGTGAGGACGAGGATCTTCACCTCCGGCGCCTTTTCCCTGAGCCGCCGGAGGCCATC
>JACIWL010000003.1 GCA_014360995.1 Candidatus Bipolaricaulota bacterium | reverse complement strand
GCCGCGTCCACGGAAAGCCCGCCCAGGGAGAACCCGGCGCCCACCGTCACGTAGTACGCGTCAAAGTCCAGCTCCGGCACAACAATCCCGGCGCGGATCCCAAGGTTCTCAATGAGCTGGAACCCAAGACCCACGCGGAGGTTCTTCACCGCGAACGCCGAGGTGAGCTCCACGTCCGCGGCCAGGGCCAACGCGCCCTCAAGGACCTTTCCGGCCACACCGGCCACATAGAGCGGGGTCACCGTCTGGCCGGCGATGGTCGTGCCAAGGTCTTTCGCCACCACACCGAGGGTGAACTCCGGCGTCACGGGAACGATGAGACCAAGGTCAAAGCCGAACCCCGAGTACTCGTTCGTGATCGTCTCCATGAGGTACTTGATGTTGGCGCCGACCCAGCCGAAGTCCCCGATCTTCACGGCCACCGTGCCGATGAAGGCATTGGCCGAATAGAACTCACCAGCGGTGGCGTTGGCCCAACCCAGACCAATCCCGTAGCCAGCAAAGCTGAACCCGCCGGCCACGTACTGGTAGGGGACCATGCCGAAAAGCTCGCTTGTGGCCCCGCCGAGCCAGGCGTTCTCCCCGAACGCCAGGATCCCCGCGGGGTTCCACAGGGCCACCGTCCCATCATCAGCCAGGGCGCAGAACGCCCCGCCCATTCCCAACGCCTTCGCCCCAAGTCCGCCCTGGAACACGATGGAGCCCTCGTACCCGAAAGCCCCAAACGCCAGGGCGCCCAAGAGGATTGCCGCCAAAATTGCACGCTTCATCGCTCTTCTACCTCCCTAACTCCATGGGAAGGGGCCGGGGTTCTTCTCCCCGGCCCCACCCTCACCTTCAGCGTTCGATGTACACGAAGCCCTTGAACGTCCAGGCCTTCGTGCCGCCCTCCACCACGGCCACGTAGATGTACGCGCCGTTCCGGAGGTTCCCACCGTTCCAGGTCACCGACGCCGTGTTCTGCCCGGTGATCTCCGCCACTTTCGCACCGGTGAGGTCGTAGATGGTGATGGTGATCTTCTCCGCCACGGCGCCAGCAGGCTCAGCCTGGATGGTGAACGTGGTGGACGTCTTGAACGGGTTCGGGGACACCGTGATCCCCGCCACGTTCGAAAGGGCCTTGGCCACCACCGTGGCCTGACCCTGGGCCGTGCGGGTCGTCATGTACGGGTCAGTGTATTTGGCCGTGATCGTTCCGAGCTTCACCGTCTCGGGGAGGACGTACGTGACCCGGAACTTCCCGGGCTGGCCGGCCACGGCCTCGAGCTTGTTCCAGCTCGTGATGACCTTGCCGTCCTTATCGAGAAGCACCAGGACGTTCGTGCCCACGATCTCCGCCGCACCAGCGTACTGCTCGTCCGTCACGGTGATCGTCACCGTGTCGCCCGGGTAGTACGTGGTCTTGTCGAAGACCACGGAGAGTTGCACCGTGGGCGGGGTCACCGCAACGGCGCCGCCCAGGGACACCTTGATGGAGATGATGGCAATGTCGGAGTGGTTGGACGGATCCTGGTAGAAGGCCATGATCGTGTCCCCGCCGGAGGAGTTAAGGCCATCCTCGCCCACCGGCACGCACACCGTGGACCGGAACACGCCGGAACCAACCGCGGTCTCCCGGAGATCCATCCGCTCCCACGTCCCCTTCTGCGCGTTCCACATGAAGATCTTCACCGTCTCGGCGATGCCGGAGATGGAGTCATCCTTATTGGTGTCGGTAGTGGTCTGGGGCCGTCCCAAATACGGATCGTTTTGCACCGCGCCCTTCGGGGTCATCCTGTCAGAGTCGCCGGTGTACTTCCACCAGATCGGGGCGGAGTCCTCACCCGCGTCTTGAGAAGTGTCTTCCTTCGTCACCGAACCCGTCGGAGGGATGTTGTAGTAAGCACTCCGAGGACCGTCGTCGGCGGAGTAGGCGTCCTTGTTCCAGCCGCCGAAGATGAGCTCACGCAGGAGCGGGTTCTCGTTCTGATCGAGGTCGGTGACCTCCAGGTAGAGGCTGCCGGACACAGGGATCTCCGTGACCGGCTTGTATTCGCCATCCAGGAACCGCATGTGGTGCGTCTCACCATCGAAGACCTGGAAGTCATAGACCTTCACCTTGGCAAACGACACGTCCCACTCCTGGTTCCGAGCAGCATCCGCAATCTTAGGCGGGAAGGCATTGTCATTCGGGTTCCCGTCGCCCAGCTTGTTGAGATCGGCCGACTCGTAGTCCACGGAGTTGTAGCGGACAAAGATCGTGTCCTCGTTGAACGCCTGGACGTTCCAGTCGTCGAACACAAGCTGGTACCCATTCACCGCGTCCCACACCGGTTCAAGTCGGATCCCGCTCTGGGTGAAGAAGATCCCGGAGTTGTTGGAGATCTCGTCGATCACGATGTACTCACTGTCGTCCTCGTTGTGCGGGTCGCAGATGTGCACCACCACCTTGTCCTGGCAGCAGGAGTTCACGTTGGCGTCACCATCGTACACGCGGACATAAAGCCCGCCATGCCCGATCTTCACCTCGGAGACCGGCACACCATTGGCATCGGTGAGGAACACCTGGGACGCGTACTTATTGGAGATCACGTTGATCGTGGTGAGGTCCATGTCGTCGAAGTCGTTCGGGTCGATGTAGTAGAAGGCGATGGTGAAGTAGTTCCCGAACTCCTTAAAGCCCAGGGCCTTCTGGAGCTCCTCGGTGTTCCCGAAGTTGAACTCGAACACACCGGAGTCCACCGCCGTCTCCGCAGCGAAGAACAACACCCGACCAACGGTCTTGCCGGTCTCAAGCCACGCGCTCGGATACTGGATGAAGCGGGAGTTGATAGTCCAACCGCCACCCGTTGTGGGCTCGTCGTAGATGTTGTACCAGCGGATCGGCTGGTCAAGATCCTTATTGTTGTCGGGATCGTATCCGCCGCGCATCATGAGGGAGCAGAAGTTGTTGATGGCCGAAGTCTGCGGATTCCAGCTTCCGGGGTTGACGATAACGAAGAACGGGACGTACTCAATCTCGTTGCAGTTCAGGTTCTCATCGGGATCCTCAATGCGCACGACGATGTTCTCGCAGGCCGGACCGCATCCGTAGGAGATGACCTTCGGCGTCACCGAAAGCTTCCCCACCGTGTCCACGATCTTCACCTGGTCCTGGTCGATGTTCATAGCATCGGTGTCATCGGCCACGATGAGGATCAACGTGTCGTTGTTCTCCAGCCGGCCCTTGATCTCCGTAAGGTCTCCCTCGGTTCGGCCACGAATGTCAAGCCCCTCGAAGTCCACCCGGGCCGTGCGCTTTTCCCGCGGGAGCTTATTAACACTAACGGTAACAGGTAGACCACCCGTAAGGTCGATAGGGTCACCATCGAGCACGTTCTCGTCCACGTATTCCCAGGCGCCCTCCTCCCAATGGGTGACGTTACTAGGCTGCAGGACATGAGTCATTCCATAGGGAAAGCTGGTAAAGTCTGCACGCCAGCCGACCGGCACGCTAACCTTCGTGTTGGACCCCGACTTATCCACCCAGAAATAGAGGCCGCTACCGATCCCGCCGAGTTCTCGGAAGTACTGGTTGTCTTTCTTGATGTACGCGCCGGTCTTGAAGTCGAAGATCACAAGGTCCGCCTGGAACTCGTCGATGCCGCAGGCCCCCTTCTCCGGGTCCTTCACGGCAATGTATACCTGCTGCCCCTCCCAGACCGTGCCGAGTTTGTTCCCGGCCGCGTCCGAGAAGTAGGCATCAAACGCCAAGGCCATGGTCCCAAACACCATGGCCGCCAACACCAACCCCACAAAACCTATCCGCTTCAACGTCCAACCTCCTTTCCAGTCCAAAACCGCAAAAACCGCGACCTATTCCGCAAAGAGTCGTACACCAACCGCTTACCACCTCCCAGTTCCGCGTTCGCCCCTGGAAGGTGTGGCCCGATCGTACCAGAAAACTTTGCACCTCGTCAAGCCAGGACCCTCCCAGGTTCTCGAACGGCGCCAATCTTAGTCCTTTCCCCCTCTTCTGTCAAACACGGGGCCCGCTTTACGCTGCACTTTCCGTTCGGGCAGAAGTTTTCCCAACCCCAAACGGGGAAGGAACCCAACCCGTCCACCAGAGCCCAGACCCATGTCCTCCCACCCCCGGCCAAACGGCCCTCAGGACTTGGGGATGGTCACGGACTTCACGTTGGAGAAGGGGCCACAATCATCATAATGACCATCACGATCGCAATCGAAACAGGTTTTGACCTTGTAGTAGTACGTCGTGCCCGACACAAGCCCCGTCGCGTCCTCGTAGGTGGTTTGCGAAAGGTCCCACGCGATCTTGGTATAGGGGCCATTGAGGGAAGTGGCCCGCCAGACCTCAAATTTGGCCTGGTTCTCGGCATCCGTACCCGCATAGGGGTTAGTCCAGGTGAGGACGACTTTCTTCTCAGTCCCTGTCGCATCGTAGGTGGCGCTTTTGAGCTCGGGCGGAACAGGGTTGCAGGTGACCACCACCGCCACCTCGCCGGAGAAGGCACTGGGCGCGATGCACGTTCCACAAGCCGGACAGGGGCCATCATCTGGCAAAAGCAGATTCGCGTAATCCTTGCTCACGGTGCGGATCTTGTAGTAGTACGTGACGTCCTCCTCTACGTTGGAGTCCGTGAAGCTCACCCACTCCAGGGCTTTACCGGTGCTATCAAGGCCGGATATTGGGGTAGTGGTAATGCAGGTTGGGGTTTGTCCTACACGCCACCGCCAAACCTCGTAGGCCACTTTGTACTTTTCGACCTCCTCGGCTTTCATGGCGTTCGGCCACTTCAGGTACACCTTGTAACCCCCGCTCAGAGGGAGGACCAGCTTTTGGATCTTGCTTGAGTCCACGGGCTTGAGTTTCCCGGCGGTGTAGCCGGAGTCGGCAAAGGACCAGGGCCCATATCCGTATTCGTTCCAGGCCCGCACCTTGTACCAGTAGAGCTCACAAAGCCCAGGCTCAGTATCGGTGTAGGAGGTGGAAGTGGTTTCGGCAATGAGCTCGTAGTCCCCCTCGTCCGGTTCGGTGGGGTCAGTGGCCTTGGCCCGCCAGAGTTCATAGCGCTTGGCTCCGGAGGCACTCCGCCAGGTGATCACGATCTTATCGTCGTAGGTTCCGTCGGTGGCGGCGAGGTTCCAGGGCTGGCCGGGAAGGAGGGCACCTCCACCACCGCCTCCGCCACCCCCGCCGCCCGCCGCGGCATAACCGGAATCGGGCTCGGAGAAATCACCGTACCCGAAAACGTTCCAGGCCCGCACCTTGTACCAGTAGGTGGTGCCCACCGTCACCCCGGTGTCGTCGTAGGAGGTGGACGTGGTTTCCCCGCGGAGCTCGTAGGGTCCGGCCTGGGAAGTAGCCCGGTGCACCTCGTAGCGCGCTGCCCCAGGCACAGCACTCCAAGTGACCCTCACCCGATCGGAGAAAGTGCCGTCCGAGGCCTGGACGTTCTGGGGGGCCGCGGGCGGCTCAGCTGCGGCCGAGCCTGCGTCGGCCTCGGAGAGGTCGCTGCAGCCGTGCTCGTTACAGGCCTGCACCTTGTAGTAGTAGGTCCGACCGGGAAGGACGTCGGTGTCCTCGTAGGAGGTCCCGGAGACTTGGGCCAGGCGGCGGTACGCGGCACCGGGGAGATCCGTGCGCCACACGTAGTAGTAGGCAGCCCCCAAAGATGGGGACCAGGTGACCCGGATGCGGTCAGGAAAGGCGCCGTCGGAGGCCTCCACGTTCTGGGGGGTGCTGGGCGGCACAGGTCCAAGCCAAAAACCCTGGTCCGCGGAAGAGAGGCCACTGCAACCGAAGGCGTTGCAGGCCCGCACCTTGTACCAGTAGAGGACGTTTGGGGAGGCTGTTTTGTCCTCGAAGCGGGCGGTGGTGGCTTCCCCGATTTTTTCGTATTCGCCGTCCTTGGCAATGGCACGGAAGACCTCGTAGCGGCTAGCGCGCGGCGAGGCCGACCACAGGATAAGGACGAAATCCGGGTACTCCCCGTCGGAAGCGGAGACGTTTTCCGGTGGCGGTGGGGGGAAGAAGAGGCACCCGGAAAGAAGGCCGAAAAGCGCCGCAAGGACAGAGAAAGAAAGTCTTTTCACCCAAATCCTCTTCATCGCCGCCCCCTCTAGCAAATGATAGGAAAAATGAACGCCCCCGACCAATAACCTTTGTCTTGCCTCGCCTTGGGGTCAGGTCTTTACTTTTTGTGTCCCCGGGCTTCCTCCACCCGCTTGGCGATGAGGCTCACCGTGGAGTAATGAAGCCCGAGAAACTCGGCCACCTCCTTTAAGGTGTACCCGTGCACCCGCACTGCCTGGTAGATCCGCTCGTCGCGGGTCTCCTTGTCCTCTGCCCTAGAAAAGAGCTCCGCGAGGCTTGGCCGCGCTGCGGCCCGCTCCCGGCGCGGGATCTCCTCCACCCACGCCTTCTCCCGCAAAAGCGGCCGCAGCCTCTTTACAAACGCTTCGCTTCCCAAAAGCACACCGCTTTTTAGGTCGGCCCAGAGGTCCACGTCCCGCCCTTGGCTTACGAACTTTCGGTAGGCGCGGGCGGCCCGCTCTGGGTCGGAGCCGAACTGGGCAAGAATGAAGTCCACATCCAGAAAGGGCGGCCGCGGGGAGAGGCCAGCGGTGGCCCGGTAGCTGCTCCACTTCCAGTCTTTGGGATGCCGGACGAGCCCGGCCCGCACGGGGTTCCACACGATGTACCGCGCCGCCTCCAAAAGGTGGCTTTCCTTCTCCACGAGAACGGCCTTGAACCGGCCCTGGAACACGTGGCCGCTTCGGCCGTGGCGACGGTTGAATGCTTGGGTATAGACCCCGTTGAGATGGCGCATGCCGCGGGAGAGGGTGGGCTCGACGGTCTCCACAAGGAGGTGGTAGTGGTTGGGCATGAGGCAGTAGGCGTAGCAGCGCCAGTGGAAGCGCTCTACGACCTCGCCCAAAAGGTCGAGGAACGAAAAGCGGTCCTTGTCGTCGAGGAAGACCTCTTGGCCTGCGTTCCCTCGGGAGGTGATGTGATAGAGGGCCCCGGGGAACTCGATGCGCAACGGCCGCGCCATGCCGCAAGTATACCCTGGGAAACCCAAAAAGTAAAGACCTGACCCCCTTGACTTGACGCTAGCTTCGGCTGTTTCTACGATGGTGTGTAAGGAGAGCACCGTGGAGCCCAAGCGCTACATCGTGTGGTCCAAACGCGAACTGGACCTTTCCGATCCCTGGCAGCGCAAGTGGTACCTTAAGCAAGTGCTGATCCACGGCCGGGCCGAGGACGTGTCGGCTCTGGACTGGGACGAGGTTCGGAGGGTGTTGCCCGAGTTGGACCTCCCCCCTGCAGTGCGTCGGCTGTGGACGCGGGTGTTGGCCCACCATGCAGCGCGCGCCGAAGCGTAACGGCCTTCTCACCCCGCTTCAGCTGGAGGTTTTGCGCGCCCTGAGAAACGTCCCTGATGCCGAAAGGTTTTACCTCACCGGCGGGACAGCGCTCGCGGAGTTCTACCTTGGCCATCGCCGGTCTTTTGACCTCGATCTTTTCACCACAGAGCACGGGCTTGTACAGCCGTTCTCGCGGGTAGCGGAAGAAGCCTTGCGCAGGGAGGGAATTGACGTGGCCGTCGTTCGCCGGCTGGCCACCTTCGCCGAACTTCAAGTGTCGCGCGGGTCGGAGGCGGTGCGCGTGCAGTTCGCCTACGACGCCCCGAATAGGTTTGCGCCGCCCGTGGAGACCGAGTTGGGCTTGGTGAACGACTTTCAGGATCTTGCAGTGGACAAGTTGCTCGCGTTCTTTGGGCGGGAAGAACCGAGGGACGCGGTCGACCTCGCATTCATTTTTCGCGAGGTGGACCCCTGGGTGCTCCTGGAGCTGGCGCCGGCTAAGGACCCCGGGTTTGATTTGTACTGGTTTGCCCAGGCCCTAGAAAAAGCCCAAGAGTTTCCCGACGAGATTGAGCGGTGGCCTGTGGAGATGGTGCTGCCCCTCGACGTTAGGGCGTTGAAGGCCAGTTTCCGAGCTTTGGCCGATGCCATCATGCTGCGCCTCAAGCCTCGGAGGTCTTAGCCTTAGGGGTCAGGTCTTTACTTTTTGTGTCACCCGGGAATTGGGGTGCACTTGATGCCTGGCACGGGCAAGCTTACAAAGCTCTTTGCCGCATTCGCGCGTAAGGCCCCTTGTGCCGGGCGGATCTACCGGGCAGCGCGGGTGCACCGTTATACCCCAAAGGAAGTGGCCGAATTCGTGGGGCTTCACTCCGCGGTGAGCCTCACCGCCAAGCGGGTGGGGGAAGCCCAGGGACACAAAAAGTAAAGACCTGACCCCGAAGGTTTAGCGGCGTCGGCCGCAGCCACCGCCCACGCACTCCTCCACCTTGAGGAGCTTCGTGGCCCGGGCTTGCGCCCCGGAAGGATCGGAAACGGTAAGGATCACCACGTACTCCCCGGCCTTCTGATAGGTGTGCTGCACCACCTTCCCTTGGGCCATCCCCCCATCGCCGAAGTCCCAGAGATAGGTGAGGGGATCGCCATCGGGGTCAGAGGAGGCAGAGGCATCAAAGGTCACGAGCTCCTCCGTCCACGGGTCCTCGGGCCAGACGGAAAAGCGCGCCTCCGGCGGATTATTGAGGACCCGCACAAGGACCGTGGCCCGCCCCGTCCCCGAAAGCCCCACCACTACCAGGGTCACCAGGTACTCCCCGGCCCGGCGATAGGTATGAGAAACCCTCTCCCCGGAAACCACCGGCGAGCCATCCCCAAAATCCCAAAGGTAGTCGGTGATGGGACCAGCAGGATCCACCGAACGAGTGGCATCGAACTGCACAGTGAGCGGGGCCTTGCCCTCCCTGGGCTCGGCCACCACCACGGCCATAACCCCCGCCGAAGGAGACACCGCATTCTTCACACACCCCGAGAGGAAAACTCCCGCCGCCAAGATCCCCAGCCCCAAAGCCCGCCTAATAGCCACAGCTCGGCCCCCCTTGGACCGTGATCGTTTTGCTAACACTTCCCACCTGGCCGGCCTCGTCCTCCACGGAGAGGGTGACAAGATACGTTCCGCCGTAGCGGTAGCTCTTCTCCACAATCATCCCCTCCGCGGAGGTGCCGTCCCCGAAGGCCCACATGTAGCGCACGATCTTCCCGTTGGGGCTTTGGGAGGCAGAGGCGTCGAAGACGATGGTCTCATAGGTTCCGGGAAGGGGCGGGGCAAAGGAGAAATCCGGCTCTGGCTTGGGAAAGTACACGGTGACCTGGGACTCGCGGGTGCTTTTCAGGCCACGCTCGTCGTAGACAGTGACGGTCACGCGGTACGTTCCACCCCGAAGGTAGGTATGGGAAACAATGGGGCCAAAGCCCTTTGTGCCGTCGCCGAAATCCCAAATGTACTCAACGATCCGGCCGCTTTCGGAAAAGGAAAGGGAGGCGTCGCAGACCACGGTGAGGGGGGCGATCCCCTCCGTGGGCCGGATGGAAAACAAGGCCTCCGGAGCTTTGGCCACGAACTTACCCACGCACCCCGAGAGCGCCAAGACACCAGCCAAAATCCCAAAGATCAAGAAAACGCGGCGCATCTCCCCCTCCTTCATAGCGGGAACTCCACCCGCAAACTGAACCCAAGCCAAAAGCCGGAAAGATCGAGCTGATCGGGCTTTCCGTCGCGGTTCAAATCCAAAGGAACCCCTTGGGGTGCGGAAAGCCCGGGGAAGAGGGCCCAGCGGAACCCGGCCTCAAGTCCAGCGGTGAGGTTGGGAAAGATAGGCCAGGCCGCGCGCAAAAAGAAGGCGGCGGCGAAGGTCCGGCCAGTGTAGATCGCCTCCCCCACCGCCGGAATAAAGGAAAGGTTCAAGTTCGGAAAGTCCACGGCGTAAGAAAGCCTGGTCCAGCCAAGGCCAGCCGTGGCCCCAAGGTAAAGGACTCCCGGAATAGGGGAAAAGGCGCAAAGGACATGCAGATCGGCGTAGGTGAGCCCGAGGCTCACCTCCACCTTTTGCGCGCCCCAGGAGCCTTCCGTTCCCGTACCCATCCCCAAAAGGGAGAAACCCAATCCCAAGGAGAAGGACTCGCCCAAGGTCTCCGCCGCCCGCACCCCCACCCCGCCAGAGATGAGGGGGATGAGGGGGATCTCCCCGAAAAACGTCTGGTTCCCGTAGCGGATGGCCTGGTTGGTGAGCTGGATGAAGGCGCTTATGGCCGGAGGATAGGTGCGGAAGTAATGGGGCCCGGACTCAAACCCCAAGGGAATGGCCGTGGAGGAAAGGCCAACGGCCAAAAGGAGGAGAAAAAGGCCCACTAGCCTTTGGGATAAATGCCCGGCGAAGCTCTTCCCGGTCATCCTGCCCCCTTGGACGTAACGGAGGCTACACCCCGGATGGCCTCCGTTTGGGGACAGGGCAGCCCGAGAAATGTCCGCTTCGTCAGGGCTAGACGCCCCGCAGTTCCTCCCAAAAGAGGTCGATTGTCCGAAGGACGTCCTGACGGGAGACGTCGAGGTGGGTGACCAACCTGAGTTTCCGTGCTTCCGTTCCGGCGCCGGCCGGGGCCACGAGGACCCCTTTTCTTCTCAGGCGCTCGGCGAGCTCCTGGGCGGTGGGGCCGCGCAAGATCTCCACGATGACGATGTTCGTCTCCGGCGGCCACACGGAGAGGCCGGGGATTTGGGAAAGTCCCTCGGCCAAGAGTTTCGCGTTCTCGTGGTCCTCGGCCAGGCGCTCGATGTGGTGGGAGAGGGCGTAGAGGCCGGCGGCGGCGAGGATCCCGGCCTGGCGCATCCCCCCGCCCAGCGCCTTCCGCACCCGCCGCGCCTCCGCAATAAACTCCCGCGAGCCGCAAAGAAGGGAGCCCACCGGGCACCCTAGCCCTTTAGAAAGACAGAACATCACGGAGTCAAAACCCCGCACGAGCTCGGAGGCGGGAATTCCCGTGGCCACTGCGGCGTTGAAGATGCGGGCGCCGTCGAGATGCACGGGGATCCGGCGGGCGTGGGCCACCTCCAGGATCTCCCGGGCGATAGGCAAGGGGAAGATCCGGCCGCCCGCGGCATTGTGGGTGTTCTCCAAGCACACAAGGCCCGTTTGGGCGAGGTAATAGAGGTTTGGCCGGATGGCCTCCAGGACTTGCGCGGCGGTGAACACCCCCCGCTGGCCCTGGATCACGCGGGGCTGGACCCCGGAGAAACGGGCCATGGTGGCCATCTCCACGTTGTAGATGTGGGACTGGGCCTCCACGATCACCTCCTGGCCGGGCCGGGTGTGCACGGCGATGGCCACCTGGTTCCCCATGGTCCCGGAGGGCACGAACAGTGCGGCCTCCATCCCCAACATCTCCGCGGCCTTTTCCTGGAGGCGGTTTACCGTGGGGTCCTCGCCGTAGACGTCGTCGCCCACCTCGGCCTGGGCCATGGCCCGCCGCATCTCCGGGGTGGGCTTGGTCACTGTGTCCGAACGAAGGTCGATCATCGCCATCCCTCCTCCCCGATGAGGGGGACGAAGCTCACCGGGCAAAGGTGCTCGTAAACGGGCCTTCCTCCCTCCTTTCGCACGAGCCAAAGGTCCTGTTGGAACCTCCCTCCCACGGGGATCACGAGCCTTCCGCCCTCGGCGAGTTGGGAAAGTAGGCTTGGGGGGACGCGGGGCGCGGCGGCGGTGACGAGGATGGCGGGGAAGGGGGCCTCTTCCGGCCAGCCCTTCGTGCCATCGCCCACGCGGAACCGCACGTTCGTGTAGCCGAGCTTGCGCAGGCGCTCCTGGGCCTCCCAGGAAAGCTCGGGAATCCTCTCCACGGTGAACACCTCCTTAGCTAGCTCGGCCAAAATGGCCGTCTGGTACCCGGAGCCGGTGCCGATCTCCAAGACCCGGTCCTCGGGGGAGAGGGCCAAAGCCTCAGTGGAGAGGGCCACGATGTAGGGCTGGGAGATGGTCTGGCCCAGGCCGATGGGGAGGGGGCGGTCATCGTAGGCCAAATGGATGAACTCCGGGAGGACAAACAGGTGGCGGGGGACTTTTTCCAGGGCGGAAAGGACGCGGGGGTCCCGGATGCCCTTTTGGCGGAGCTCGGCCACCAATTCCTTCCGGGCCCGGGTTAATTCCTCCTCGCTCGGCCAGCGCACCTACTCCTCCCCGGGAAGGCGGAAGGCGGCCAAGGCCTCCTGGGCCAACGGCAAGTCCTCCTCGCGCACGAGGATCTGGATCTCCGCTAGTCCGTCCACTGTGAGGGGGTAAACGCTTGGAGGGACGTGGTAGCGCAGGCGCACCTGGATCCCCTCCCCCTCGAGGAAGCCCTTGAGGATGAGGGCCTTGGCCTCGCCCCAAACCACCGTGAGCTTCGCCCACTTCTCCATGACGGGCCAATCTTATCCCCCGCCCCCTTTTCCTGGCTTTTTGGGGAAAGGGGGCAAAATCCCTGCTCCTCAAACCCCAATTGTCAGAGGGCTTGAGGCGCGGTAGGATACCGGCCGCATGTACCTTATTGTGGTGGGTGCTGGCGGAATAGGCAGTGCTCTTATTGACCTTGCGGTGCGGGACCGCCACAACGTGGCGGTGATCGAGCGTAACCCAGAAAAGGCCAACGCCATTGCCCGGAAGTACGATGTTTTGGTGATCCAGGCCGACGCGGCCTCCGTGGACGCGTTGCGCGAGGCCGGGGCGGAGCGGGCTGATGCCCTCATCACCACCACCTCCGACGACGCCACGAACCTCATGGTCATCGCCGCCGCCCAGGACCTGGGCATCCCCACCATCGTCTCCGTGGTGAATAACCGGGCCCACACCGAACTTTTCCGCCGGCTCGGGGCCCACGTCATGGAGAACCCCGACGTGATCGTAGCCGAGTACCTCTACCACGCCGCCCTCCACCCGAAACTGCGGGACCTCGTGACCCTCCCCGGCGGGGCCCAGATGTTTCGCGTGACCGTGCCGGAGACCTCCCCCTTGGTGGGGAAAACCCTGCGGGAAGCGGGGGAGGAGGGGATCATCCCTGAAGGGGTGCTGGTGGCGGCGATAGAGCGCGACGGAGAGCTGGAGATCGCCAAGGGGAGCACGGTCGTCCGGCCCGGGGATATCCTCACCATCTTCAGCAAAGAACACACGCCTGAGCACCTCATCTCCATCCTCACCGGCTGAACCTTATGAGTTTTGCGGACCTAAGGATCGTCCTCCGGAATTTGGGGCTTTTGTCCCTCGTGGTGGCATTCATGGCTGCAGGGACGCTTCCGGTGGCCCTCTTTTTCCGCGAAAACTTCGCCCTTTTGCCCTTGATTTTGACGATCCTTGCCGCGTTGTTGGTGTGGGCTCTTCTTTATTGGCCTTTCCGGGGCGCGGGGGAGACGGAGCTTAAGCACGGCCTTTTTGTGGCTGGGCTAGGCTGGCTTTTGGTGCCCCTCTTGGGGGCCCTTCCCCTCTTTCTCATCTCCCACCGGCTTGGCGGGGGCCTTCTTTTCCCTTATGCGGACTTTGTCAGCGCCTTTTTTGAAAGCGTCTCTGGCTTTACGGGCACGGGCCTGACCATGGCCCTCCGCCCTGATCTTTTGCCCAAGACCCTCCAGTGGTGGCGGTCGCTCATGGAGTGGATTGGGGGGATGGGGGTGATCGTCCTCATGATCGCCGTCCTGGCCGGGCCCGGGCTTTCCGCGGCCACCCTCTATTACGCCGAGGCCCGCGCAGAAAAAATCCACCCCTCCGTGCGCTCCACCGTGCACAGCATGTGGTGGATCTACGGCCTTTACACGGTCCTGAGCGCCCTGGCCTTCTTCAGCGTGGGGATGCCGCCCTGGGAGGCTCTGAACCACGCCATGACCGGAGTGGCCACGGGTGGGTTCAGCCTCTGGCCCGACTCCCTCGGCCATTACCGCGCGGTGGGGGTGGAAGTGGTGGCCATCTTTTCCATGGTGGCAGGGGCGGTGAGCTTTGTCATCCACTACCAGATGCTGCAAAAGGGGCCGCAAGTTCTCTGGCGGGATCTCCAGACCCGCTGGCTTCTTCTCGCCCTTCTTTTTGGGACGGGCCTTTTGGGGTTGGTGCTTTGGCGATCCTTGCCGGGGGTGCAGGCCTTCCGTACCGCCGCCTTCCAATACGTCTCGGCCATGACCTGTACGGGGTTCCAAACCGTGGACCTTTCGGGCTGGTCCGAGACAGGAAAGCTCCTCCTCACGGTGGGGATGGTGGTGGGCGGGGCCGCGGGGTCCACCGCTGGGGGGATGAAGGTCATGCGCCTTGCCGTGCTCGTGCGGGGTATCGCCTGGCAAATCCGGCGCCTTCTGTCCCCACCAGACGCGGTCGTCCTGTGCCGGCTGGGAACGGAAACCATCCCCCAAGACCAGGTCCATCGCCGCATAAGCGAGGCCGCGGCCCTGTTTTTCCTGTGGATCAGCTTCCTTGTGCTTGGGGCGTTCCTTTTGGCCCAGTTCTACCCGGCCGGGCGCTACACCCTGGCCGACTTCCTCTTCGAGGTGGCCTCCGCCCAGGGAAACGTGGGCCTTTCCGTGGGCCTCACCCACCCCGAGATGCCCACTTCGGCCAAACTCCTGCTTTCCTTCCACATGTGGGCGGGGAGATTGGAGATCATCCCAGTTCTTATCCTCTTGCGCACGTTCCTGCGCCGGCGCTAGTCGAAAGGGCGGCCCGGGCCTGTTCGGAGTCCAAAAGCTCCATGAGCTCGGGGTCGAGGATGAGCCTGGCCAAATACGCGGGAGCGTGCTCCCGGAGGAGCCGAACAAGGTCATGAAAATCGCGCACGCTGAACGCCATACGCTCAAAGTTCGCCCGTTTTCCTTGCCCAGTTACGCGAGGAAGGGATAGCGAAGGACCGGCTCCCGCACGGCCCGGGCCTCATCGAGCCTCCGCACCGGCGCTCGATGCGGCGCCTCCTTCAGGAGTTGCGGATTGGTCCTGGCCTCCTCGGCAATCCTAAGCATCGCCTCGCAAAACGCATCCAAAACCTCCTTCGGCTCCGTTTCCGTGGGCTCGATCATCAGCGCCTCCTTCACGATCAAGGGGAAATAGATCGTGGGCGGATGGAACCCGTAATCGATGAGGCGCTTGGCAATGTCCAGGGTCCGGATCCCTTCCGCCAGGCCCTCCCCCGAAAGGACGAACTCATGTTTGCAAAGCCGATCATAGGGGAGCTTGTAGGTTCCCTTGAGCTTCACCCGGAGGTAATTGGCAGCCAGGACGGCACAGGCAGAAACCTCCCGCATGCCTTCGTCGCCCAGGGTCAGGATGTAGGCCAAGGCCCGCACCATCACTAGGAAGTTCCCAAAATAAGGGTGCACCCGGCCGATGGACTTGGGTTTATCGAAGTGGAGCCGGAATTTTTCCCCCTCCTTCACGATCTCCGGGACGGGAAGGTAGGGGATGAGGGGCTCGGACACGGCCAAGGGTCCGGCGCCCGGGCCGCCCCCACCGTGGGGGGTGGAGAAGGTCTTGTGCAGGTTGAAATGGAAGATGTCGGCGCCCATGTCGCCCGGCCTGGCCCGGCCCAAAAACGCGTTGAGATTGGCCCCGTCGAAGTAGCAAAGCCCGCCGACCCGGTGCACCAGGTCCGTGATCTCCAGGATGTCCTCCTCGAAGATCCCCAGGGTATTGGGCACGGTGAGCATGATCCCCGCCACGCCCTCGTCGAGATTCCTTTTCAGGGCCTCGAGGTCCACCATCCCCCTTTTGTCTGAGGGGATGGAGACCACCTGGAATCCGGCCATGGCCGCCGAGGCCGGGTTCGTGCCGTGGGCGGAGTCGGGAAGGAGGATCTTTTGGCGGCGCGGGATCTCCCCGCGATCCTCAAAATAGCGCTTGATGAGGAACATGCCGGTGAGCTCCCCGTGGGCTCCGGCCGCGGGCTGCAGGGTGATCCCCGGCATCCCCGCAATCTCCTTCAAATACTGGGAAAGCTCCCAGAGAACGGCCAGGGCCCCCTGCACCTCTTCCTCGGGAAGGAGAGGGTGAAGCCCAGTACACCCGGGAAGACGCGCCAGCTCCTCGTGGAGCTTGGGGTTGTACTTCATGGTACAGCTTCCCAGGGGATAAAAGCCCGTATCCACCCCGTAGTTGAGGCGGGAAAGGTGGGTATAGTGGCGAATTAGCTCGGGCTGGGAAACTTCGGGCAAGAGCGGCGGGGCCTTCCGCCGCATCCCCTCCGGGATCTTCCGAAGGAGCTCCTCCTCCGGCTGGGAAAGCTCGGGCAGGGCCAGGGCTTTCCGTCCCCTTTGGCCGCGATCGTAGATGGTGGGCATCCTCACCTCCTAAGAGGAAAGGGCACGCACAAAAAGATCGAGCTCTTCAGGGGTGCGCTTTTCCGTGACGGCCACAAGGAACGCGTTTTCCACCCCGCATTTTCTGAGGAGGACTGGGCTTGTCACGGCGATTCCCGCTTGGCGAAGCCTTTTCACCGCGGCCTCCGCGTCTGCACAGGCCACGGCAAACTCGTAGAGGAAGGGCCCTGAAAACGCGGGCCTAAAGCCGGGAAGGGAAAAGAGGCGTTCAGCCAAACTATAGGCCCGTTCCATGGAAAGGAGGGCCACCCGCCGCAGGCCCTCCGGCCCTAAAGCAGCCATGTACACGGTGGCGGCCAAGGCGCACAGGGCGGAATTGGTGCAGATGTTAGAGGTGGCCTCCTCGCGGCGAATGTGCTGCTCCCGGGTCTGGAAGGCCATGACGTAGCCCTCTTTTCCTTCCGCGTCCACGGTGCGGCCGGAGATCCGCCCCGGCATGCGCCGGAGGTACTCCATCTTCGTGGCGAAAATCCCCAAAAGGGGGCCGCCAAAGGAAAGAGGAAGCCCCAAAACCTGGCCCTCCCCCACCACCACGTCCGCCCCGAACTTCCCCGGCGGCTCCAAAACCCCTAAAGCGATGGGGTTCACGTACACGATGAGAAAAGCCCGGCCAATGCGCTCCTTAAGGCCGGAAAGGTCCTCGATCACCCCGAAAAAGTTGGGCTCTTGGACGATGAGGGCGCAGGTATCTTCGGGAACCTCGACGAGTCTAAGCTGGCCTTGCTCATCATAGGGAACGTCCACGAGGCGGAGCCCGGCGGCCCAGGCGTAGGTGGCCAGGACCTCCCGCACGTTTGGGTTGAGGGATTTCGGGACCAAAACGGTGCTTCCGCCCACGGTCCGGCGGGCCATGTACACCGCTTCCGCCAGGGCCGTGGCCCCGTCGTACATGGAGCTATTGGCCACCTCCATGCCGGTCAGCTCACACACCATCGTCTGGTACTCGAACATCCAGGTGAGGGTCCCTTGGGAGATCTCCGCTTGGTACGGGGTGTAGGCCGTGTAGAACTCCGCGCGGGAAAGGATGTGGCCCACC
The DNA here is from genome assembly GCA_014360995.1 of Candidatus Bipolaricaulota bacterium. Taxonomy (GTDB): domain Bacteria; phylum Bipolaricaulota; class Bipolaricaulia; order Bipolaricaulales; family Bipolaricaulaceae; genus DTER01. Next base: position 75,709 of record JACIWL010000003.1, on the reverse strand, counting down.
AAAGGGGGCACGTAGTGGTCATAGAGCCCAGCTCCCAGGAACGGGATGAGCCCTCTTCCCGTGGAGCGCTCGGAAAGCTCGGCGATGTGGCGAAAGACCCAGATCTCGTCCCGGGGAGGAAGGCCGAGGGGCTTGAACCGCCGGCGCACTTCCTCAGGGATATCGGAAAAAAGGGCCTCCACGTCCGGGAGGCCCACCGCCTTAAGCATCTCCTCGATATCGCGCTTTGTGTGCGGTATGTACGGGTTCATCCCCCTCCCTTCACCAGCTCCTCATAGGCCTCCGGGGTGAGGAGGCTCTCCACTTCTTTAGGGTCGGCGAGGGAAAGGAGGAAAAGCCAGCCCTGGCCGTAGGGGTCCTTATTGATGAGGTCCGGGCTTTTGGTGACGCCCTCGTTCACCTCCAGGACCTTCCCGGAGACGGGAGCGAAGACCTCGCCCACGGCCTTCACCGATTCTACAGTGGCCGTGCGCTCCCCTTTTTTCACCTCTTTCCCCACGGGCGGAAGCTCGACGAACACGATATCTCCCAGGGATTTTTGGGCGAATTCGGTGATGCCCACCCGCGCCCTTCCGTCCTCCACGCGCACCCACTCGTGGTCCTTGGTGTACCGAAGGTCTTTGGGAACCAACGCGCCTCCTTTCTAAAACGGGACCTCCTCCGCTTCCTTTGTGGGGGAGTAGAAGCTCACGAAACCTTTATGGAAGAGGAGCCGGAAGCTTCCGGTGGGGCCGTTGCGCTGTTTGGCCACGATGATCTCCGTCTCCACCACTGGGCTTGTGTCCGCCTTTTGCCCCTCCGGCCGGTGGATGAACACCACCAGGTCCGCGTCCTGCTCGATGGCTCCAGACTCCCTCAGGTCCGAGAGTTTCGGCCGGGCATCCTCCCCCCGCCTCTCCACCTGCCGGTTGAGCTGGGAGCAGGCGATCACGGGTATCCCTAGCTCGCGGGCTAAACCCTTCAGCGTACGCGAGACATAGGCGATTTGCTGCTCCCGCACATCCGTTTTGATCCCGGCCTCCACGAGCTGGAGGTAGTCCACGATCACCAAATCGAGGCCGTGCTCGCGCATCATCTGGCGGGCCTTGGCCTTGATGGAAAGGACGGTGGTGTTGGGGGTGTCGTCGATGAGGATCACCGCGTCGTTGAGGCGGCCGGCGGCGGCCGCAATTAACCCCCATTTGGCGGGAGGAAGGTAACCGGTGCGCAGGCGGTGGAGGTCCACCTGGGCCTCCGCGCAAAGGAGCCGCTCCAAGACCTGCTCCTTGGACATCTCCAGGGAGAAAATCCCCACCTTCTTCCCCTGGCGGAGGGCGGCGTCCCGAGCGATGTTCAGGGCCATGGCCGTCTTCCCCGTTCCCGGCCGGCCGGCGATGACGATGAGATCCGAGGGATGAAGGCCAGCGGTGAAGGCGTCGAACTCCTGAAATCCCGTGGAGATGGCCGTCACCGGCCGCCTTTTCGGGTCCCGATGAAGCTCCTCCAGAACCTCCAAGTGGGAGGGAAGGAAATCGCGAAGCAAGAAATAGCCAGGCATGGAACGGCGCTCGGCGATGGTGAAGATCGCCTCCTCCGCCCGGTCCAGAGCCTCCTCCACGGGAAGCTCTTCTTCGTAGCCCAGCTCAGCAATACGGGCCGCGGCCTCGATGAGCCAGCGCCGCAGGGCCTTCTGCTCCACAATTTCCGCGTAATGCTCCACCGCCGCCGTGGCCGGAACCTTGAGCAAAAGCTCCTGTAGATAAGTCCTCCCGCCTACTCCTTCTAGCTTCCCCCGCTCCTCCAGGCGATTGGCCACGGTGACCACATCGGGAAGCTGCCCGTGCTCGAAAAGCTCGATGATGGTGCGGTAGATCTCCTGGTGGGCTTTGAAGTAGAAGTGTTCGGGCCTGAGGCGGGGAAGGATGCGGGGCACGACCTCCTCCGGTGCGAGCAGGGCCGCTCCCAGCACCACCTGCTCGGCCTCGGGATTACGGGGGATGTGACGGACCTCGCCCTCGAGCACAATCCGATCTTAGCTCAAAACCCCGGGGCGTTGTGGGGGAGGGTGGATGCGGATATACTCGGCCACCCCGAGCAAGAAAGGAGGAGGTTTGCCGTTGCTCACGATGAAGGAACTCCTTGAAGCTGGGGTTCATTTTGGGCACCGCGCCCGGAAATGGAACCCCAAGATGCGGGAGTACATCTACACCGAGCGGAAAGGGATTCACATCATCGACCTTACCAAGACCCTGGAGATGTTCGAGCGCGCCTATTTCTTTGTGCGCGAGCAGGCCGCCCAGGGGAAGGGGATTCTCTTTGTGGGAACAAAGCGCCAGGTCCAGGCCATCGTGGAGGAGGAGGCGCGCCGCTGTGGGGCCCACTTTGTGAACCGCCGCTGGATCGGCGGGACCCTCACCAACTTCGAGGTCATCCGCCGCCGCGTCCTCCACATGCTCGAGCTTGAGCGCAACTTCGCCGAGGGGAAATACGAAAGGCTCCCCATAAAAGAGAGGCTCAAGCTAGAGAAGGAGCTTTTGCGCCTCAAACGCAATTTCGATGGGCTCAGAGAAATGGACCGCCTCCCCGGCGTGGTCTTCGTCATCGACCCCACCGTGGAGATCCACGCCGTGCGCGAGGCCAACGCCATGAAGATCCCCATCGTGGCCATCTGCGACACCGACGCCGACCCGGACCTTATCGACTATCCCATCCCCGGGAATGACGATGCCATAAAGTCCACGCGGCTCATCACCTCCCGCATTGCCGACGCGGTTTTGGAGGGCCGGGAGGGCCTGCAATTGGCGGCGCCGGTGGCCCACGAAGAGGCGCGGGAGATGCCACGGCCGGAGATGATCGCCGTGGACGAGGAACAGCTCATGGAAATGATGGAGAAGCTTGAGGAAAAGGAGTGAAGGATGGAGATCACCGTGGAGCTAGTGAAAAAGCTGCGGGAGGAAACGGGCCTTGGCATCATGGACTGCAAACAAGCCCTGATCAAAGCGGGCGGGGACATCGAAAAGGCCAAAAAGATCCTGCGCGAGGAGGGAAAGGAGTTTTTGGCTAGCCAAACCCGCCAGGTGAAGGAAGGGCGAGTGGAGGCGTACATCCATCACTCCGGGAAAATCGGGGTTTTGGTGGAGGTGAACACCGCCACGGATTTTGCCGCCAACTCCGAGGCCTTCCGGGAGTTCCTAAGGAACCTGGCCATGCAGATCGCCGCGGCCCGCCCCCGCTGGGTCTCTCCCGAAGACGTGCCTCAAGAAGTGGTGGAGCAGGAAAAAGAAATCCTGCGCAAGCAGGCCGAGCGGGAGGGAAAACCACCCCACATCGTGGAGAAGATCGTGGAGGGAAGGCTCCAAAAATTCTTCGAGGAAAACTGCCTCCTGAAGCAGCCCTATGTGCGCGACCCCAACTTGCGGGTGGAGGACGTGGTGGGGGAGCTTGCAGCCAAATTAGGTGAGCCCGTGGTCATTCGCCGGTTCGTGCGCTTTCAGGTGGGCGAGGGATGAGTTTGCGGTGGAAGAGGGCCCTCCTGAAGATCTCAGGAGAGGTCTTGGGTGGAAAGGAAGGCCCCTTGGACGAAGGGGCCTTTTCTTTTTATGCCGGGGAGATCGGGCGGGCCCGGGAGGCCGGGGCGGAGCTCGCGGTGGTCGTGGGCGGGGGCAACGTGGCCCGTGGCGCGGCCTTGCCCTTCCTCCCCCAAACCTCCGGCCACATCGTGGGCATGCTCGGCACCCTCCTCAACGGGGTGGTATTGCGGGAATTTCTCCTCCGGAAAGGCGTTCCCGCCCTCCTCATGTCCGCGCTCCCCGTGGCCGGCGTGGCCGAACCCGTAGATCCCTGGCGGGCCAAGGAGGCCATGGGCTCAGGATCAGTGGTGATCTTCGCCGCGGGAACGGGCGACCCCTACGTCACCACCGACACCGCCGCCGTGATCCGCGCCCTCTCCGTGGAAGCGGAGGTCGTCCTTAAGGCCTCCAAGGTCCCCGGCCTCTATGATGACGATCCGCTCCGAAACCCGGAGGCGAAATTCCTCCCCCGCCTGAGCCACAGGGAGTACCTGGCCCGGGGATTGCGGGTCATGGACCAGGCCGCGGTGGCCATCGCCCAAGAAAATGGGCTTCCCATCCTCGTGTTTAAGGCCGACAAAGAGGGGGCGCTTCTGGAGGCCCTTTCCGGGAAAAGGGGCTCCCTCATCGGAGGCGAAGGATGACGGAGAAAGAGGTTTTGGAGTTCATCATGCGGCGGAGGTCCGTGCGCAAGTTCACGGGCGAGCCCGTGCCGAAAGAGAAACTGGAGGTGCTGCTCAAGGCGGCCATGGCCGCGCCCTCGGCCCGCAACCGCCAACCCTGGGAGTTTTTGGTCCTCACCGAGCGGGAGAAGATCCGGGAAGTTTGTACTGCCCATCCGTACGCGAAATTTGGGGTGGACGCAGGCGCGGTGATCATTCCCCTAGGGAAACCCGCCGGGAACTTCTACTTCTTCCAGGACATGGCTGCCGCGGTGGAGAACCTCCTTTTAGCTGCGGCCAACTTGGGACTGGGCGCCACCTGGTGCGGCATGGACGAAAAGCGCCAGGACGCTATCCACCCACTTCTGGGCGTGCCCCAGGATTACTGGATCTTCGCGGTCATCCCGGTGGGTGTGCCGGCCGAGCACCCGGAACCCCGCACCCAGTACGACCCAGCAAAGGTACATTGGCAGCGGTTCGGCCAACATCTCTAAAACCGCATTCCCTTGGCCCCACGTAGGGTTTCCTGAAGGCTGGGCTGCATCCGGAAGTTTTCCCGGCTGGTTGCGATCTATCAACTTGGGTCAAATGTCCATTTGACAGGGAGAATTTTCGGCATACAATGGCTTTGCTTCCCTGAAAAGGGCAAACCTACAGGAATGTAGGGACGCAAATCCACGAGCCCAGAACGGGCGGTCGGGCTGCCAGGGAAACCTGGCAGCTTTTTATTTTTAGGGCCAGGGATCGGAAAGACCCTGGTCGCAGGGAACCTAGCGGCTAAAGAGCGATCCAGGACACCAAGCCATGGACCTCTCTCAGGCTCCTAGGTTAGAGCCGCGAAGGAAGTAAGGGGGGTATCATGGCAAGTTTGTTCAGGATTGGCAAAGAAGCGCGCTTACCGGTGCGGCTGGCGAGAACCGGGTTTATTTCCCTCCTTCTCGTCCTGCTCTTGGGCGCAGGAGCCTGGTTTCATGCCTCAGCCCAAAATTGTTCTCAATACGCCGTGGTGTTCCTTGGGGCCACGTTTGACGGGATGAACACTACGTTTCAGTACCGCGTGTGCTCGAACGGCGACCCGGCCATCAGTCATTGGGTTTTGGGCCTGCCCACGACGTGCGCGGGGTGCGCAGACATCGTGGCGGCAAGTCACAGCTACGAGTGTGGCACGGATCCCACAACACATCTATTCGGCGTGAAGTTCGACCAAGAATTCAACACGCCCCAATGCCGCGAGTACTGGATCACGCTCCGCGGATACTGGCCCACCGGCTACACCACAGCCGCGGTGAAGGCAGGGCCAGGCAACTGCTTTTATCAGGTTGAGGGACCGGCATGTCCTTCGCCTGGCCAGCCAGGGCTTGTGCTCGAGAAGAAGACAAACGGGGTAGATGCAAACATGCCGCCCGGTCCAGCGGTGCCCGCGGGGTCCACGGTGACGTGGACGTACAAGGTGACGAACACCGGGGACGTAACGCTGACAGACATCGTCGTGACGGACGATCAGGTGGGTTCGATCGGGACGATCCCAAGCCTTGCTCCCGGGGCGAGCGCGCCCCTGACGAAAACGGGGACGGCCGTGGCCGGGCAGTACGGGAACGTTGGGACCGCAACGACGACGTACGACGGGCAGACAGTGACAGCGACCGATCCAAGCCACTACGTAGGGGTAGATGGCTACATCATGATCAACCCGGGGCAGGCGACAAACGCGGTGGGTAACCCGCACACGTTCCTGATCACGGCGTACGCTGAGGGCGCGGCGCCGAGTTCGTGGACTCTCAACTACACCGTGACGCCGACCCCAGGGAGCCAGGTTCTGAGCGGACCAACGGTGGCCGCGGACGGGATGAGCGCTACCTGGAACCTCACCATCAACCAACCCTCACCAGCTGTGTTCACGGCGTCGGCCACGGTCACGATGACGTTCGCAGGCGGCACCCAGATCGTGCGGACCACGAACGGCATGGGCAACTCAAGCGGTCCGGCTACGAAGATGTATGCGGACGCCCGGATCAGTGTTACCCCTCTTGTGTCAGTGAATCCGGTGGGCACGCACCATACAGTAACCGCGCAGGTGGAGACCAACACTGGGGCCGGCTGAACATCAGCGCCGGATGGAACACCGGTGGTATTCGTGCTCCTTGAAAATACGGCGGGAGCCACGGTGGTAACCGCATCGAGCCCCTCGACCATCGGTGGAAAAGCTTCTCTGACCGTGTTCGCGGCTACCCCGGGCAGGGTCGTGATCAGAGCGATTACGGACGTCACGCTCGGCGGGGCCCTCCTGCATCGGGAGACAGGGCTCGGCAGCGCAAATGGTCCCGATGCCCTGAAAGACTGGGTATGGAACAACGCGCCCCCCACGGCAGAGGCCCTGCCCCTCGTGACATGCTGGAACACACTCCTCGCCTTTTCCCTTCGGGGGTATGACGCCAACCTGAACCCAGCGGATCCGGACTCACATCCGTTGACGTTCGCAATCCTTGGAGCACCTGCTTCCGGCGCTTTGAGCGGGAGCCTAAGTGCGGTTACATACCGTGCCCCTCACGAGGCTTCGGTGGACGTGGTGTATACCCCGCAGTTTGACTTCCTGGGCACCGACCGCATTACGTATATCGTCACGGACCCCATGGGCGCTTTTGCCCTGGGAATGATCCAGATCATGGTGGTGGACTGCGGGGAGGAGATCGCCGGTGGAGGCGGCGCCCTCGGCCCGCGGATCGTGATCAACGAGGTCGCCTGGGGCGGCACGGAAGCCGATCCGATGCACGAATGGATTGAACTCTACCGCTCGTTTGATGAGCTGCTGGACCTCACGGGGTGGACCCTCCGCTGGCGGCGCAAGCAGCCGGAGGGCGTGCTCGACCAGTACGTGAAGGTCGTGGAGCTCCGCGGGACGATTGCCCCCCACGGGTTCTACCTCATGAAGCGCCGCACCGACGACGTGGTCAGCGACACCGCAGCTGTCCTCATCTACGACGATACTGGCCCAATTGTGATCAACGAAATCGCCTGGGGTGGGACCGCAGCAAACGCGGACGACCAGTGGATCGAGCTCATGAACGTCACGGAGAACGCGGTGGACCTCACGGGTTGGATCCTGCGCTGGCGTCTCACTCAGGCCACTACTGTCGCGGAGAGGGAGTGGAAGGTTGTGGAACTCCGGGGTTTAGTTGCTGCGGCAAGCGCCTACCTTCTCGAACGCGGGCGCGATGAGGTGGTGCGGGGTATCCCGGCGGACCTTGTCTACGACCTAGCCCTCGACCCGCGGGGCGAAGTGCTGGAACTCCTCGATCCAACCGGTAAGGTGGTGGACACGGCCAACGCTGATCCGCGGGTTACCAAGGGATGGGTAGCAGGCTCCCCGGAGTTCCAATCCATGGAGCGCATCAGCCTATTTGCTCCGGACACCCTGGAGAACTGGTACACCAATACAGGCCTTATCGTGGTGGGGAAGGACGCAAAATTTGAGGATCTTAAGGCAACCCCAAGAAGTACAAATGAAGGTGCTATCCTTTACAGCTCGAGCTGGCCGACTTTCCTCTTATTCCACACAAGTCAATTTGTGATGACGCGCTATTGCCCGGATCCGAATAAAAGGTCGAGGGTCCGTTGGTGGCCTGACGATCCGAAGCTAGCTCAAGCCTTCCGCCTCGAATATCAAGAAGCCCTTGGACGCTGGCGCCTCGTGGTCGATGCCAAGTCGCTTGAGCCTGGGGAATACCGGGTGGCCGTAGCTGGGCCCGGCGGACACTATTGTCTTCTTCACCTAATCGTTCGGTAAGTTTGTGCCTAGGTTTGTGAAGGGGCCCGAGCGCGGGCCCCTTTTTTCTTTTTAGGTCCGAAGTTTAGCTGACCAAAGGTCCAGGCCTAGGATGCTGAGGAGGGCCAATCCCATGACCATGGAACCGGTGTACCTGCGTTGGGGATCTTGCCCGATGGAAGAAGGGAGAGCTTGGGATTCTGTATTCTTGGCCGAAGGGGAAAGTGCTCAGAACTGGAAAGAGGTCCTCAAGGATTTCAGGTGGCGCGGGTGGATAAGGTTCGAATCTTTGTGAACGACGACCTCCCTGGTTTGGAGGAGACGATCAAGAAGATCTTCCCCAAAAGCGAGTGGCGGCTTCGTGTACTCCACGCCGTACGAGACAGCCTTAACAAGGTGAGAAAGGGGGATTGGCAAGGGGTGGCCGAGCGCCTCCAGACGGTGTAAAAGGCGGAGAGCTTAAAAGGAGGCCGAGGAGGACCAAGGAAGTAGCGGCGTTTGTGCGCTGAGGGGCGGCGAGGGCAAACCTTAAGCCTCCCAGGTCAGGTGACAAAAGCTAGACAGTTTCCCTGGAAGTTCAACAGTCTTGGAAGGTTGTGCTTTCCCCTTGGTTGGGGTATAAGTTGGGCCTGGACGTCTCCCATGATCTCCACAGATCTTCGTGTGGAAATGAATTCCGCCCCGCCTGGATGGGCGTAAAGATCCTTTGGCCCTATGCTAACGGCAGCCCTGATCTTCCTCTTTTCCTGTTTAGCTACGTTTGGCCTCATCCTGCGCAGGCCGTACCTTTACATTCGCACAAGGAAGCGCGAGCTTAGGCTGGAAACCTATTTCTTTGGGGCGCTTTTGGGCCCCCTTTTGATCCTGGCCACGGGCCTCCTCACTGGGTCGGACATCGTTCAGGGTCTAAACGGCACCGAAGAGCTCCGCCCGTTGGGGATCCTTACTCTCTTCATCTCCATGGTGTTCATGAGTATTTTCCTGGACATTACCGGGTTCTTTGAAGCCTGCGCCCGCTATGCCCTGGCCAGCGCCAAGACCGACGGGGTCAAGCTCTTCTTCGCCGTATATATTGCCGTCTCCATCCTCACCGTTTTCACTTCCAACGACATCGTGGTCCTCACCTTTACCCCGTTCGTTTATTACTTCGCCAAGCACGCCGGAATCAATCCTAAACCCTATCTCATTGCGGAATTCTTCGCTGCCAATACCTGGTCCATGGCCCTCTACATTGGAAACCCCACGAACATCCTTGTGGCCTCGGCCTTTCGGTTCACGTTCGTGGATTATTCCAAGTGGATGGCCCTTCCCACCCTGGTGGCGGGGGTGGCCAACGCCGCGCTTCTCTACCTCGTCTTTCGTAAGGAGATCCGCAAGCCTATAAAGCCCGTGGCCTTGGACCCATGGGAGGCTATAACCGATAGGCCCGGCGCTCTCTTGGGGCTTTTGACCTTGGCTGGCTGTGTGGTAGCCCTGGCCTTGGCTCCCTACCTGGGATTGCCCATGTGGAAGATTTCCGCGGCTTTTGCCCTCGCTCTCTTGATAATCCTGATCTTACGGGAGTCCTACGCCAAGGCCCTGCGAAGAAAACTGAAAAACGACTCCACCGTAGCTGAAACCCTCCGGCGCGTTCCCTGGCCCCTTGTGCCCTTCGTTCTCTCCCTTTTTGTAACCGTTTACGCCCTTGACCGCTACGGAGTGACAGCCCTTTTTGGCCAAAAACTCTACAAGCTTAGCCTGGGCTTCCCGCCCTTATTAACGTTCCTTTTTGGTGTGAGTTCAGCTTTGAGCGCAAACCTCCTCAACAACATCCCCATGACGCTGGCCTTCGCCACGGCCCTGCGGGCTGTCCCCAAGGAGGCCGTTCTTCCCGGAGCTTTGGCCACAGTGGCGGGCTCTAATCTCGGGGCGAATCTCACACCGATTGGGGCATTGGCGGGGATCATGTGGATGACCATCCTAACAGGAAAAGATTTCCGCATCACCTTCAAGACATTCATGAAATATGGGTTCCTTGTGACTCCTCTAAGCCTTCTTGCTTGTCTTGGCGTCTTAGCCCTGGAGTTCCTTTAAAGGGCGAAGGGGACGGGCCACGACCGAGACGTCCAGGGCCGTTTCGGCGATGTTGAACCCGTGCTCACGGATGCGGAGAAGGCTATCCACGGCGATGGAGAGGGAAAGGGCGTTTTCCGGTTGCTCCTTCGCCGCGGCCTGGACCCAGGGCAAGACCTCCTCTGGGGTCTCTTTCCCTTCCAGGACGCTATTGGCCCTTTTTGCATCCCTCTCCTCAAAGGCCCGCACGGCCTCGGCGATCACTGAAAATGACACCTCGGCAAGGGCACGAAGCTTCTCGGCAAAGGCGGAAAGTGGCGGGGAGGCCAAGGCCAACGCGGCCCGGCATACTTTGGCTGCGTGATCCGCTACACGCTCCAACTGGTCGGCCACGGTTTGGTAGTGCCAGAACTCCTGGCGGGAACGGCCGACTTCCTCTTCCAAAAGGAGATCCCGCAGAAGGAGGCCAAACTGGCGGGCGACAAGAAGCACCAACCGGTCCACGTCACCGTCGCGCTCGATCACATCCCGAGCTAGCTCCTCGTCTCGACCAAGGAAAGCTTGCAAGGCATCAGCCCACATGGCCTCCGTTATCCCGTAGATGCGGCGAATGGTGGCATCCACCGGAAAGTCCCGCACATCCGCCACACACCCCAGGGTCACCGCCGACTGGGTCTCGCCAAGGATCTCCATCCCCACTAGCGACTGGGCAATCTCCCGAATCGTCCGGCGCTCCTCCGGCCGGATCCGCTTGCCAATCACCTCGATCACCTCGTAGCCGGCAATGTAGTAGGCGATGATGTCGCGCAAAAGTTGAACTGCGTTTTTCCCGTCCATATTTATGCGCGCCCGGTTGTGCTCCCGCATCGCCGGCGCAAGCAAAAGTAACCCACCGGAATATGTGGGGACTAGGGAGAGCACACTCCCCTGGCTCACCCCCATCTCCGTCACCCATTCCTTGGGCAGGGTTACCAAGTACGTCCCGCCTCCGGTGACCTGCACCCTTCTTTGGTACATTGCCCCTCCCTTTAAACTTTTGCCAAAAATTTGGTCGAGCGGGAAATTCTACGGAAAAGGAGGGGTTTTAGGGAAGGCGGAGGAGGGCGATGGTGCCGTCCTCGGCGCCGGCGGCGAGGAGCCGGCCATCGGGGCTGAAGCCCACGGCCCGAACGATGGCGGGAAACCCGGTTATGCGCTCAAGCAATTGCCCGCTTTCCGCGTCCCAAAGGGCCGCGCTTTGGTCCAGGGAACCCGTGGCCACTTTCCTTCCATCCGGGGAGAAAGCCACCGCCACCGTGCAGCTTTCGTGGGCCCAGATTTCAAGGAGGGAAAGCCCCAACGCGGTGTCCCACAATTTGAGGATCTTCCCCGCACCCCCGGCAAGGAGGAAACCATCCGGGGAAAAGTCCACCTCCCAGGTCCTCCCTGGGAAGGTGTGAACTTCCTTTTTGCTTTCCAAGTCCCAAAGGGCGGCGCGATCGCTCCCGGCTGTAGCAAATAACTTAGAGGTAGCGGCAATCCCCCAGACGGTCCCTTCATGGGCGCGCATGCTCCAGAGCACCTCCCCGCTTAGGGAGAAGGCGAGGACCCGGCCGTCGGCTCCGGCGGCCAGGATAAGGGAATCAGCGACAGCAAGGTCTTTGATCATCGTGCCAAAACCTAGGATGTCCAAAAGGATTTCTCCCGCGGGCCAAGTCCAAAGGCGCAGGAGATTCCAGCCCCCTGCGGCAAGAAAACCTGGGCCCAATGCCAACGCTTGGATTTGACCAGCGGGGAAGGGAAGAACCCGGAGGATCTCGCCATGGTAACTCATCTCGACAACCTGACCGGTACTTCCGAGGACGAGGCTTTGTTCGGCGATGACAAGGTCGCCAAGCCAAGGGACGGGGCGGAGAAAGACCGGCTCAGCACAAGATGCGCCCAGGGCCAAAAGTCCCACAAGGATGAGGGTCACGGCCCTTTCCCCCTTACGGCCGGAATGTACAACTTCTTCAGGTATTCCCGAAGCATCCGGCGGGTGCAGAACCGCGGGGCCACCGTCCTTATCGCCTCTTTCATAACGCGCACAAAGCCATGGGGCACCCCATCCGGCCCGCGCTCGTAATAAAGGGGGACGATCTTATCCTCCAGCAGGCGATAGAGGGCCTCGGCGTCCGCCTGATTCCGGCCCTCGGAATGTTCCTCGCCCCCAAAAGCCCAGCCGTTTTCGCCCGTATAACCCTCCAGCCACCACCCGTCCAGGACGGAAAGATGGGGCACCCCGTTGGCGCTGGCCTTCATCCCGCTCGTCCCGCTGGCCTCCAAAGGCGGAAGAGGGGTGTTGACCCACACATCCACCCCGGCCACTAGGAACCGCGCCAGGTGCTGGTCGTATTCCTCAACGAATGCAATCCTTCCGGCGAACGCCGGATCACAAGCGAGTTGAAAAACTTTTTGGATCAGGCGTTTTCCTTCAATGTCTGCCGGATGGGCCTTTCCGGCAAAGATGATTTGCACTGGCCGGAATGGATCTGTCACGAGTTTTTTCAGCCTTTCTAGGTTATAAAGGAGGAGGTCCGGCCGTTTGTAGGCAGTAAAGCGGCGGGCAAATCCGAGGGTGAGGGCGTTGGGATCAAGAAGTGTTCCGAAGGCCAAAACGCTTTTGGCCGGAGCCCCTTCCCGCCAGCGCCTGCGAGCCCTGGCCGCAAGCTCGGCGATTAACGCCTCTTTTCTCTCCTGATGCACAGCCCAAAGCTCCTCATCCGGGATCTTCTCCACCCCTTGCCAAACTTCCGGATCGTCGGGCCTTTCCCGCCAATCTTTGCCCAAGTATTTATCCAAAAGGCGCTGAACCCTAAGTGGTTCGATCCAAGTGAAGAGGTGTACGCCATTGGTGATAGCCTCAATCCTCACTTCCTCGTCCCGGAAGCGGATCCCGGCCCAAATGCGGCGGGCCACCTCCCCGTGACGGCGGCTTACGGCGTTTACGTGCCGAGAAAGGCGCAGGGCGAAAATGGTCATGTTGAACCCCGCCTCCGGATTCTTGGGATCCTTCCCAAGCTCCAAAATGGCCTCGTACGGAAGGCCGTGCTCTTGGCAATAGGGGGCAAGATAGCGATCAAGGAGGGCAAAGGGGAACACATCCGTCGCCACGGGAAGCGGGGTATGGGTGGTGAACACCGTGGTCTGACGGGTGCGAAGGAGAGCTTCCTCGAAGGAGAGGCCTTGGGCCAAAAATTGGCGGAGGTGCTCGAGGAGGGCGAAGGCCGGGTGGCCCTCGTTCAGGTGGAGAACGGCCGGGCGAATCCCTAAGCGCTCTAAGGCCCGCATCCCTCCCACCCCCAGCACCCATTCCTGCTTAAACCTTTGTTCTAAATCCGTGGTGTAAAGCCTTTGGGAGATGGTCCGGTCTTGGGGAGCGTTCCCCTCCACGTCGGTGGTGAGGAGGTAGAGGGGCACCCGGCCCACCCGGGCCAAAAAGACCTGGGCTCGCACGCTGGGCCGAAACGCCGGGATCTCCAAAAGCAAGGGGGAGCCGGAGGAATCCCGCACAGGCTCAAGGGGATGAGCACTGGGGTCCAAAGCCTTCTGCTCCTCCTCTGGCCAGCCGTCCTCGCGAATGCGCTGGGTTACATACCCCTGGGTGTAGATGAGTCCTATCCCCACCATGGGGAGGGCCATATCGCTTGCTTCCTTGAGCGTGTCCCCGGCGAGGATCCCTAGCCCGCCGGCGTAGATGGGCAAGGAAACATGAACCCCAAACTCCGCGCAGAAATAGGCCACCGGGCCGGGAAGGTCCAGGGAAGGACGGGATAAATCAGCCCGGTACTCCGCCATCACTTGGTCATAGAGGGCCAAGAACTCCGGGTCATTGGCGAGCTCCTGGAAGCGCTGGGGTCGGATGACCCGGAGCATGAGGACGGGATTGTGGGTGGTCTCTAGCCAAGCCTGGTAGTCCAGGGCCCGAAAGAGCCGCCGCGCCGAAGGATGCCAGGTCCACCAAAGATTTTGAGCAAGCTCTACAATCCCCCGAATCCTCTCCGGAATCACATTTTCATTAGGCAGATTTAGCATAACAAAATGTTAGGCCGACACCGCCCTTTTCACAAGGAACAAGGGAAGATTATCCCCGGCGGAGTGGTGAGGAAGACCTCCTCCTATTACCATCGGTAGTGAAGGAGGGCAGGGTGGCACTGGCCAGCGAGCTTCGGCCCGGGGCGACCGTGCGCATGGAGGGGGATCTTTTCCGGGTGTTGGAGGCCGTGCGCCACACTGGAAGCGCCCAGCAAAAAGGTCTCGTCTACCTAAAACTCCGAAACCTTCGGACGGGAGCGCTGGTGGAGCGACGGTTGCGGCCGGAGGAGGAGGTCCAGGAAGTGGCACTGGAGAGGCGCCCCATGGAATACCTCTACACCGACGGTGAGGCCTTCTACTTCATGGACCTGGAGACTTACGACCAAGTCTCCATCCCCGCGGCGATGATCGGGGAATTGGAGGTTTTTCTCCAGCCCAATCAGCGCGTTCCCGTGGAGTTTTACGAGGGAAATCCCGTCTCGGTGGTGTTTCCGGAAACGGTGGATTTGCGGGTGGTGAGCACGGCCCCGGCCATCCGCGACAAGGAAAGCCACGTCTATAAGCCCGCAATCCTGGAAAACGGGCTTGAGGTTTTAGTGCCTCAGTTTATTGGGGAAGGCGACATAATCCGGGTGAACGTTTACACCCGCGAGTATATCGATCGCGTGGAAAAGCGCGGCTGAATTTTACAAGTTTATCTGCACGCTAGCGGCCTCGCGCGCCCCCTTAAGCCAGTTCTGCCAGGCCTCCTCTTTCTTTTGCGAAATAAGCACAGACGCGATTTTCTCCCGCACTTCCTCAAGCGGAAGAGTCTTCCCCTGGGCATCCACAAATTGGCCGGGGTTCTGTTGATAATAGGCGACGATTTCCTCCTCGCTTACGGTGACGTCGGGGGTTACCGCCGTTTTCAAGGCTTCGATCAGGACCTGTTCCTCCGCCTGGGGCCTGAGTTCAGCACGGAACTCTTCCAAGGTGAGCCCTTCCTTGGCAAGCTCAGCTACAAGCTCTTCATCACTTAAGCCATAGTAAATCTTGATGCGCTCGATGGTTTGGTTCACGAGTTCCTCCACCTGGGCGGGATCGGCGGCGATCCCGCGGGATTGGGCCTCTTGAAGTTGGATCTTGTGGAGGATGAGATCCTCAAGGACATCGCGCTGGTAGCGCGTAAGGAAGGCTTTTCCCTCCGGAGTTACAAGAAGGGACTGGGCGAAGCGCGGGTATTGGTAATACAACATAAAAAGGATCTCGTTGAGCCTGGTGACGCTGTCCAGTTCCTCTTTGGTGATGGGCTGGCCGTTGACCACGGCCACCGGGGTTTGGGCTAGTCCGGCAAGGGCAAGCCCGACAAGGGCCAAAACCGCGAGAAACTTTTTCACTTTTCCTCCTTGGTTTCTTCTTCCTCCACCATGAAGCCGGCCAGACGGCGCACGGCCCGGCGCAGGTTCTTGCTGAGTTTGTCGTACCTGGCCCGCTCCTCTGGGGAGACGGAGGGCGGGGTCTTCTCCAAGGCCTCCAGGAAGTGGCGCATGGACACGGCCTCGGCTTTGGGGTCCTCCCGGAGGGCGAGGCGGCCGGCCTTCCGGCAGACCTCGGCGATGTCCGCGCCGCTGTAGCCCTCGGTGCGGCGCGCCAGCTCCACCAAGTCCACATCGGGGGCGAGGGACATCCCCTTCGTGTGGACCTTAAAGATGGCCAGCCGCGCTTTTTCGTCGGGAAGGGGAACATAGATGAGCTCGTCGAAGCGGCCCGGCCGAAGGAGGGCGGGATCGATAATGTCCGGCCGGTTGGTGGCCCCGATCACCACCACCCCCCGCAGCTCTTCGAGGCCGTCGAGCTCGGCGAGCATCTGGTTCACGATGCGCTCGGTGACGTGGGGCTCTCCGATGGCCGTGCCCCGCCGAGGGGCCAAGGCGTCGAGCTCGTCCAGGAAGATCACGGCCGGGGCCACCTGCCGCGCCCGTCGGAAGACCTCGGCGATCCTTTGCTCGCTTTCCCCGTACCACTTGGAAAGGAGATCCGAGCCCTTGGCGGTGATGAAGTTGGCCTGCGACTCGTTGGCCACGGCCTTGGCCAAAAGGGTCTTCCCCGTCCCCGGCGGCCCATAAAGGAGGATCCCCTTGGGCGCGCGGATCCCCAGCCTCCGAAAGGCCTCGGGGTTCACCAACGGAAGCTCCACCGCCTCCCGCAAAAGCTGCTTTACCTCCTCTAGCCCACCGATATCGTCCCAGGTGACGGTGGGGATCTCGATCATGATCTCCCGCATGGCCGAGGGCCGGACTTCTTTGAGGGCGGCCTCGAAGTCCTCCCTGCGCACCACAAGCTCGTCCAGGATCTCCTTGGGGATCTCTTTTTCGTCGAGGTTTATCTTGGGCAGGACGCGGCGCAGGGCGTTCATCGCCGCCTCCCGAGCAAGAGCAGCAAGGTCACTCCCCACAAACCCATGGGTTACCGTAGCGAGCTCGTCCAAATTCACATCGGGGGCAAGGGGCATCCCCCGGGTGTGGATCATGAGGATCTCTTTGCGGCCCTCCCGGTCGGGGACGCGCACCTCGATCTCCCGATCGAACCTTCCCGGGCGGCGCAGGGCCGGATCAATGGCCTCAATGCGGTTTGTGGCCCCAATCACGATCACGTTCCGCCTCTCTTTGAGCCCATCCATGAGGGTAAGGAGCTGGGCCACCACCCGCCTCTCCACCTCTCCAGTGACCTCGCTCCTCCTTGGGGCGATGGAGTCAAGCTCGTCGATGAAGATGATGGAGGGCGCGTTCTTCTGGGCCTCTTCGAAGATCTCCCTAAGCCTTTGCTCGCTTTCCCCGTAGTAGCGGGACATGATCTCCGGGCCGGAGATGGCGATGAAGTGGGCATCGGTCTCGTGGGCCACGGCCTTGGCGAGGAGGGTTTTCCCTGTGCCCGGCGGGCCGTAAAGGAGGACCCCCCGAGGAGGCTCGATCCCAAGCCGCGCGAAAAGCTCGGGCTTTTTGAGGGGGAGCTCCACCATCTCCCGGATCTTCTGGATCACGTCCCGCAGCCCCCCGATGTCCTCGTAGGTCACCTCGGGAACCTCCCTTCCCCGCTCGGCCACCTCCACGTACTCCGGGAGGAGCTCGATTTGGGTTTCGGGGGTGATGCGCACGATCCCCGCGGGCTGGGTGCTCACCACTTTGAGGAGGAGCTCCCCAAACCCGAAGGAAATCGGGGCCATCATCTCGAAGAAGTCCCGGAAGATTCGGTCGGTGAGGAGTTCCCCGCCGAAGGGCGCCCGCTCCGCCCTTCCCGCGGTGGAGACGACATCGCCGGCGCGCACTACCCGCCCCACAAGAACGGCCCGCAGGCTCTCGGGAGGGAGGATGAGCCGAAGCCCCCGCCTTGCCGGAGCGAGGGTCACGTGGTTGGCGGGCTTCCACTTGGCCTTCCGCACGATGACCGTGTCCCCCACGCTCACCCCGGCGTTGGTGCGGATGAGGCCATCGATGCGGACGATGTCGAGCCCGGCGTCAGCTTGGTAAGCCAGGGCCGCTACGGCTCCGGTGAGCCTTTGCCCCTCGATCTCCACCGGCTCCCCTGGGGAGACGCCAATTTGCTCGAGATACTGCCCGGCAATGCGGGCAATGCCCCGGCCCACGTCCTGCTGCAGGGCCTCGGCCACCTTAAGCTTTACTTCGGGAACCTGTTCCTTGGGCATCCTTCCTCCTCGCCCTGGGCATCATACCCCTTCCCTTGCTTTTTTTCACCAAAAGGGGCTAGCCCTTCACCACGCCGATCGGCCGCACCCGCACCACCATGCGGGAGATCCCCGCGCCGTGGCAGGCCTCCACCACCTCCGTCACGTCTTTATAGGCCTCGGGCATCTCCTCCACGAGGGTTTTATCGCTTGCGGCCCGCACAAGGATCCCTTTTTCCCGAAGCTCCTCGGCCACTTCTCGCCCGCTTTTTTGGCGCAACGCCGCGGCCCGGCTCATGAGCCGGCCGGCGCCATGACAGGTGGAGCCGAAGGTCTCCTTCATGGCCCGCTCTGTGCCCACGAGGATATAGGAAAGGGTGCCCATATCCCCGGGAACGAGGACAGGTTGGCCAATCTCCCGATAGTCCTTGGGCACGGCCGGGTGCCCAGGGGGGAAGGCCCGCGTCGCCCCTTTCCGGTGCACGCACACTTTTACTTTTTGGCCGTCCACCTCGTGCTCCTCGATCTTGGCAATGTTGTGGGCCACATCGTAGATGACGAAAAGCCCAAGCTCTTTGGCGCTCTTTTTGAACACCTGCTCAAAGGCCTCCCGCACCCAGTGGGTGATCATCTGGCGGTTGGCCCAGGCGTAGTTGGCGGCGCAGGCCATGGCCGCAAAATACCTCTTCCCTTCCGGGGACTCCACGGGAGCACACACCAATTGCCGGTCAGGCAGGTTTATCCCGTACTTGCGCACGGCGTTCTGCATGACCTGAAGGTAGTCGTCGCAGATCTGGTGGCCAAAGCCGCGGGAGCCGGTGTGGACCATCACCGTGACCTGGCCCTTTGCGGTGACCCCCATTTTGGCCGCCGCGGCGGGATCATAGATCTCCTCCACCACCTGGATCTCGAGGAAGTGATTGCCCGCCCCGAGGCTTCCCAGCTGAGGTCGGCCGCGCTCCACAGCCCGGCTGGAAACAGCCGCAGGATCGGCGCCGGCTAACGCTCCTCCTTCCTCACAATGCTCAAGGTCCTCCGGCCAGCCATAGCCCCGCTCCACCGCCCAGCGCGCTCCCTTCACCATCACTTGCCGAAGCTCCTCGGCGGTGACCTTGATCTTCCCTCCCATCCCCACCCCGCAGGGGACGTTGGCGAAGATCGCGTCCAAAAGGGCAGGAAGGCGGGGCTTTACGTCCTCCACCGTGAGGTTCGTGCGGATGAGGCGCACTCCGCAGTTGATGTCGTAGCCTACCCCGCCCGGGGATACCACCCCCTCTTTCACATCGAAGGCGGCCACCCCGCCGATGGGAAAGCCGTAACCGAAGTGGATGTCGGGCATGGCCATGGAATAGCCCACGATCCCCGGAAGGCAGGCCACGTTGGCCACCTGCTCAGGCGCCTGATCCTCGCAAATGGTGGGGATCATCTTCTCCGAGGCGTAGATGATGCCGTCGGTACGCATCTCTTTTTTATAGGTGCGCGGTATCCGCCAGCGAAATTCGTCGATCCTCTCCAAAGGGCCACGCCAGGCCTGGGACATCGCCGTCCACCTCCTCGCTCGTTTCCTTGGGATTTTACCCGACCCAGTTTCTTAGCAAGGGTTTCAGGCTTTCTCGGGATCAGGCCAAAAGCGGGGAGGGCCGGGGAAGTAAAGTCGCGAATTTGTAGGGAAATTGGCGGAGGAGCTCAGGCCGCCCACAAGGAGGAGAAGCAGGATTCGGACAATGGCGAAGGCAATCGGCATAGCAATCGGGAAGAAGCTCGAATTTTCCGGAAGAAGTCTTTTTCGCTAGCCTCCCTTGCGGAGCGGCCTCACAGTGGGGGATCCCAGGGGAATCCCATTCCCGCCCCATCTCTAGGCAAGCGGCATAGGTCATGCCCCGCTTTTCCGCTTCGTTCCGCATGAAACGATGGAATTTTTGACGCAAGGAAAAGGGCGCCCTTATCGTGGCCGCGCTTTGGAAGAAGCCCTCGGCTCTTCCGGGCTTGTAGTTCCTTTGCACCTCCGCCGCCTCCCGGTTGAAGCCAGCGGCGCGCAGGGCCTCAAGAAGCCTCGCAAAAGAAACGCGGTTGAAGTGCCCCATGGCGGAGATGATGTGGCTTGCCCCCGCATCCCGGGCGTGGTCGAGGATCCAAAGCTCATCCTCTTCGTGAACGAGGCCAAAGATCGCGGGATCGGTGCGCACGACCACGAAGATCCCCTCCTTCGCACACTTCTCCACAGCCCGAAGCCTCTCTTCCACGGGCGAAGCTCCGGGGCTTGTGATCTTTTGCTTTTCTGGAGGGGCCTCGATGGTCATGGAAAGCCACCAGCGCGGATATTCACAAAGCGCGGGGATGCGGCGCAAAAGCCAAAGGACTCCATCCCCGCTTTTCGTGATGATGTGAAACGGAACCCCGAAGCGGATGGCCACCTCCACCACTCGAGCGGTGAGCTTCCGCACTTCCGGCAAAGGCTGGAGGGGATCGGTGATCTGGCTGATATAAAGGGGCGGGCAGATTTCCACCTTTTCCAGTTCTTTTGCGAGTTTTTCCGCGGTGTTGATGTAGAGGGCAGGGGCGTCGCGGCTCCAGGGGTAGGCCCGGGCGTAGCACATGGGGCAAAGGTGAAGGCAGCTTCCCGCCGGTGTCAAAGAGACCAGGGCCCGATGCGGGCACTTCCGCCTTTCCGGCGGATAGGGAAAATCGTGGATTACCGGCCCGCGCAGGGTTAACTCCTCAGCCATGGCCCAAAGCCTAGTGTAGCAGGCCTTATAATTGCACCGTGCGCCTTTTCTTTTGCATAGAGCTTGCGGAGGATGTGCAGGAGGCCCTGGCCCAGGTGGCTAAGCGCTTTCGCGTCTCTTTGGGAGATGGGTCCTGGGTGCCGCCGGAGAACTACCACCTGACCGTGCGCTTTCTCGGGGAAGTGCCTGAGGAGAAGCTTTCCCAACTTTTGGAAGTGGGGAAAAAGGTGGCTCAAGAAGCAAAGCCTTTTGTGCTTGCCCTCGAAGTTTTGGGAGGGTTCCCCCAACCTAAGGCCGCCCGGGTCTTTTGGGCCGGCTCCAGGGCCGAGTCTGCCGAGTTCCGAAAACTCTGTCAGCAGGTGGAGGAGGCCGTGCAGGCTCTAGGCTTTCCCCCGGAGAAGAAGGAGCCTTTGCCCCATGTGACCCTGGCCCGGTTCAAAACGCCCAAGGACTTGCGGCCTATTTTGCCAAAGGAATCTTTGGCCGTCCCAGAGATTTTGGTGGAAAGGCTAACGTTAATGCGCTCCGAGCTTCGGCCAGAAGGAGCAAAATATACGCCCGTCGCTTCTTGGAGGTTCGGAGGATAGGATGGCCTACGAACTTATTCCCCATCCTTCAGACATGGGCGTGCGCGGGATCGGGAGCACGGTGGAGGAGGCGTTTTGCGAGGCGGCGCGGGCCATGTTCTCCCTCATGGCCGATCTTGAGAGAATCGAGCCCAAGGAAGCGGTGCCCTTCGAGGTGGAAGCGGAATCCCTCGAGGATTTATTTGTGCGCTTTTTGGCGGAGCTTCTTTTTCTGCGCGACACAAAGGGCCTTCTTTTTGGCCGCTTTTCTTTACGGATAACGAAGGAAAAGGAACGGTACCGGGCCATGGGCGAGGCGTTTGGGGAGAGGTTCGATCCAGCAAAGCACGGGCGGGGTATTGATGTTAAGGCTGCCACCTACAACTGGGTCCAGGTGGAGGAGCGGGACGGGACCTGGATCGCCCAGGGTGTCGTAGATGTCTAGACCCCTCTTAGTTTCATCACCCTCTTTGGGGTCAGGTCTTTGATTTTTGGGTTAACACGCTTCTAGGGTCCTGAGCTTCTCGCCTCCGACTTTTGCTTTCCTTGGACCCGGAAGCATTTGCCGTGCAATCCATAGCCCTCGATGTACAGAAAAGACGAGTTTAGGTACGCAACCGCCAAGAACACAAAAACTAAAGACCCGACCCCAAAGAGGCGATGTCGCCCACATGCACCTCTTCCCGAAAGGCCCACAACTGTGCGGCAAGGTTAGAGGCCCGGTATGGAGAACCCTCGAGGTCAGATCGAAGCAAGTAGTCCACCAGGGCCTCGCGGGGGGAAAGCTTTTGAGGTCGGGCACACTCCTGAACCCGATGGTGGCCAGCCCCTCCTCTAACGCCAGCTCCTCATCCTCGCCAAAGCGCCCTGCCCGAACCAACCAGGCCGCTTTGGGCTGTGGATCTTTGACCATACCTCCTCCCTTGGTCCCCAAGCCGGTTGCTTAAGCGCCAACCGCGCCCTTCGCCTTATTAAGGGAGGAATAGGGTGTACAGGCAGAAGAACAGAGAAAATGGGCCTTGAGAGTGTGAGGTGGTTCCATTCGATTTCCCACAGGGCATCTGGCCATCTGCTATCATCAAAGTGGCCGTTATTGCGCAGGCCCGGGCTTTGTAAATGGGGTTTTCTTGCGGGAAAGTTCCTTCCTCTCTATACTTCCCCTGGCCATGCGGATTTTTTCGGGGATTCAGCCGACGGGAACCGTCCATCTTGGGAACTACTTTGGGGCGATAAAGCAGTGGGTGGAACTCCAAGAGGGAAACTTCTGCATTTACTGCATCGTGGACTACCACGCCCTCACCAACGAGAACACCCGCCCAGAGGAGCTCAGGAAAGCTAAACAGGACCTAGCTCTGGATCTCCTCGCCTGCGGGATCGACCCGGAAAAATCCATCCTCTTTGTCCAGTCCGATGTCCCTGAACACACCGAACTTTGCTGGATTTTGGGATGTGTGACCTCCTTTGGCGATCTCACCCGCATGACCCAGTTCAAAGAGAAGGCAAAAGGGCAGGAATTTGTGAACGGAGGCCTTTTTTACTATCCGGTGCTGCAGGCGGCCGACATCCTCCTTTATTTGGCCGATCACGTCCCAGTGGGCGAGGACCAGCTCCAGCATTTGGAGCTGGCCCGGCGCATCGCCCGCCGCTTCAATTGGCGGTTCGGCGAGTTCTTCCCCGAGCCCGAGCCCATCTTGGGAAAGGTCCCGCGCCTCATGTCCCTCGCCGATCCCACACGAAAAATGAGCAAATCCTACGGCCCTGACCACTACATCGGCCTCATGGAGCCAGAAGAAGAAATCTGGCGAAAAATCAGAACGGCGGTAACCGATGTGGGCCTCACCCCGGGGCAACCCATGAGCCCTGGGGTGGCCAACCTCTTCACCCTCCTTGAGCTCGTGGCCCCGGCGGAGGTCACGGAAGAGTTTAAGCGCCTGCACCAAGAGGGAAAACTTTTGTACCGGGACTTGAAGGAAACGCTTTTCCGTTACCTCATGGAAACTTTGCGCCCCATTAGGGAAAGACGAAAGGAGCTCACGGAAAAAGATGTAGAAGAGGTCCTTGCCGCCGGGGCAGAAAGGGCACGAAAGATCGCCAAAGAAGTGATCCGGGAAGTGCGGGCCAGGGTCGGCTTGGACTAGGCCCGCACTTCGGCGTAAACAAACCTCGAAAGCTCGGGGAGAAAGCCCTTAAGTTCCGCCGGGCTCAGGGCTGGGCGCGTCCGCCATTCTTCATTTACAAGGCGCTTTTCCCTGGGGACCAAAAATGGCTGGAGGACATAGCGCTTGGCTCCCCTGATCTCTTGGGCGATGGCCAAAAGATCCGCGGGGGAAAGCCCGGGAGCCACGGTGGTGCGGACCTCATAGTCGGGAGCCATGCGCAAAATGACGGAAAGGCTTTCCTGCACGGCCTCCACCACCTTCTCCGCCCCTGGAAAGCCGATGAATTCAGCATAGCGGGGGAAAGGGGCTTTTAGGTCCAAAGCCACGTAATCCAAAAGCCCGGCACGAAGAAGCTCTTCAAGAACTTGGGGATTTGTACCGTTAGTGTCTAGCTTCACCAAGAAACCCAAGTTTTTTAAGGACCGGAGGAGATCGGGAAGATCGGGGGCAAGGGTGGGCTCACCGCCGGTGAGGACCACTCCATCCAAAAAACCAACCCGCTCCGAAAGCTTTTCCAAAACCTCCTCCAAGGGCAGGGGCCGCAGGGCTCCCATGAGTTCAGGAAGGACGAGCTCGGAGTTATAGCAAAACGGGCAACGCAGGTTGCAGCCAGCAAAAAATGCGATGGCCGCGAGTTTCCCTGGATAATCCATGAGGGAAAGCGGCTGGACATACACGATTGTTCCGAATACTTCGCGTTTCTCCACCTTGGCCTAAAGACTAGATTTTAAGCGAGCTGGGTAGGATGGCCGCGCTTGAGGCGAAGGAGACGCGGTCCTTGAACTCCTCCTGTTTTCCAGCGTTCCACTGCTCCACAGGCCGGAGATACCCCACCACGCGCGAATAAACCTCCGTCCGCTCGCCACAGAGGGGGCAGGCCTCGAGTGCTCCCACCAGATACCCGTGGTTTGGGCACACGGAGAAGGTGGGGGTCAGGGTGAGGTAGGGGATGCGAAAGCGTTCAAAAATGCGGCGCACCAAGGTTTTGGCTGCCTCTGGCGAAGGAATCCTCTC
This sequence comes from Candidatus Bipolaricaulota bacterium, assembly GCA_014360995.1. Lineage (GTDB taxonomy): Bacteria > Bipolaricaulota > Bipolaricaulia > Bipolaricaulales > Bipolaricaulaceae > DTER01. The sequence goes on along the minus strand of JACIWL010000003.1, from coordinate 51,505 downwards.
CCCAAGCCACACGTGAAAGACCGTCCCGCCGGTATACCGGGTCTGGAGGGGCTCCTGAAGCCGCAAAGCCAGGAAAAGGTCGTCCGTGTAGTTCACAGGAAGATGCGAAGAGTTGGTGTAATAGGGAGCGGCCCCGCGCTCCGCCACCTCCCGCTCGTTGGCCACGATGATCTTCGGGAAACGTTTTTTATCGAGCATGGCCAGACGATAGCTAGCGCCCTCCGCCGGTGTGGCTTCCAAATTCCATAGATGCCCGGTGGCCTCCTGAAAGGCCACGAGTTTCTCCCGCAGATGATCGAGAACTCGGGTGGCGAAGGCAATGCCCTCAGGGTCGGCAATGTTGCACCCAAGGAGATTCAAACAGGCCTCATTTAGGCCGATCACCCCGATGGTGGAGAAGTGATTCTTCCAGTACTCCCCGGTGAGCTCCTTTATCGAGCGCAGGTAGAACTTGGAGTAGGGGTAAAGACCCTGCTCGGTGAGGCGTTCCAAGAATTTCCTTTTGATAATCAAGGATTTTCCGGCAAGCTGAAGAAGATCGTCCAGCCGCTCGAAGAACTCGCGCTCGTTGCGGGAAAGGTAGGCAAGGCGGGGGAGGTTCAAGGTCACCACACCGATGGACCCAGTGAGGGGGTTTGAGCCGAAAAGCCCGCCCCCGCGGTAGCGGAGCTCCCGCAAGTCCAGGCGCAGCCGGCAGCACATGCTCCGCGTGTCCTCTGGCCGCATGTCGGAATTGATGAAGTTCGCAAAATAAGGGATGCCGTAGCGCGCGGTCATCTCCCAAATGGGGGAGAGATCCGGGTCATCCCAGGGGAAGTCCCGGGTCACGTTATAAGTGGGGATGGGGAAGGTGAAGACGCGGCCCTTGGCATCCCCTTCGGCCATGATCTCGGCGAAGGCCCGGTTGAACATCTTCATCTCCCGCTCAAATTCCCCGTACTGGGCCCGAAGGGGCTCCCCGCCCACAATGGCCGGAAGCTTCGCCAAATGCTCTGGCGGCCGGAGATCCAGGGTCACGTTGGTGAAGGGAGTTTGAAAGCCAACCCGGGTGGGAACGTTCAAGTTATAGATGAATTCCTGAAGGGCTTGTTTCACCTCTTTGTAGGAAAGGCCGTCTGCGGCGATGAAGGGGGCAAAAAGGGTGTCGACGTTGGAGAAAGCCTGGGCTCCGGCAGCCTCCCCTTGCAGGGTGTAAAGGAAGTTCACCGCCTGAAGGAGGGCGGTGCGGAAGTGTTTGGGTGGCCGGGATTCGATCTTGCCCCGAGCCCCCCGGAAACCCACCATGAGGAGGTCAGCGAGATCCCATCCTACACAGTTATGGTTCCACATTCCGTTCACGACCAACGTCCCGGACTCAGTAGTGATGTCGTAGATGAATTCATCGGGGATGTCCACGGGGTCGTTGTTGATCACTCGGTGCCATTGGTCATGGTCGACGTCATGCCAGGCCCTAGTGGCCACCGCCGCAACCTGGTATTTCTCCTCGGGAAGTTCCACTCTTGTCTTGCTGACGGAGAGGCCATATAGCGGGTATTTCTGAACGATCTCCCGTCCCAAGGCCCATCGGCGACTTCCTTGTCCCTCTATAGCGCGATCGCGGGGGACAAACCCCAAAAGCTCTAATACTACGGCCAACTGCTCAAGGAGGGTTCGGGCGGCCATTTTAAGGCAAAGGCGGGTATCGCAGCTCTCCATCGTCCCGTCCCCGTCAAGCAACCCAGCGACGAGCCCTTTTACAAAGTCCCGACTATAGTTGAGGACCCCAACGGGCAGGGTTTTGTGGCGGGATCCGGGGCGGATTTCAAACACCCTCTCAAACAGAAACAGGAGAAACGGATTGGTCACCCGCAGTTCCCAGCGACCATCCTCCTTTGGCCTCAGACACCCGGAAAGCTGATTATCCAAAAGGCCGCGGTTGGCCCGCAAAAGTAGCTCTCGGCTTTGACTAGTGATGGAAATGACCCTCGGGCTTTTTTCGTCATAGGTTAAACGCTCTTCGGCCAAAACTAAGCCTACAAAGTAACCAAAATCCTCCGTCAATTTGATGAACCGGGGGATGGAGAAGGTAGCGGTATGAAGAAGTTCTCCGTCGCTTGCCTCCTCAAGGGGCACCCCATCGAGGTACACCGGCGGGCCAGAGAACCCCTTTTGGCGAATCTCTTCTGCCAGGTCGATGGCCTCCTGGGAGAAAAGGCCTTCCTCGGCCAGCAGGCGCGCCCAGCTCACCGTAAAAGTTCGGTCGTCTTCCCTGACTTCGAGGGCCTCCTTTATTCCTGTTTCCACGATCATAGGGTGGTTATCGGTTACGATGACGCTGCGACCGCCGCGGTTCTTGATGAACCGCATGGGGCGGTGCTTGGCCTTCCGCACGAGCCGCACCACCCGCGTCCAGCCGTCTTTGTCCAGCACATACAAGTCTTTGGGGAACTTGGCGTACGCCCCATCGGCCTCATTGAGGAGGATTTCTTCCCCGGGGACGTCCGCATAAAGCTGCTCAAACGAACAAAGCTTCAGCTGACCGGCGTGTTTAGCCACCACCACTTCCTTGCCGTAGTAGGTATAAGGTCCCAACGTGCCAAGGTCGTGGATGTGGAAGTCCCCGGATTCGTGGGCCTCGCGGATCGGCCGTGGATAAACTTGGAAAAGCCAATAGCGGCTAATGATTTTCTCCGTAAGAAACACGTTCAGGCCCTGAAGGGAAAAGGCCATGTTCGAGTTTTCCCGCACCCGCCAGTCCTGTCCGTTGAGGTAACTCTCGACAAGGGCAGGATCCACCAGTTCTTGGACTTCCCGCATCTTTTTGTGCTGTTCGCGGTAGACGATGTACGCCCGCGCGGCCTCGGGAATCCCCGAGGTCATGAGCACTTCCTCTACGGCATCTTGGATCTCCTCCACGTGGGGTGGGCCGAAGAGGGGGCCAAACCGGCCCTCCAGGATCCGCTCCACCCGCAGGGCCAGCTCCTGGGCTAGGGCGGCGTCATCCCGGCCCACCTCCTGCAAAGCGGAAAGGATGGCGGCTACGATGCGGCCGCGCTCATAGGGCACAAGGCTTCCATCCCGTTTGCGGACGTACTCGATCATGGCCGAGCTCGAGAGTACCGCGAGCCTTAGCCCTTGCCAAGAGGACGTTCGTCACTGGTCCTCGGTTGCGAAACCCTGCCCTTGGGATAAGCTTCGTCCTTGGATTCCCAGGCTAAAGGGGGGATGTGTTATTCCGGTCACAAAATCAGCGAAAAAAGCACTACGGAAGAGTCTAGTGCGGCGTCGGCGCAATGAGTTGAGGAAGAGCGCGATCCGCTACTGGCGGCGAGAGGTCTTGCGGCTGGCGCAAAGCGGGGATTTGGAGGGAGCACGGCGCGCCTTCTCCATGTTCCAAAAGGCCGTGGACAAGGCGGCCATCCGCGGCACTATTCACCCCAATAAGGCGGCCCGCCTCAAATCCCGCCTGGCAGCTAAGGCCTTCGGGGGTTAGGCCATGGGCCAGATCGACTTCATGGGCAAGGCCAAGCTCTTTGGCCTCGTCTCTCTTGTTCTTTTTGTGGGGTCGATCATCGCCTTAGTAGCACTGGGACTACATCCCGGCATCGATTTCACCGGTGGACTGCAACTGACCCTCCTTTATCCCGCGGGGACAGAGGTGGACCTTTCTCAGATCCGGGCTCAAGTGCAGGCCACGTTGGACGAGATCGGAACTAAAGCCAGTTTTTACCTCCAGCGGTTGTCAGCAGAACGAACGGACGAGCGGGGACAAAGGATGGAACTTCCTGGAGTGAGCATCACCGTTAAAACCACGGAAGAAGAGGTAGCGGAAAGGGTCCGGGAGAGGCTGGTCAAACCTCGACCGGAAATTGGGCTGGTCGCGCCGTTTGAGTACAGCATCACCACCATAGGTGCCCAGGTTTCCCGGGAGATCGTGAATCGCGCTTGGCAAGCGATCCTTGTGGCTTTGGCGGGGATGCTAGTGTACATTGCTGTGCGTTTCCGCCTGCGCTACGGCATTGCCGCTGTTTTGACCCTTTTGCATGACGTGATCATCACTTTGGGGGTATTCAGCGTGGCAAGGCTTGAGATCAACCTCCCGGTGATTGCTGCTTTGCTCACGGTGGTGGGGTATTCCATCAACGCCACGATCGTGGTGTTTGATAGGGTGCGGGAAAACCTGCGTTTACAGAAGAAAACGCCCCTTTGGGAAGTGATAAACCGCTCCCTCAACCAGTCCTTGACCAGGGCCCTCAACACCTCCGGCACCACGATGATCCCGGTAGTGGTCCTCCTTGTGGCGGCCGGGGTGGCCCTGCGGGAGTTCATGGTGGCCATGTTGTGTGGGGTGGTGGTGGGAACCTATTCCTCCATGTGCATTGCCGGCCCGATACTTTGGGGCTTAACGCGGCTTAGCGAGCGGCTTCGGAGCCGCTAGCCTCTGCGGGAGCGATCACCACGCGGCGATCCTCCCCTTTTCCCACGGAATAAGTGCGGACGCCGGGGAAATTGGCCAACGCCAAGTGGATGAGGCGGCGGTCCTTGGGAGGCATGGGTTCCAGTTCTATGCTGCGCTTTTCCTCCCTCACCCGCTGGGCCAAGGCCAAAGCCCGGGCCAAAAGCTTCTTCCGTCGCCCCTCTTCTTGCCCGTTGATGTCCACTTCCAGGTTCACGGTTTCTCGCAGGGTGACCTTGAGGTGAAGGCCGGCGAGCCTGGCCAATGCCGCGCGCAGCTCCTCGTCCTCTTGGGCCAGGCTCTTGAAGCGGCCCAAGAGGTTTACGTACACCGCCCCCGCTTCCTCCCGCACCTCCACCTTTCCCTCTTCCCCTAAAACCTCAAGGAGACCGGAGAAAAAGCGGAGCAGAGCCTCACGAACCTTCTCCTCCATCTTTTCCTGCCTCCAGGGCTTTCCGCCCCTCTTCCCGGGCCATCTCCCAATCGATGACAAGTTGCTGGGCAAATTGAACGATGGTGGTGAAGGTCCAATAAAGCCAAAGGCCCGCGGGAAAACTCAAGAAGAGCACGGCCATGACGAGGGGGAAGACGTACCCCAGGAATTGGGAGCCGCCCGGGACCTCTTGAGGCATGCGGCGCTGGGTGTACCACGTGTAAAGGATCTGCACCCCAGTGCCCAAAATCACCAAAAGGTAGTAGGGGTCGGGTTTGGAGAGGTCGGAGATCCAGAGAAACCCCGGGGAGAGGTGGATCTTCTCCGCGGAATACATGATGGCCTGCCAGAGGAGGATGAGGATGGGGAATTGGAGGAGCATGGGGAGGCATCCGCCCAAGGGGTTGACCTTCTCTTGCCGATAAAGCTCAAGGAGCTGGCGCTGAAGGGCCTCGCGGTCGTCTTTGAAACGCTCTTGGATCTTTTTGATCTTCGGGGCCAGTTTTTGCATCTTCGCCATGGATCGGTACTGGTTGCGCATGAGGGGATAAAGGACGAGGCGGGTGATGATGGTAAAAAGGATTATGGCCCAGCCGTAGTTCCCAGTGAGGCGATAAAGCCACTCGAAAAAGCGAATCACCCCTACCAAAACGGTGGTGAAGGGCCCGGAGCTCGCCAGAGGGGCAAGGCCGGCATCAACAAGGAGAACATAGCGGTTCCGGCCCGTGTAGAAGAACCCCTTCACCTGAAGGGTGTCCTGCGCCTCTAGACCAATGACGGGTTGGCCAAAATTATTCCTTCCCAAAAAGGGCTGAGCCTCGCCTTCCTCCAGGCGGAAGAAGAAAACCGCTTCTCCACCCACAAGGCCAAGCCCCTCAAAGCGGGCGTAAGTGCCAGGGGCAAGGGGGGCTTTGTGCAACTTCCCGTCGTAGACGTAAACGAGCTCGGGCGCATCGCGCCCGGCGGGAAGATGGCCGAGGATCAACCTTACCGGACCCTCTCCCTCCACAGAAACCGCAAAATTCCCAGTGTAGAGAGCATCTTGAACGAGGACGAATTCCTTGCGCGCTTTTACCTCCGCGCTCGCCAAGGAAAAGATGAGAGAAATCGCATTTTTCCCTAACTTTTCCGTTTGGACGGCATAATTTTCCCAAACCGGGGTTTCCCCAACCCAGACTTCAAAGGGGAGGCTCACCCCTGGGGACAACGTTGTTCCCGTCCAGCCGGGGACGACCTCGAGCGGATTTGTTCCGTAGGTGGAGAAGTGGATGTAGGCGCTGCGCAGAACCCCGCCCTTTTCGGCGAATTGGTAGCGCACAAGGCCGGTGGTGACCTGAACCACCTCCTGGCCATCAATGAGGAGGGTGGTCATCTCCGGCGTCCCTCCAGCCAAAGCTCCCACCACGAAGAAAAGAGCAAAGGACAAGGCCTTGACCATGGCGCGAGGACTTTACCGACTGTTCCTTAGCTCTGCAACAATGAGGTAAACTTTTTGGTGTTCACTGGGATCGTCCGGGCGGTAGGAAGGGTGGCGCGGGTGGAACCGCGCCGGCTTTGGATCTCCGCGAAGGATTTCAAAGAAGGCCTTGGGGCCAGCGTGGCCGTAAACGGGGTCTGCCTAACTGTCTCCGCCCTCTCCGAGGGGCTTTTGGGGTTCGATCTTTCTTGGGAGACCCTTTCCCGCACGAACCTCGGGGACCTTCGGCCCGGGGACTGGGTGAACCTCGAGCCTTCTTTGCGCGCCGGGGACGAGCTGGGCGGGCATTTTGTGCTGGGCCATGTGGATACTGTGGGGAAAATCACGCTCCTTTCCCACCGCGGCGAGGACTTCCTCTTGGAGGTATCCTTCGACCCAAGGTTCGACGAACTGCTTGCCGATAAAGGCTCGGTGGCCGTGGATGGGATCAGCCTTACCCCCTTTTCTGTGGGAGAGGGGACTTTCCGCTGCGCCATTGTCCCCTACACTTATTCCCACACGAACCTGAAATTCCGCCGGGTGGGGAGCCGGGTAAACCTGGAGTTCGACATCTTGGCAAAATACCTGCGACGCTGGAGGGAGAAATGAGGCTGGCCACAGTGGAGGAGGCGGTAGAGGCCATAAGATCTGGCCGGATGATCATCGTCGTGGACGACGAGGATCGCGAAAATGAAGGGGATTTGGTGATGGCCGCGGAGAAGGCCACGCCCGAGGCCATCAACTTCATGATCAAGGAAGGCCGGGGGCTCCTTTGCGTCCCCATGAGCCGAGAGTGGGCGGAGCGCCTGGATCTTCCCCTCATGGTGAACCCCCCGCGGGATAGCCACGAAACAGCGTTCACCGTGTCCGTGGATGCCCGGGAGGGAATAACCACGGGGATCTCTGCCCATGATCGCTGCCGGACCATCCGGGTCTTGGCGGACCCCCACTCCCGTCCGGAGGATTTGGTGCGGCCCGGCCACGTGTTCCCCTTGATCGCCAAAGACGGGGGGGTGCTGCGCCGGGCCGGCCACACCGAGGCCGCCGTGGACCTTTGCCGCCTAGCCGGCCTGAACCCTGTCGGGGTCATCTGCGAGATCATGAACGAGGACGGGACCATGGCTCGCCTTCCCGACCTCATGAAGTTCGCGGAAAAACACGGCCTCCTCATCCTCACCATCGCCGACCTCATCGCCTGGCGCAAAAAGAGGGAGAAACTGGTGGAGCGGGTGTGCGAAGCCGACCTTCCCACCCGGTACGGGAACTTCCGCATCATCACCTACCGCGACAAGATCTCGGGCTTTGAGCACGTGGCCCTGGTGAAAGGGGAGCTGAACGGGGAGGAGCCGGTTTTGGTGCGGGTGCACTCGGAGTGCCTTACCGGGGATGCCTTGGGCTCGTTGCGCTGCGACTGCGGGGACCAGCTCCACCGGGCCATGGAGATGGTGGAAAAGGAAGGAAAGGGCGTGGTGTTGTATATGCGCCAGCACGAGGGCCGCGGGATCGGCCTTGTAAATAAAGTTTGCGCCTACCACCTCCAAGATCAAGGTCTGGACACAGTGGAGGCCAACTTGAGGCTTGGCTATCCTCCGGATCTCCGGGATTATGGAATTGGCGCGCAAATCCTCGTGGACCTCGGGGTGCGAAGGATTCGGCTTCTTACGAACAACCCCAAAAAGATCGCCGCCCTTTCCGGATACGGCCTAGAGATTATGGAACGGGTCCCCATCGAGGTCGAGCCCAACCCCTACAACCAGCGCTATCTTCGGACCAAAAAAGAAAAGCTTGGGCATGAGCTAAAAAGCGTGTAAGGAGGGAGTATGCCGGTGTTTGAGGGGAGGCTGGATGGGCGGGGGCTGCGCATCGGGCTTGTGGTCTCCCGGTTCAACGAGCTTGTAACACGGGAGCTTTTGGCTGGAGCCCAGGATCGCCTGCGCCGTCTTGGGGTGCGGGACGAGGACATGGTGGTCCTATGGGTGCCGGGGGCGTTTGAGCTTCCCCGGGCCGTGCGGATCTTGGGGGAAAGCGGGAAGGTGGACGGAGTGGTGGCTTTGGCGGCGGTGGTGCGCGGGGAAACTCCTCACTTTGAGTACATTGCCGCCGAAGTGGCCAAGGGACTGGCGAAACTGGCCCTGGAGGGTCCTGTCCCCGTGACCTTTGGCGTCCTCACCGCCGACACCTTCGACCAGGCGCTGGAGCGGGCCGGCGGAAAGGCCGGAAACAAAGGGGCCCAGGCCGCCGAAGCCCTGGTGGAGATACTCAACCTGGAGCGGGAGTTCAAGAAATGAAGGTGGAAAGCGTCCGGGGCATGCGGGATATCCTCCCCGAGGAGGCCGGCCTTTGGCAGAAACTCGAGAACGAGATCCGCAGCGTTTTTTCTTTGTACGGCTATAGAGAAATAAGGCTACCCCTTTTGGAGCTAGCAGAACTTTTTTCCCGCACGGTGGGTGAGGCCACGGACATCGTGCACAAGGAGATGTACGTCTTCCCCGACAAGAAGGGGCAGATGCTGGCCCTGCGGCCGGAGGCCACGGCCTCCGTGGTGCGCGCCTATATCGAGCACGGGCTTTATGCCAAAGGGGATCTGGCCAAGCTCTACTACATTGGCCCCATGTTCCGCTACGAAAAGCCCCAACGAGGAAGGCAGCGCCAGTTCCACCAATACGGCGTGGAAGCGCTGGGATCATTGGACCCCGCCCTGGACGCGGAGGTGATCGATCTCGCTTGGCACCTCATGGAGAGGGTGGGCCTTTCCCGGGAGGGGCTTTTTCTCAGGCTTAATTCCATCGGCTGCCGCGAGGACCGGCCCCTTTATCGCGAGGCCCTGCGCTCCTATTTTTCCGGGCAAAAAGAGAAGCTCTGCCTGGACTGCCAGCGGCGCCTTGAGGAAAACCCCTTGCGGATCTTGGACTGTAAAGAACCCCAGTGCCAAGGGGCCATCACCGGAGCCCCAAAGAGCCTCGATTATCTCTGCGAAAAGTGCCGAGAACACTTCGAGGAGCTCCTTTCCATCCTTCGCGACCTTGGGCTTTCCTATGAGCTTGACCCCCGGCTTGTGCGGGGGATTGACTATTACACCCGCACCGTATTTGAGCTCTGCTCCCGGGAGCTTGGGGCCCAGGACGCCCTTTTGGGCGGGGGCCGTTACGACGACCTGGTGGAGCTCTTGGGCGGCCCTCCCACTCCAGGGGTGGGCTTCGCCGGGGGCATGGAGCGCCTGGTCCTCGTCCTCTCCCAAAATCGGCCTGTGGACGCCGAGGCCCCGGACCTCGATGTGTATTTAGTGCCCATTGGAGAAGAAGGGCGAAGGAAAGCCTTGGAGATTCTGGCTTCCCTTCGCCGCTTGGGGATAGCGACGGATTTGGATTACATGGGGCGTTCTTTGCGCAAGGTCATGAGCGTTGCCGCAAGAAGGGCCCGCTATGCCCTTCTTCTTGGCCCGGACGAACTTTCCCAGGGAAAGGTCAACCTGAAAGATCTTCGCTCGGGAACGAGCTCAACCCTTCCCCTTCCCGAATTTTTGGCCCGTCCCAGGGACTTCCTTTCTTAGCCTTCGTCGGGATTTAAACGCCCTTGGCGCCCACGGCCTCGGCCACCTCCGCAAGATCCAAGGAGACGAGGCGCGCTTTAAGCGGTATCCCTTCCCTGCTCCAGCCCCGGGCTTCGTAGTAATCGTCCAAGAGCTTTTGCAGCTCCTCGTAGGAGACGCGGTCTCCCGCGGAAGGCCCCTCGGGAATGGGCTCATTCATTACCCGGTGGGGGAGATGGTCGTCCCGCCGTGACAAGCCCTCCCGGACGTTAAACGCCCGGGCCAAGTTGTAGATGCGCTCCCCTACGGTGAGGAGCTCGGCCATGGTGAGCTCTAGCCCGGTCTGGGCAGCCACCATTTCCGGGAAGGCCTCGAGGAAGAAGATGTGGCGGGAGAACTTGCACACCCCAAGAGCGTCGTAGAGGGCCATGAGGTCCTCGTGGAGTTTCACTTCAAAGCCTTTGCCTCGGAGGCTTCGGCGATCCACGGCCTCAAACTTCCACCAGGCCCCGCCGTATTCGGTGCCATAGACCCCGGCGGTGAGGTGGTCTCCGCCACGGAAGGCCACGGCGAAGGCCAAGGCCACCCCCTTGGAGCCGCGGATGTCGTAGGCAGGAAGCTCCATGCCCTTTATGTGGATGGCGAACTCTTCGCCCTTTCCAAGTTTTTTCGCCGCGGCCCGGGACCCGTCGGAAAGAAGCTCCCCGACCTTCCCCTCCCGCCGGCCCATCCTCTCCAGAACCTTCAGCATGGCCTCGGCATCTCCAAAGCGCAGATCGATTCCGTCCAGATCTGCCGGTTTTAGGTAGCCCCGTTCCACGGCCTCCATGGCCCAGGCCACGGTGAGGCCAGCGGAAATTGTGTCAAGACCAAGGAGGTCGCAGATCTCGTTGGCCTTGGCCACAGCCTCGATCTCCGCGATTTCCGGCGCCCCGCCCAGGGAGTAGAGGGTCTCGTACTCCGGCCCGTCCACCTCGATGGGGCCATACTTCCCTTTTTCCACGACAAAAAGCTGGCCGCAAGGCTTGGTGCAAAACGGGCAGGCCACGTTCCTCTTGGAGTACTTCGGCGCCCAATAGTAAGGGTCAAGCTCGATCTTCCCCTCCTTGGCCCTCTCATAGGCGCTTTTGAAGTATCCCCACTGCCAGTTACGGGAAGGAAAAGTCCCGGAAACTCGGTTCATCCAGTCCAGGAACTCCCCTGAGCCATATTTCATGTCCGCCTCAGTCACAGGGTGCTTGCGGATGATCTCGTTCCAGTGGCGGATGAGCTCCTTGACCTTTTGTGGATCGGCCATGGGGACTTCCCCTGTGCCCTTCACCACGATGGCCTTGAGCTTTTTTGCGCCGAGTACGGCCCCGCCGCCGCCCCTTCCGGCCTGACGGCCGTCGCACTCGATGGTGGCGATCCAGGAGAGTTTTTCCCCCGCGGGGCCAATGAGGGCGGTGCGGATGCCCTCTCCATAGCGTTCCAGAAGGGCCCGGCGGGTGGCGCGGGTATCTAGGCCCCAAAGATCGCCGGCGGGCTCAAGACGGGCGATTCCGTCTTCGATCATGAGGACCACCGGTTTTTCGCTCTTACCCCGGATCACGAGGGCGTCGAAGCCGGCCTTGCGCAAGGCCACCCCGCTCCAAGCTCCGGCCATGGAGCGGCATAAGGCCCCAGTGAGGGGAGAGCGGAAGGAAAACGCCGTTTTCGAGGCCGTGGGGATCCCTGTTCCTGTGAGAAGCCCAGGGGCCATGGTCACCACGTTCTCCGGGCCCAGGGGATCCGCACCCTTGGGGATCAAATCCCACGCCAGTTTCGCCGCCAACCCCCAGCCCCCCAAGAAAAGCCGAAAGACCTTGTCAGGAATTTCCTCGACGCGAATAGCCCCGGAAGAGAGGTCCACAAAAAGGATCTTCCCCGCTACACCTTTCATTACGCCCCCTTTCGCATCCCCAGTATACCGTATGAGCAAGCAAAAAAGCTAAACCAGTCCGCCCCGAGCGGGATAAAATCGCTGGGATGCTCACCATCGAGGAAATACGGACAAAACCGCAAGTGGTTTTGGAAAAGCGACCCGAAGTCGTCGCCGCCCACCTATTTGGCTCTTCCGTTTTCGGACGTACCCACCCCCAAAGCGACGTGGACATCGCCCTTTTCGTGGAGGAAAAGGCGTACCAGAAGTTGGACAAGGCTGAGCCCTACGGCTACAAGGCCCGGATGATGGTGGAACTTATGGAAGCGTTGGGTACGGATCGGGTGGGCTTGGTGCTTTTGCACGGGGCTCCACCCCTTTTAGCCCACGAGGTGATCGCGCGGGGAAAGCTTTTGTTTTCCCAGGATGAGAAGGCCCGCCTCTCGTTCGAGGTGGCCACCAAGCACCGCTATATGGACACAAAGCCCCTGCGGGAAATCAAGCACTACCATCTTTATGAGCGGACCAAGCGCGGCGAATTCAGCAAATTGAGTCCAACATGATCAACCGCGAGGTCAGCTGCGCACGAGGTTTTCCAAGTATTCCCGAATTTTCTCCAGGCCGTAGATAGTGCGGTTGGCCTCGTAGTCCTCCAGCCAGGCCTCGGCCACCGTGTCGTCCAGGCGAATCTCCACGTCTTCAATCCCCAACACCCGGCAAATGAGCCTGGCCTCCTCCTCCACGTCCTCGTCGTGAACCCGGAACAGAAACCTCGGAAGCCGCATGAGCCACCACCTCCCTTAAAAGTTTACGCGGCACGATAAAAGGAGGGAAAGGTTTGGGTACACTCATGGGCCGTATGCTCCTTGGGGAAATCGCGGTTAAAACGGAGGAGCTCACCCGCGTTTTTCGCCTGCGCAAAAGGGAGGCGCGGGAAGGGCGGCGGGAGATCCTCGCCCTGGATCGGGTGAACCTGGAGGTTTGCTGGGGTGAGCTCTTTGGACTTCTTGGACCAAACGGCGCGGGGAAGACCACACTTATCAAGATCCTTGCCACACTCCTTGCCCCCACTTCCGGACGGGCCTGGGTGGCCGGGGCGGATGTGGTGGAAAACCCCGCAGAGGTCCGCCGCCACATCAATATGGTGTGCGGAGGGGAAACCTCCGGCTATGGCCTTCTCACCGTGGAGGAAAACCTCTGGATGTTCGCCCAGTTCTACGGGATTCCCTCCCGGGAGGCCCGCCGCCGCATCCGGGAGCTTCTTTCTTTAGTGGGCATGGCCGACCGCGCCAGCACCAAAGTCTACCACCTCTCCTCCGGGATGCGCCAGAAGATGAACATCGTGCGGGGCTTCCTTACCGACCCAAAAATCCTCTTTTTGGACGAGCCCACTTTGGGGCTCGATGTGCAGACCGCCCGCACCATTCGGGATTTCGTGCGCCAGTGGCTCTTAGACCATCCCGACCGCACGATCCTCCTCACCACCCACTACATGCACGAGGCGGACGAGCTTTGTCAGCGGGTGGCCATCATCGACCGGGGAAGGATCCTGGCCTGCGCTCCACCCGCGGAGCTGAAAAAGGCCCTCCAGAGGGACGTCGTGTTCCGCCTCTACGTGGAGGGGATCGCCGACGCAAAGAACCTCCTGGACGGGATGAAGGGGGTGCGTGCCCTGGCCCAGCATATGGAGGAAGGGCGCTTAAGCGTAGATCTCATCCTCTCCGAAGAGGAGGCGTTGGTCTCCGTCCTTTCCCGCTTGCACGCGGCGGGAGCGCGCCTTGCGGAGCTCAAAAAGGAGGAGCCTACACTGGAGGATGTCTTCCTCTCTTTGGTGGGGAGAAAACTCAGCGAAGAAAGCCCATGACGAACCCTGGTTGGAAGACATTTTTGCGCACCGTGTTGGGCCGGGCTTATCCCCGGTTCATCGGGGTTTGGCGGGAGAAAAGCTGGCTTTTCTTCGACGTTTTCCTGCCTTTACTTCAGGTTTCCGCCTATGTCTACATCTACCGGGCCATCGGCGCTCCTTTGGAGTTCTCGGGGTTTGCCGTTTTGGGCGGGGCAATGATCGCCTACTGGATGAACGTCCTTTGGAGCATGGCCAGCCAGCTTTACTGGGAGAAGGAGACGGGGAACCTCCAGCTTTACCTCATCGCTCCCACTTCCCGGATGGCCATCCTTTTGGGGATGGCCCTGGGCGGGCTTACCGCCACCACCGTGCGGGCCGCGGGGGTGATCCTGGTGGGGACGCTTCTCTTCCGCGTGCCCCTTCAAGTGGCCGATGGCGCGCTCTTTTTTGGCGTGTTCCTCCTCACCCTCATTTCCCTTTATGGCCTTGGCATGCTTTTAAGCTCGGTATTTCTCCTTTGGGGGCGCGAGGCCTGGCACCTCTCTCAGCTTTTCATGGAGCCGGTTTACCTTTTTTCGGGGTTCTACTTCCCTGTACGGGCCTTGGGGTTCTGGGTGGCGGCGGTGGCCTCCCTCATCCCCATCACTTTGGGCCTCGACGCCATGCGCCAACTCCTCTATCCCCAGCTCATGGAGAAATTTCGCTTCCTCTCCGTTGAGGTTGAGCTAGGAATCCTCGCCTTCCTCGCCGTTTTATTCCTCTTCCTTTCCCGCGAGGGGCTTCGCTTTTTCGAAGACCTTGCGCGGCGGGAGGGGAGGCTCACCCTAAGGGGGCAGTGATGCGGCGCCTCTTCGAGGCCTGGCACGGTTTTAAAGCGGGAACTTGGCTTGGCTGGCAGATTGAATCCAACTGGACCGAGCCTTTCCTTTTTGCCATCTACTCCGTGATCAAACCCGTGGCAGGGGTCCTCATCCTTGTTTTCATGTACCTCCTCGTAGCCAAAGGGGGCCTTGAAAACCCCCTTTTCCCCCAAGCGTTTCTTGGCACCACGTTCTATCTCTACGTGGTGAACGTCCTTTCCGGCATAAGCTGGACGGTGATCGACGACCGCGAGCATTATGGGATGCTGAAGTACGTGTACATGGCGCCCATGCACCTTTATGGCTACCTCCTCGGCCGGGGGATGGCCAAAACCGCAGTGGCTACCATCTCCGTCCTCATCACCCTCGCTTTTGGCCTCGCCTTCCTTAAGGTGAGGCTTTCCCTTGTCAATCCCGGGCTCTTCACGGCGGCATTGATTTTGGGCTTGGCCGCCTTGGCCTTTTACGGGATCCTCCTCGCCGGGGTCTCCCTCCTCATCGCCCGGCATGGTTGGGTGGTGGGGGATGTGGTGGCTGGGGGGCTCTATCTTCTTTGCGGGACGGCCTTTCCCCTTTCCCTCCTTCCTTTGCCCTTCCGGGCCTTGGGGCTTTGGCTTCCGCCCACGTACTGGTTCGAGGCCCTGCGCCGCACCCTCCTCGGACAGGGGTTGCATGCTGAGCTTTCTCCCTTCTCCGATTCCACTTTGCTTTTGATCCTCGCGGGCGCCACGTTTTTAGGAATGGCCCTTTCTTTGTGGATCTTTCGGGTTGCCGAGCGGATTGCTGTGCGCCGCGGGCTTTTGGACATGCAAACCATGTACTAAACGAGCCCAATCACGTTTCCATTTTCGTCGATATCGATCTTCTCGCCGGCCGGATGGGTGGGAAGTCCGGGCATGGTGGAGATCTCTCCGCAAAGGGCATAAAGAAAACCGGCGCCTACCATGGGCCTAAGATCCCGCACGGGGAGGGTGAAGCCCCGCGGCCGGCCCTTGAGGGCTGGGTCATGGGAAAGGGAAAGGTGCGTTTTCGCCAGGCAAATTGGAAGCTCTCCCCACCCAAGCCTTGCGAACTCCTCAAGGCGTGTCTGTGCTAGTTCAGAAAACTCCACCCCATCCGCGCCGTACATGAGTTTCGCTATACGCTCGATTTTCACGGAAAGCGGCTCGGAAAGATCATATAAAAACCGCATGTCCTTGGGACGACTGGCTGCCTCTACCACGGCCTCGGCCAGCTCCCGCGCTCCTTCTCCGCCCTCGGCGAAAGCCCGGCTTTCGGCAAAGAGGGCGCCCTTCCCCTCCACAAACTTCCGCACAACGTGCACCTCTTTCGGGTCGTCTTGGGGGAACCGGTTCAGGGCCACCACACAAGGAAGCCCAAAAAGATGAACGTTTTCCATGTGCTTTTCCAGGTTGGCACAGCCCTCCTCTACCGCCTCCGGGTCGGGATCAAAAAGGCGGGGATCGAGGGGCCGGCCAGGCTTGGCCTCGTATTTTCCGGAGTGCACTTTCAACGCCCGGATGCTTGCCACCAGTACCACACAATCCGGGGCAAGGCCCGAAGCCCGGCACTTGATGTGCACAAATTTCTCAAGGCCGATGTCCGAGCCAAAGCCGGCCTCGGTCACCACGAATTCCGCAAGACCTACGGCCAGGAGGTCCGCCACCACCGAGGAGTTCCCGTGGGCGATGTTGGCAAATGGCCCGGTGTGCACAAAAGCCGGCGTTCCCTCACCGGTTTGAACGAGATTCGGCTTTAACGCTTGCCGCAGGAGGGCGGCCATGGCTCCGGCCACCCGCAGGTCCTCGCAGGTCACGGGCTTCCCCTCTTTGGTGAGGGCGAGGACCATCCGGCCCAGGCGGCGGCGCAACTCCCAAAGATCACGGGCCAAGGCGAGGATGGCCATCACTTCAGAGGTGGGGGTGATATCAAACCCGCTCCTTCTTGGAAAGCCCCGCAAGCCAAGAAGGACTTCGCTTAGAGCCCAGCGGTCACAAAGGTCAAGGACCCTTCGGATGAAGATCCTTTCTGGATCTATGTTCAAGGCGTTGCCGCGGTAGAGGTGGTTATCGAGGAAGGCGCAGGCCAGGTTATGGGCCATGGTTACAGCGTGAAAATCGCCGGTGAGGCCCAGGTTGATCTCGTCCACGGGGAGAAGCTGGGCCTTGCCGCCGCCGGTGGCCCCACCCTTCACCCCAAACACCGGTCCCAACGAGGGCTGCCTCAAGCAAACAATGGAGGTTTTCCCCATCCGCCAAAAGGCCTGGGAAAGGCCGATGGCCGTGACGGTCTTCCCCTCCCCCAAAGGGGTAGGGGTGATCCCACTCACCACCACATACCGTCCCCTTGGCCACCCCTTCCTCCGCTCAAGGGCGGAAAGGGAAACTTTTGCCTTGTAAGGCCCATAAAGCTCAAGCTCCTCAGGGGAAAGGTGAATTTTTCGCGCTATCTCCTCAATCCGCCGGATTTCCAAGATACACCTCCGCAGGGCTGACAGTGTATAGTGCCCGGCGATGGCCGAGGCAAGGGAAAAGGGACGGCTCCTTTTGGGAAAACCGCTCAGCAAAAGGATTTTGACCGAGGTAAGGCTTAAAGCCAAGGAGCTGTGTGCCCAAGGAGTCCGGCCGACCCTGGCCGTGTTCTACGCGCAAGGGGTGAGCTCAGCTGAACGTTACTGCGCGGCGCTTAAGAGGGCGGCAAATCAAATCCCCTTGGAAATCGGCCTTTTCCCGTTGGATTCAGGCCTGCCCAAGGAGGCCGTACGCAGTCTAATCGTGGACGTTGGCGCTGATCCCCAAGTCCACGGCCTTCTTCTCCTCGAGCCCTTCCCCTGGCCGGGCCTGAGCGTTTTAATCCCGCCGGAAAAGGATGTGGACGGCGTTAATCCCCAGAATCTTGGGCGTTTGCTTTGGCAGGGAGCGGGCTCCGCGGGTTTTGCAGATCTGCGACGCGAGCTGGGCTACGCCCTCCCCACGACGCCCCAGGCCGTGCTGGAGCTCCTCCTTTTTTACGGTTTTTCGCTGCGGGGAAAGGAGGCGGTGGTGGTGGGAGGTGGCCGGGTCGGGCTTCCTTTAAGCATCCTTCTTCTGCGGGAAGGACTATCCGTAGTGACGGTGTGCGAGCGATACGCCCCGGATTTGGGACAGGTGACCCGTCGGGCTGATCTGATTTGCCTCGCCGCCGGCTCTCCTGGCATCCTAAAGGTGGAGATGGTCCGTCCGGGCGCGGTGGTGGTGGACGTCGGGATTTCCGTACGAAACGGAGAAATCGTGGGAGACGCCGATCCGGCGGTGGCCGAGGTGGTGGGGGCCTGGACCCCTGTTCCCGGTGGGGTCGGACCTGTTACCACCGCCCTTCTTCTCCAACACGTGGTGGAAGCAGCCCGGCGGATTCACCAAGGAGGAAATGGAAAATGAAGGGGCTGACGGGCGTTTCCATTGAGAAGTTCCTTGAGGCGTTGGGCTCCACGGAGCCTGTTCCGGGAGGGGGGACCGCGGCAGCGTTGAGCGGGGCCCTGGCCGCGGCGTTGGTGCGCAAGGTGGCGGCATTGGCCCAAAGGCGCGGCCGGGAAGTGGGGGAATCCGTGAGCCGCGCCGAGGGGTTCTTACAAAAATTCCTGGAGCTGGCAGAGGCCGACGCTGAGGCCTATGCCCAAGTGGTCGCGGCCCAGAAAAAGGGCGGAGAGGAGTTGGAAAAAGCTCTCGTGCGCGCCGCCGGGGTCCCTTTGGAGACAGCCCAAAAAGCCTTGGCCTTGATGGATCTGGCTGAACGTCTCCTCACCATTTGCCCAAAGAGCGCAAGAAGCGACCTCGCCTGCGCGGCGCGCTTGGCGTGGGCCGCGTGCACCTCCGCCCTCTATACGGTGGACGCCAACGCCCATTCCCTACGGGATGAAAACTTCCGTCGGGAGCTGGGGCAAGCGCGCACGGAACTTGCAGACTTGGCCGAGGAAAAAGCGGCGTTTATCCTGGCGCCCTTGGAGGAGGAGCTTTCCCTTTGGCTGGGAGAGAGGGATTCGAACCCCCACTAGCGGGTCCAGAGCCCGCCGGCCTACCATTAGCCGATCTCCCAGGCCCAGTGAAGTTTAGCCCGGAAGGAGGACCGCGGTCAACCTGCCGAGTTGCCTCGTTGAAATTGTTATCGAAAGGGTCATCGATTTCTCAAAATGGGTGTTACCTAACAAGAAAGGAGGAACCGATGACCCGCGCCAGTATACGGGAATTGGTGGAAAGTTGCCGACCAAAGTCCCTTGGAATTGCTATTCCCTAGTCTCCAATCCCTAACTCCCTGCCTTTGGCCCTCACCAGCTACCACCGCAAGTCCGCCCTCCGCATCCTTCAGGGATAGGGACTGAGGGTTTGGGACATTGCTCAGCGCCGAATCTCTTTTTGGAAACAAACAAGCGGGCTTAAGTAGAGGGTGTGATCGGAAAGCTCATCGGGTACGACCCCGGATTCAAGGTTCATAAGGAGAAGGGCCTGGGCCTCTGGCCCTGCGCTGAAGGGTCGAACAAAATCTTCAAAAGCTAAGGAGGCTCCATGGGTAACCGTAATTGTGAGGCACCGTTACCGGCTTCGGTAACAGGTTGTGCCTGAGGGGCAGCATGGTAGCTTTCCCAGAAAACCCAGACAGAAAGGAGGAAAGCCACCATGCGGGAAGAAAACCGCGAGGACATCCTAGATAAATTTGGGAAGAGATCAAGGCCATGGTCAAGGGACTTCTGGAGCGGCTGATGGTGGGGGAGCGGACCATATGGAGAACCGCCCCACCAAGGCCAACGGGTACTACACCCGGGATCTTCTGACCCTGTAAGGCCCCATAGAGGATCTGCGGGTACCCCGGGTGCAGGAGAGGGATTTCCGGCCGGCGATCCTCCCTAAGCGAAGAAGGGCTTCCTTGGAGCTTTCCGAGGGATCTTCCCCTCTACGCTGCCGAGGCCAGTATCCGGCATCTTTCGGTTCTTGGAGGTGATCTACGGGGCGTTCCACTCCCCGCAAAGCATCTCCCGCCTGACCCAGGTAGTGGAAGAAGAGGCCAAGGCCTGGCGGGAACGGCCTTTGAGCCCAGAATACTACGCGATCTACCTCGACGGGACCTTCCTCCACATCCGGCGGGGCCAAACAGCCAAGGAACCGGTGTACCCAGCTTTGGGGATCCTTCCCGATGGAAGAAGGGAGATCTTGGGTTTCTGGTTGTTTGGGGCGGAAGGGGAAAGCGCGGAAAACTGGGAAGAAGTGCTGAAGGAGCTCCAACGTCGTGGGATGGAAAAGGTTCGGATCTTTATCAGCGATGACCTCCCTGGCTTGGAGGAGGCAATCAAGAAGATCTTTCCCAAAAGCCAGTGGCAGCTTTGTGTTCTTCACGCCGTGCGCGATAGCCTCAACAAGGTGAGGAAGGGGGATCAGCAAGGGGTGGCCGAGCTCCTCCAGGCGGTGTACAAGGCGGAGAGCTTGAAGGAAGCCGAAGAAGCGCTGAAAGAGTTGCGTGCTAGGTGGGGAGAAGTGGGAAACGAAGGCTTTGGCCTTGCTGGCCTTTCTGAACTATCCTTCTGCGCTTCGGCGGTATCTTTATACCAACTTTCGCGCCTTTGTAAGGAAGTGAAAAGGTGGACCAAAGCCGTGGAAATCTTCGTCCATGAAGGAGCGGGGGAGAAGCTTCTGTACCTGGTCCTCTCGGGCTTGAACGAAAGGCTGTTGGCAAGGAGGTTGCGAGGATTTGCGGAAATTGAGATAGGGAGCTACCATGCTAGCCAGACACAATAAACGGGATACTATGTACCCGAAGCGTCAAGGAGTAAAAAACCACGGGTTTACGCTTCTATAAAGCAGCAGAGTAAATCACCTTGCCTTTAGCAATCGTCGCCACTACGTGGAAGTTTTCGTCCAAAACAACAAGGTCGGCATCCTTTCCCACATCTATTTCTCCTTTGCTTCCTTCGATACCGAGAATCCGCGCCGGGTTCACCGTAACGGGTCGCAACACGATTTCCAAAGGAAAACCTTCTTGAAGAAGGCCTCTAACCGCTTCCCACAGGGCTCGCACATCGCCTGAAGCATATCCAATAAGGTGCCCGTGTTCGTCAAACTTGGGCATGGACCCACCCCCGTCCGAGCTGAATGTGAATCTTTCCCAATCCGGGTCAACCTCTGCCAACTTTCGTACTGCACTCACAAACTCCCAGGTCAGCGTTTTACTTGGCACGGTCAAATCCACCGTTCCTCCTGCCCTTACCCATTCCACCGCCTCCCCCAAAAGCTTTGGTGTCCGATTCACGTGGGTGGGATGAAATTGGGAGATGGGAAGGGGTGTGCTTTGCACGGTCTGCCTAAGGATCTCAAGCCCAGAGGGAGCGCTACCTACGTGGATGTGCACTATTCCTCGTTTTCCCCCCAGCAGCCCCCCTACACGAGCCTCTGCCGCCACCCGCACAAACTCCTCAAGCGTGGGCTGAGAAGAGCGATGATCGGAAATAGCTATCTCTCCGACCCCAATTACCTCCGGAATTAGTACAAGATCTCGTTTTACAGAACCGGTTAAAGTTACAGGGGGAATTTGGTAGGAACCAGTGTAAATGTAGGCTGTGCTTCCTTGGTCGCACAAGGCCCGTGCTTTCGCTAAAAGCTCTTCTAAGTGCCGTGTAACATCATCTGTGCCTAAACAACCTACACAAGTGGTAATTCCGCCTTGAGCAAGCTCGGCAAAAGTTACTTCGGGAAGGCGTGAAGATGGACCGGCTTCACCGCCTCCGCCCAATAAATGCACATGAAGATCAATAAGCCCAGGTATAACACATCTGCCATCGCAATCAAACTCTTTCTCCACCCAGGAAGGCTTTTCAATGTCCTCAGAAATAAAAACGATTTTTCCGGCAACCACAAGGATGTCATTTATGCCCAAAGGTTGAGGGGCAAATATATTGGCGTTACGGACAAGGAGCGTTCCAGAAACTTTGCTCATTCAAACCTCCTTTTATCCGCGAAATGCCCGCCGGCGCGGGTTCAACGCGTCGTTGATGCCATCCCCCAAAAGGTTAAAGGAAAGCACCGTGAAGAAAATGGCTAAGCCAGGAAATATGCTGGTCCAGGGCGCGGATACGATATAAACCCTTGCCTCACTAACCATCGTACCCCACTCCGCTGTGGGCGGTTGCACCCCCAACCCCAAAAAACTCAAACCGGCAGCAGTCAAGATAGAAGCGGCCGTACGCAGGGTAGCCAAAACAACGATCGGCGCCAAGGAGTTAGGCAAGATATGTCTAAACACCACGTGGCTAGTAGAGGCACCGCTTGCCTTCGCTGCTTCCACAAACGCATTTTCCCGTACGTTCAGAGCAGCAGCACGTGCTACTCTGATGAATTGAGGCAAGTTATACACAGCGATAGCAAGAATCGTCGTACCTAAACCTGGCGGAACAACAGCGGTGATGATGATGGCCAAGAAAATGTCGGGAAAAGTCAAAAGGACGTCGACAAAGCGCATCACCACCTCGTCCAACCAGCCGCCCCGGTACCCTACAATAACGCCCGCAAGCGCTCCCATAAGCATGGCTAAAGCGATGGCGCTCGTGGCTACAATAAGGGAGGTTCGGGCTCCCCACAATACCCGGCTCAGAACATCCCGGCCAAACTGGTCTGTACCAAATGGATGATCTTGCGAAGGTGGCTGAAAAATGGCACGCAGGTTCTGTTTGTTTGGATCAAACGGAGCAATGTAAGGAGCGGTTATTCCGACAACTATAAACGCCAAAACACCGAAAAAGCCAAGGGTAGCGCCCACATTGCGGAAGATGGTCTTTAGGATCCGCATGGCTAGTGATAGCGAATGCGAGGATCCAAAAGAGAGTAAACGACATCCACGAGAAAATTCGTAAGAGCAAAAGTGAACGCCACAAAGATGAAGCACCCTTGCACTACCGGATAATCTCGGGCGAATATGGAGTCAACCAAAAGTCGTCCAAGGCCTGGCCAAGCGAATACGGTTTCGGTTAGAACTGCCCCGGCCAAGGAATACCCAAGCTGCAGGCCCACTACAGTGACCACCGGGATAAGGGCGTTACGCAGGGCGTAGCGAAAGATCACGGTCCTTTCCCCAAAACCCATGGCTCGTGCAGTGCGTACATAGTCCTGCCCCAAACACTCCAAAAGGCAACTTCGCGTCATACGCGCAATAACCGCGGATAAAGCCAATCCCAGCGTCAAAGAAGGAAGGACGATATGACGAACTGTCCCTGTGCCTCCGGTGGGAAAGATGCGGAGTTTCACCCCAAAAACCCACATGAAAATGACGGCCAACCAGAAGATAGGAGCGGAAACGCCAAGGAGCGCAACAACCATGGCAAAGTTGTCAAAAATTGAGTAAGGTTTAATAGCGGAAAGCCCTCCCAAAGTTAGCCCCAAAAATGTGGAAAAAGAGACGGCGCAGATAGCAAGGATTAGGGTGTTCTTGTAACGCCAGCCCAGCTCTTCCAAAACTGGCCGGCGTGTGTTGTAGGAGCGGCCAAAGTCCCCGCGAAGAAGGGACCCCAAATATCGAACATATTGCACAATCACTGGTCGGTCCAGCCCTAGCTCACGCCGCAGGGCCAAGATTGTCTCGTAAGGTGCGTCAAAGCCGGCGATGATCCGCGCCGGGTCTCCCGGCGCCAGCCGCATGACGAAAAAGGCCATGGTGACTACGGAAAAAAGCACAAAAAGCAGCATCAAAAGGCGTCGCACGAAGAAGGCCAGCATTTCCTATTAGGGTAAAAAAGAAAGGGCCCCACCCATCCGAGGCGGGGCCCGTCTCCATTTACCCAAGCCAGGCGTTCTTCACGAGAAGTATTTCAATGGGCAAGTATTGCACATTGTGAAGCTTCTTGTTGTAGACGTTGATGTCTTTAAGCACGTAGAGGAAAGCCCAAGGTGCATCGCGTACGATGATCTCTTGTGCTTTTTTATAAAGCTCATAGCGCTCCTGCCCCATGGCCCTCATACCTTGCTCAATGAGGGCGTCCACTTCGGGGTTGGCGTAAAGGGCGTTGTTGTCGCGCGGCGACCAGTTGGCGGAGTGGAGAAGAGGCCGCAAGACCCAGTCACCGTCGGCAGTGGAAGGAGCCCAACCCAAAAGGAACATCTCCTGCTCGCGGCGCTCCAGCATGCTGAGATATGCCGCCCACTCCATGACCTGAACGCGCACTTTAATCCCCACGTCCGCCAGCATCGCCTGCACAGCTAAAGCGGTCTCATAGTCCATTAGGTAGCGCCCCTTCGGCGTGTAAAGGGTTGCTTCGAACCCATTGGGATAACCAGCCTCGGCAAGGAGCGCCTTGGCCTTCTCCGGGTCGTAGGGGTACCCACCAGTGGAGTAATAGCCCCAAGTCAAGGGGGCCAAGGGGGAATCCGCAGGATCGGCATAGCCTCCGAGAATGCTTTGGCAGAGTAGCTCCTTATCAATAGCGTAGTTCACAGCCTGCCGCACCCGCACATCCGTAAACGGCGGCTTCTGGTTGTTCATGCCAATGTATATCACCCGCAGAGTTTGCCGAACCATGACCTCGATATTGGGGTTGATTTGAAGTCGGGGGACCTCTGTGGGGGGAATGCGCGTAGCTACGTGAGCTTCGCCGCTCTCGATTCGGAAAACGCGCGTTGCCGCTTCAGGAACAACTTGAAAGATAATGCGGTCCAGATAGGGACGCCCCTTCCAATATTCGGTGTTAGCCTCAAGAGTGATGTGATCACCGGGAACCCACTCCACGAACTTGAACGGCCCGGTTCCTACGGGATGTTTGCCCACCTCCGTTCCCCAGGTCTTAACTGCAGTGGGCGACTGAATGAGAGCGGCACCATGAGAAAGATGGTGCAGGAAAGCACCGAAGGGAGCAAAAAGCTTGAACACCACTACATACTCGTCCACAGCAGTAACGGACTCAATATAGGGCTGAAACAGCGCTGTCCTCCTTAGGTTTTGGGTGATGATGCGGTTGAAGTTAAAGGCCACGGCCTCAGCGTTGAATGGTGTTCCATCGTGGAACTTAATGCCTTCGCGCAAATAAAATGTGTAGACCGTGCCGTCCTCAGAAATCTCCCATGATTTGGCTAGGCACGGGTTTATGTTAAGCCCTTCGTCAAACTCCACCAAGCCATCCATGATATGGCGGAGCACCGTTTCCGAGGGGTTGTCGGTCATGTCTGCCGGGTCAAGGCGCACTGCATCCGTACCCCAGGCAATGACTACCGTACCCCCATATTGCTGTGCTAGCCCAAGAAAACCCACAAAAAGCACAAGTAAAACCCAAAACTTCTTCATCAGCTTCACCTCCCTTGTCTGCTTTACTTTTTATGTCTGGCTAAAAACTATTTGCCCGTAAATCACCTCCTTCCCACAAGGTACAACATTCGAATATTCTAAAGGGATATTGAGGTATAAGCAAGCCAACGAGTTGACTCATTGAAATCGTTACCGAAAAGGTCATTGATTCCTCAAAATAGGTGTTACCCTAAAACAAAGAAAGAACCGATGACCCGCGCTAGTATAGTGAACTGGTGGAAAGTTGCCGACCAAAGTCCCTTGGAATCGCTATTCCCTAGTCTCCAATCCCTAACTCCCCGCCTGTGGCCCTCACCAGCTACCACCGCAAGTCCGCTATCCGTACCTTTTGGGGACTTGGACCTGGGGATTGGGGGCTGGCGACATCGCTCAAATACCCAAACCCAAACTTGCTTCCTTTTGCCCACAACCAGGCCCGTGCAGAGAAATGCTGGAATGTGATCAAAAGACTCACCGGGTACGCCCGCGGCGAGACGAAAAAAGCTCGAAAGCTCCTTAAAGCCATCTACACCGATTCGAAACTGGAGTGCGTAAGCTGATCCACAAAGAACGGGTAAGGGGCAAGGTGCAGAAGATCTATGTAGCGGGTCCTGGCTTCCCGAAAGAGGTCAAAGGAGGCCTTGGGGAATATGTCAAGGGCTTGGACCTTTGGCCGAAGCCCTGAGGGTCTGAAAAGGCTCCATGGGTAACCGTGATCGCGAAGCACCATTACTGGCTTCGTCAACAGGAGCTTCTTGCCATCATACTGCCTTTTAGGGGAAGTGGCGTACAATAGCGGGAAATGGGATTTCGGTGGGCTTGTGCGGCGGGCACGTTTTATCCGGCGGATCCGGCGCGGCTAGCAAGGGAAATCGCAAGGTGCTTGGGAATAAGCCAAGAGGAACTCGGGCCTCCGGGGCCGCCTTTGGTGCGCCCGGTAGGGCTTATCCTCCCCCATGCGGGATACCGCTATTCCGGGACGGTGGCTGGCGCGGGGTATCTGGCCTTGTGGAGGATCGGCCGGCCCGAAGCCGCGGTGATCTTGGGAACAAATCACACTGGCCTGGGCTCGAGCATCTCCCTTGCCGCGCCAGGAGAGTGGGAAACACCCTTCGGGCCCATGCCCATCCACCGCGAGCTCACCCACGCCATAGCTGAAGCCACCGGGGCGGAGATCACCGACGCCCCCTTTTTGGAGGAGCACTCCGTGGAGGTCCAGCTCCCCTTCCTCCACTACCTTTACGGGAAAATGCCGTTTGTGGCAGGAGTGGTCCAGCCCCTCTCCCTGCGCGAGGCGGAGAGCGCCGGAGCTAACATGGCCCAGGTGCTTGCAAAAAAACCGGTGGTCCTCATTTGCTCCACGGACTTCACCCACTATGAGCCCCACGAGCTCGCCAAGGAAAAGGACCTTTTGGCCCTGCGTTATGTTTTGGACCTGGACCTTCCTGGGTTCCTGGAGGTGGTGCGGGCGCGGCGCATCTCCATCTGTGGTGTAGGGGCTTTGGCCCTGTTCCTCGCTGCGGCAAAGGCTTTGAACTTGCGCGCTTCAGAGCTCCTCCTTTACCGCACCTCCGGGGAAATCGCAGGGATGATGGAACAGGTCGTGGGCTATGCCGCCGCCCTCTTCCGCGAGGTGAGCGAAGTTGCGTAGCATGACGGGTTTTGGCCGTGGCCGGGCGCAAGGAGAGGGGTTCCAAGTAGAGGTGGACCTCCGCACACTGAACGGCCGATTTTTAGAGGTCCGCGTGCGCGGCCTTTCGGATTTCCCCCTCCTCCTTTATCGCGCGGAGGAAAAGCTGCGCCATGCTTTTTTCCGCGGGACGGTGGAGGCCACCGTCCGCCTTACCCCTTCGCCGCAGATAGGAGGAAAAGCGTTGAATGTGGAGCTCGCGAAAAAGTATTTTGCGGATCTGCGAGCCTTACGCGCAGCGGTGTGCGTGGAGGAAAAGCCGGGCCTTTCCCACCTTCTCGCCTTGGGAGTGTTTCAGGAGACCAGGCCCGATGAAGAAGCCCTTTGGCCCGCGGTGGAGGAGGCGCTAAGCCAGGCCATCGGCGCGGCCCAAATCGAGCGGGCCCGCGAGGGCGAGGCCCTGCGCCAAGTTCTCCTCCGCGAAAAGGAAGCCCTTTTGGGGCTTCTCGCGAAAGCGGAAGAGCTGGCTAAAAAGGACCAAGAACTGGCAACGGAGAGGCTCCGGGCGCGCATAAAGGAGCTGGGGACGGTCGACGAGGGCCGGCTTTGCGCGGAGATAGCCCTCCTTTTGGGGCGAAGCGACGTGCGGGAGGAGCTCGATCGACTCCAGGCCCATGCCCGCCGGCTGGAAGAGCTCCTCTTCCAGGATGGCGCGGTGGGAAAGGAGCTGGAGTTCTTGGCCCAAGAGATCGGGCGGGAGGCCGGGACCTTGGCCGCCAAGGCCTATGGGCCAGAACTCGCCCAATTGGCCTTGGAGATGCGCCTTGCGGCGGAGCGCCTCCGCGAACAGGCGCGGAACGTGGAATGAAAAACCTCCTTCCTCAGGGCGTTGCGCTCCAAGGAGAACGAGGCATCGCCTTCGTCATCGCCGGGCCCTCCGGTGTGGGAAAGTCCTCGGTGATCTCCGCCCTCCTCTCCCGGGATCCCAAGCTCACGTTCTCCGTTTCCGCCACGACGCGGCCGCGCCGGCCCGAGGAGGTACACGGCCGCGATTATTACTTCGTGAGCGAAGCGGAATTCGACCGCCTCATCGCCGAAGGAGCGCTTCTGGAGTGGACCGTCTACCAAGGGCATCGCTATGGGACGCCGAAAAGCGAGGTCATAGACCGGCTAAAGCGCGGGCTGGATGTGGTTTTAAATGTGGAGGTGCGTGGGGCGAAGGCTATCCGCACGGCCAACCTGGGCTTCCCCGTGGTCCTCATCTTCCTTGTTCCACCGAGCTGGGAGGAACTGGTGCGGCGGGTGCGCCGCCGCGGCACGGAAAGTGAGGAAGCGTTGGCCGAACGGCTGCGCATCGCCCGCGAGGAACTCCAACACATCCCGGAATTCGACTACCTTGTGGTCAACGACGACCTTGAGGAGGCGGTGGCCCGGGTGGAGGCCATCATCCGGGCGGAGCGGATGAGGATTGTCCAATGCGCATAGGGATTGATATCGTGGACGTTCCCCGTTTTCGCACGTTTTTGGCGCGGTGGGGGGAGCGCGGGCAGAACCGCCTTTTCACCGCCGCGGAAATCGCTTACGCCCAAAAGGCCCGAGGCGATCTTTTCGTGCAAAGGTTGGCCGTGCGGTTTGCGGCAAAGGAGGCGTTCTGCAAGGCCCTGGGGCGGGGGGTGCCCTTTCGGGAGATCGAGATCCTCCCCAGTAAAAATGGGCCGCGCCTTTTTTGGCGCGGCCAGGAATTCCCCGTGTCGTTGGCGCACACCGCGCGCTGGGCCGCGGCGGTGGTCCTCATCCCATACCCAGTTCCCGGAGCCTCTCCCGAAGGGTAATGGTTTCCCGCACCGGCTGGGTGGAGATGAACTTCTCCGTCTCCGCCTGGGCAAAATCCTCCTGGAGCTTTTTGATGGACAGGCGCACCTGACGCTTGGCCTCGTTGATCCCGATGATCTTGGCCGTGACCTCCTGCCCCAAACGCAAGACCTCGGAGGGGTGGCCAATTCGCTCGTTAGAGATCTCCGAGACGTGGATGAGGCCCTCCACGGCGGGGGTGATGCGCACAAACGCCCCGAACTCCTTTATCTGCGTGACCGGACCGGAGACCACGGAGCCCACGGAGTACTGCTCCAAAAACTCTTCCCAGGGGTCCTGCTGGAGGGCCTTAAGGGAGAGGCTGATCCGGCGGTTTTGCTGATCCACCCGGAGGACCATGGCCCGCACCTTTTGGCCGGGCTGGACAACCTCCTTGGGATGGGACACGCGTTCCCAGGAAAGCTCGGAGACATGGATGAGACCCTCGATCCCCGGCTCCAGCTCCACAAACGCCCCGAAATCCGTGACGTTCGTGACCTTCCCCTCCACCAGGGCGCCCTTGGGGTACCGGTGCTCCACATCCTCCCAAGGATCGGGAAGAGCTTTGCGGAGGGAGAGGCTGATTCGGTGCTCCGCCTCGTTCACGGCGAGCACCACCACCTCCACCTCTTGCCCGGGCTGCACCACCTCTTTAGGATGCTTCACCGGCGTCCAGGAAAGTTCGGAAATGTGGACAAGCCCTTCCACGTCCTCCTCAAGCTCGACAAAGGCGCCGAAATCCGTGATGGAAACGACTTTCCCCTTGACCTTCGCTCCCACGGGATAGCGTTGGGCGATGCCCTCCCAGGGGTTGGGCCTCAGGCGTTTGATGGAAAGGGAAATGCGTTCCTCCTTGCGGTCGGCCTCAAGGACCATGACCTTGATCTTCTGGCCAGGCCGGAATTTCCCCGGCGGCGGAGCGGGGATATCTTTCCAGCAGATCTCCGTGCGGTGCACAAGGCCGTCATGGCCACCTACATCCACGAAGATCCCAAAGTCCACCACGCTTTTTACCGTGCCCTCGATGATCTTTCCCGGGGTGAGGGAGGCAAAAAGGGCGTCTTTGGCGCGCTCTTCCTGGTCCTTCTGCCATTCTTTGCGAGAAACTACAATGTTCCGGGTGCGCCGAGAAAACTCGATGATCTTCAGCTCTAAGGTCTTCCCGCGCAGGCGCTCGAATTTCGTGGAGATCCCTTTACCTAGATGAGAAGCAGGCAAAAAGGCGCGGATCCCACCCAGATCCACCTGGAAACCCGCGCCGGAAACCTCGGCCACTACTGTGCCCTTGACCGGGGCACCCGCGCGGTAAGCCTGCTCCAGCTCCGCAAATTTTTTGGCAAAGAACGCCTGGCGCTCGGAGATGTAAACTGTGCCGTTCTCCTCGTCGATGTAGGTGATGAGGACCTCAAGAACTTGACCGGGCTCGACCTTGTCGTGACCGGGAGCAAGTTCTTCTTTAGGAAGCACCGCCTCGGACTTGTACCCAATGTCCACAAGGATCTCGTTTTCCGCGACCTGAACCACCCGGCCTTGGACCGTATCCCCTCGGCTGAAAAGACGAATATCGTTTTCACCGAGGGCCTCCTCCATCTTTATCCACTCCGCCATTCCGATCACCTCGACTGGTCTCCCCTTGCGGGCCCGTGTACGAAGACCCAGGTTGACGTTGGGCAATCTTATACGTGGGAAGCGCCCCGCTCAAATCAAAGGCTCAGGATGCGGTCCATCAAGCGTTGGGAAAGGAGGCGATAGCGCTCGGCCTTGGGGAGGTCAGGAGGAAGATCCCGGGCCAATTCCTCCACGGTGAACGGTGCACCAATGCGCACCTCCACCTTGGGGAAGCGCCAGCGCGGCCGCGGGGGATATGGGCCATGGGCCACGATCCGCACCGGAATGAACGGCAGGTTCAAAAGCTCGGCGAAGCGGATGGCACCGGGCTTGGGCTTGGCCCCGGGCCGCGTGGTTCCTTCGGGAAAGATCCCAAGCCACCGGGCGCGCCTGGCCGCGGCCATGGACTTGCGAAAGTCCTTGACGCCGAAGTCCTCGCGGTTGATGACCACAGCAAAGCCCCACACAAAGGGAGCAAATGCGGGATTACGCAAAAGGCCGTGGCGGGCAAGGAAGACGATGCGGCGAAACGGGCCGAAGGCCACGCACAGGATGGGGATATCCCAATAGGAGCGATGGGGGGCCACCACGATCCCCCGGGGAAAGGGTTTTCCCCGCACAGAAAGGCGAAAAAGCCCCCACACGACAGGCGTGGCCAAGGCCACAAGGATCGCGTAAAGGAAATCCCGCACCCGCTCAATTAGCCAAACGTGCACGCCTCTCCTCCACAAGCCGCAAAACCATCTCCAGGACCTCCTCCGGCGTTTTATCCGTGGTGTCCACCACCACCGCATCCGGGGCCGGGCGAAGGGGGGAGCAGGAGCGCGTGGAGTCCCGCTCGTCCCTGCGCCGAATGGCTTCCAACACCTCCGTAAAGGAACCGCCTTGCTCCCGGTGCCGACGGCGGGCCCGCTCCTCCAGGGTGGCCCAAAGGAAGATCTTGAGCTCGGCATCGGGCAAGACAACGGTCCCGATGTCTCTGCCCTCCATGACCACATCCCGTCCTGCCGCGATTTTTCGCTGGAGGTCCACGAGGCGGGCCCGCACCCGCGCATCGGCGGCAAGCCGCGAGGAAAGCTCGTCTAGCTCAGGATTAGAAAGAAGAGGGGTCACGTCCTCCCCGTTTAGGAAAATTTGGCCGTCCTCCCCCACGGTGATCTCCACCTCCTCCAGGGGGAGGCCGCGGCGGTAGGCCAGGGCGGCGGCGCGATACATGGCGCCGGTGGGGACGAAGAGAAACCCCAGGGCCTGGGCCAGGCGTTTGGCCAAAGTGGTCTTCCCCGCTGCGGCCGGCCCGTCAATGGCGATCTTCATCCCACGATCTTGTACCCGGCCTCCACCGGCCGCGCAACGTGGAGGCGTGCCTGAAGCCTTCCAGAGAGCTCCGCCCGCGCTTTTTCCGCCTCATCTAGGGAGGAAAAAGCCAAAAACAAGGTGGAACCAGACCCGCTCATCCCCACCCCAAGACTTGGCACCTCCTCCAACATGGCGCGCAAACGGGAAAGCTCTGGGTAAAGATGAGCGGCCGCCGGCCAAAGGTCGTTCACAAACGGGGGAACGCGCGGCAGGGGGCCAGGGGACGAAAGCGGGATCCCTAGCTCATCGAAGGCCTTGTAGACCTTTTCTGTGGCACAGGAAAAGGGCGGGATCACCAAAAGGAAGGCGGGGGGAACGCTTATCTTTGCGGGATAAACGCGCTCGCCGATCCCCTCCACCCAGGCCGGGCTTTTCCCAAAGAAAAAGGGAGCGTCTGCACCAAGCTTTGCTCCAAGGGCCATGAGCTCCTCGTTGCTTTTCCCAAGGCCATAGAGGGTGTTTAGGCCAACAAGAACTGCGGCGGCATCAGAGCTCCCTCCGCCCAACCCTGCTCCCGGTGGGATCTTCTTTTTGAGCGTGATCCCCACGCCAAGCTCCGTTCCCTCCAAAAGGAGACATGCCGCGCGGTACGCCAAATTCCGCTCCACTGGCCCCAGTTCCGGCGGGGCGGCAAGCTCGATCCCCCGGGGAAGGGCCTCAAGGACGATCTCATCCGCTAAATCCACCGCACAAAAAAGGCTTTGCAGGAGGTGGTAGCCGTCTTCCCTTCGACCCGTCACCCGCAAAAACAGATTCAGCTTGGCGTAGGCTAGGATCGTGAGCTTTTTCATCCCGCTTGCCCTTGAGGAGCGGAAACGATGCGCCCGTTTTGCACCACAACCCAAGCCAAATTCTGTCCCATCCAATAAGGGATCTCCGCAAAAGACGCGGCATCCCAAACCACAAGATCCGCTTTTTTCCCAGGCTCGATGGAGCCAATCTCGCCGGCCAAGCCCAAGGAAGCGGCGGCGTTGATGGTCACCGCGGTGAGCACCTCCTCCGGGCTCATTTTCAACTTGAGAACGGCCAAGCTCATCACAAAGGTAAGGGAGGCCAAAGGACAAGAACCGGGATTGAAATCGGTGCCCAGGGCCACCGGAACCCCGGCTTCAATGAGCTTGCGCGCCGGCGGATATGGCTCGTCCAAAAGGAACGCTGTTCCAGGAAGGAGTACGGCCACCGTGCCCGCCTGGGCCAGTGCTCTGATCCCCTCCTCGGAAACGTGCAAAAGGTGCTCCGCAGAGGTGGCAAAAAGCTCTCCCGCAAGCTCCGCCGCGCCCACATGGGCAAGCTCATCGGCGTGAATTTTTAAACCAAACCCCGCCTTCTTCGCGACCATAAGAATTTCGCGGGCCTCCTCCACAGAATAAAAGCCGCGGTCGCAAAAGATGTCGCAAAACTTAGCAAGCTTCTCTTCGGCCACGGCGGGGATCATCTCCGCAATGAGGAGCCGGATGTACTCCTCCCGGGGAAGTTCAGGGGGAAAGGCGTGGGCGCCCATGAAGGTGGGGACGAGGGTCAGGGGAAGCTCCTCCGCAAGTCTTCGAATGGCCCGGAGGATCTTGAGCTCGTCCGCAAGGGTAAGGCCATAGCCGGACTTTATCTCCACGGTGGTCACTCCCTGGACGAGCATGCGCCGAAGCCTGGGGCGGGCAAGCTGCACAAGTTCCTCCTCGGAGGCGGCGCGGGTCGCCGCCACAGTATTGAGAATCCCGCCTCCCGTGTATTTCTCTCCCCGCGCCCGGGCCAAAAACTCCGCCACCCTGTTTCCGGCAAAAATGGCATGCGTGTGGGGGTCCACCAGGCCTGGAGTCACACATCTTCCCCCGCAATCCAAAACCGGCCCAGAAAAAGCGGGGGGACGGCCCTCCCCCACAGCAACAATACGGCCGGCTTTCACTACCACATAAGCGTTGCGAAGAACGAGGATTTCCCCTTGGCCTTGCCCACCTTGCGCACTTCGACCTTTCGGGGTGGCAAGCTCCCCTATCCCGTGAAGAAGGAGGTCCACGGCGAGATTCTACCCGGCTTGGGTATACTGTCCGGTGTGCTTGTGCTCGATGGCCATCTGACCGCGGAGCTTGCGGAAGAGGTGATCTTTGGGGAAAAGCCAGTCTGTCTTTCCTCCCACGCCCGCGAAAAGCTCGCCGCATCACACCAAGCCCTCCTTTCCATCCTCCAAAAGCCCACGGCTGTGTACGGGGTGAACACGGGGTTTGGCGCCCTCTCCCGCGTGCGCGTTGAAAAAGAAGAGCTTTCCCAGCTCCAGCTGAACCTCGTCCGCTCCCATGCCGCCGGAGTGGGCGAGCCCCTTCCCGATCGCGTGGTGCGCGGCGTCCTCCTCTTTCGGGTGAACTCCTTCCTCCAGGGGGCCTCAGGGGTGCGGCCGGAACTAGTGGAATTGCTCTTGGGGATGCTGAATGGCGGGGTTTATCCGGTGATCCCTGTCCAGGGCTCGGTGGGAGCCTCCGGGGACCTGGCGCCCTTGGCCCATCTTGCGTTGGTGGTTTTAGGCGAAGGACGGGCCCGCTTCCGCGGGGAGGAGCTTTCCGGGAAAGAAGCCCTCCAGCGCGCAGGCCTAACCCCCCTTTCCGGGCTTCATCCCAAGGAAGGCCTTGCGCTTTTGAATGGCACCTCCGTGATGTTGGCCCTCCTTTTTTGTGCCTGGGTTTTGGGAAAACGCGCGTTTTCCGCGGCGTTGGGCGGGGCGGCCCTTTCTTTCCAGGCCCTGCGGGGGCGCACCGAGCCGCTGGATCCCCGCATCCACGTCCTGCGCCCCCATCCGGGCCAGATAAAAGTTGCGGAAACGCTCCGCGCCCTCCTTGCCGAAAGCAAACTCACCGATACCTTCGTGGACGATGTCCAAGACCCTTATTCCCTGCGGTGTTTGCCGCAGATCCTTGGCCCGGTGTGGGAGACCTTGGAGCGCCTAAAGACGACGCTCACCATCGAGATGAACGCGGCTACTGACAACCCCCTTGTTTTGGGAGAGGGCGAGGTCCTGTGCGGGGGGAATTTCCACGGCCAAGTTTTGGCCCTAGCGGGAGAAGACCTGGGAATGGCCCTGGCCGTGTTGGGCCTTTCCTGTGAGCGCCGCCTAAACCTCCTTCTCAACGCCCAGGACCGGGGGCTTCCGCCGTTTTTGGCCCACCGGGCGGGGAAAAGCTCGGGGCTCATGCTTCTGCAGTACACAGCGGCCGCCCTGGCCGCGGAAAACAGAGTTTTGGCCCACCCCGCGGCGGTGGATAACATCCCCACATCCGGCGGTAAGGAGGACCATAACTCCATGGGGGCCACCTCCGCCTGGAAGGCCCTGAAGATCGCGGAAAACGCCGTGCACCAAGTGGCGCTGGAACTTGTGGCCGCGCGCTGGGCCGTGGTCTTGCAGGGCCCGGAAAAGCTTTCCTCCGCCACCCGGGACTTTTACGAAAAAATTGCGGAGATCGTCCCGCCACCGGGAGAGGACCGGGATATGAGCGAAAACATCGCTCATGTGGCCAATGAGATCAAAGAAGGGAGGCTTGTGATCCATGGGGTTTAAAGCGGGCACCGTGGCCGTGGTGGGCAAGACCAACGTCGGGAAGTCCTCGTTCATCAATGCTGTGATGGGAAGGAAAGTAGTGATCGTCTCGGATCGGCCGCAAACGACGCGCAACCGCATCCGCTGCATCTATAACACCGAGGGAGCCCAGGTGGTGTTCGTGGACACCCCTGGTCTCCACCAGCCGGTGAACAAACTCTCCGCTCACCTCCTCAAGGAGGCCTTCCGGGCCCTGGCCGGGGTGGACGAGCTTGTGTACATGGTGGAACCCACAGGCAAGGTGGACGAGTACGACGAAACCGTTCTCCCCAGAATACAGACCCTTCCTTGCCCGAAAGTGCTCCTAGTGAACAAGATCGATCTTGCAAAAGGGAATGAGCTTCCCGAGACCCTTTTGGCCTACGATCGGCTAGGTATTTTCAACGATCTAGTGCCCATTTCCGCCAAGCGCGGGACGAACCTGGAGCGCGCGCTACAGGTGATCATTTCCCATCTTCCGGAGGGGGAGCCCCTCTTCCCTCCGGACCTCCCCCTTCCCACCGATCGCCCCCTGGAATTCATCGTGGCCGAGCTCATCCGCGAAAAAATTTTTAACCTCACCTACCAGGAAATCCCGTACTCCACAGCGGTGGTGGTGGAAGAGATCCGGGAGCGGGAGGACAAGCCCCTTATCGAAATCTACGCCACGATCTACGTGGCCAAGGACTCCCAAAAGGGGATCGTGATCGGAAGCGGCGGGCAAAAGCTGAAGGAGATTGGGAGGCTAGCGCGGCTGGAATTGGAAGCGATGCTGGGAAAGAAAGTTTTCCTTTCCCTCCAGGTACGGGTGAGGCCGAAATGGACGGAGAGCGAGGCGGAGATCGCTCGTCTGACCGGAGACTGATATACTCGCCCCCGATGCCCACGGAGGTGGTCATCGAGCCGGTCCGGGATTTTCGGGGCTATCGGGCCTGCGAGCGCCTGCAGCGGGAGGTTTGGGGATTTCAAGATATCTCCATAATTCCCGACCACGCCCTCCATATGATCGTCCAGGCCGGAGGCCTCCTCCTTGGGGCATTTGACGGCCTTGGCCCTGGCCGGGAGATGCTGGGCTTCTCCCTTTCCGTTTTGGGGCTCTGGGAGGGCCGCAAACTCCGGCATTTCTCCCTCATGACCGCGGTAAAACCCGGCCACCAAAACCAGGGAATAGGGGAGAAGCTCAAGCTGGCCCAGCGAGAACACGTTCTTCGGCAAGGGATCGACCTCATCACCTGGACCTTCGATCCCCTGGAGTCCCGCAACGCCCATTTCAACTTGAACAAACTGGGCGGGGTTGTGCGGAGCTACTACCCCAATTATTTCGGGGAGGAGATGCGCGACGCCCTGAACCAGGGGCTTCCCAGCGACCGCTTCCTTTGCGAGTGGTACTTAGCTTCGCCGCGGGTGGAGGCAAAGATAGGGGGCGAAAAATCGCCGGAGCTTTGCCTTTCGGAGGTGGAGGTGATTAACCGCACCCAGCGTCTGCCTTCGGGGCAGCGGGCTCCTGCCGGAGGCCGTCTTGGCCTCAATGCTCCTTACCTCTTTTTCGAGATCCCCAGCGATCTTCAGGCCCTAAAGCGGGAGAACCTCGAGGCCGCCCGGGCCTGGCGCGGAGAATGCCGCAAATTTTTGGCTCCATACCTGGAGGAGGGCTACATCATCACCGGCCTTATCCGGCAGGGGGAGAGGAGTTTCTTGCTTTTGGAGCGCGCGGAGCTTGAGGAGGTGCTTAGCCGGCCGTGCTAAAACTGGAGCGCATGTCCTTGTTTTTGGTGGAGCTCCCCCTCGTTAGCCCATTCGCCACAAGCTTCGGCGAGGAACGGGTAAAGCATGCGCTTTTGGTGAGCCTTACCGCCGATGGCCTCATGGGGTGGGGAGAATGCGTGGCCGGATCGGGCCCATGGTATTCGGCGGAGACGGTGGAGACCGCACGCTATGTCATCTCCGAGCACATAAAGCCCATCCTCAGCGCCCATAAAACTTTTGAACACCCTTCAGATCTGAAAAAGATCTTTTCCACCATCCGCGGCCATCCCATGGCCAAAGCGGCGGTGGAGGCGGCGGCGTGGGACCTTTTCGCCCGGGCCCAGAAAAAGCCGCTTTTTCAGGTATTGGGTGGAGTGCGGGAAGAAGTTCCGGCTGGGGTGAGCGTGGGTATTCAAGGTGATCTGGCCTCCCTTCTCGCCACTGTGGAGCAATTCCTTAGCGAGGGCTATCAGCGGATAAAGCTCAAGATAAAGCCCGGTTGGGACTTGGCGCCGGTTCAGGCGGTGCGCGAGCGTTTCCCCGATATCCTCCTTTCCGTGGATGCCAACGCCGCCTACAGCTTGGCGGATCTTCCCACCCTGAGAGAGCTCGACCGTTACGGCCTTCTTATGCTCGAGCAGCCTTTGGGATTCGATGACCTTTTGGAGCACGCCCGCCTTTCCCAGACCCTGGCTACGCCCATTTGCCTTGATGAATCCATAGATTCGGCCCACCGGGCGTGGGAGGCCTTGGAGCTCGGGGCCTGCCGGATCATCAACGTAAAGCAAGGCCGGGTCGGCGGGCTCACTGAGGCCCTGGAAATCCATCGCTTGGCCGTGGAGAGAAGAATCCCCCTTTGGTGCGGAGGGATGCTGGAGACGGGCATTGGCCGGGCGTTGAACGTCCACTTGGCCACCTTGCCCGGCTTCACTCTCCCTCATGACATCTCCGCCACCCGCCGCTACTTCCGCGAGGACATCGCTGACCCACCTTTCGAGCTGCGGAACGGGCATATTCCCGTTCCTCAAAAACCAGGCCTAGGGGTGGAGATAAACTGGGATAGGCTGCTTCGCTCCTGCACCTGGAGCCGGACCTGGAAGCTTTAGGGAGGGAAGATGCGAAAGAGCGAACTGGCGCGCATTATTGATCACACCGCGTTGGGGCCCGATGTGGATCGCGCACGAGTGGAAAAGCTCTGCCAGGAAGCAATCAAAAACAAATTTTATGCCGTCTGTATCCCCCCAACTTTTGTGGGCCTGGCCCGGCAAATCCTCCGGGATAGCGGGGTTAAGGTCTGTACGGTCGTGGGTTTCCCCCACGGGCAGCATCGTCCGGAGGTGAAGGCGCTGGAGGCCCGCTTGAGCGTGGAGGAAGGGGCAGACGAGGTGGACATGGTGATCCACGTTCCGGCCCTAAAAAGCGGAGATTACGCCTATGTGCTTGGGGAGATCCGGGCGGTGCGCGAGGCCACCCAGAAGGCAGCACGGCCCATTGTGCTCAAAGTGATCTTGGAGTGCGCCCTCCTCACCGACGAGGAGAAGGTGGCGGGGGCGATCTTGGCCAAGGCCGCCGGCGCGGATTTCGTGAAAACCTCCACGGGCTTCGGCCCGGGCGGGGCCACCCCCGAGGACGTGGCCCTCTTGCGCCGCACGGTCGGGCCGAATTTCGGCGTCAAGGCGGCCGGGGGGATCCGCGATTACGCCACAGCCGTGCGCATGGTGGAGGCCGGCGCCAATAGGATCGGAGCCTCCCGCTCTTTGGATATCCTCGCCGGCGCCCCCGATTAGCTTTGGCCGAGCTCGTCCGCGACCGCGGCCTCGTCCTCCAAACTCAAGATCATGCGGAAACAGACCTTATAGTCTCCCTTCTCACCGAGGGGCGGGGGAAACTGGAGATTTTGGCCAAGGGCGCGCGCCGCCTGGAACGCACCTGGGGCGCGGCCCTGGATCTCCTGAATCTTGCGGAGATCGTCTATTACCGGCGGCGCTCCGGGCTCCACCTCCTGCGGGAGGCCTCCCTTCTTCGCTCTTTTCCCAAAATTCGCCAAGACCTTTCCCGGCTAGAAGCGGGGCTTAGTTTGGCCCAGTGGGCCAAGGACTTGGTGCCCCGGGAGCTTCCCGACCCCCGACCCTTTCGCCTAACGCTGAGCTTTTTTTCGGCTTTGGAGGGGAATGGGGCGCCGGAGGTCCTCCTTTGCGCTTATAAATTCCGCCTTCTTACCATTTTGGGCTATAGACCGGTCTTGAGCGGTTGCCTTTCCTGCGGCGGGAAAGAAAAGCTCGCTTGGTCGGCGGACCGGGGCGGGCTTCTTTGCCGGGACTGCGGGGGGACAGGGGAAGAGGTGCCTCCGCGGGTCTGGCGGGCCATGGAGGCCCTCCTCCGCCTGCCCTTGGCAGCCTTGAATCACTTGCATATCCCCAAGGAGGACCTCGAAACCATAGACGCTATGCTCGCCGCCTTCCGCGCGGCTCAAGTGGCGCGCTAGCCCAGCGCCCCTGGAGAAGCTATATTTCTTTTTGTGGAACTGCGCGTGATTTCTTGTGAAAAAACGGCGTTCGCCGGCGAAGTCCAGGCGGTCTTTGCCAAAAGCCCAGTGGGCTGGTTCGGCATCCTTCCCCACCACGCCCCGGCCGCTTTCCTCCTCCAAAACTCTCCCCTTAGGGCCAAGCTTCCCGAGGGGGAAAAGGTTTTCCACGTGAAAAACGGGGTGCTGTACGTGCGGGAAAATCGCGTCACCGTCGTGGCCGATGAGGTCCAAAGTGCGTAGGGTGTTTGTCACGGGTTTTGGGGTGGTGAGCCCTCTTGGGGTGGGCCGAGAGGCCTTCTTTCAGGGGCTGCGCCAAGCCCGGGTGGCCATCCGGCGGGTGGATGCGGAGCTCGGCCTCGAGGGAATAGAGGCGAAGGTCGCCGCCCCCTGTGACGGTTTCGATCCCCTGGCCTTCCTTTCCCCCCGGCGGGCGCGGCGGCTGGGCCGGGCCTCCCAGATGGCGGTGGTGGCGGCAAAGCTCGCCGCTGAAGACGCCCGCCTCCAGCCGCAAGGGACGGGAGCGGTGGTGGTGGGCACGGGGATCGGCGCCCTGGAGGTCCTTTTGGAAAACCACGTTTCCTTTCGCGAGCGCGGGCCGGACCGTGTTTCGCCGTTTTTGATCCCCCTCATGATGCCCAACGCCCCGGCGGCGGAGGTTTCCATCGAGCTTGGGATAAAAGGGCCGAGCTTTGGGGTGGCCACGGCCTGCGCGGCCGGCACCCACGCCATTGGCCTCGCGTTCCAGCTCATCCGCGCTGGCCAGGTGGACTGGGCCCTGGCCGGCGGGACGGAGGCGGTGATCCTCCCCATCGTCCTTGCCGCGTTTGATCGCATGGGCGCCCTCTCCCGCAACCCCGATCCGGAAAGCGCTTCTCGCCCATTCGACCGCGACCGCGACGGGTTTGTCCTCGGGGAGGGCGCGGCCATTCTCGTTTTGGAAAGCGAGGAACACCTGCGCGCGCGGGGCGGGGAGGCCTTGGCCGAAGTCCTCGGCTTTGGCCAGACCTCCGACGCCTTCCACATCACCGCTCCGCCGGAGGACGGGGAAGGGGCGCTGAGGGCCATGGAAGCGGCCCTGAACGATGCGGGCCTTACCCCGGAGCAGGTGGATTATGTCAATGCCCATGGCACCTCCACCCCCCTCAACGACCGCGCCGAGACAGCAGCGTTAAAGAGGCTCTTTGGGCCGCGGGCATACGAGGTGCCCGTAAGCTCCACGAAGTCCCAAATGGGGCACCTCCTTGGCGCTGCCGGGGCGGCGGAGGTCGGGGCCGTCCTCTTCGCCTTCCTCGAGGGCCTCATTCCAGCCACCGTCACCTGGCGGAACCGCGACCCCGAGTGTGACCTGGATTACGTCCCGGGGAAGCCGCGGCCGGGGAAAGTCCGGGTGGCCCTGAAGAACTCCTTCGGCTTTGGCGGCCAAAACGCGTCCCTGGTGTTGCGCGCCGTTTGAAAGGAGCTCCCCTTGCGAGAGATAAAGGTAGCGGTAATCGGCACGAAGTTCATGGGCCGGGCCCACGCCAACGCCTACCGTCAGGCCCGGGCCTTCTTCTCCCCACCGGCCCTTCCCGTCCTTTCCCTGGCCTGCGGCACAAACGAACATGAAACGCAGAAGTTTGCGGAAAAATTTGGATTTTTCCGCTATACGACGAATTGGGAAGAAGCGGCGCAAGACCCGGAAATTGACGTCGTGGATATCTGCACCCCAAACGATCTTCATGCGCCCATCACCTTTGCTGCGGCGCGAAAAGGGAAGGCCGTGTTCTGTGAAAAACCTTTGGCCAGGGATCTTGAGGAGGCTAAAGGGATGCTAAGGGCTGTGGAAGAGGCCGGTGTTCCGCACATGATCTGCTTTAATTACCGGTTCTTCCCAGCCATTCAGCTTGCCAAGAAGCTCATTTCGGACGGGGCTTTGGGGGAGATCCGCCAATTTCACGCCCTTTATCTTCAGGACTGGGGGCTTACGCCCGGTCTTCCCCTCACCTGGCGGTTTCAGCGGGAGCGGGCCGGTTCCGGGGCCCTGGGCGACACCGCCGTCCACATCGTAGACCTTGCCCGCTTCCTCGTGGGCGAGATCGCCGAGGTCACTGGCCTCCTTGCCACCTTCATCCCCGAGCGCCCACTCCCTTCTGACGGGATGGGAAAAGTGACGGTGGACGATGCGGCCGCGTTTTTGGCCCGTTTCCAGTCCGGTGCAACCGGGATCTTCGAGACAAGCCGTGTTTCTTTGGGACGCAAGAACTTCATGCACCTTGAGGTAAATGGCTCTCGGGGAAGCCTCTTTTGGAACGCCGAAGACCCTAATTGGCTCTGGTTCTATTCAATCGATGACCCACCCCACCTGCGGGGCTTCCGCCGCATCCTCGTCACCGAGGAGGTCCACCCCTACACGAAGAACTGGTGGCCCACCGGCCATATCCTCGGCTACGAACACAGTTTCACCCACGCGGTGGTGGAGCTCTGTGGCGCCTTAAGAGAAGGAAGAAACCCTCAGCCTAACTTCCTAGACGGAGTAGAGGCCCAAGCAGTCCTGGAGGCAGTTCTCCTTTCGGAAGGGAGCAAACGTTGGGAGAAAGTGCCCCGCTAGAACTGGGAGAGAAATCGCAGGTCGTTTTGCCAAAACAGGCGAATATCCTCGATCCCGTAGCGCAACATGGCCATGCGCTCGATCCCGAGCCCAAAGGCAAAGCCCGTCACTTCTTTTGGATCGTAGCCCACCTCCTCCAGAACCCGGGGGTGGACCATGCCCGCGCCCATGATCTCCAGCCACCTCTCCGTTCCCTTTTTGCGGATGTGCACCTGGGCCGAAGGTTCAGTGAACGGGAAGAAATCCGCGGAAAAACGCATCTCGTAACCGGGCCCAAAGAAGGCGCGCACAAACTCCCCGATCACCCATTTAAGATGGGCGAAGGTAAGCCCCTTCTCCACCCAAAGGAGCTCCACTTGGTGGAAGACCGGGGAGTGGGTGGCATCGGGATTGTCCCGGCGGTAACAACGCCCAGGGCAAATGATGCGCACGGGCGGTTGACGTTCTTTCATGACGCGGATCTGCACCGGTGAGGTGTGGGTGCGTAAAAGAACTTTGTCCCCGAGGTAGAAAGAGTCCCACTCGTCCCGGGCCGGATGATCTGGACCGATGTTCAGGGCCTCGAAATTGTAGTATTCCGTTTCTGTCTCCGGACCACTGGCTACATCGAAGCCCAAGCGCAGGAAGATCTCCTCGATTTCCAAGCGAACCTGAGTGAGGGGATGAAGCTTGCCCAAAGGGCGCCATTTGCCGGGCAAAGAGAAGTCATACCGTTCACGGGCGAGCCTTCCCTCCCTAGTCCTTTTGGCCAGGGCCTCCCTTTTGACAACAAGGGAACTTTCGATACGCTCCTTGAGGTCGTTGAGGATCTTCCCCGCCTCCGCCCGCTCCGCTGGGGATAGATCCCTCAGAGCGGAAAAGAGTTGGGTCAAGCTCCCTTTGCGCCCGAGAATTCGCACCCGCGCGGCTTCCAGTTCCTCTAAGTCCTCCACCCCCTGGGAGACTTCTTCCCACTGGGCCCAAACCCCCTCTGCTGCCCGCAGAAGCTCCACAAGCGTCACAGCCCGAGTGTACCGGAGATGGAAGAACTCTGCATCCAAAGGCCTTACGGTTTACAATGATCAAACCATGAGCGAATATCGCGAGCGCCGGGAGAAACTGTGGGAAAAGGTGCGGGCCCAAGGGGTGGACGCGTTTCTTTTGGTGAACGTGGAGGGCTCGGAGCAGCCCAACCTCCGGTACCTCACGGGCTTCACCGGGACCTTTGGGATCCTCATCGTCGCTGAGGAAACCCTTTTCCTCACGGATCCGCGGTACACGGAGCAGGCCAAAAACCAGGTGGATTTGGAGGTCTTGGAGGTGCGCGGCCGG
The DNA here is from genome assembly GCA_014360995.1 of Candidatus Bipolaricaulota bacterium. Taxonomy (GTDB): domain Bacteria; phylum Bipolaricaulota; class Bipolaricaulia; order Bipolaricaulales; family Bipolaricaulaceae; genus DTER01. The sequence continues at coordinate 8,584 of JACIWL010000003.1, read as the reverse complement.
TGGATACCCCAGGTGATCATGCGCCTGCGGGAACTTGGGGTAAAGCGCGTAGGGATCGGAAGCACCCGTACCACCCTCTACCTTTTCGAGGAGCTCAAAAAGGCTGGGGAGGGTTTGGAGTTTGTTCCCATCGGAGCTCCGGTGGAGGAGCTGCGCCGGGTCAAGTCGGAGGAGGAGATCGAAAAGATAAAAGAGGCGGTGGAGCTAACGGAGGCTGGGCTTCAGTGGATTCTGGGGAAGATTAAGCCGGGGATGAGGGAGCGAGAAGTGGCCTTGGAGCTGGAGTTTTGGTACCGAAAAGAGGGCGCGGATGACGTGGCCTTTGACCTCATCGTGGCCGCCGGGCCGCAAAGCGCCATGCCCCACCACCGCGCCGGCGAGTACCTCCTGAAAAAGGGGGAAATCGTCCTCTTCGATATCGGAGCCCGAGTAGATGGGTATTGCGCTGACCTCACCCGCACGGTGGCCTTGGGGGAGCCGGATAAAGAGGCAAAGGAGGCCTATAAACTCGTTTTGCGGGCAAACGAGGCCGGTATTCAGGCCATCAAGGCCGGAGTTTCGGGGAAGGACGTAGACGCAAAAGCCCGAAAGATCCTGGAAGAGGCCGGCCTTGGAGAGCATTTTGGCCACGGTCTGGGCCACGGGGTTGGGCTGGAGGTGCACGAGGGACCCCGCCTTTCCGCGACCTCCGAGGACATCCTCGTTTTAGGAAACGTGGTCACGGTCGAGCCTGGCGTCTATTTCCCTGGGAAATTCGGAATCCGCATTGAGGACCTGGTGGTGGTTAGCGAAGATGGGGCACGCGTTCTTTCGGCGTTCCCTAAGGATGAGCTTATAGTTGTGGGCCGGAGGTGAAAGTTGGAGCTACGAAAGATCGCTAAACGGGTGGAAGAAAAGCATGGGATCCCCCTCACCGAGCGGGATGTGGTCCGCGTCTTCTCCGCGGCCCTTGCCTCCGCGGATATTTGGCGGATCGTGGATCTTGCGGAAATCCCGGTTCTAGGAACATGCGAGGTTCTTGAGGCCCTGGCCGAGCAGGGCTGGGTGGAGTTCAAAAATGGGCGGGTGATCGTCACCGAGACGGGAAGGGATTTGGCAGTGCAGCTTGGGATCGGAGCGGCTCAGGAGTTCCGCTGCCCCAGGTGCCGCGGCCGCGGCCTAGAGCTCTCCCCTTTCCACAAGCTTTCCCAAAAATTCCATGAGCTTGCAAAGGATCGGCCGGAGGCCTCCCAGGAATTCGATCAAGGCTATGTCACCGAGGAAACCACGGTGGCTCGCATCGCCCTCCTTTATGCCCGCGGTGACCTTGTGGGAAAGGAAATCCTCGTTTTGGGGGACGATGACCTCGTCTCCCTCGCCGCCGCCCTCACCCGCCTCCCCCGCCGGGTGGTGGCCCTGGACGTGGATCAAAGGATCATCCAGTTCCTTGAGGACGCGGCCCGCGGGGAAAACCTCAACTTGGAGGTTTATCACCACGACCTCCGTGAACCTTTGCCCTCTGAGCTTCTTAAGCGCTTCGACACTTTTGTGTGCGATCCCACCGAAAGCTTCCGGGGATACCTCGCCTTCGCCCAGCGGGGGATCTCCGCCTTGCGAGGCCCGGGATGCGCTGGTTACCTGGGGCTCACGCGTCTGGAGGCCTCGTTGCGCAAGTGGCAAAAGATCGAGCTTGCCCTTTTGGAAGCTGGGGCGGTCATAACCGACCTTTTCCCAAACTTCCATGAGTATGTGAACTGGCCGTATATCGAGACCATGCGGGCCTGGCCCCATCTTCCGGTGAAGCGCGTTCCCGGGAAATTTGAGCCTTGGTATCGCTCCGCCCTTATCCGCATCGAGCTTGTGGAGGAAGGGAAAGCGGAAAACGTCCGCTACAGCGGGGACATTTTCACCGACGAGGAGGCGGCCACCACTTGACCTAGGCCGCTATAATTGTCTTGGCTATGCCACGCAAAACGAAGCCGGCGCCGGCGGTCGCGGAAGCTCCGGTGGCCCTTCCCTGGCCTTTGGTCCCCCGCAAGGTGTTCTTCACCCGGGGAGTGGGGCGGCATCGGGACGAGCTGCGCTCTTTTGAGCTAGCCCTGCGAGATGCGGGGATAGAAAAATTGAACCTCGTGCACGTCTCCAGCATTTTGCCCCCGGGCTGCAAGATCATTCCCCGCTCCGAGGGCCTAAAAGAGATAAAACCTGGGCAGATCGCATTCTGTGTGTTTGCCCGTTGCTCCTCCAATGAGCCGCACCGGCTCATCGCCGCCTCCATCGGCTGCGCCATCCCCGCTGATCCCAACGCCTACGGTTACCTTTCCGAGTACCACGCCTTTGGGGAGAACGAAAAGCAGGCCGGGGACAAGGCCGAGGATCTGGCGGCGTCCATGCTCGCTTCAACCCTAGGTATCGAGTTCGACGACGAGCTTGTGTGGGACGAGAAAAAAGAGATCTGGCGGATCAGTGGAAAAATCGTGCGCACCATGAACGTGACCCAGTCGGCGATCGTGGACAATAAAGGCTACACCACGGTCATCGCCGCCGCCGTCTTCCTCTTTTAGGGAGAAAAGATGCGCAGAAAGCAGGATTTTTTGCGCGAGCCCATCCGGCACATTGACCCAAAAAGTTTTGATGCCGTGCCCATCGTGGAGGCCATGGCCCACATGTCCTATCAAGCCCGCAACCTCGCCCGGGCCGCGAAGATCTACGATCGCATGCTCGCTGACCAAGACTGCACGATCATCCTTTGTCTTGCGGGCTCACTTATAAACGCGGGGCTGAAACTGTGTATCGTCGATCTTCTACGCTACAACATGGTGGACGTGGTGGTGGCAACGGGGGCAAACATCGTAGATCAGGATTTCTTCGAGGCCCTCGGTTTTAAGCACTACATTGGCAGCCCCGATGTGGACGACAATGAGCTTCGCGAACTCCACATTGACCGGATTTACGACACCTTCATTGACGAGGATGAGCTCCGGATTTGCGATCATACGGTGGCGGAAATCGCCGATGGCCTTTCGCCCGGGGTTTACTCCTCCCGCGAGTTCGTGCGGGAGATGGGCCGGTACCTTGTGGAGCGTGGGCTTGGCGAAGATTCCATCGTGCGGGTGGCGTACGAGAAGGCCATCCCCATTTTCATCCCCGCTTTTTCCGACTGCAGCGCCGGGTTTGGGCTCGTCCTCCACCAGTGGCGGCGGCCCGAAAAGCACGTGGCGATCGATTCTGTCAAGGATTTTCTGGAGCTCACAAAGATAAAAATCAAGTCCAAGGAAACCGGGCTTGTGATGGTCGGCGGAGGCGTGCCCAAGAACTTCGCCCAAGATGTGACGGTGGCCGCGGATGTCTTGGGATTTTCAGTGCCCATGCACAAGTACGCGATCCAGATCACCACCGCTGATGTACGCGACGGCGGCCTTTCCGGCTCCACCCTCAAAGAGGCAAGCTCCTGGGGCAAGGTGGCCCAGGGCTTCTCCGAGATGGTTTGGGCCGAGGCTACGTTGGTTTTTCCTCTCCTTGTGAGTTACGTCTATCACAAAGGGACGTGGAAAGCCCGTGAGGAAAAAAGGCTTTCTGCATGGCTGGACCAGCCTACGACCCTTCCCGTCCCCTGAATTTTTGAAACTAGCCCCAAAGGTGCTCCTCCCGTAAAATCCGGCGTGACCCGAGAGAGCTCGGGTGGTCAGACCCGTTTGGGCCAAAACCCAAATGGGTTGTTTTTTGGCCAAAACTTGCCCGGGGAGGAGGTGAAAAATGCGGGAGCTCGGGAGGCACCTGGTGGTGGAGCTGTGGGGTTGTCAGGAAAACCTAAACAATCCGGAAGGGATCAGGAAGGCCTTGCTGGAGGCTGTGCGCCGGGCCGGCGCTACCCTCATCGATGTGCACGTCCACACCTTTAACCCCCACGGTGTTTCTGGGGTAGCGGTCATCGCCGAATCTCACATCTCTTTGCACACCTGGCCTGAGCACGGATATGTGGCCCTGGACGTGTTCACCTGCGGGGAAAAGGTGGTGCCGGAGGCGGCGTTCGAGGTCTTCCGCGAGCTCTTCCGCCCCCAGCGCACCCACCTCATCGAGATAAAGCGCGGAATACAACTATGACCGGCGGAAGACGACCGGGAGAAGACTGGGTATGTGAGGAACAAGCGCCGGGCGTTTGGTTCTGCCTTGGCGTCAAAAAGTGGCTCGTCCGCCGGAGAACACCGTACCAGGCTCTGGACCTGGCGGAAACGGAGTCCCACGGCCGGGTCCTGACCCTGGACGGAAAGTTCATGCTCTCCGAGCGCGACGAGTTTTTTTATCATGAAATGCTGGTGCATCCAGCGCTCCTTTGCCACCCCTCCCCCGAGCGCGTCCTTGTGGTGGGCGGAGGCGACGGCGGTGCCCTGCGCGAAGTCCTCCGCCACCCTGTGAAAAACGCGGTCCTTGTAGAAATCGATGAAGCTGTCGTGGAAGTGTCTAAAGAATGGTTGCCCTCCGTGCATCAGGGATCCTTCCAAGATCCCCGCGTGGAAATAATCATTGCCCCGGGCGAAAAATTCCTGCCCGCGCATCCTGGAGAGTTCGACGTGATCATCGTGGATTCCACTGATCCCATTGGCCCTGGCGCAGCTCTCTTTGAGTCCCCGTTTTTCCGAGCTTGCCACGAGGCGTTGCGAAAGGATGGGATCCTCTCCCTTCAGGCGGGAAGCCCGCTACTTTGGCCAAGCGAGCTTCAGGGCGTGGTCCAAGCCCTGCGCACCATTTTTCCTGTCGTCGTCCCCTACCTTGGTTTCGTCCCCCTCTACCCCACCGGGATGTGGAGTTACGTTTTGGCTAGCGCTGTTTCTCTGCCTAGCCAAGAGGAATTAGAGCGGAGGTTTTCCGCGCGCCGGCTTTCCACGCGCTATTTCACGCCCGCGATCTTCCAGGCAGCACAGGTCATCCCGCCCTTTGTGGAAGCGCTCCTTTCCCCATGACCCAGCGCCTGAGCTTCCTCGGCACGAGCCTTTCTTATCCGGAGGCCCGGGTGGTGATCCTCGGGGTTCCTCTGGAGCGCACAACGAGCTGGCGGGGAGGCCAGGCCCAAGGGCCAAACGCCATCCGCTCCGCCTCTGACTCCGTGGAATTTTTTTCCCATCACTTCCGCAAGGACGTGCGGGACGCAAAAATTGCCGACCTTGGGGATCTCGACCCGTACCAATCCATCGAGGAAATCCTTTCGGAAGAAGAGGCGGAGGTGGAGAGGATTTTGAGGGATGGGAAGATCCCCATCGTGTTGGGCGGGGAGCACACGGTGGTGATCCCCGCGGTGCGAGCCGCCCGTAAATTCGGGCCTCTTCAAGTTCTTGCCCTCGATGCCCATTCTGATCTACGGGAAGAGTATCTAGGGCTTAAAGTGTGCCACGCTACGGCCCTGCGCCGCACAAGCGAGATCGTGGAGAACCTCGTCATCGTGGGCGCCCGCTCCTTCTTCGGCCCAGATTTAGAGGAGCCATTTTTCGCCACCCTTCAAGATTTCCCAGAGAAATTGCGCCCGGACCTTTCCCTTTGGCTCAGCGTCGACCTCGATGCCCTCGATCCCAGCCTTTGCCCAGGCGTGACCAACCCCGAACCGGGCGGACTTTCCTGGATGGATTTTCTTGAGGTTCTCCAAGCGCTGCGGCGCTTCCGGGTAATCGGGATGGACCTGGTAGAGCTCGCCCCCGTCTGGGACCCCTCCGGGGTCTCCGCGGTGTGCGCGGCCAAGATCCTCATCGAGACCATCGCCGCCCTCTGGACCTGAAAAGAAAAAAGCCCCCCGAGAAAAGCCTCGGGGGGCTCATCGAGGAAAAAAGCTAAAGGAGGGCGTCCTCCCCGGGAATGCGGGGAAAGAGGCGCACCTCGCCCACGTGGGAAAAGCCGCACAGAAAACGAACAAGCCTCTCCACCCCAATCCCAAACCCTGCGGAAGGATGTAGTCCATCTTCGGCCAAGGCCAAAAGGGGGCGGAAGGCGTCCAAGGAGAGGCCTTGTCTTAGGATGCGGGCTTTGATTCTCTCCGGCTGGTACTCCCGCTCCCCGCCGGAGAGGGCCTCGCCGTAGCCTTCGGGGTAGAGGAGGTCCATGTCCCGCAAGATCCCCGGCCGCTCTGGATCCTCCCGGTCGTAGAACTCCCGCTGATCAATGGGGAAGTCTACAAGCCAAACAGGTTCTTTATGCTTGCGGGAAAGCTCGACTTCGAAGTCCTCCCCGAACTCCTCCCGCGCCTCATGCCAACTCACGCGGGGAAAAGGCCGGGAATACTCGGGAACTTCCCTCCCCCAAACCCGCAAATCCTTCCCGCACTCCCGTCGCACCTCACCTAAAACGTGGAGGAGAAGCCTCTCCCCCAGGTCCATGACTTCTTCCCGGGAGGCTCCCCGCACCTCCAAGTCCAACTGGACGAATTCGAAAAGATGTCGTCCGGTTTTGGCCCGCTCCGCAGGCTCGAGCCTCACGTTCGGAGAAAAGCAGAAGATTTTGGGATGAACGCGCACCGCTGCCTGCTTATGAAAGATCATGCTGCGGGTGAGATACCAGGAACGGCCGTAGGCGGAGATGGTGGCCCATTCCGGGGTGGTGCGCAGGGGATCCGTAACCGGCGCCAGTATCACCGGCAAAAGCTCAACGAACCCCTCTTTAGCCAGGAACTCCCGGCACGCCCCAAGCACAACGCTCGTCACTTCCAAAGCCAAAAATTCCCGCTTCACACTACCCTCCTTTTTGGGACACAAGAAAAAAGAGGACCTAACGGACGTGGCCTACGCTACAAGGGAGATAAGGTTACGCCCCGGCCGGGGCGTTAGCCGGGCCAAGCGGACGAAGGAGAATAACTTGCCCGCGCAGCACGAAGATGAAATACGATGAGAGAAAACATTTGTCAAGGGGGAGCGTTTCCCCGCCCTAAGAAAACCGGGAATTAAACTCGGCCGGGCATTCCCAGACCCGGAACGTGGGTCCGGCGCTCCGCCCACCGCAGAAGAAGGGTTAGGACAAAGATCAAGGCCAAGTAGAAGAGGGCCACAACGATATATACCTCGAAGTTTCTGAACGTGCGGGCGGCGATGGTCTTGGCCTGGCCCATGAGCTCTGCCACCCCGATCAGATAAACCACAGCTGATCCTTTCACCATGTAAATGAGCTCGTTAGACCAAGGCGGGATCACGAGCCGCAGGGCCTGGGGAAGGACCACGTAGCGGATGGCCTGAAGCCGAGAGAGGCCCAGGGCCAAGGCGGCCTGCATCTGGCCAGCCCGCACGGATTGAATGGCCCCGCGAAAATATTCGGCCTGGTACGCGGCGGTGTTCAGGGTCAACGCCAAAATCCCCGCCACAAAGGGAGAAAAACGCACCCCCACCGTGGGAAGGCCAAAGTAAATGGTCATAAGCTGTACTAAAAGGGGGGTACCCCGAAATAAGTGCACATATCCAGAGGCCAAAAGATAGGCCGGGTAAAGGGGGCCGCGGCCGTAAACGCGAAGGACAGCTAAAACCAGGCCCAGAACGGCCCCGAGGGCCATGGACAAGGCCGTAAGCTCCAGGGTAAGAAGAAGCCCCTGGGAAAGCCTTGGAAGCCAGTCCCAGGAGAAAACGAGGTTCACCTTTCCCCTCCGTAAAGGTCCGTTATGCGCCGCAGGAACTCCGCGGTGCGCGGGTGCTTTGGATTGCGGAAAAGCTGCTCGGGCGGGCCCTGCTCCACAATCACGCCCTTCTCCATGAAAATGATCTCGTCCGCTACGGTGCGGGCAAAGCCCATCTCGTGGGTCACCACCAGCATGGTCATCCCGCTTTGGGCCAAATCCTCCATGACCGCGAGGACCTCCCCGATCAGTTCCGGATCGAGGGCGCTGGTGGGCTCATCGAAGAGGATGAGTTTAGGTTCCATGGCCAAGGCCCTGGCGATGGAGACGCGCTGCTGTTGGCCTCCGGAAAGCTCCGCCGGATAGGCGTTGGCCTTGTCCGCCAGTCCCACCCGGGCCAGCTCCTCCATGGCCCGGGCCGTCGCCTCCTTTTTGCTCATCCTTTTGACGCGGATAAGCCCAAGCCGCACGTTGTCCAAGGCGGTTAGGTGGGTGAAAAGGTTGAAGTCCTGGAAGACAAAGCCGATTTGAGCGCGAATGCGGTTGATGTTCACCTTGGGCGAGGTGATCTCCACGTCCTCCAGCCAAATGCGGCCGCGATCGGGCTCGGTGAGGCGATTTATACACCGAAGGAGCGTGGATTTTCCCGTCCCAGATGGGCCAATGATCACCTTCGTCTCCCCTTTGTCCAGGGAGAAAGAGACCCCTTTTAGGACCTCCTCTTTTCCGTAGCGCTTGTGCAAATCCTCTACTCGCAGAAGCATGTTACCTTCGCGCCTCTAACCCCGGAATGCGCAACTTTTTCTCTGCGTTTCCAATAAGGAAAAGGCCGGTGTAGGTGACAACAAGGAAGAGAAAAGCCACGAGAACGTAGGCCGGCAAAGTGAGGGGGAACTCCCGGCTTCCGATGTAGCGGGCTTGGCGCATCACCTCCACCACGCCAATGGCGTACGCCAGCGTCGTGTCCTTGAGGACCACAGCGAATTCGTTTCCCCAACCGGCTAAAGAAAGGCGAAGAGCCTG
>JACIWL010000029.1 GCA_014360995.1 Candidatus Bipolaricaulota bacterium | reverse complement strand
TGGGTGGGATTTGAGACAAGCCTCACCTGCATTGTAAAAACGGGGAAGAAGCTGGCCCAAGCCGGTCTCACTAACGTCCGGTTTGCCCTTTTAGACGGAAAATTCGCGTTGCGCGAGCTTTTCGGGGACCAAAGCGTACACCGGGTATATGTAAATTTTCCCTGCCCGTGGCCGAAAAGCCGCCACGCCGGGCGCCGCCTCGTGGAAGAGCACTTCGCCCAGGCCCTGGCGGCAGTTCTCGCCCCCTTGGGCGAGTTCCACCTTGTTACCGATGCTTTCTGGTACGCTGAGGAGGCAAAAGGGCATTTAATCCGCGCCGGGCTTTGTGTGGAAGGCCCGGAGCCCCTCCTGGAGGATGGGCCGAAAACGCGGTACGAGAAAAAGTGGAGGTCCCGGGGCTTTTCCATCTGGCGGCTGGTGGCGAGGGCCGCGCGGCCCGGTAAAGTTGAGCGGATCGCCGAGGGCCCCATGCCCCACGCCAAGGTGGCAGTGCCGTTTAGCCCGGAAAGGGTCATCGCCCTGACCGGTTTAAAGGAGAGTTGGGAGGGGGGAGCATTTGTGGTAAAGGAGGTTTTTCTCTCTCCTGCGGGGAAAGGGGCCTTGCTCCGCGTTTTTTCCAGCGATCAAGGTTTTTCGCAGCATTTCTTTCTTTCGATCTCGGAGTATCAGGGTGGCCTCATCGTGCAGCTTGATGGCGCCACCGCGCCGTTTAGGACTCCGGCGGTGAAGCGAGCCGTGGCCGCCGTGGCCAAGGCCCTGGAGGCGCCATGATCTTTTTGCTCCTCCTTTCTTTTTTGGCCCAAGGAGGGGAGCTGGGCTTTCGCCTGGAGGGGCCAGTTCCCGCGAGCACCCTTTGGCTAGTCGAAACCTGGGATTGGGAGGCATGGACCCTCGCGGTGTACGCCGAGGGTACCCCCTTTCCCCCGACTTTTCGCCGGGCGAACCTGAAACTCACCTGGAATCTTGATCAGCTCACCATTTCCCCGGAACTTTTCCTCCTTGGGAGTGGCCGCGTTGACCTTTTCTTCACTGGCTCGGCCAAAGGGAGCGCATCCTTCTTGGGGATAAACACGACTTTTCACGCGGGGATGAAAGGGGGGTGGGTCGGGGTAAACATTGCTCCCTCGCCAATCCTTGTGGCGTGGAGCGCCATCCGCTTGGAAAAGGGCAAACTCTCCGCAGAACTCAATCTCGACGGACCCTCGCCTTGGCGACCAAGCCTAGCTTTTTCCCTGGGCTCTGTGGCCATAAACTTCGGTTCCACAATTTTTTTGACCGTGTCCCACGAAGAAGGCATGCGCACCGGAAGCTCAGGGCTCCAAATCTTTCCGAGCCCCACACAGTTCCACACCTTGCGCTGGAATTGGGAAAAAGCAGATTTCCAAATTTTCTTGGCCAGTTCCGGCCAAATCTGGGCCAAGGCTATGGTTTCCGAAGGGAATTTAGCTAGTTCGGCCTTCTTTTCCCGCTCCCCAGGGGGCAACTTTCAGGCCGTTTTGGAGGTGCGCCTGAGCTTTTAGAGCTCGGGGAAGTGGAAGGGGAGGGCTGCCGCGCCCAAAAGGCCCACGTCGTCCCCAAGCCTCGTTAGCTCCACCCGGGGACGGAGCCGGCTCATCGCGCGCATGGCTTCCACCACTTTTGGCCCAAGGAAATCCCAGGAGTTGGTGAGGCCGCCGCCGAAGATGATCATCTCCGGCTCCAACAGCTCGGCGACGATGGCCAAGGCCTGGCCCATGGCCTGGCACGCTTCATCGATCAGGGCCAATGGGATAGGCTTTCCCTTGCGCGCCTGCTCCACCAATTCCGCCGCGGAAAGCCTTTCTCCCAGGCGCTCCAGGGCGCGGTCGCTCAGGGCCGCCCCACCGGCGATGGCCTCTAAACACCCTTTCTTCCCGCACCGGCAACGCGGCCCCTCCGGCCGGAGAGGTATGTGACCAATCTCCCCGGCCTGGCCCGTCACCCCCCATATCACCCGGCCGCCGCTCACAACCCCCCCGCCAATCCCCGTGGACCAGGTTACATAAAGGAAATCTTTGGCTTTCCATCCATACACAAGCTCGCCCACCGCGGCGCAGTTCGCGTCGTTTCCCAAGAAAACCGGGCAGTGAAAGGCCTCTTTGAGACCATCCACCACGTTCACCCCGTTCCAGTGAGGGAGGTTCGGGGCGTTGAGGATCAGGCCCTGGCGCATGTCCATGGGAGCTGGCGCCCCAACTCCTATGGCATCCGGTCTTTCCCAACCCACCTCCCGCAGCACCTCGGCAACGGCCTCCTTGACCTCTACGAGACCCCGCGTGGGAAAGGTCCGGCGGGCCAGGATTTGCCCCTCCCACACCGCGCCCACCCGGGTGCGGGTCCCACCAATGTCCACGCCGATGAGCCGCTCCATCGATCCCGATGTTATCCCAAGGTGAGGGCCTCATAGTAACCTGCTAAAATCGAAAAAATGCGGGCGGTAGATCTGATCGAAAAGAAAAGGGACGGTGGGGAGCTCACCCCGGAAGAAATTCGCTGGCTGGTGCAGGGGTACGTGGCCGGAAAGATCCCCGATTACCAGATGGCGGCGTTCCTCATGGCCGTGTATTTCCGAGGGATGAGCGAGGCGGAGACCGTGGCCCTCACCGTGGCCATGGTGGAAAGCGGCGAGCGCTTGGATCTTTCGGCCATCCCCGGGATCAAGGTGGACAAGCACTCCACCGGCGGGGTGGGCGATACGGTTACTTTGGTCCTCGTCCCCCTCATGGCCGCGGCCGGGCTTGTGATGGCCAAGCTCTCCGGAAGGGCCCTCGGCCACACGGGCGGGACCATCGACAAGTTCGAATCCATCCCCGGCGTGCGTACAGAGCTCTCCCTCCGGGAGATCGTGGAGCAGGCCAAAAGGATCGGGGCGGTCATCGCCGACCACACCGCGGAGCTCGTTCCCGCCGACCGCTTGATCTATGAGCTGCGGGATGTGACGGGTACGGTGCCCTCATTGCCCCTCATCGCCGCCTCTGTTCTTTCCAAAAAGATCGCGGGCGGGGCCGACGTCATCGTGCTTGATGTGAAATGCGGCGAAGGGGCCTTCATGCGCACTTTCCCCGAGGCGCGAAAGCTTGCCGAGATTCTAGTGCGGGTGGGAAACCGCACGGGAAAGAAATTCGCGGCCCTGGTCACGGCCATGGATCAGCCGTTAGGGCGGATGGCGGGGAACGCCCTGGAGGTGCGCCAGGCCATCGAGGTTTTACGGGGCGAGGGCCCAGCGGATCTGCGCGAGGTGGTCTTGGCCTTGGGGGCGGAGCTTCTTGTTTTGGCCGGCGAGGCCTCTTCCCCGGAAGAAGGGAAACGCTCCCTTTCCCGGCTTTTGGACACAGGGAAGGCGTTTGCCAAGTTCCGGGACCTTGTGGCGGCTCAAGGCGGAGACGTGCGAGCTGTGGAGGAGCCAGAGCGACTACCCAAAGCCTCCCAAGTGGTGGAGGTGTTAGCCCCTAAGGCTGGGTATGTAGAGGCCGTTCGGGCCCGGGCCATTGGCGTTGCTTGCGGGCTTTTGGGGGCGGGCCGGGAAGTGAAGGGGCAGAAGGTGGATCCCGCCGCGGGCGTGGAACTTTTGGCCAAAGTGGGAACTCCGGTGGAAAAAGGGCAGCCTTTGGCCCGCCTCCACGTGGGCCGGAAGGAACGCCTCCTTGAGGCCCAAAAAACGGTGGCGTCCGCCTTCGAAATCGGCCCCGTCCCTCCGCCCCCTGCCCCTCTCATCCTCGACCGCATCGTTTAAAATTCGGTCAGGAGGTGGTCCATGGCCTACGTGACGAAGAAGGAGCTTATCGACAAGATCAAGCCGCTCCTTTCCGAACTGGCAATGGTTCGGGAGGAGCTGGAGTCCGCGTTTGAGCGGGTCTCCGACCTCCTGGAAAAGATCGAGGACGCCGTGGAAGAGGCGGAGGACAAAGACTAGGGAAACCCTTGTCCCCTCGGCGCCGCCCGTGCGGCGCCTTTTTCTTTTTTTCGCTAAGGTAACCTTGAGCTGGGGGAAATATGGGCTTTTTGGCACAGGCAGGTCCTGGCGAAAGCGGGTCCACTTGGCAGGAGCTTCTCACGTTCGTCCAGTCCGCGGCCACGCTCCTCGGCCAAGGTCTGGTGCGGCTTTTGAACCTAATCCTTCCCCAAAGCCACCCTCTTGGCGAGGAGATGGTCCTGCCCTTGGGTTATCTTGGGCTTATTACCCTGCTTCTTTTGGTCTTTAACCTCATCGCCGCCGCGCGGAAGGTGATCTGGCTCATTGTGGGCATCGGTTGGCTTTTGCTGATCCTGCGCATTGTCCTTAGCGTTTTGGGGATTCAATAGCCGAGCCCGCGGCGGATCATGTTGGCCGCAGAATAAAAAAGAACTAACGAGAAAAGGCGCCTCAAGGTGCGCTGGGGGAGGCGGACGGCCAGGGCCGGGCCGGCCTGGCCGCCGAGGAAGATCCCGGCCATAAGGGGAAGGGCCAAATCCCAGTGCGTTCGGCCAGCCAGGGCGTGGAGGGCGGTGGAGAGGGCCGCGGTGGGGATCATGACAAAAAGGCTTGCCGCCACAGCCTGCACCACGGGGAACCCCAACCAAAGAAGGGCCGGAACCATGATCACTCCTCCCCCAATTCCGAAGAGGCTGTTTGCCGTGCCAGCTAGCACCCCCACCAGAATCCCCAAATAGGGAGAAAGGTCTTTCCGACCCCCGCGCTTGACTAGCTCCTTCGGCTCTTTGCCCAAAAGGAGGACCGTGGCCGGATAGAGGAGAAAAAACCCGAAGGCCAAGGCCAAGGCGCCCGAGGAGAGCCGGCCGGCAAGGAATGCCCCGAGATAACTTCCGCCCAATGCGCCCGGGATGATGGTTAAACTGGTCCGCCAGGGGATTTGGCGACGCAGGAAATATCCAATGGATCCGGAGATCCCCGTGGCCAAAACCCCCACAATGCTTGTGCCCGTGGCCTCCTGGGCCGTCCCCACAAGGCCGGAAAGAAGAAGGAGGGGGACCATGAAGATCCCCCCACCAATGCCAAGAAGGGAGCCCAAAAGTCCTATTCCCACCCCGGCCAGTGCCAAGAGAGCATAAAGCATAGGAACGCGATTTTATCCGATCGCCCTTCAAGATCTTTCAGGCTCAAGCCTTTACTTCGATTCCGACGCGGCGCGGGGCCAAGTTTTCGGTCCTAGGAGGGATTGCCCCCATCGGAGCCGGTGGGGGCGGGCACGGGGGCCTTTTCGAAATTAACGCGGTTTTCCTTGGCCTCGTAGCGGACAAGGACGCGGTCGCCACGGGTGAATTGGCCGGAGAGGAGGGCCTCCGCCAGCGGGTTTTCCACCTCGCTTTGGATCTTGCGCCGAAGCTCCCGCGCTCCGAACTCCGGCCGGTACCCCACCTCCGCCAGATGCTCCACAAGGCTTTCGTCAAACTCCAAGTCAATTCCCTGCCCCTTGGCCATGCGCCGCACCCGCTCAAGCTGGAGCCTCACGATGTCCTTGATTTGCTCCTTGGTGAGGGCGTGGAAGACGATGATCTCGTCGATGCGGTTCAAAAACTCTGGCCGGAAGTGGCGCCGCAAGATTTCCATGAGCTTTTCCTTGAGCTCCTCATAGGAGAGCTTCTGGCCCGGCGGTGCGGTGAGGTTGCGCTGGATGATCTCGCTTCCGAGGTTGCTGGTGGCGATGATGATGGTGTTGGAGAAGTCCACGGTGCGGCCCTTGCCGTCGGTGAGGCGGCCCTCGTCGAAGACCTGGAGGAGGATGTTGTGCACCTCGGGGTGAGCCTTTTCGATCTCGTCAAGGAGGATCACCGAGTACGGCCTGCGGCGCACCCTCTCCGTAAGCTGGCCCCCTTCCTCGTAGCCTACGTACCCAGGCGGGGCGCCGATCAGCCGGGAGACGGTATGGCGCTCCATGTACTCGGACATGTCGATGCGGATGAGGGCTTCCTCGTCGCCGAACACCGCCCAGGCCAGGGCCTTGGCGAGCTCGGTCTTCCCCACGCCAGTGGGGCCGAGGAAGAGGAAGGTGGCAATGGGCCGGTGTTTCTCCTTTAGGCCGGCGCGGGAGCGGCGCACGGCCGCGGCCACCGCCCGCACGGCCTCGTCCTGACCCACGATCCGCTCGTGCAATTTCTCTTCGAGTTTGAGGAGGCGCTCGCGCTCCTCTTGAGTGAGCTCGGAGACAGGGATCCCTGTGAGGCGGGAGATGATCTCCGCCACGTGCTCCGCCCGCACCTCCGGCACCTCCGAGGCCACCGTCTTCTTCCAGCGGGCTGTGGCCTCCTCCAGCTCCTTTTCCTTCTCTTTGATCCTGGCCTCGAGCTCTTTGGCCCGATCGAAAAGCTTTCGGCTCGTGGCGTAGTCGAGCTCCCGCTTCAGCTCCTGGAGCTCAGCTTCAAGCTCCTGGATCTCAGCAGGGCGGGAGGTGGCCTGGATGCGCACCCGCGCCGCAGCCTGGTCGATGAGGTCAATGGCTTTGTCCGGAAGATACCGGCCGGTGATGTAGCGGTCGGAAAGCTCCGCCGCGGCCACGATGGCCTCGTCGGTGATGCGCACCTTATGGTGGGCCTCAAACCTGTCCCGCAGCCCTTTCAGGATCTGGATGGTCTGCTCTACGGTGGGTTCGGCGATGAAAACCGGCTGGAAGCGGCGTTCCAGGGCAGCATCCTTCTCAATGTACTTTTGGTACTCGTTGAGAGTGGTGGCGCCGATGAGGTGGAGCTCGCCCCGGGCCAGGGCGGGCTTGAACGCGTTGGCGAGGTCCATCCCGCCTTCGGCCTGGCCTGCGCCCACGATGGTGTGGATCTCGTCGATGAAGAGGATGAGCTCGTCCTGGTGGGCGAGGATCTCATCAAGGATGGCCTTCACCCTCTCCTCGAATTCTCCACGGTATTTGGTGCCGGCCACGAGGCTATTCACGTTCAGCTCCACCAGGCGTTTCCCCCGCAGAACTTCGGGGACCTCGCCGCGCACGATCCTCTGGGCCAGGCCCTCCACGATGGCCGTCTTCCCCACCCCGGGCTCGCCGATGAGGACGGGGTTATTCTTCTTGCGCCGGGAGAGGATCTCGATGACCGTTTCGATCTCCTTGGCCCGACCGATCACCGGGTCGAGCTTGCCCTGCCGAGCAAGCTCGGTGAGGTCCCGGGAGAACTTGTCCAGGGTCGGGGTGGAGGAACGGCGCTCCACTTTCCCTTCCTCGGCGCCGCGGCCCACGACCTTCACCACCTTTTGCCGCACCGCTTCGGGGCTGAGGCCGTATTTACGCAGAAGGTCCCCAGCCAGGCCATCGGGCTCCTCGATGAGACCGATGAGAAGGTGTTCCGGGCCGACATAGGAGTGGCCAAGCTCCCGCGCCGCATGGAAGGCCCCTTCCAAAATGGCCTTCACCCGCGGGCTCATCCCCACCTTGACCGTCTGGCCTTTCTGTGCCTTGAATGTGCCCCGCGGCGCGTTGTGCTCGATATAGCCGCGGATATCCTCGGGGGCGAGTTTGAACTCTTTCAGGATCTCCTGCACCACCTCGCTCTCCGTTAGCGCGTAGAGGACGTGTTCCGTGTCCATTTCCTGTTTTCCGTAGTCCACGGCCAGGCGCGCCGCCCGCTGGAGGAGCTCCTTGGCGTTGGCGGAGAGATACTCCCCAATGTCCAAAGCCTCCCGGTCCCGCCAGCGCCGGGGGAAGAAGAACTCGTCAAAAAGGAGTTCCCAGGGGGAGAAGAACCTCTCGCGGCTCAAGCGCGCGTAATCCCATTCGCAAAGATGCAGGACCTTTCGCTCTCCGCTCTCCACGACCTCCACTTCCACGGTGGCAGGGCGAATCCCGCAGACATCGCACATCCTCATTTGGCCTCACCTCCTCGGGGGGAGCGAGCCGGTGGGGCGTAGGGGACAGGGATGAACTCCACCCCGGGCCGGCGCTGCGGCGCCTGCGGATAGAGCTCCATGAGCTCATAAACCTCTTTGGGCATGTCCTCGCTCACCGGAAGCCCCATCGCCCGGAGCTCCTCCACGGTGATGGGGTAGTCGTGGGTCCAGCGGCCCTCGGAGAGCATCCGCGCCACCTCTTGGGCCTTCTCCTCGGGGAGCTTGTCCCGAAGGAGGGCGTACACCGTCTCGTACACCTGCTGGATGGCCTTTCGGGCGATGTCCCCAAGGATCAGGGTTTGATCCTCGCGGTTGGGATTGGGCTCCTCCAGGGCCTTGAGGACGGAGGCAGCAGGGATGTAGCCCTGGCCGGTGGCAAGCTGCGGATCCACTGGGCCCAGGACGGCGTTGGGATCCATCACGATCTCGTCGGCGGCCAAAGCGATCAGGGTTCCGCCACTCATGGCGTAGTGGGGGACGAACACCGTGACCTTCCCTTTGTGGCGTTTGAGGGCACAGGCAATCTGCTCGGCGGCCAGGACCAGGCCTCCGGGAGTATGGAGGACGAGGTCGATGGGCATATCGGGCGGGGTCATGCGGATGGCCCTAAGCACTTGCTCGGAGTCCTCGATGTCGATGTAGCGAGCCAGGGTAAAGCCCAGAAAACTCACGGACTCCTGGCGGTGGATCATGGTGATGACCCGGCTTTTTCGTTTCACTTCCAGGGCGCGAATGGCCGCATGGCGGCGGAACTCCAAAATCCGCCGCTGCACGAACGGCACCATGGCCTGAAGCAAAAGCAGGAAAAACAAAAGGCTCACAATATCGCCTATCATGGCTCCTTCAATTGTAGCATAGACTTTTGATTGGGGCGGGGGAGGAAGCCCTCCCCCGCCGGCCCGGATGAGGCGCGTTAGTCGATCTTCACTTCGAACACGCCCTCCGTCTCCGGCACCCGCTTCAAGGGGATCTCCACGCGGAGGACACCGTTTTCGAACTTGGCCCGGATGGCTCTCTTATCCTCCACCTCCTCGGGAAGCGGGAAGACCCGGCGGAAGGCGCCATAGCGGCGGCCCATGCGGATGTAGTTCTCGTCGCGCACCTCCTCATAGCGCCGGATCTCCCCGGTGATCACCAGGCGGTTGTCCTCCACCCGGACCTGAATGTCCTCCTTGCGGGCGCCGGGGAGCTCGGTTTCGATGACGAGGGTCTTGTCCTTGAGGTAGATGTCGGTGTGGCCGAAGCCGGGGAAGACGTCGAGGTCGAGGTCAGCGATGTCGGTGAAGTCGCGGAAGAGCTCGTCGATGAGACGGCTCATCCGGGCGGTGATGGAGAATGGATCCCGCCAAATCGCCGGAAGCCTCGCCATGCCCCTCACCTCCTTTGCCCACCAAGTTTAGCACTCTCGGCGGGCGAGTGCTAATTATATGGGGAGGGGATGGGGCGGTCAAGGGCTGGCCAATGGAGTCCGACGCGGGTAGGATCAGGGGCCATGGCCGGCGGGCTTTTTCTCGATCTCTACGAGCTCACCATGGCCTACTCCTACTTCCGCCGCGGCATGAACCAAACCGCCACCTTCGCCTATTTCGTGCGCTCTCCCGTTCCCAACCGCCGCTTCCTCCTCTTCGCCGGCTTGGACCCCCTCCTTGAGGCCTTGCCGAACTTCACCTTCTCCGAAGAGGACCTCGCCTACCTCCACTCCCTTCGGCTTTTTGACGAAGAATTCTTGAGCTTCCTTGGAGAGTTTCGCTTCACCGGGGAGATCTGGGCCATGGAGGAGGGGACGATCTGTTTCCCCGGGGAGCCCCTTCTCCTTGTCACCGCTCCCCGCATTCAGGCCCAGCTTCTGGAGACATTGGTCCTGAACATCCTGAACTACGAGACCTTGGTGGCCTCAAAAGCGGCACGGATCCTCCTTGCCGCCGGGCCGGAGGCCGTGGTGGTGGACTTCAGCCCCCGAAGGGACCATGGGATGGAGGCCTCAATACACGCAGCCCGGGCCAGCTTCCTTGCCGGCTTCCATGGAACTTCCAATGTCCTCGCCGGAAAGCTCTATGGAATACCCGTCGTTGGCACCATGGCCCACTCCTACGTCCTTTCCTTCCCTGACGAGATTTCGGCCTTTCGGGCCTTCGCCGAGGATCATCCAAGTCCTGTTCTTCTCATTGATACCTACGATCCCCTCACGGGCGCCCTCCATGCCGCCCGCGTGGCCCAGGAGATGCGGGAAAAAGGAAAGAGGATCGTGGCCGTGCGCCTGGATTCTGGAGATTTGGCGGGCCTTTCCCGGGAGGTGCGCCGCATCCTCGATGAGGCCGGCCTCCCCGAGGTCCAAATCTTCGTCTCCGGCGACCTAGACGAGTACAGGATCCTGGAGTTCCGGAAGAAGGGCGGGATAGCCTGGGGATATGGGGTGGGAACGCGGCTTGGAGTGTCCTGGGATCTACCGGCGCTGGGCGGCGTCTACAAACTCGTGGAGGACGAAAAAGGGCCACGCATGAAGACGAGCCCGGGAAAGATCTCCCTGCCCGGAAGGGCCCAAGTTTGGCGGCGGGAAAACTTCCGGGACCTCGTGGCCCTTCAGGAGGAGAGCAGCGAGGGAAGGCCGCTTCTTCGGCAGGTCATGGCCGGGGGGAAACGCCTCATCCCACCCCTGGACCTGGCCCAGCGCCGGGAGGAGGTGCGCAAAGCCCTGTTCTCCCTGCCCCCGGAACTGGCTGACCTCAGCCCGGACGAGGCGCCCTCCTACCCGGTGGAGTACTCGCCCGGCTTGAGAGCCCTGGTCTCCGCCAGGAGGTGAGCATGGAATTGCCTGAGATTCCCTGGCAGGAAAAAGTGGAGCTTTCCGCGATGAAGAGCGCGGTGTTGGTGGTGGACATGCAGAACGATTTCGTGCACGAGAAAGGAGCCCTGCGGGTGCCGGCTGCGGCCGCCACGGTGGAGCCCATCCGCGCCCTCTTGGAGCGCGCGCGAAGAGCCGAAGCCCACGTGATCTACACCCAGGACTGGCACGAGCTCGATGATCCGGAGTTTCGGATTTGGCCGAAGCACTGCGTGGCAGGAACTTGGGGCGCGGAGATCGTCGCGGAACTTGCGCCAAAACCTGGCGAGCCGCGGGTGAAGAAGACCACGTACGATCCGTTCTACCTCACGGAGCTCGAGGACCTTTTGCGGGAGCACGGGGTGAAGGAACTGGTGATTGTGGGTACCGTGGCCAACATCTGTGTGCTGCACGCTGCGGGCTCTGCAGCCCTGCGGGGCTTCCGGGTGGTCGTTCCCAAAGACGGGGTGAGCGCCCTGAGCGAGTTCGATTTTCTTTTGGCGTTCAGGCAGATCACGTTCCTCTACCGGGGAGTTGCGGTCTCCGGCCAGGCCGGCATCCTTTTCTCCTGAGATACCCGCCGCACCGTGCGGGTGGCAATCACCCGCGCGCCAGTGCCGAGA
Source organism: Candidatus Bipolaricaulota bacterium (assembly GCA_014360995.1). GTDB lineage: Bacteria > Bipolaricaulota > Bipolaricaulia > Bipolaricaulales > Bipolaricaulaceae > DTER01. The sequence continues at coordinate 640 of JACIWL010000029.1, read as the reverse complement.
AGATCTGGAACGAGAACCTGGCCTATTTCCAGCGGGGCCTCCAAGGAGAGAGCCCGCAGGACTTCCATGGCCGCGGGGATGAGGCGCTTGGGAATGGGTTTGTCCGTGCGCACGGAGACCAGGGGATAATCGCCGCCGCTAACTTTCACGCTTGTGGTCAAAATTCTCTTGGGATCGGTTATCTCTTCCCGGGCGTAAGCTTCTCCCCGGGGACAGCGGTTTCCCTCAATCTTCTCCACTCCCCGCTCGGAAACTTCCACCTGCAGTCTACAACCGATCGGGCAAGAGATGCAGGTGAGCTCGCGGATCATACCGGCTCCCCTTCTACCCACACCTCCGGATTTGGAGGCAACTCCGCGGTAGCTTCCGGAGGAAGCCGGATCTCCACCATTTCTGCGGGTCGCAAACCCACGTGATTCTTCTCGTAAATTCCAGCCACGTGCACCTTGGCCCGCGCAAACGGCTCGCTCACGCGGAGATAGAGGGTGGCCGGCTCGCCGGGCACGATCTCCTGGGGCACAAGCCCGGCCACGTTTCTTCCCCGGCGGAGGAGAATGGTGTGGGTCTTGGGAAGCAAGCCCTGTCCATACAAGGCTGCGTTACGACCAGCCTCCTCGCCCACTTTGGCCACGGTGTCCAC
>JACIWL010000028.1 GCA_014360995.1 Candidatus Bipolaricaulota bacterium | reverse complement strand
ACGGTTTTGTTCTGGTCGGTGATCGTTTGGGCTGATCCCAGCGTGCTTGTGCGTCAGGCGGAAAGCCTTTATCCCGAACGGTACGAGCTCGCGGTGCTGGAGCAGATGATCTCCCTTTACGAGCAGGCGTTGGCCGAAGACCCCGAGAACACAGAGCTCCTCATCCGTCTGGCACAGCACTGGTACGAGTGGGGGGTGCTCAAGCCCGAGACCGAGGAGGACCTGGGCTGGCGCAACGCCGCGGATTACGGGTTTCGCGCTCTCGGCCTTGCTGGGTTAGACGAGGCTTTGCGCCTTTCCGACGAGAAATTCCGGGAGTTCGTGGCGCGGGCTTCCGACGGCCGGGCCCTCCTTTGGGCGGGGCACGGCTGGGGCCAGCTTCTTGGGAAAATGAACCCGTTTTCTGCGTTCTTCGCTCTTCCCAAAATCCGTGCCATTTACGAGCGCGCCATGGAGCTTGCCCCAGACTACATGGGCGGCTCCGCCTACCAGGCCTACGCTGCGCTTTTGGCCAACCTCTCCGACTACGGAATTCTTTTTGGGGTGAAACTCGCTCAGGCCAAACCCTATTTCGAAAAGGCCATCGAAATCGACCCCACTTACCTCGAGAATTACTTGGCCTACGCCAGGGAATACGCGGTGCGCGCCAAGGATCGGGCCCTTTTCGTCTCCCTTCTTCAACAAGTGCTGGAGGCCCCCATTGGAAACTGGCCATTTTGGAATAGGCACGCCAAAGAGAAGGCTGCTGAGTATTTGGCCAATATCGGCAAATATTTTCCCTAGCCCCTCTCCACGTGGGGGATAAAAGCCTTGGCGCCAGCGCCATCGAGGAGCTGGAAGGGGATTCCGTAAGCCTCTCGCAGGATTTCCGGGGAGAGGACGCGGTAAGGATCCCCTTCGGCCAGAATTTTTCCGGTGCGCAGGAGGATCACCTTTTGGCCGTAGAGGAGGGCGGAGTTGGGGTTGTGGGTGGTGGCCACAACACCCAGGCCCTTTCTAGCCAAGGCGCGCACCACGGAAAGGACGCGGTGCTGGTTGGCCGGGTCGAGATGGGCATCGGGCTCGTCCAGAAGGAGATAAGGCGCTTCCTGGGCGAGCCCCCGGGCGATGAGGACCAAGCGGCGTTCGCCACCGCTCAACGTGTTCACCGGCCGGGCCCGGAGGTTCTCTAGCCCCACTTGGCTCAAGGCCTCCTCGACCTTTTCGTGGTCTTTTTTCCCGGGCCGGCCAAACGGCCCCACATGGGGAGCGCGGCCAAAAAGCACCATTTCCTCCACGGTATAGGCAAACGCGGCCTCCGGGAACTGGGGCACGTAGGCGATGCGCTTGGCCCGCTCCCGCGCGGAAAGGACGGAAAAGGGAAGGCCATCCACGCTGATCTCCCCGGCCTGCGGGAAACGCACGCCACAAAGGCACTCCAAAAGCGTGGTTTTGCCGCTTCCGTTGGCTCCAAGGAGGAAGAGAACCTCGCCCCCTTCCACGGTGATGGACACGCCCGAAAGCACGTATTTCTCCGGGCTATAAGCGTAGAAGATGTCGCGGCCAACAAGGCTCATCGCCACCCTCCGCCCCTTTTTATTTGCCGCATGAAGAGGAGGAAAAACACGGGAACGCCGATGAGGCCAGTGAGGATATCCAGGGGGATTTCCGTGGGGAGGGTGGTGCGGGCGATGTTGTCGAAAAGGAGGAGGACGGCGGCGCCGAGGCCGGCGGAGGCAGGGATGAGAAATAGGTGATCCGGGCCAACCAGAGCCCGGGCGGCATGGGGAACGATCAGGCCCACCCAGCCCACCACCCCGCTCACGGAGACCGCGGCGGCGGTGAGCAAGGTCCCCAGGGCCACCGTCAAAAACCGCAGTCTTCTTACTGAAAGCCCCAGGGATTGGGCTTCCGCCTCGCTCAGGGTGAGGAGGTTCAAGCGCCAGCGCAAAAGGAGGAGCCCTCCCAGGCCGATGGCGCTGGCCACGGCCAAGGGCAAGATGTCCGCCCACCGCACCGCGGAAAGCCCGCCCATGAGCCAAAAGGTGATCCCGGGAAGTTGCACGTAAGGGTCAGCAAAGTACTTCACGAGGCTCACCAGGGAGGAGAAAAAGGAGCTCACCAAGACTCCGGAAAGCACTAGGACGAGGATCCCCCCGCCGAAGGCGCTGCCCAGGGTTACGGCCAAGCCCGCGGCAAGGAGCCCACCGGCGAAGGCCAAAATCTGAATTCCGGCAGGACCTGAGCGGAGGACCATGGCCAAGGCTGCCCCAAAGCCCGCCCCGGCGCTCACCCCCAAAATCCGCGACTCCACCAAGGGATTCCGAAAAATCCCCTGGAAGGCGGCTCCGGAGACGGCGAGGTTAGCCCCCACTAAGGCCGCGGCCAAAAGGCGAGGGAGCCGCACCCGCAGGACCAACGCCCGCACCGTCTCCGGCACCGCGCCCCCAAAAAGGGAGGCCCATACATCCCTAGCCCCGAGCCCCATCCGGCCCAGAAGAAGGGAGGCAAAGAGGATGGGAAGGGGGAGGAGACAAAGGCCCAAGACGAGGCCGGCTCGCCCTACCGGCCAAAAAGTGTGCTCAGCTCTTCCGCGGAGAGCTCGCACCGGTAGAACTCCTGGTAGAAGTGACGGATCGTCGCGGCCAAGTCCAGGGGCACAAGACCGGGATGGAAAAGCTCCGCCATCCACAGGATCCCCAGCACCGACTCAGGAATGGGCGTGTCCCAGGAGAAGAGGAGCTGGGGCATTTTGTAAACGCGGCCGGATTTAACCGCCTCCACCGCTGCCCAAATTGGATCCCGCAAAAGCTCGGTGGGCTCCACCGGGCTATAGGGGACGATGATGATAACGTCCGGGTTCCAAATGAGGACCTGCTCGATGTTCACGTTTTGCCAGGAGCCGGGAAGGCCCTGGGTGACGGGGATCCCGCCGGCGAGCTCCACCATGCGCGACTGGTACATGGTCCCGCTGGCCGCGCGCAGGGGGGCTGTCCCCACCACTAGCACCTTTGGCCGCGCCTCGGCCGCGATCTCCGCGGTAGCCGCGCTGATCCTGTCCAGGATTTCTTGGTAGAACGCGACCAGCTCTTGGGCTTTCGCCTCTTCCCCGAGGGCTTGGCCGATGAGGAGGGTGGCCTCCTTTACGGCCTCAAACGTCTCCGGGCCGATGAGGACTGTGGGAATGCCTACTTCCTCTAGCAACGCGGCCAAATCCTTGTGCTTGAGGCCGGCGAAAACGAGGTCCACCTTCCTGGCCACAAGCTCCTCCGCCGTGACCTCCCCGCCCAAGGCCTTGTCCAGGTACGCGGGGTCAATGCGGAACATCACCGCGCGAGAAAGAGGGTGATCGGGAATCCCCAAATAGCGAGCGGCGACGATTCTCTCCCCGCTGATCAAGGGGTAGAGGTAGGCGGTGGCCACGCCGAAGGCGCTGGCGATGCGCGTGGGATGCGCGGGCACAAGAACCTCCCGGCCCGCTTGGTCCATGACGAGGACTTGGGCCGCTCCAAAAACAAAGGCCGTCGCCAAAAGCACAAAAAGCGCCTTTTTCATGATCCCTCCTTTTCCGAAATCTCTGCAATCCACTGTAAAGCCGCCTCAAGCTGGGAGAGGCGGAAGCTTCGGAGCATTTCCTGGAACTTGTCCGCGGGCTTCTCCTCCTCTACCTGGGCTTTGAGGGAAAGAAGCGTTTCCCTTTGGGCTGAAAGCAATTCGGGGAGGCGCTCGGGGGCCAGTTTCAAAAGGAAGAAGAGCTTGGGGAGGAAGTGGGAGCGGAGAAGGCGCAGGCGGGGCACGGGGGAGAGGGCCCACTTCCAGAACTCCTCTTGGCCTTTTTCCGTGAGGGCGTAGCGCGTGCGGGGTGGGCGGGTTTCCTGGGGCTCCTTCTTCCCGGAAATGAAGCCTTGGCGCTCGAGGAGGGAAAGGGTGAAGTAGAGCTGACTTGGGGCCACCCGCCAGATCCGTCCCAAATCCTCATGGAAGCGGGAGAGGAGCTCGTAGCCATGGGCCTCCCCGCCGGAGAGGAGATAGCCCAACACCACGGGCCCCACGGGAAACGCCTCCGTCATAGTACAACTTGGATTATACCGAGTAGGAAACCCAAGGCCCTAGAGGTTGAGGAGGATGATGCCGAGGAGCATGGCCAAGGCCCCTCCGGCCTTAAGAAGCGTGGCCTTTTCTCCAAACACGACTATTCCCAAAAGGAAGCCCCAAAGGGGCGTGGTGAAGGCGAGGGGTACTACCCGGGAAAGCTCTCCCTGCCGAATGGCCCTGTAAAAGGCGAGCATCCCCAGCGTCCCCGCCAAGAGCCCCTCAAACGCCAAGACCAAGATCACCCCTTTTTTCCCCTCCGCTGTGGACCAAGCCTGGGCGTATTGCCCCATTCGGGGAAGAACGAGAAGGAAGAGGAGCAGCGCGGAGAGGCCGAGCCTGAGGAAAAGTCCCTGCTCGGGTGAAAGGCCGGCCATGGCCATGCCCTTCTTCCCAAAAGCAGATCCCAACGACCAAAATATTGCCGCCGCCAACGCGAAAATCTCTGGACGCACCCTTTCCTCCTTTTTCCTTTGAGAACCAAATCCTCGCCGGATCAAAAATCCTTGGCAACCTTTGTCGCCCTTCCCAGTAAAATCCCGGCCGTGAGATACTTCGCGTTGTTGATTTTCGCAGCTTTCCTGGCCTTTGCCGGGCCGGAAAAGCTCGATCCCATGCTCCGTTCCCTCCTCTACTCCCCTCCGGAAGCGAAGCCGGCCCTCCTTGCCCTCTATGGAGAGGAAAGCTTTCCCGATCAGCAGATCCCGGTCTTTTTGGAGCTCAAGGGCCAGGCCACCATCCCAGGGATCCGCACCCGCGTGGGAAATTGGGCTACCGCGGCCCTCCCCCTTTCGCAAATTGCGGTCCTTTCGGAAAGCCCTGAGGTTTTGCGGATATGGGCCAGCCGCCCCCTCGAGCCTTCCCTCGATATTTCTGTTCCCGAGTTGGGTGCTCCCGCCTTCTGGTACGGATCGCCGAGCACCACAGGACAGGGAGTCATCGTGGGAATCGTGGACTCTGGGGTGGACATTTTGCACCCCGCCTTTCGCCTGGACCGGGACGGCGACGGGTTCCTCGAAGGCTCGCGGATCCTCTTTTATTGGGATCAAACGAGCCCAGGAGCGGGGTGGTTCCCGCCGTTTTGGGGGGATGAACCCGGGGAGGGCCTCTATGGCCGCGTTTATTCCCAGCGGGATTTGGAGGCCGCGATCGGGGCGACCTACTCCCCTGTTCCGGATGTGATGGGACACGGAACCCATGTGGCCGGGATCGCCGCCGGCGGGCCCGCCGCAGGCCTCCCTGGCGTCGCCCCCGGCGCCGATTTGGTCGTGGTGAAAACGAATTTCTTCGAACATGGTGTCGTGGAGGGGATCAAATTCGTGTTCGAGGCCGCAGAATACTTACAAAGACCGGCTGTGGTAAACATCTCCCTCGGCGGGCACGCTGGCCCCCACGATGGAAGTGGTCCATTTGAGAGAATGGTTTCGGAATTGGTCAACGGGCCCGGTCGGATCATCGTCGTGGCCGCCGGAAATGAAGGGGCAAAGAAGATCCACGTGGGCGGGGAGATCCGCATCCGCACCACCTGGACCCTTGTCCCTTCCTCTCCTTCCGTGATTGTTCGCTTTTGGTACGAGCTTCCCGCGCGGTTTCAGGTGACTGTCCTTTCCCCGCGCGGGGAAAGCCTTTCCGTCATGCCCGGTCAAGCCCGCGGCCTTTCCACCCCGATGGGGGTGCTTTGGGTGGATAACACCGGCGATTTTTTGAGCCAAACACAGCAGGTTTTTATGAGCCTGAGCGGGGCTTCCTACGGTCAGCCCTGGAAAATCACGTTTGATCCCATCATCCCCGGCCGGGTCGATGGCTGGATAGAGAGCTCCTCCATGGGGTTCTTTGAGGAGGGCGATGGGCAGATGACCATCGCCGAGCCGGGAAATGCTGAGCGGGTGATAACTGTTGGCGCCTACGTCACCAAGGTGAGCTGGGAGTCCGTGGCCGGGCGGCAAAGGGCCGAAGGGTATGAGCCAAATAACCTAGCGCCCTTTTCCTCGCGCGGGCCGACCCGGGACGGGCGCCTGAAACCAGATCTGGTCGCCCCGGGAGCGTGGATCGCCTCCGCCCGCTCCCGCGACGCCCAAGTTTCCCCATGGTATGCGCTGCCGGATGGATGGCACATGGTTTTGGCCGGGACGAGCATGGCGGCCCCCCATGTGGCCGGAGCCTGCGCCCTTCTCCTTTCCCTTCAACCTAACCTCTCTTGGAGCGAAATCCTTACGGCTCTCCTCGCCGGAGCGCGTGCGGACGCCTACGTGGGTCCTGTGCCCAATACCCGCTGGGGCGCAGGAAAACTCCAAGTGGCCCAGGCCTGGGCTTCCTTGAGCCCGCCCGCGCCGGTCCCAAAGCCCGTGCTAGCTATCTTGGGAAACCCGGTATCCACCAGCGCTGTCTTTCGATACCAGTTGCCGGAAGGGGTGAACTGGGCCGAACTCCGCGTTTACGATCTCCTGGGCAGGCTTGTCTGGAAAAAAGTTTTGGATCCAGCCCAAAATACGGTCCGCTGGGATCTCTTTGCTCTTCGGGGAATGCCCGTGGCCAGCGGTCTTTATCTTGTGGTTCTGGTGACCGACCGCGGTGCGTCCGAACCGCTGCGGCTGGCGGTGAGCCGATGAGATTTTTGCTGGTTCTTCTCGTCATCACGGGGTTCACAGGTTGGGGAATTACCCTGGACACGCCCCTTGATTTGGCCCGCCCAGCCTTCGCCTGGTCCCTGTTGGGGGTTGACCTGGCCATTCCTGGTTTCCTCGCCAACCCCGGTGCTTTGCCCTTCCGCACCTCATTGGACCTCACCTCCACGTTTTCTTCCTTGTTCGGCGTGGTGCGGATTTGGGCTGCCTCCCTGGGTGCGCCGGGATTTTGCGCAGAAGGGATCCTCGTGGACGGAGGCCTGATCGAACCGAATTTGTCCTACCAGGTGTGGGCTGGGCGGATCGGTATGGGGTTAGCTTTGGGCGATTTTGGCCTGGGCGGGCAGCTGCGGATCCTCCGGCCCGCAGGGCCGCAGGCCCTTTTGGGCGGGGCCTTGGATCTTGGGATTTTCTGGACTGGTCCGGTTTACGTGGGCATAGTGGCCGAATCCTTAGCCAGCCTCTCCCCTTACCCTGGGGAAAAATGGCCCACTGATCTCTCCCTGGCTTTGGTCTGGCAAGGGGATCTGCAGGAATTTTTGGGTGTGGTGGGGGTGGGGTTCATGGATTTCCTTTCCCTTCCCACCTGGGTTTTGGCCGGGGCCCTGGACTTCAGGGGGCTAGAGCTAGCTTTGGGCCTGCGGGAAGCCAACCTGAGCTTTGGGGGAAGGGTGAGGGCCAGCTGGTTCTCCGTGGAATGGGCCTTTTCCCTCCACCCTGACCTTCCCCTGAGCTTTCGCGTATCCTTTGTTCTGCGATGGCCTTGAAGCGCGTCTCGTTTTGGGCGGTTTTCGCGGCTTTACTTGTCTTTTCCTTTTTTGCCTGGGCGGAGACCTTGGGCGAGGACGAGTCTTTCACCATAAAGGTCAGTGGCCAAAAAACCTGGGGAATACAAATGGGGTTTGGCGACCCCACCCTCCTTTCCCTACAGGGCCTTGCTCCCGGGCAATTGACCCTCACCCAGTCCCTCTGGGCCCAAATCGAGGGCACGGTGTTGGACTTCCTCACCATAAAAGCCAGCTTCAACGATCAACTTGGTCCGGGATTTCAGGAGTTCCTGGCGATCGTGGACCGAAAGCCCTGGTACGCCGAGCTTGGTCGGTTTGTGGTGGGCCAAGAAGGGGACGCCCTTGGCGTATACAACAAAAAGGTCCTCGGAGCTCGGGTCCGGGCTGAGCGGGATAACATCGGTCTCAGCGCCCTTCTCGCCCGCTTGGAGGGGATCTCGGAGTCCTTGACCTTCAGAGGGACCACAGGCCATGCCGATCTGGCCTTTCATTACGAGGATCCTAATCAGCCATGGCTTCCCGCGCCGTATCTTTCCTCTGTAGAGGGCCTGTTTTTCTTTTCGCTACGCCTTCCATTCGTGGAGGGATTTTCCAAGCCGGTTTTGGCGTTTCGCCTAGACCAAGCGTTCGTCCAATTCCTTTCTGATTGGGGTCTTGGATGGCTAGAGAAGACCGTCGAGAAAAACGCCGAGGTAGAACTCCCTTCTGGGGCTTATCTCGTGATCCAAGACGGCGGGGACGTCCTTCTCCTTCGTCGCGAACCAAAAGTTCTTCTTAGGGAACGCATCTTGGAGCTTATCGACCTCCACAACGCCGCCCTGGCACCTGGCGAGGAGAAGAAGAGCTATCCATTCGTGGAGGGAAGCGATCTGGAGTCCGCTTTCCTTTCGGCTTTGGCTGCCTTTGTAGAATTAAGGTTGGATGAGGAGGCTTATTCTTTGACCGAGGCCAGCCGCCATCGCTACCTGAGCCTGGGCGAAACCGGGATTATTGAGGACTCCCTCCAGGTGGAGGTGAGGCTTCCAGGAGACGCCGTGTTTCGCGATTTAACCGATCCCCTTCTTTCCGCCTACTTCGTTCGCCTCTTTTCCGAAAAAGGGGTTCTTCGCCTCGATTTTCCCGAGGAATTCTTCCGCCCCGGCGCGGCCCTGCGCGTAAGCTTTGACTATGCCCGGGAAGGGGTAACCTTCTTCCTTGGGCTTTCCCTTATCCCCGGCTCAGAAAGGGTCTACCTCAATGGCCAACTCCTCGCTCGAGATACGGACTATTCCATCGATTACGAGGCCGGCCTTCTCACCCTCTTTGTGACCATGGGCCCGCAGGACGAGCTCCGCGTGGACTTCGAGCGCCAGCGGGGCGCTCTGGGCGTCCCCACCGAGTATGAGCGGTACTTCCTTGGGGCGAGCCTTGAGCTCGGCCGGGGCGCTTTGGAGGTCTGGCAAGCCGCGGACTTCGGTTCCCCGTCTCCCACCTCCCGCACCATGCCCAACACCCATTCCCTTGCCGTTTTCTCCTGGCAAGGAAAACTTGAGGAATGGGATTACTCTTTGCGCCTGGGCTTTTCGCAGAACGTTTTTCCCGCCGACGATAATGCTAGGCTTCCTGGGAAAAACAAGGTCAACGCCATCGCCTCCGTGTTCACTGCCGACGGGGAAGCCTTGGTTTTTGCCCATCAAAACGGAATCACGGTTTATCAGAATGGCCGCTTTTCCAATTATGGCGCGACGGAGGGTTTGGCCGGGCGAGCCGCGTTGTCTCTCCTTTCCCTTCCCAACCGCCTTCTCATCGGCACCGACTCCGGCCTTACCATTGTGGACCTTTCCGAGCCGGGGGCGTTCGGGCGGGTGCGCAGTTGGACCCGCCTTTACCCGGAGGATTGGAACAAGGAGCGCACAGAAAAATTCCAGGGCAAAGAGATCTTGGCCTTGACCATGGATGGGACCCAGGTGTACATGGCCACGGAAAAGGAACTCATTGTGGCTCCCTTGGCCTCCCTCGCAAAACCCTCGGAGTGGATGCGCCTTGGCCTTCCCGAGGGCCGGCCCATCGCCCTCCTTTGGGCTCAGGAGCTTTACCTTGGCACCACCGCCGGCCTCTTCCGCCTAGGTCAAGGGGGCTGGGAAAGCCTTGGGGTGCCTGGCCCGGTCTACGCCCTCCTTTGGCTCGGGGGCGAGCTTCTCGTGGCTGGTGAGGAGGGGATCAGGGTTTTGCGGGGAGGAGCGGGAGCAGGCTGGGTTGTCTACGGGGTTTCCGTCCGATCCATGGCGGTTTGGCAAGATTTCATCTGGTACACAACGCAAGACGGCGTCTATCGAGAAGGGGCCCTTGTCATTTCCGGCGATTTCACCGCCCTGGGAAGCGGGCTTCAGGGCCTTTGGGCCGGAACGAAAGCTGATAACAACTACAGCCTAGAGCTATGGCGGGTCGATCCTGAGCCGCAGCGCTTTTCCCAAGCTCAGACCGGGATCGACGGACGGGATTTAGGGCAATTTGCCGATCCTCCCCCGGAAGAACACACCCGCATGGGTCCCACGGCAAGCCTCGTGCTTAGCCGCGAGCTTGAAGAATGGGAGCTCGGGCTCTCCCTTTACTCCCGCTTTCCTGGCTACGAAGAGATCGGACGCCTTGGCCGAAGCGACGCGCATGGCCTAGGGTTTACGGCGCGATTCCGCGGCGATGGCGCGCTTTCTTTGAGCCTGCAGGGGTGGGCAGATCTTTACGAACTCACCACGCGCCCCACGTTGCGCCTGCGCGGAGGAGTGGAGGGGCGTTGGCAGGGGCCGGTAGCCCTGAGCTTCACCGTTTCGCCCACCTTAAGCGGGCTTGGCCGCGCGGCCCAACTTTCCACCGATTTTCAGATCGGAGCGCAAGCGGGGAGCAACCCGGCGTGGAACCTCGGGCTTTCCGGGCGGCTTACCGCTCCCGAGGCTTACCTTGCGGGAACGGTCAGCGGAAAGCTCAGCTATCAGCCGTGGCCTGGGTTTTCCCTTTCCCTCTCCTGGTCGAGACCGTACCGAAGCAAGGGCGCTGCGGGCACAGAGGCCCTAACCTTCACCGCTCGGCTAAGCGGTGGCACAAGCTATGCCTGGTCCATTTCTTGGGAAGAAGCCCTCTCCCACCGCTTAGATCAGGCGGAATGGAGTTCCTCCCGCAAAATCCTTGGGGAGCTTCGGCTTTCGCCCCTCACCCTTACGGTGGGGAAAATCGCGCCGCGCATTTCGGCCACGGCCCTCGTCAATCCTGCGGAGTGGCGCGTTTCCGCAAACACCACGGCCGAGCTTGCCCTTTCTGGCCACAATTTAAGCGTGCGGTTGAGCACTGGGCAGGGGGTGAGGCCTGCCACCGAACGCGTGGATCGCGCCCTTTCCCTAAGCTTTTCTTGGTCCCCCAAAAACTTGCCTGGCACAAGTCTAGAGTACGCGCGGAGCTGGCAGATCCTTCTTCATCCGCGCTATCCTCCCCAAGTGAGCGAAGACCAATCTCTGCAGGCGCGCCTGAGCTTTGAGGTTTTGCAAGGGAAAAACGAGCTCACCCTTTCCTGGGCCCCAAGCGGGGGCCTTCAAATCACCAATCGATTCCGGCACAACGCGGGCTTTGGCCCGCTTACGGTGGAGTCGAACCTTACACTCCGAGAGGGAAAGGTTTCGGCCAAAACGGAGGTGGAGGCGGCGTTGACCCTTGCCCCCCAGTGGGGGTTGAACATAAGCGGCGGGCTTCTCCTTGGAGCCTTCCCCATCCGCACGGCCGCCTATCTCAGCGCTACCCTCCTTGCCAATTTCTAGCGTCCCAAAACGCGGAGGTTGACGGCCGAGCCTTCCTCGGTATAAACAGGAGTTCGGTGGGGGCGTAGCTCAGCTGGGAGAGCGCCGGCTTTGCAAGCCGGAAGTCGGCGGTTCGAGTCCGCTCGCCTCCACCAGTTTCTAATGCCCCATGAAAGCTCCGGTCGTGCGGGTGGTGGGTGGAGGTTTGGCTGGTGCCGAGGCCGCCTGGACCTTGGCCCGGTTGGGCCTTTCTGTGCAACTTTACGAGATGCGGCCACGCAAAATGACCCCCGCCCACCGCACGGAAAAGCTCGCGGAACTTGTGTGTTCGAACTCTCTAGGCGGTGAGGGACCGACCAACGCTAAGGGGTTGCTGCAGGCTGAGCTGCGCGCCGCGGGAAGCCTCGTAATGGAAGCGGCGGATCGCTTTCGTGTGCCTGCGGGCGCAGCTCTGGCCGTGGATCGCGAGGAGTTTTCCACTTACATCACGGAGAGGCTTTCCGCGCACCCAAACGTGCAGATCATCCGGGAGGAAGTCCAGGAGATTCCCGAACCGATTGCAGTTTTGGCCACAGGGCCTTTGACTTCCGATGCCCTGGCTGAGGCCCTGCGCCGGCGTCTCGGTGAGAATTTCCTGTACTTTTACGATGCGGCCGCCCCGGTGGTTCTGGGCGAGACCATCGACATGAATAAATGCTTCCGGGGCGGGCGGTTCGAGCAAAGTCCGGATTACCTAAACTGCCCCATGACCGAGGAGGAGTATCGCCGGTTCTACGAAGTTCTCACCCAGGCCCGCCAGCATACGCCCCACGACTGGGAAAACCTGCGGTTCTTCGAGGGCTGTGTGCCTATCGAGGAGCTGGCTCGGCGCGGCTACCTCACCCCGGTCTTTGGGCCGCTGCGACCGGTGGGGATCATTGACCCCCGCACAGGAAAAGAGCCGTTTGCCGTGGTCCAGCTCCGCCAGGAGGACCGGGAAGGACGCCTTTGGAGCCTTGTAGGTTTCCAGACCGGGCTTAAGTGGCCGGACCAAAAGAAGGTGGTGCAGACCATTCCTGGGCT
>JACIWL010000027.1:8901-12590 GCA_014360995.1 Candidatus Bipolaricaulota bacterium | reverse complement strand
GCGTCAAATCCGGCGTTTTCCCTCCGCCTACCGTACTCATCGAAGAACACCTCGGGGAACTCGAGCTCCCAGTGGAAAAAGCGCCGCCGTGCCGCTTCCTCACAGGCACGGCGGAACCAGCCTTGAGAGCGAATTTCTTCCTCCCATACCGCAGGTGGGTCTGCAAGCTTGAGAAGCATCTTCTCGTAATCACCCTCGTGGACCTCCGCGCCGAACCACGTCGAGGTCCACACATCGGCCACTTCCTTGAACGGCCGGAGGAGCTCCAAAATGCGGCTGTAGATCTCTTCCTTCTCGCGGATGTCCTCCACTCGGTCGGAGGGCTTGCGCAGAAGCTCCATCACCTCGCCCAGCACCACTGGAAGCTTTTCCCGCAGCTTTCCCTCAAACAGACCGATCGTGTGCTTGTCCGCCCCTGTAGCTTTGCCCTTCTTGCCCTTCCTTGGGAGCTGGCCGAGGTCCTTGATCCATGCGCCGATGAGGGAATTGCCCACACGGAGGTGGTGGTCGAGGAACGACAACGGGCGGTCCTTTGCCGTGGTGTAGATCCAGAGGGAGAGCTTGGCCAGTTCCACGGCCAGTGGGTTGAGGTCCACACCGTAAATGCACCGCTCCACCACTTCCCGCCGCGCCCAGCGCACATCGTCCTCGTCGCTTTCCTCCGGGGCGCCGCCAAGCGCCTCAATGAGCGCTCGCGCCAGGAAGTCGGTGGCCCCCACGAGGAAATGGCCTGATCCCATGGCGGGATCGAGGACCTTGATGGAGAGGATCTCGTCGATGAGGCGGCCTTCAAGCTCGCTCAGCTTTTTCGCGTAGTACTCGCGATTGGCGCCGCGGGCTCTCTCGTACTCCTCCTCAAGTTTGCGTCGCTCTTCCTCGATCTTTTGGCGCTTCTCCTCCACCAAGGGGCTCAGGGTTTGCTCGACAATGTACTTCACGACGTAGTCCGGGGTGTAATAGCTTCCAGTGCTTTTCCGTTCCCCTTTATCGGTCTCCAGGTAAACCTCGCCAGCGCGGTAGACCCGCAACGGGCGGCGATTCCCAAGCTTCTCCAGCGGGATGAAGACCTCGCGGTCTTTCTCCTTGACCACAGCGGTGTCCACAGTAGCCACACGCAGGCGGTGCTCAAGCAACCCCTCGTAGATCGACCCAAGATCGCGAATGTCGAGATCACGGTAGCTCACTGGTCCACGGCCGGTGCGGCCTGCAGCTTCAGCCCGTGCTAGTTGATCCAATGCCTGCGCCAGGTAGTGGTCGCTGATTTTCCGGTTAGCTAGCCAGCTGTGCTTGGTGTGGTCGAACAGTCCTCCGTTGTACGGGGGCACTCCAAGGTAAGGGTCGCCCTCGTTCACGATGCGGAAAAGCTCGCCAAGCCTGCTCCACAACCCATAGGCAGCCTGGCTGAAGGAGCGGCCCTCGTCGAGCCGACGCGCTACTTCGTTGGCCAGGCCACGCAAGCTGTAGGAATCGCGGTACTCGGCCCTGTCCAAGGGGAGAAGCCCACGATCCTCGGCATAGAACAGGAAGAGGAGCCGGTAGATGAGGACAAACGTGTTCTCTCGGATTTCCTCGAGATCACCTTCGGTCAATCCGTTGTCTTTGCACTTGAGGAACCCTTCAGCAAGGATCCGTAGGGCCTCGTACACGTTGTCCTTGAGCTCCCTGCCCACCTTGGCCACGTAGTCGCGGCTTCCAGATAGGACACGGTCGAGGAACCCCGTGACAAACGCCTCCTTCCGGAAGAAGGCGAAGAAGTAGAGGAAGTCAGCGCTGTAGGTTTCGAGGAGCTTGATCAAATCCACCTCGTAGAACACGTTCATCCGGTAGCTGGTGTCCCGGTGGTAGAGCCGCCACCGACGGCCGTTGGTGAGGATGCCCCACTTCCGGTCGGTGGCCCGAAGGTAGTAGTCGATCTGGTAGCTTGGGGCGGTTTTGTCGAACGAATCGCGCCCTGACTTGTCACGGCGATCAAGGGAGCGGTCCCACGCCTTGGCGTCTCCCACAGCAAGGGCTTTGGCGAAGTACTCATCGCGGCCCTTGAACCCCGCCTCGGCTGCGGCGAGATCATCGGGATTAGCAAAGAACACGTAGTCTGGCCGCCGATGCCCCTCGGGCGAGGAGACATCAGGCTGAATGGCATAGGAGTCTTTATATCCCAGCACATCGAGCACGGGGCGGATGAAGAGCTGCTCGACCTGTGCCTCGTTGGCCGTGGGCAGTTGGGCCTTTACCTTCTCGTAGACGGACCGGATGGCGCGCCAGGCAGCCTCTGCATCCTTGGCCGAGCTGCGGAAAAACTCGTCCTCTCGGACGAGCTCTGTCAGGTAGTAGTCCGAGAACAGGCCTTGGTTGTTCACCCCCAGGGGCAAACCGCCGGCCGGATGCCCTCCCACGTTGGGGGTCAACGCTCCTCCTTTGGGGAGATGAACTCCACCACGGCCAAGCTCACCAGCCGCGGTTCCTCATCCACCACGATCTCCATGTTCCCCAGCTCCTCACTTCGCTTCCGCACCTTCGCCTGCAGTCGCTCCAGCTCGCGCTCGGCCTCTTGGACGTGATACTCGTGCAACCGAAGCGTGTTCTCTAGCCGTCGCCGTTCTGTGTCGTCTTCGGAGAGCATTATCTGCTCTTGGACCTCGCGCACTCGACGGCGGGCCTCGCTTAGTTTTTGTTTGATGTGAGCCTCCTTCACTTTGGCGTAGTTGTTAAGGTCTTCGCGCATTCGGGTGACCAGCCGGACGCGGCGAGCCTGGATTTCTTCTTCCAACGCGGCGGATGCCTCGCGGGCGAGGTGCAGCGCGATCTGGGCACACTGGACGAGGTCCGCCAACCGAGCCTGAAGGGACGGAGGCAGAACAGGGCATTCCCGTGCCGTGGTGCGGAACACAGGGATCTCGGAAAGCACTTCTGGACGCGGGCGCCCCTCGAGATCAACGAAGACCTGGTGGAATCTCTGGGCTACAGTTTGATTCATCCCGTCCGTGAACTCCAGGATAAAGGTGGCCAGGATGCCAGCGAGGCCGGCCCATCGCTCCGAAGGGACTTGTTTGACCGTGGCTATGCCCTTAAGTTCGAGAGCGCGGCACTCGGCGATGATCGCGTCGAACAGGGGATGGCCAAAAGCGATCAAGTCGACCTCGTGGGGACGGGTGTTGCGGGCGACGGAGCGGTCGAACGTTGCCCTCTCATACTCGGGTCGAACCCCAGGCCGCTGGAGTTCAGGAGGTACACCAGTGATCTTCACCTCCCCCTGGAAGTTGCCCGGTCTGATCTTTGCCCCTCGGCTGAGGAGATAGGCCTCGGCGAGGCGGCGCAGGTCCTCGCCCGTCGCAGAAACCCGCCGGGCATCTCGGAAAAGTCTCAGAGCCCCTTCGTGGTCGTAGCGGCGGACATCCATAAGCAGCTCTTCCTCTACCATGGCCAGCATCCGAGCCCGTTCTTCGACCGCCCGAGCTGCCTGTTCGGCCGTCGCCTCCGGAGGGCGGTTTTCGGCCAAGGCGTTCATGAGGAGCTCCTGGAGATCGAGTCCCTCCATCAGCGACCCGAGTACATCGTAGACTTCACCTGGCACATCAGCACGGATCTGCTCCAGGCGCTCCAGAAGCCTAGCCAGAATAAAGTCCTCGCGGGTGTTCGTCACGAACAGGTTGTAGACAAGAACATCCCGCTTCTGGCCGTAGCGGTGGAGA
>JACIWL010000027.1:2205-8008 GCA_014360995.1 Candidatus Bipolaricaulota bacterium | reverse complement strand
CCTGTTTCGTCGAGGATCTCGCGCTTGGTGCGACGAATGACCACCCGCGCCACTTGAGACCGAGTCACGGAGTTAAGGTCGGGGAAGGCGTACTCATCGAGAAGGGTCAGAAGAGCGTGGAATGCATATCTATCCCCGTTGTGGGGGGTTGCGGTGAGGAGAAGAAGCGAGTCGGTTCGCTCAGCGAGGGCTTGAGCAAGACGGTAGCGTTGCGTGGCCTCGATTTTACTCCCGTATCGACGCGCACTCAGCTTGTGAGCCTCGTCGAATACAACAATATCCCAACGTGTGCGTTCAAGTTGGGCGAGGATTTCCTCGCGCTTGGCCAGGTCGAGGGTGGTGATGATCCGATTCTCCCTGTCCCACGGATTCTGCTCCGGGGGCAGTTTTTCCATAAGCTGACGAAGGTATGGGCCATCGTAGAACACGTAGTCGCGGTTGAACACGTGCCGGAGCTCCTCCCTCCACTGGGGAGCCACGGCGGCGGGGGCAACGATAAGAACGCGGTCTCCCCTGCCCCGAGCGGTGAGCTCCTCCAGGATCATCCCCGCCTCGATCGTTTTCCCTAGCCCGGTGTCGTCAGCGATCAGGTACCGGTGGGGGAACCGCGAGATTACCTGGTGCACAGCAAACACTTGGTACGGCTCGAGGTTGATCCGCGAACTGGAGAGGCTGACAAGCCGTTCGTACTCGTAGATTGTCGAAAGCCGAAGCGCCTCGTTGAGCAGGTCGAAGTCGACCTCCGGGGCGAACCGCGCGTCTGCCAGATTGTCAAGGGGGCCCTTAATTGGCTCGATCGTCGTGGGCGGAGAGGTATAGCTCTGGGTTCGGTCTTTCTCCGGGAAGAAGATCGTGTATCGCCACCGCCCGCTCCCGATGGGCTCAACCTTGCGCACCTCGCCGAGCTCGCCATACACGAGCACTTTGGACCCTGGCACCAGGGGAGCGGTACTACGGGTCGTCATCGTGCCTCCGTGGGTAGGCGACATGCTGCGCCAGCAGCAAGCACCTAGTCGGTATGGTAGAGAAAGCCGTGCAAGAAGGCAAATTGCGGAACACATGAGCGCCTGCAGGATCGTGCTCTTTTCTAGCTCCTGTTTTTGTCGCCAACGGCAAAGAGGAGGGCTCTGTTCAAGGTAGCCAGCGGGGTTCCGGTTGAACGCAATGGGGCGTCCCGTGTTCCCAGTTGTGTCTCGGTTTCTTGTCTTCGCTGCCGCCTACAGCCGTGATACCTGTGAGCTTCGCCAGCGAGTTGAGGAAGCAGCCCAGGGAGTGCGTGCCCGAAACTTCCTTATACCTTATCTTATTCTGAACCAGCCAAGAGTTGTGGCCAGGCTTGTCCTAATTGAGATGTGTGCACCTTTTGGAGATGCGATCATTGGTTATAAGGGATGGAGCCGGGTTCAGGGCAACGACCCGTTTTGTGGATCATCTGGGCCAGGGAGCAAAGGGTGGCTGACGCAGCGACGCGAGTTTGCCCACCAGCCTCGGCTCGTTGTAGGGAACACATGCCCTTACCATCTTTTCGGAACGAGTCCAAACGCCGTATCCTTGTTCACCTTGTGGGGTGGCTGAATCGCCTTTGAGGTACTCTTGCTGCTTGCCATGTTTTTGAACGGGAGGAAAGGCAGTCTGGGCTGTGAATTCCAAGGACTTTTTTGAACACCCGCCCCCTGGGGGTTCTAAGAACCGGTTTGCGGTTAAAATGGTTGCGCAAGAGGTCTATCGTGGAAGAAGAGAAGACGCTTGTGGAGTTTGAACGCGGGGAAGGGCAGAAGGTCGTGGTGCGCCGCACCCGCTTCCGCGGCAAATATTACCTGGACTTTCGCCAGTTCTTCTTGAGCGAAGACGGCAAGTGGCTGCCGACCAAGAAAGGCGTGTCCCTTCCCTGGGAGCGGCGCGACGCCCTGATCGAAGCCCTGGAGCAAGAGGAATGAGCGATGCTGTGGCCTCCTGAACCCAACTCCACCCTGATAAACCTTTACTACCACGACCTCCCCGCCGCGGTGCGCTTTTGGACGGCGGGCTTGGGATTTCCCATCGTTCTGGACCAGGGGTGGGCCAAGCTCCTTCGGCTGCAAGAGGGAAGCTTTCTGGGCCTGGTGGACGGCCGCCGGGGCTATCATCGGCCACAGGAGGAAAACGCTGTCTTGATCACCTTGATCACCGACGACCTCGAGGCTTGGCACGCCCGGGTTCAGGAAGCCGGTGCCCGGGAAGTCACCGCCATCGAATTCCATCCCGAACTCCAAATCGAGCGCTTTTTCTGCCGGGATCCTGGCGGCTATACCCTGGAGTTTCAACGCTTCCTTCGCCGTGGGGATCGAGCCCTCTTCCACACCTAGTTGGGCTTAGGAATCCGGGCCTTCGGACAGAGATTGGCCAAGGCCACGCCGACCAAGGCGATCGCGCCTCCGACCAAGGTCAGCCAGCTCGGCATCTCGCCTAGCCAGATCCAGGCAATGAGGATGGCCAAAACCGGGTTGAGATAAAGGAAGCTCGAAAGAAGGGAAGCAGAGGTGCGGGAAAGGCCATAGACCCAAAGCACATAGGCAAGCCCTCCGGGAAACGCGCCCAAATAGGCCACCGCAGCTAGCACCTGAGGTGGTGCGGCCCTGAGAGCGCTGAAAAGCTCGGGAATGAAAACCAAAAACGGCAAGGTCCCTGCCCACACGACGTAGGTGGTAAAGGCCAAGGGCGGATAACGCGCGATGTGCTTCTTTTGGAGAACGCTATAAAGGCTTGCGGAAACGGCGGCGAAAAAGACCAAGAGAGCGCCGGGCTCAATGCGCATAGCCTCTCCTTCGCCAAGAGCGATAAGGGTGATCCCCCCAAAGCCGATGAGGATTCCCGCCCATGCCCAACGGCTAAGCCTCTCCCCAAGAAGGAACCGGGCCAGGATCGCGGTGATCATGGGCGTGGAGGCAATGAGGAGACTCGCCGCACCGGCGGTGACCTGCTGGCCCCAGTTGAGGCATAGGTGATAGATGGTGATGCTGAGAATCCCTAAGCCGGCCAGGATGGAGAAGTCCCGCTTTTGGGGTCGAGGTGCCCTTTGCACCAGGGCCAAAAGCCCAAGGTAGCCGAGGAGAATAGAAATCGGAGCAGGGCCAAGGCTCCAAGGGAAAAGAAGGGCAGGGCGCTCCGGATGGCCGCAAAGGCCGAGGAACACATAAGAAGCATGGCCCCAATCGCTAAAAAAGCCGGGCCTCGGAAGAGCGCCCTTTCAAGAGCTATCCCTCCTTGGATCCCCCTCGCAGAACGAAAAATTTCCCGCCGCGGCGCTGAATCCGCCTGCGGAGGCTTCATTCTAAGTTTACCAGTGCCGCGCGGAAAAACGGCCTGCACACCGTCTGAAATGGGGCTCTGGGCTATAATGCCTGAAATTAAGCCGTTTAAAGGGCTACGGATCGCGCATCATTTTGCCCAGCCGGGCAATATGCGGTGAAGCTTTAAAGGCCATGAAACCGGTGGTGGAGGTCAAAAACTTGGTGAAGGTGTACCGAAGAAGGGTCAAGGGACCCGGCATTCTCGGCACCTTTCGCGCCCTTCTTCGGCCCGAGGTGGAGGAGGTCAAAGCCCTCAAGGGCATCTCCTTTGCTCTTAGGGAAGGAGAGATCCTGGGCTATGTGGGCCCCAACGGCGCGGGGAAGACCACCACCCTGAAAATTCTCGCCGGCGTCCTTTACCCAACCTCGGGCGAGGTGCGGGTGCTCGGCCACATCCCATGGCGGCGGGAAAAGGCGTTCCTCAAGAAGATCACGTTCGTGCAAAGCGGCCGGGGGTTCTTGGAAGAAGTGGCCTGGGACCTGAGCGTCCTCGATGGCCTCCAGTTTGTAAAGGACCTGTACGGCATTCCTAAGCGGGAGTTCCAAGCCACGGTGGAGGAGCTCGCTGAGCTTTTGGAGTTGGGCGAGCTCCTCCACGTTCCCCTGCGCCAACTTTCTCACGGACAGAGGATGCGCGTGGAGCTCCTCGCCGCCCTCCTCTGGCGACCCAAAGTCCTTCTTTTGGATGAACCCACGCTGGGGCTGGACCTCTTCTCCCAAAAGAGCATCCGCGAGTTTTTGAGGACGTACGTGGCGCGCACGGGAAGCGCGTGCATTGTCACCTCCCACTACATGCGGGACATCGAGGAACTGGCCGACCGGCTGATCGTGCTAAACCAAGGTGAAATCGTGTACGAAGGCTCTGTCAGAGAGGCCGTTTCCAGGTTTGCCCGCATCAAGTGGATTCGCCTGAGGCTCGAGCGCCCCTTGCCTTTGGAGGCCTTTCGCTCCTACGGTCAAGTCCGGGAAAGCGCTTCCGAGGATTCAGGTCCCGAGGTGGTCGTGGAGGTTCCCAGCGACAACGCCAAAGCCATCGCCCAAGAGATCCTCAGCAAGTTTCCGGTGAAGGACATCCTCATCGAGGAGCCGGACCTGGAGGAGGCCCTGCGGGCCTACTTCGGCCGTGAAGAACCATGAGGCCTTATTGGGCAGCTTTTAAAGTGACGCTTCAGAACACCTTGCGCTATCGGGCCAATGTGTTCTTTTACCTATCCTTGGTGCTTGTGCCGCCTCTGGCCATGTTTTTCCTTTGGCGGACGGTGCTCGGCGAGACAGGGAGTCTGAGCACCTACACCCTGCGGGACATGGTCACCTACTACCTTGTGACCCAGTTTTTCGGCTCGCTTTTGCCCGCGGCGTGGACGGACATTGGGAGGAGCATCCGCACAGGGGAAATCTCCCGCTGGCTTGTGCGTCCGGCGAGCCACTTCGGCCTGTTTTTGGCCCAAAGCCTAGGGGTGACCGCGGTGCTGGCGGGGGTGAGCCTCGCGGGCTGGCTCGTTCTGGTGGCCGTCTTGCGAGGGTACTTCCTCTGGCCCCATCCAGGGGATGCGATCCTGGCCGTGGCGTTTTGGATAGGAGGCGGGTTGGTGTACTACCTGTGGGGGTACCTCTTGAACTTGTTGGCCTTCTGGACCGAGCGAGCCCAAGGGGTGTGGGGGTTGGAGGATGCTCTCGTCTGGTTTTTGGGTGGAGCGATCATCCCGCTGGACGTCTTGCCCCTGCGGGAAGTGTGGCTGGCGTTGCCCTTCCGCTTTTTTGGCTTTCTTCCGGCGCAGGTATTCCTGGGCCGGCTGGGCCAAGGAGAGATTCTCCGTGAGTTTGTGGGCCTTATTCTGTGGCTGACGATCTTAGGGAGCGTTGTTTTCCTCGCGTGGCGAAGAGGGCTTCGCCGCTATCAGGCGCCGGGAGGGTGAGATGGTGCGTGCCCTTTGGGCGGTGTTTCGGCGGAATTTGCAGTGGGAGCTAGCCTTCCGGGCCGATGCCCTCATGGCCTTTTTGGCCGGGGCCCTCCGCCTGGTGGCGGGATTCCTCCTGTTTCGGGTGATTTACGCCGAGGTGGAGGGGATTGCCGGCTGGAGCTGGCCCGAGGCCCTGGCCCTGTTGGGCACGTTTAGCCTCATTTCGGACCTCGAGGCCGGCCTTTTCCGCCGCGGGCTCCATCGTTTTCCCGATCTCGTGGAAGAAGGGAAGCTCGACCAATACCTCCTTCGTCCGTTTTCTGCGCCGTTGCTTGTGGCCTTAAGCGAGGTCAACGTGCAGGTCCTCTGGCGCCTCCCGTTGAGCCTGGGGCTTCTTGCCTACGCCTGGAGCCTGGCGCCCTTCTCCACCGGTCGCTTCCTGCTCTTAGCCTTCTCCTTGGCCCTGTCGCTTCTTATCTACGTGCTTTTCGTTTTCTGCCTCGTGGCCTTGTCCTTCTGGTTTTTGGAGGTGAACAACCTGTTTTGGGTGGCCTACGACCTCATGGAGTTTGG
>JACIWL010000027.1:0-1453 GCA_014360995.1 Candidatus Bipolaricaulota bacterium | reverse complement strand
GACTCGAAGGGGGTCCCCGGCTCGTTGAAAGCGATGTGCCCATTCTCCCCCAGTCCCAGGACGGCAAGATCGATCCCTCCCGCCTTTTCTATCATCTCCTCATAGCGCCGGCACTCCGCTTCAAGATCATGGGCTAGGCTATTAGGAATATGGGTGTTTTCGCGCTTTAGGTTAACATGATTCCAAAGGTGCTCATGCATGTAACTTCTAAAGCTCTGGGGGTGATCGGGAGGGAGCCCTAAATACTCGTCCAAGTTGAAGGTTATGGCTTGGGAGAAGTCCAAAAGGCCTTCCTGATATAGGCGAATCAAAAAGTTATACATGCCCTTCGGGGTATCCCCTGTAGGAAGGGCAAGGACGAGGTTGGGCTTTGCAATTAGTTCGTGTGCGACAAACCTCGCCGCTTTTCGGGAAAGACCTTCGTAATCCTTTACCACAACCAGTTTCATCTATTTCCTATCGTAGATGGTACTGTCACGAAAAGTGTGTGTCCAAAGCGAAGCCTTGCCTCATCAGAAAGCCAGAAAGTAACGGGGAGAACTTGCAGATTTCCGGCCTACGAGAGAGTGTCCGCCGTCCTTACGAGTAAACCGGCCTTACCGTCAATTCAAGGTTGATGACTTAATTCCCCAAAAATCACAAAGATTTGAGCTTGGTATACCGGCGTTTGGCTTCGGCTACGAGTTCCTGAGCCCGGGAAGCTCTAAGCCAACCAAGAATTTCCGTCTCCTTGGCCTCGAGCTCTTTGTAGACCCGAAAGAAATGCTCGATTTCAAGAAGAAAGTGGCGGGGAAGGTCAGCCAAATCGTTAACTTCCGAAAACCGCGGATCACCACAAGGAACAGCAAGGATCTTCTGATCGCGCCCTTTTTCATCCCGCATGTCCAGGGCGCCGATGACCCGTATCGGAACCACACAGCCGGGAAACGTTGGCTCGTGAACGATAATTAACGTGTCCAAATGATCCCCATCCTCGGCCAGGGTCTCCAGAATGAAACCGTAATCCGCCGGGTAGTGAAGCGGAGAATAGAGAACCCGGTCCAGTCGGATTCGCCCGCTTTTCTCATCGTACTCGTACTTATTCCGGCTCCCTTTAGGAACCTCCACTAGCGCCCAGGTCTCCATTTTGCCTCCCTGAACTTAGCCCACGAAGGCTTTTCCTGCATACAATACGGCTCGACGCTGGAGGAGCTTAAAGAAATTGCCAAGGAAGTATATCGCCTTTTGGGAGCAGGGTATGAATCTCCGAAGAACAAGTACCAGCAAGCCACGGAGGTGGAACTACGCCTTCGCCACATCCCCTATGAGGCGCAGAAGCCTGTTCTCATCCTTTACAAGGACTATATCATCGCTGCTGACAGGGCCGACCTTTTGGTCTGGACCGAGGACCACTCCGCCTGCTTCCTCGTGGAGCTAAAGGCCGTCAAAGGCTCCATTATTAAGCGCAACAAAG
>JACIWL010000026.1 GCA_014360995.1 Candidatus Bipolaricaulota bacterium | reverse complement strand
TTTTTCTTGCAATGGTTCAAATCAGTTTAGGCACAATGCTCTTACAACGATCTTTTACATAAAAGCCGTTGGCCCTCACGTCACTTCCCCGGACGCGGTGTTGTGTGCCGAGGGTATAGTTAACAAAACGGCCGATTTAGCAAGGTCGTAGAATTTGGGGGTACTGGGCCCGTGTGGCCCGGGAGGGTAGGTCGCCGCCTGGATTTTTTATTCCCACTAGAACCGGAATTGCCAGCCCACGCCAAGCTTCACACCGCCCCCACCCACCTCCATGGTCGGGATCAGGCTAAACGAAGGCAAAATGGGAACAGAAAGAACACCCTTGACCCGTGAAATCCCAAACAAGCCCGCTGGCGAAAAGAACACGGTCGCGTCAAAAGAGTATCGCCCACCACAGCAAGCAGGACCACACACTGAGACCTTCACGTACTCGAACTCCTCCCCCTGAAATCCTCCCGGGACACGAGATGGATCGAACGCGGTAAGGAACTCGATAGAACCACTGGGCAAAGAGCACTGGATCTTGTAGCCGTATAAAGCAAGCCCGCCGAAGTTTTTCCCATCCCAAAGCACATCACCGTAAACCGTAAGACACGCTTCGCACAACTCCCAACGCGGCTTGACGGCTATCTCCTTCGCGCTGGGGGTGAACGTTACCTCCACGTCCGTCTTTACCCCGCAACACAAAATGGTTAGGTCGCGCAGTGTAACGCGGAGAGAGTTAAGACCGTCCTTCTGAAAGAACATGTACCCATCAGCTTGGACACCACAGCAGAAGCCAAGGTTAAAGAGTGAAATCCCGGCATCTTTGAAGACCAAAGCCTCGCGGTCTTCAAACCGCAAGGTGAGCCAGAGGTTGGGGAGGCCCAGCGTCAGGTAATAGGAGAGCGTGGGGGCCGGAGGAGTACCGGCCGCGGGATAGTGAGTTACGCGCAGACCCAAGCGCAGCTCATTCCAGGTGGTGGAGAGCATGCTGTAGGCCGCGCGATAAGCTGGCACCTGAGGGGTGAACAGCGCGCTCCCGCCCAGCCTGAGCTTCCCCTAGGACCCTGTGGTATGGAACTGGGCATCGCGCCATTCACCCTCAGAGAAGCTAAGCAGAGCTCGAAATTCCCAGCGTTCCTTTCCGAGTTGAAACTTGGGCCGTAGCTCCAACCGCAGGGAGGAAATGAGCGCGGAAGGAAAGAGAGCCAACGTGCCCTGACTCGATCCGCCAATGCCTACCAGCTCCCACACAGGTTTAAACCTCGCTAGCAGTTCCCGATCGCGGTCCACCACAATTTCCAACACCAGGGACTCGGAGACCATCTGGCCTTGTTCATCGAACCACCCGACGAATTCAAATCCTGGGCCAGGCAAAGCGGAGAGATGAACGGTTTCTCCTGCGGCATAAATCCCTGCCCCGAAAAGATTCCCGGCGCCCGGGGGGTCGCTTGCCAGTTTCACCACGTAGTGAACCACCTCGGAAAAGCTGGATAGACCAACGCCAGTCAGGAACAAGAATAGAGCTGCCCAGAGGAAGCGAGATTTGCGCAATGCCCCGGCAAGTCCAACCAAACCCGCCACCCCCAGTAACACGAATCCAGCCAGATGGCGGGAATTTCGGCCCTCAGGGGACGTGACCCCACTTTCGGCTGGGAGCACACGGAGCCTGAGCGCGGACACGTCGTCGAGGTCGGTATCCTCAGGAACGAACATGCTGGAATCGGCAGGGATCGGAACGTTGAACGCGTCCACACCCCAGGCCCTCATCACGTTCACCACCTCCTCGTTGGTGACGGCCTCGGCGGTCACACGCGCGGAAAACACAATGGTTAGGCTCCTCCCGGCATCCAGAGCGAGGCCGGTGATCCAGGTGAGAAGGCCCTCCTCGCCCACCACTGGCTCGAGCTGGATCTTCCCGCCGGGCCAGGAAAGCGTCGCCGACTCCTGAACATACACGAAACCCCTGGGGAGGCGATCCTCCACCACGATATCGTAAGCGGGACTATAACCCACGTTGGTGACGGTGAGCTGGAAACGCACCACCTCCCCCACTCGCACCGGGATCGGCTCCTCCGCGCACGGATCACAGGCAACCAGCTCCTCAGCGCACGGATCAGGGGGCGGGCAGTAGTGGGCTTTGTTCGTCACCAAAGCCGGGGTTCCCAGCAGGATGCTTGTGGAGTCCTGATCTGGGCTACTATCGCCCACATCGGGACTGAACTCCGGGATAAGGGTTCCCGCACCGTCGCGCCCTGTGACTTGAGCGACGTTGGTGAGGTACAACCCAGGCACTGCCTCTGGTGTCACCCGGACCCGGTACACCGCGATGAGGGTTCCGCCTCCGGCCAAAGTGACGGAGATGTCGGCGACGATCGTTCCGGCAGCTCCATCTGTTATTCCTAGGGAACCCGCGACAGAAGGATTGTCCACAGTGTAGGTCCCATCGCCGCTGGCGTCGTATACTGTTCCTGGCGGTAGGGTATCGACAAGGTCCACGTCGTAGGCGGTGCCAAGGCCCAGGTTGCGCACCTTAACCCGATAGATGATCACGTCTCCCCACAGGACGATGGGTGTGGGCCAGATGCTCACCCCGCCGCGAAGGACGTCGATGATCTCTTTCTCCAAAGCCAAACCTGGCTTCGCCACACTTATTCTGGCCAACCCAGTATCGTCGGGGTCAGGGTCATCGGGGTCGTCATCGAAGATGTCCCCGACCTGGGGATTCGCCGGCGGGATGGGGGTCCCGTAACCATCCTTTCCCGTGGCGGTGGCATAGTTCAAAAGCTCTACGCCTTGCTGCACATCGCTCGTCACAAGGGCATAGAAGTCGGCCACAAGAGTTCCTCCGCCAGCGATGGTGGCGGAAATATCCGCTACAAGGTGTCCAGTCGCTCCATCCGGAATTCCAAGGGAACCCGCGGCGGGAGGGTCGTCCACCATGTATGTACCGTCGGCGTAACTGGTGTCGTATTCCAAACCTGCGGGAAGCTCATCAGTGAAGTCCACGTCGTAGGCTGTGCCCAGACCAACGTTGCGGATGGTGAAACGGTAGTGAATCAGGTCTCCCGGCTCTACAGTGTCTGTGGGCCAGATGCTCACCCCACCCCGTAGCACATCTACGATTTCCTTATCTACTGAGAGAGCGGGGATCGCGGCAGCAGTGTGGAAGACGGAGCTACAGTCGTCCGGATCCGAATCGGCAGGAACAGCGGCGCTCATGTCCGGCAGTATGGAGTAGCCGGCCCCTTCTTTTCCGGTGGCGCACATGGTGTTCGTGTATATCTGCCCCTGGACAACAGCACTCGTCACCAGAGCTTGGAACTCCAGAGTCAAGCTCTCGCCGGGACCGAGTTCCGCCGAGGTGTCCCAGAAGAGGCTCGGACCAGGAGCTCCAGCGGGATCGGAGTTGTAGATTCCACCAGGCCAGCTCGCCGTGGTGCTTCCCGAAACGTAACGAAATTCTGCCGGGAGCTCGTCGGAGACATCCACGTCGAACGCCCGGCCCTCGCCCACGTTGGTCACGGTCAGGGTGTAGGTGATGATGTCACCCGGCTCAATTGGGTAGTGGGTGGGCACGGGCACCCCTCCCCGCAAGATCTGACGCGCGGCTTTCTCCGTAACCAGAGCAGGGCAGCCGCAGCGAACGGTAGCTTGAGCCTGATTGTTCGTCTCGTCGCACTCGCAGATGTCATTGTTTGCGTCTATAACTAGCACAATCAGGTGGTCCACCCCACACTTCAGAGGTGGGAGGGTGCCGGAGCCGGTGAACGTGGCCCCGCTGGCAAGGGGCGTGAAGCGGTCCTCGTAGAGGGGCTCGCCGTCCACCCAAATCCTGAACACGGATTCTGGGGCAGGCTCGGTCCCTTCATTCCTCACGGTAACAGTCCAGACAATGCTCCCGTCCTCCTGGCAGAAAAGGGTGAACTCGGTAATGTGCAAGTCAGGATCATCCACCGTGAACTGCGCCCCAAGAGTATTGTTGGCCGAGGAGCATTCGCAGACCTGGTTTTCTGGGTCAACTGTGGCGGTGATCGCATGGAGACCACAGGGGAGCACCTCGTTCAGATCAACGGTGACAGTCAGCGTTTCCCCGGGGGGAAGCGCCGGCAAACTGGCTTCGCCGGTAGCATCGCCGCTAATCTGGATTAGCACTCCCTCCGGGCTTTCCGCGCAGCCCACGTTGGCCACCGTAACGCTCACCTTTCCCGGCGAGCAGGAGTCCGGCACATTCGGTTCCACCGCCAGCAGGGCAAGGTCGGGAATGTTTATTGAGAACTCGGCACAACCGGTGTTGTTTGTGCCGTCGCATTCACAGATCGAGCCGGTGTAGTCAGCCGCAATCTCGAGGGACACGGTACATCCGCTCGCTTGGGCGCAGATATCCAGGGAAAACTCATGGTCAACAGGGAAAGTCTGTGTGCCGCCAGCGGGGATATTCACCCCCCTGAACGTCTCCGTCCACACGTACAGGACAGCACCATTACAGCCTGTTCCATCACGGAGTATAAACTTCACGGGAACGTCCGCGCTGAGCGCTCTTCCACAACCGTTGTTGCCTAACGTGACCGTCCCGGAAACGCGCACTTGACCGTCACCTGCACAGATGAGCGCTAAATCCTCTGCGGCAACCACGAGGTCTGGAATGTCGAAAGCCAAATCTGTACAGAGGCTGTTGTTCGTTCCATCGCACTCGCAGATCGAGTTGGTGTAGTCAGCTTCAATGAGGAGAGAGGTTGTGCATCCTAGGGCTGCGGTGCAGAGGTCAACGGGGAAAGTGTGGTCCACGTTGAAGGTCTGCTCGCCGCCGACGGGTATGCTCACCCCGAACGTTTCCGACCACGTGTGGAGAACGCTCCCGCTGCAGCCGGGCGCGCTGTAGAGGGTGAACTGCACGGGCACATTCGCGGTGAGAGGATTCCCGCAGCCCTCGTTGCCCAGTGTGACTGTGCCATGAATGCGCGCCTGACCATCTCCGGCACAGACGAGGGTCAGATTCTCCCTGCGAACTGTGACATCCGGGAGGGTAATAGTCCAGGTGCGGCTGTTTTGGTTATTCCCTTCGAGACATTCGCAGATCTGGTCATCTAAGTCGAGCCGGACCACGAACTGGTAGGTGCAGATGCTGCAGCTCACGGGCCAATTCTCCACCCAAATTGTGCGCGATGACCCGGGATTAACAGGCAAAGTTCCGCCAAAATCTTGGTGGAAGTACCCTGTGACGGACCACCCTGTCTGTGTTTCGGTTAAGGTGATTAGGAAGTCCTCTGTAACCGGGGCATCACCCTGATTGCGCACGCGCACTTGAACCCGACCCTGGTAATTGCCGTCCTCCACACAGGTCAGAAATGGCTGGATGTCGCTCGGCGCAAGGTAAAGGTCAGGGATGGTCACGAGGGCTGTATCCTGGACCCAGATCCCCGATGCACACCCTTCCAGGGTTGTGGGATCCCCGTCCGGGGTGCCGCAACCCCAGGTCGCGCGCACCGTGTTGGTACGCGGCCCAGCGGAGCAGGTTTCCGAGGGCCTGGTGAGGTAAGCCGTGATAGATAGGCTTATCGACTCACCCGGCGCCAAAGGTCCGAATTCCCAGGCGTAGGTGTACCCGTCTATTTGAGTCGCCTCCGGGTTCGAGTCCACGTAAACGAGGCTCGCCCCTAAGATGTCCTCCACTCTTACCCAGTCCGCTTGGGCATCCCCGGTGTTCGTCACGGTGATGGTCCAGGTCACCGTATTGCTCGGGTCGTGGCAATCCAGCGCCACAGAATCCGGCGTTTTGGTGATGGTGAGCACGGGTAAGGCGGGCTGAACGGTGGGTGAGGAGCTCTGCTGGAACTGGGTCGAATAACAGCAGTCATAGTAGTAGACGGTGATCCCCAGCGAACCCGCGGTGATGTAGCAGTTGGCCTGGACATCAAACTGCAATCTCACCGATCCGCCCGGCGGAATCACATCGCACAGGTTGCTCCCTTGGTCAGCCGGATCGTACCAGTAGAGGTAGCCACCGGATTCCACTGGATCGACCGCGGAAACGAACCCACCGCCGCAGTCGATCCTGGTAGTGCCTGGCACGTAAGAAAGCCCCGAAGGCAACCGGATTTGCACGTCCACCGCTGCGGAGCTGGCGGTGGAGGTATTGTGAATGGTGAGGGTGAGCGTGCTCTTTCCGCAGGCGGGAACCTTAGCAGGATCAAGATTTATGCTCAAGCTGACCGTGGGATTTCGCGAAGCGGTGATCGTCTTGGTCACCGGTATATCGGTGAGACAGTCGGCGTCCATGGTGGCAGAGCTTCCATCTGAGTCGGATCCGCATCCCCACCAGGCGGAGACGGTGTTAGTTAGATCACCACAGGACACATGCCGGGCGGTGAGGGAGAGCTGGGCTGTTTCACCTGGCCCGAGGGCCTCGATCACCCAGGTTGCGGTGGGCCCATTTCCTACGCCGCCGTCGATCCCACCCGTGGAGGATACGTACTCGAAAGAGCTTCCCAGCTCATCCTCGACCCAGACGTAGGGGATAGTGATGTCGCTTGTGTTTGTGACCTCGATCCTCCAAGTGATCTCAGCCCCGCAGTCCACCGGACCGGCCGGAGAAATCTGGACTTTGTTCACGGAGAGGCTCGGCCGGCGGGCGTCGAGACGGAATAGGCCCACCGGTAAGCTGCCGGGCTCCCCGCACACGTTAACGTAGTCCACCTGCACTGCGAGGTTACCACCCATGAAATTGCACAGCGCTCGGATCTTGAATTCGATCTCCAGGTTCTCGCGGGAACGGAGTTCAGCTGCCCCGGGAATCTCGATTTGGGTCCACTCCAGGGTGTAACCGCTCAGGATGTCCCCAGTAATCGCGGGATCCCCTCCGGCTTGCCAGTCTCCCCCCTTCCGCCAGCGGGTGCTGCCCGGGACATACGCGATCCCCGGCGGCAGGGTCTCCCGGACCACGAGGTCGTACACCGCTGGGTCCCCGGAGTTGCGGATGCGGATGAGAGCCGGTTGCTCGGTGCAAACAGCAATAGGCGAGGAGGTGGAAGAAGTGGCGACGAGTTGGGTGGAAGGAACTAACACTGCGGAGTAGTCGCTCACCGGTGGAAGGCAATCTTCTCCACCACAGCCCAAGCTCGTTGTTACTTTATTCCACAGGTCATGGCAGGCCACCATCCGTGCTATCAGGGTGATGACCCGCTGCTCACCGGGAAGCATGGTCGCGATGTGCCAGGAGACGCCGTTTATGGGGTTGCCCAGGTGATCCACGCCGGGATGGGTCGTCACCCCACCTCCGGTGACAGTGGATGACACGTACTCAAGTCCGCTTCCCAACACGTCGTCCACCCACACCTCGTAGGCATAGCCGTTCCCGCTGTTCACCACGTAAATCGTCCAGGTGATCTCGTTTTGAGTCGCATACACGGTCTCGGGTGTCTTGTACACGAAGAGGTTAGGGCTACGCAGGTAAGCCGGGGTTTCGGTGTCGCTCACGGAGCACGTGCCCCCGCAAGCGTCCGTGTAGAGCGCTTCGGAGCGGAGCTCCACCCCCGGCCCACAGCGCTTGCGCACCCGGAACTGGAGTACTGACTGGGCTCCGCTCGGTTGGCCCACAAAGGCCTCACCGTAGTCCCACTCGTAATAGGTTCCGTAGTCAATGGGAATAAGTCTTGTCGGCTGCACGCCGTCCACCTGGATGGAGTCCAAATCTAGGATGTAGTAGTTCAGGTTCTCCAGCCTGAGGACGACATTGTGGGGGTCGAACGTGGAGGTTTTCGTGAGGGTGAGGGTAATTTCGTAGGTGCCACAGGGATCCACGAAGTCGTCGGGAAGCCCGGTGAGGGAGACCGTCATCGAGGGCGTAGAGGAGGCCACCACCAGCGCCTCCGTTACCTGGCAGGGTTCAGTGCACTCGTTCCCCGTGGTACACCCCGGCCCGAGATCGAGGGTGGTCCAGGTGTAGAAGGGATACGAACTCGGACAGGACAGGGGGTTCGAGTCCGGAGTGAGTGCGAGTTCGTAAGAGATCACCAATGTGTGGCCCCACACCGGCTCAGAAGACTCGATCCCTTGAACAATCAGCGGGCCCCCAGGAGTGTTGTCCAAAACGGTCACTGGGTTTACCGGGATCCCGTCGATGGTGATGGTGAGGGTTCCATCCACATAATCCTGGGCGTTCTCAGCGTAGGCAATGAACGTGAGATCGGTGAAGTAGATATCCGGGCCGGTGGAAGCGAAAGTGTAGGTGTTGGTGTAGGTAATCGCCCCGCACTTCTCCTGGGTGGAGGGGCTAGCCTGGCGGTCTACGGTGACCAACTGGTAGCACTCGATGGCGATTGGGATCGCGCTCGTGGAGGAGATCTCGCAACCACAGCAGTCGTAGGCTGTGGCAATAGCGCTGAGGGTGGCCACCTGGCCGCATTGAGCGGTTCCGGGCGCGCGCAGTCGGATCGTGGTGGAGAGGGGGCTTGTGGGCGGGATCGTCCAAGAAATCGTGCCACCCGTGCCATCTGGTCCGGGAACCCAATTCCCTCCACCCGGGTTCACCACGGTGAACCCAGCGGGAACGTTCACCACCACGGAGATGTCGCTCGTGCTCCCGCCGTCGCAGGTGTCAAGACCCGAGAACGAGACAGAGAGGTTGTAGTCTTCTTCAGTGCAGATGTACACCTCTCCCGCTCCGGTGAGGCTCACGTTGAGGGTGGGAGGACCTGCTGGGCCATAGGTTGTGAAAAATCTCCCGATATTCACGGGTGGGCGGAATTCTTCTCCACACACGTTTTCGTAAAATATCTGACAGATGACCATTCCACTGGGGCCTCCGGCGCACCAGTCCCATCCCGCGGGAACTCTGACCCTGAAGGTCAAGGGGAAAGTCGTGCCGGGGGGAATCGGATCCCAGATTTTGAAGCATCCGTTCTCATAAGAAGCCCCCGGCCCAACATCGCTGACAACCAGCGGGGAACAATCTACGCACATGCGCACGTTGTAAGCAGCTCCCTCACCTATGTTCGCAATGGGCAATACGACCTCTACGCCTTCTGCGTTGCAGTAAGGGATCGCCACGGTGGGCGGAGTAAAATCCAGGAGAGGTTGCTTGAGGATGAGGCTGATGGAAGCAGTGGCTGTTCCACCTTGAACTGCTGTGTCATAGCACACACTCCCGTCTTCGCAGCCAAAACGGACATCGGCTTTGTTGTCGAGCCCTTCGCAACTTACTACGTTGGCCCAGAGCTGAATCTGAACCTGTTCGCCGGGGAGAAGGGCGGGGATCTCCCAGGTCACGGTCTGACCGGTCACAACCCCGGCCGGGCTGGAACTAACGTAAATAAGGCCTGAGCCCAGCACGTCGGTCACCACCACGTTGTAAATGGGGCCAAGGCCGGTGTTCTCCACAGTGATGGTCCAGGAAACGGTGTCGCCCACTTCGGCCGCGATGACCGTGGGTTCCTTGGAGATCCGCACCGCTCCAGGAAGGATCTCGATGGGCTGGGAGTCTGTTAGGTAGCGAGGAGAACCCTCCTCCTGGTAGTCCACGCGGGCTACCAGCGTCCCGGAAATCGTCCCGCATCCTGTACTCAGGGCGAACTCCAGAGTGACGGTCTCCCCGGGCGGAAGTTCATAAGCTTCTCCCAAGATCTGATCAATATCCCAGATGAAGTCAAATCCGGAAAGAAAGGGCTCCGCCGAAACCACGCTTCCGTCGGGAAGTGCAATCCGTCCTGATCCCGCGACATAGGAGAAACCCGTATTGGGAAAAGTGACAGTAAAAATGACATTGCTTGCAGTTTGAATACCTGCGGTGAAGTAGGTGGTGAAGAAAGCCTCTTCACATCGCCCCATCTGAGGAGGCCCAGAAAGATCGAATGTTTGGGAATACCCTAGGCTGGCACAAAAAAGAAAGAGCCACAAGAGGAGAAACGATCTCTTGCACATACTGCCTCCCTCATCCGAATCAAAGTGACACCCTTATTCTCACGACGCTGCATTATAACTGGGATGGGAAACTTAAGGCAAGTAAATTGAGCAAAAGAGGAGTTCGTTAGGATATGGCAATACCTGGGGCCCTCATTCATAGGCACAGGAGGTTGGGCGAGTTTTTGTGCCTTCCTGTAGGCGTCCAGGTACACCTTGGCTGGCTAACCCGAGAGAACTGGGGTGCCAATCCAGAAGGTAAGAGGGAACAAAAAAACCTTTGGCTCCTCTTACCCTTGGGGTAAGCCCTGCGGTAGTCGCTGGCGGCCCGCACCGAGTACAGTGGGCTACAAACCTCTCGGTCACGAAATGCAAAAGCAACGTTCTGCCCACCAAGGCGCTCGGTGTGTCTTGCATGTTGCTGGATCCGCGTGCTACCCTCCAGCAGCGGAAGCCGGCCCGGCCACGGAGGGTGACAACGGAGGATGACCGGACCGGACGTGACAACCGTAAGCTGTGCCTCCTGTCCGCCCCGCCCCCGATGTGTCCTCTCGGCTGTGGAACCCAAAGCCCTCCAAAGATTCGCGCCATGCATCCAGCAGGTCCGGTTCGAGAGGGGCACGACGATCGTTCACGAGGGAACACCCTCTATAGGGTGGGTCATCCTCTGCCGCGGATCGGTCAAGCTCACCGTGAGCGCGGAGGACGGCAAGAGGTTGCGCTTCTGCGGCCCGGGAGAGCTTCTCGCGGGGTCGTTCTCGGGGGCCCACTGCTTCTCGGTGATCGCCGCCTCCCCTGCGTGGCGGGGTTTGTCCCCCGCGAGCACGTCCTGGACCTTGGCCGGCGGTACCCGGAGTTGCTCGCCGCGGCCCACCTGCACTGGGAGGAGAGGGAGCATGCTCTGACAAAGCGCTTGGTGGATCTCGCCTACGCGAGTGTCCGAAGGCGCCTGGTGCGGGTGCTTCTAGACCTCGCGGAGGAGCACGGGGTACGGGAGGTTGCCAAGATGCGGATTGACCTCCCGCTATCGCTTGGGGACCTGGCGGAGATGATCGGAGCAAGCCGACAGGCGACGTGCGAGGAACTCCGGATGTTGCGTGCCGAGGGGTTGATCGAAGTTGCCTGGCCGAAGATCTTCGTTGCGGACGTCGAGCACCTGCGCCAGCTCAGCTGACGAATGTCCTCTTCTTGGAAGAAACCTCGTTCTAGACTGTTTTCCGCCTTCTGCATTCGTATGGACGAACGCCATTGTTCACCTCGACGAACAATTGTCGTTTAGCTAGTTGATTGACGAGCGATATCGGGAAGAGCTTTAATAATAAAAAAAGGAGGTGAGAAACATGAGGGCCATTAATGAGACAACATGGCTCCAGAAGGAAGATGGTGTTGGAGGTATGCGTGGAACAAGCTGCGGCATCATCTGTTCGCCTTATTGTAAGAAGGGGATTAAATAGCTTGAGGTTTTTGGGCACCGGGCAGTTGCATATGATGGTGCAACTGCTCGGTGTTGTTTATTCGCTATGGATCAGCTGTACATTAGTTCACATACGATAGAGTTCAAGATTGACGGGGTGCTCTACCTATTTAACCCACTAAGTGGGGCTTTGGATTGCATAGAAGATCCGGCCAAACAACGTGAATGGAAGTGTCTAAAAGAACATGGGCGGGGCTCCCTTGAGTTGGTAAAGGAACTGGAGAGCAGAGGCCATCTTTACAGGGATCAGCAAGAGGAGATAGCACTCGCGAACAGACTGCGTCATCTCGTCGAGCGAGAGGTTTCGCGTGTGGTCCGCATCCACGTCATCCCCACGTATGAGTGCAACCTTCGATGTGTGTACTGTTACGAGGAGGGGATTCCGCGCAGCGGGGGAGTGATCAGCAGATCTCGTCTGGAAGCCATGCTAGAAGTTATCGAACATATTTCAGCGTCCGCGACTGTGGAAAAGACCCAATTGGTTCTCTTCGGAGGAGAGCCTTTGCTGAATCGTCCGGCCCAAGTGGAGGCCGTTCGAAGGGTGCTGGAGTATGGGCAAGAAAGGCATTGGGAGCTTGAGGTCGTGACCAACGGAGTGGAGTTGAGGGATTACGTGCCGCTTCTTAAGGAGTACGGAATTACGCAAATACAAGTAACGATAGATGGCCCGAAAAGTGTGCACGACAAACGTCGCCCACGACTCTCGGGGCGGGGTTCCTTTGACGCAATCGTTCGGTCAGTCAGCAGCGCGCTGAGTGCGAAGTTGCCCGTTGTAGTCAGAGTGAACGGTGACAATCAGAACGTAGATTACGCACCGGAGCTGGTAGCCTTGTTCCGTGCGTATGGTTGGCTTGATGAACCATTGTTTGGGGCTTACTGGGGGTTAACGTTTGACCTGAATGGTCGACATCGCTACTGTGGTCCCCCCGATGTTCTTCTTAAAAAGATACTGGAGATAAGGAAGCAATACCCTCTCACGAAGAGAATAAGCCTTGAGGCGTGGGAAGCTCTACAGTTCTTACTGTTCCCCTTCTTCCTTGGTGAACCCCGGCTGCCTAAGTTCTTTTTCTGCGGGGCCCAGCGAAATGAATGGTGTTTTGACTTGTGGGGAAACATCTACTACTGTGCGGACAGTGTTGGGAGATCTGACTTCATCGTCGGGAGGTATATTCCCAGCCTCCAACTTGACACCTCAGCCTCCGATCTGTGGCGCCACACTGATCCCCTGCACACTCCGGGTTGCGCGGTCTGTCCTGTGCGGCTATGCTGTGGTGGAGGTTGTTGGTTTCGGCGTATCTGTGCTGTAGGATCGCTTGCTCGTGTTTATTGCACTGAGCACGTACGTCCAGTGCTAGAGGTAGTAATCGAGTATCTTCACCGAATGCCGGAGGTCTTCGAGCTGGACATCGAGCGCCTTCACCCGAAGAGAGATGAAGACTAAGTTGCTCTGCGTGGTGCGGTTTTGGCGGGAATACGTTTTCCGGTACCGCGCCCTTTGGGTGCTCGCCCTAGGCCTACACCTTCTTTTCTTCGCCCTGAGCGGAATCCTCCCCTTTTTCTTCAAGCGGGTGATCGACGCCTTAACCGCCCTTGATCCTGGCGCCTTCGCTCTGTGGATCGCGGTGTTTTTAGGGATAGAGATCACCCAGGTCGCCCTCATGTATGCCCGG
The DNA here is from genome assembly GCA_014360995.1 of Candidatus Bipolaricaulota bacterium. Taxonomy (GTDB): domain Bacteria; phylum Bipolaricaulota; class Bipolaricaulia; order Bipolaricaulales; family Bipolaricaulaceae; genus DTER01. The sequence goes on along the minus strand of JACIWL010000026.1, from coordinate 3,324 downwards.
GGGTATGCAGCCCGCCGGCTGGAGCTCAAGGTGGAACAGGACGTCCTGATCGCGATGTACCGCCGCTACCACACCATGCCCTATATCCAGGCCGTGAGCACCAAGGCTGGGGAGGCCGTACAACGACTAACGAGTGATGTTCCTCGGGCCTCGCCCCTTATCGTGAGGAGTTTCGCCGAGTTCGTCGGACACATTGTGCTGGTGGTGATCGTTCTCTCCCTCATGTTCGCCATGGCCCCGATTCTGGCGGGGATCGCCCTGACGTTCGTTGCCATCTACACGGTGGGCTTCCGCCTCTACGGGAAGCGGGCTTCGGCCGCGGCAGGGCGGCGCCAGGAGGCCGAGGCGCGGTACGTGGCGGCAACGGAGGAGGGGCTGGCGGCCTTGTACTCAGTGCGGGTCCAGGCCAGACTGCGTGGAGTAATGGAACGGTTTTCCCGCGCTCTGGCCGCTTACCTACGGGAAGAGTTCGCCCTGTACAAGCTGACCCTTCTCTTCCAGGGCGGGTTCACAACTGCGATCACTGTGGCCTCAGAGGTGGCGGTGCTCCTGGCCGGTGCGTGGCTCATCTTCCGCGGGGAGGCCACGGTGGGGACCTTGATCGCGTTCAGCCAGTACGTGAACTGGCTATACGTGTTCGTCGGTTTCATGTCCAACTTCGCGGCGGAGGTGGAACCGGCCGTGGTATCCCTGAAGCGGGTCCAAGACGTGCTCAGCCTTCCCGAGCAGTGGACCGTGGAAGAGCCGATCCTCCCTAGGGTGCTCCCCGACCACCCGTACGCACTGGAGGTGCGGGACCTTCACTTTGCCGTCGGAGACATTGTTATCCTGCGGGGCGTGTCGCTGCGGGTCGAGCGGGGCCGGACTGTGGCCGTGATGGGCCGAAGCGGCCTGGGGAAAACCACGCTCCTCAACCTCGTCCTCGGCCTGTACCCTGTACCTCCAGGGAAGGTGTTCCTATTTGGGCGCGATGTGACCGAAATCCCTCTTTCGGAGCGGGTGGGCCTGGTAGGGGTGGTGGAGCAAGAACCGAAGTTCGTGAGCGCCGACGAAGAAGGAACTTTGGCCTCGGCTCTCGACGTTCCTGAAGAGAGGCTCCGCGCGGTATCCCAAAAGTTGGGACTGGAGGAGTTCGTGGAGGGGCTTCTGGCGCGGCGGCTGACCTCGGCAAAGCTCTCCGAGCTTTCGGGAGGAGAACGCAAGCTTTTGGGCATCATTCGCGGGTTTGTGCGGGAGGCGCCGCTTTTGCTCCTCGATGAGCCCACCGCGTTTCTGGACGAGAAAACGGCGGCGACGGTTCTCGATCGTATACGCAGGAACTTCCCCGGGCTCACGGTGGTCATGTTCTCCCACGATCCCCTGGTGCGCGACCGCTGCGACGCCGTGATCGACCTTGCGGCCGCCGAGGCCAGCGGAAATTGAGGTGCGAGGCTTACGTGACGGCGTAAGCGCATTTGGTGAGACTCAGCGCACTTTCTCTTCCGCCGTGGGATGCGGCGGGAGATGGAGGCCCTGCGCGGGGATCGTCGGCTGGCTGTTTGCCTTTGGTATTCCGCTACCCTTGCCGTGGCCGGCGTTCGTCGGGGTGATGCTCCTCACGGGCCTGGGCTTGGGCGGCTTCTGCATGGCCTATGCGGGGCTTGTGTTGCTGGTCAAACGGGCGGAGAACCTGGGAGCATGGACGCAGACTGTGGTTGTGCCGCCGCAGGTCCTTCCGCGGGCAGCCTGGCTCATCTCCCGGGTGATTCCTCTCAACTACGGCATCGAAGCAGTCCGAAGGCTTCTTGCGGGAAAAGTGGTCGGCGATCAGCTCCTGTGGCTTGTTCTTTTGGGAGCCGCCTACGGTCTTGCCGGTTGGGCGCTTCTGGGGCGCGCCCAAAGGCGGATGCGCGCCGCCGGAACCACAGGGGAGTTCTGATCGTGTTGCCCCTTGGTGGATGGCCCGGCGCGGCCGCGGTGGGAGGTATTCTGCTTGTGCTCCTGTGGTCGGTGATTGGCTCCTGCGGGATGGCATTTTTGCTGTTTGGGCTTAAGCGCCGCTTCAAGGATGCTGAGTCGCTATTGAGCCTGGTTGGAAGCGTGGCCCCTCTTTTCGGCGGGGTATTCTTTCTTGTCGCGTTTCTGCCGTTATTCCTCTACCCGCTGTCTTTCCTTTTCCTCTTCACGTATGGGGTGGACGCGCTGCGCTTTGCAGAAGGCTTAGGGAACCGCTGGACCTCCCAGCGATAATCTGCTAGGACATTCGCTAATCGGCTGGTGCGCGTCAGGGATGGCCTGGCGCGGCCTTAGCCTCTCAGTGGGGTCCATTTCTGCTTCCCCTCTACCGGAGCACGCGGTTCCGCGGAGCAAACTGTTGGGAAAGAGGGGGAATGCTCGGTCACCTGGTTATCGGGGAAAAAACAAACGTTTCAGGTTCACCGCGTACTCGAGACCGGTAAGGTCAGCAATATCCCGCCCCGAGGAATCGGGATCAGTCAGGCTTTCCAAGTCGCTGATCACAAGATCGCCTCGGACTTAGCGAGCGCGGTCCGGATTGCGCCCCCAGTCTAGCAAACTAGCAAACAGCCCGCTAATAGACCCCCGCCGGCTCCACATCGCCTTGCTTTTCCTTTGCCTCTAAGAGATGGACAAACTTCCTATCCGTAGGCGGTTCAATTTCAGTAATCCAGCCCCAAGGCGTATATGGCGCAGCCTGCTCGCACGGCCAAGCGAGCTGTAGCACTCCGCCTTCCCGCCAGGTCTATCAATGACCCTGCTTCAGAAATCTCCATCTTTTCCGCTGAGCGCCCTGGCTTCTTCCTGAAGCCAAGCCTGAAAAGCGGAGAGGCCGCGACGGAACATGGCTTCCCTTTTCTCTTTTTTCTCCATTTTCCCAGCAACGGGTGGCACCAAACCCCAGTTGGCGCTCATGGGCTGAAAATTCTCTGGCTCGGCTGTGGCCAAAAACCACACCAATGCTCCCAGCATGCTTTCCCGCGGCGGCACTACCGGCGCTAAACCCAAAGCTAACCTTCCCGCGTTCAGCCCAGCCAAAAAGCCGGTGGCCGCGCTCTCGATGTACCCCTCCACCCCGGCCAGAACCCCGGCCACGAATATCCCGGGAAGCTCCTTGAGCTCCAGTGTCTCGCGGATGAGACGAGGCGCGTTCAGATAGGTATTGCGGTGCATGACCCCATAACGCACGATCTCCGCGTTCTCCAGCCCAGGAATGGTCTGCACCACCTTCTTTTGGTCCGGCCACTTAAGCCCGGTCTGGAAACCTACAAGGCTCCAAAGGCGTCCTTCCCGGTCCTCCTGGCGGAGCTGGACCACGGCAAACGGCTC
>JACIWL010000025.1 GCA_014360995.1 Candidatus Bipolaricaulota bacterium | reverse complement strand
AGCCAAGCAAGGATGGGCTGGAAATCCCCCTTGCGCACATTCTCCCAAAGATCGGGAAGATCCTTGGCCAGGGCCTCCATGAATTGGGCGGCATAAAGGTTCCCCAGGGCATAGGACGGGAAATAGCCGAAGGAGCCGCCGGACCAGTGCACGTCCTGAAGGACTCCCTTGGCATCGTCGGGAGGAGCGATCCCCAAATACTCCCGCATCGCCGCGTTCCACCGCTCGGGAAGATCTTCCACCTTGAGCTTTCCCTCGATGAGCTCCACCTCCAGCTCGAAGCGAAGACAAATGTGGAGGTTGTATGTGACCTCGTCCGCCTCCACCCTGATGAGGGAAGGTTCCACTTTATTCACCATGCGGAAGATCTCCTCCGGGGTATAGCGGGCGAAGATGCGGAAGCGCCGGGAGAGTTTGGGCTTGAAGAACTCCCAGAACGCGAGACTCCTTCCGATTTGGTTCTCCCAAAAGCGCGACTGGGACTCGTGGACTCCGTAAGAAGCCCCGCCGCCGAGGCCGAGCCAATAAAGCTCCGGAGGGACCCCCTGGTCGTAGAGGGCATGGCCTCCCTCGTGGAGGGCTCCGTAAAGGGCGGAGAAGGGCTCCTCTTCGCTATAGCGGTTGGTGACGCGGGTGTCGCCTGGGCCAAGGCCGATGGTGAAAGGATGCGCGGAATCATCGAGCCTTCCCGCGGAGAAATCGTAACCGATGGCCTTTAAAGCCTCGGCACAAAGGGCTTTTTGACTTTGGAGGCGGTACTTTCCCGCGGGGATAGGCGAGGGAGGCGTTCCTTGCTCCAGGAGCTTTCGCACGAAGGGGACGAGCCTTTCCCGCAGGCCCCCCAGGATCTCCGCCACCTGGCGGGTGGTCATCCCCGGCTCATACTCCTCAAGGAGGGCGTCGTAGGGGTGCTCTTTGTACCCAATGAGGCGGGCCATCTCCCGCACCATGTCCACGATCTCCGAAAGGTAGGGCTTAAAGAGGGCGAAATTGGCCTCGGCCTTGGCCTTCTCCCAAACGGATTCGGCTTTGGTACAGAGCTCCACGAATTTCTGGTAGAAGTCCGGGGGGATGGCTCTCGCCCGCTCGTGGTCGCGCCTGTGCTGGCGAACCAGGGCCCGTTCCACTTCGTTTGCTTGAGGGAGCTCCTTTTCCGCGGCGGCCAAAAGCTCCCCGAATTTCGGGGAGACAAGGCGCTCAAAGCTCAGGCGAGCAAGCCTCCCCACCACTTTGGCCCGTGTTTCCACTCCCTTTTTGGGCATGTGGGTGCGGGCGTCCCAGTGGGCCAGGGCCGCCGCGGCGGAAAGTTCCACCATCTCCGCCACATAGTTCTTGAGCTCCGCTAGGGCCGACATCTCAGATCCTTTCCGTCCGCCCGGTGAAGGCGAACTTTTTGATCCGGAGCTTGGGGACGAGGGTCGCCCCGAAGGCCTCCCCGCCGGTGATGAGGGCTTGCTCTTTCCCCACGGCCTCCACTAAAGAGAGGGCGCGCAGGCCCGATTCCGTCACGCGCAGGTCCTCCACCGCGGCCACGATCTTCCCCTCCTCCACGAGGAAGGTCCCGTCCCGGGTCATCATGGTCATGATCCCCCGCACGGGGTCCACGGTGCGGGCGTAGTGGAAGCGGGTCACCAGAAGGCCGCGGGAAAGGCCAGAAAGGAGCTCCTCGTCCGTGGCCGTGCCGGCCTCCATCACCAGGTGCATGGGCATGGGCGAGAAGCCCGCCGCCGCAGGAGGGAGGGCATGGCCCGTGGATTTAGTCCCCATGAGCTTGGCCGTGCGGGAGTCGTGCACCACCCCCTCGGCCACCCCGCTTCGGAAGAAATAGACGCGGGTCTTGGGAACGCCTTCAAAGTCAAAGGGCATGGGGATCGTTTTGGGGTGCAGGGCGTCGTCGTAGACGGTGACGAGCTCCGAGACCATTTTTTCTCCAAAACGGCCGCAGAAAAAGCTTCTGTTTTCCAAGACGGCGCGGGCGGAAAATCCCATGGAAGCGAGCATCCCAAGAAGAGTGGCCACGGCCGGCTCCTCCAAGACCACCGGGTACTCGCCCGGCTCCAATTTGATCCTCTTTTCCGAGCGGGCGGCCTTGGACAAGGCCCTTCCTGCCACCTCCTCGGGGCTAAATTCGCCAATACGGGTGCTGGTGAACTCCGCATAGCCTGAACCCGCTTCCTTTCCGAGGATCACGGTGACAAAGCGCACGGAGGAGACGCGGAAGCGGGCGTCCACCCCGCGAGTGGTGCGGATCCAGATCTCTTCGCCGCCGGTGGCCAAGGACCCGGAGGCGTTGAACTCAAGTTTGTTCGCTTCGGCCACGGCCCGGCGCACGAGCTCCGCCCGCAGGGCGGGGCTAGCGTTCCAGGTGGCCTCGTCGAACGCCGCCACTTTTGGATAAGCCGCCGGGCCCGGCGGCTCATACCCCGCAGGCTTGGTCTGGGACTTCGCCAGGTTCGCCGCTTCCTTTGCAGCTCTTTTTATTCCCTCCCAAGAAAGGTCGTTAGTTTGAGCTACCCCGGTCTTTCCCTCCACCCAGGCCCGCACAAAGAGGACCGCATCTTCCTCGGCCACGTTTTGGTGGATGTGGCCGTAGGTGAAGCGGGTCAACTCCTCCCGCCCGCGGATGAGGATGAACTCCAGCTCATCCGCGACCCTTTCTCTCACCGCCTTTTCCAAGAGCCCTTCTAAGGAAGGCACACCGCCTCCTTTCATGGCCAGCCTAGTTTTTCCCGAAGACGAGAAAAAAGGGAGGGTGTCTGAGGAAGGCGCACGAGGAGCGTGTCCTTTGGGGCGCGGCGGATTTGGATTTTCCCCCCGGGGGAGAGGTGGCCCACAGGTTCTCCGTCGGCCACTACCAGGCTTGGCCGGCGGGCCTCCACCTCCACGAGGAGGGAATCGGGAATGATCACCGGCCGAAGGCCTAGACGATGGGGGCAGAGGGGAACAAGGAGAAGCGCGGGAAGGTTGGGAAGGAGGACGGGGCCGCCGGCGGCCAGGGCATAGGCGGTGCTCCCCGTGGGCGTGGCCACCACCAGCCCATCCCCGCCGAATTGCCCAAGCTCCTCCTCTCCCACGCGTACCTTTAGCTCCACGAACCTCTTTTGGGCCGTGCCCACGAGAGCGAATTCGTTAAGGGCCGTGGCGGAAAAGCCCGGGCCCTGCCCCAAAAGGCGGGCCCGGCGCTCCACCCTGGCCCTCCCTGCCAAGATCTCGGAAAGCCCGGCCTCCAGCTCCTTCGCCTGGCAAGCGCTCAGAAAGCCGACTCCGCCCAAGAGGACCGGAAAAAGGGGGATCTCCTGGGGATAGAGGGCGGCGGCCGTGCGCAGAAAAGTCCCATCCCCGCCCACGGTGACCACGAGGTCGGGAAGGTTTTTCCCGGGGGAGATCTCCGTTAGGACCTCCGCGTCAATCCCGGCTTTTTCCAAAAACCTAAGCCCCCGCTGGGCCGCCTCCCCCGCCTCCTCCCGGCCCGCGCTGTGCACCAACCACACCCGCCTAACTTCCACCCTTCACCCCCACGTACTTCCACCGGCAAAGCCTTTTCTCCAGCACCTCCAAGACCACGTAGAAAAGGAGTCCAAGGAGGGCCAGCGCCACCACCCCGGCCAGGGCAATATCCGCCCGGAACGTGTAGTACTCGATGAACCTACCCAGCCCCTGGCTTGGGGGAAGGAGGATGCCGAGCTTCGTTTCCGCAATATAGAGCATGGTGATCCCCAGGCCCACGGAGACGCGGGCGGCGGTGAGGACGCTGGGGAGGGTGGCGGGGATGACCACATGCCAATAGAGCTGCCAGCGGGAGGCTCCCGTGGAGCGCACGGCCACCACGTGGGTGGGAGCGATGAACTTCGCCGCTCCCTGGGCGGCCACCACCACCTGGAAAAACAGGGCCATCACCACCACCACCAGCCGCACCACCTCCCCGAGCCCAAAGGCCAGGTACAGGAAAAGGAGGAGGGCCACAGGCGGCATGGGATAGAGGAGGTAAATGAGGGGCGAGAGGAACTGCTCTAGTTTTGCCTCAAATCCCGCGGCCAAGCCCAGGGGGAGCCCGAGGAAAAAGGAGATCACCAGGGCCACGAGGAACCGGAGCGCGGAGGTCCCGAACGCGGAAAGGAGGGTCCAGATGTTTTCACCCGCGGCCACTGCCGCCTCCCAGGGATAGGGAAGGATCGGCCGCCCCTTGGCCCAGGCCAGGGAAAAAGAGACCAACGCCCAGGCCCCGAAGATGAGAACGATCCCCAAAAAATAGGCGAGCGCAAGCCTCATCCGTTCTCCTCCAAGAGTTGGCGCAGGGTTTTTGCCCGCTCCAAAAATTCCGGACTTCCCCGATACTCGTGGCTTCCCATCCCCGGGTTTTCCAGGATCTCCCGGATTCGTGCCGGCCTCGGGCTCAAGATGATGATCCTCTGCCCCAAAAACACGGCCTCCTCGATGTCGTGGGTCACGAGGATCCCAGTGAACCCCATCTCCCACCAAAGGTCGAGGATGAGGTTTTGGATGCGCTCGCGGGTGAGGGAGTCCAAATTGGCCATGGGCTCGTCCATGAGGAGGACCCTGGGCCGGAGGGCCAGGGCCCGGGCGATCCCCACCCTTCTTCTCATCCCCTCGGAGAGCTCCGCGGGGAAGCGGCGCTCAAAGCCGTTTAGGCCCAAAGCGGAAAGTATCCCATCCACGCTCTCCCGCCTTTTTTGGATGCGCAGGGCAAGCTCAGCATTTTGCCTAACGGTCTTCCACGGAAGGAGCCCGGCGTCCTGTAGGATTAGGGCCACATCGCGGCGCACCCCCCGTACTTCCTCCCCGGCGATGAGGATCCGGCCGGCGGTGGGGCGGATAAGGCCGTCGATGGCCAAAAGAAGGGTGGTCTTCCCGCAACCGGAGGGCCCCACCACAGCTACCATCTCCCCTTCCCCCACGCTGAAGGAGATCTCCACCAGCGCGGGAAGGGCTTCTTCCCCGCTTCCGTAGACCACGGAGACGTTTTGGACCTCAATCATTGGCCAGGCCAGACCACATCGTCGTAGGAAGGGATACTCCGAAGGTACCCCTTTCCCCGGGCCCAGTTGGCCACGGCCGAGAAGATCGCGGGATCGAGGGGCACAGGCTTAGTGAAGTTCGGCATGCGCAGGGCGTCCACGGCGGCTTCGATCCGCTCCCGGCTCTCTGGGTCCGCGGTCTCCAAATTGACCCCGGGAAAGAAGAGCTCGATGGCGAGGGGCATGGCCAGGGCTACGAGCTCCTCCCTGGTCATGGCGTGGATACGATCCACCGCTTCCCCCACCGCGGCCAAGAATTTCCGCACCGTCTCCGCAGTAAGGGAGCGGCGGACCACGAGGACGTCCGGAGGGACGGGAAGGCCAGCGAAGTCGGAAAGAACAAGAAGGGTCGGTTTCCCCTCAAACTCGTAGTGGAGGAGGTAATCCACATAGGGCTGGGGGAGAACGGCCGCGGAGGTCAGGCCAAAGAGGACCCAGGTGGCGTTGAGGAGGAGGTTATCCTGGCCCACGTAGAGCTCGGTGGGAAAAGAAGCGCCGTTTTGCCGGAAAAGCTCGTCTACCATGAACTCCAAATCCGATTGCCTTGGCACGGCGATCTGGATGCGGCGGGCTTGTGTGGCGGCGATGAGCTCGGCCAAGGAAGAAACGAGGGAGAAGTTGGCCGGAGTGATGAGGGCAAGATGGGTTCCCTCTTCGGGCGGGACATAGAGGGCTGCGGCGATGGCCACCTCCCGGGGAAGGGAGGAGAAGAGAAGGAGGGCGGAGGTGAGGTCGGTGACCATGGCGTCGATCTGGCCGGCCTGGAAGGCGAGGATCCGGTCCCGTTGGGAGGGCAAGGGCACAAGCTGGACCTCTAGGCCTTCCTGGGAGAAAAGATCGAGCCTTTGGGCCACAGCCACCGGGAGGGCCCCAAGGAGAGGGGGAAGGGACACGCGCACTGGTGCGGCAAAAACCCCGACGCTTACGACTAAAGCTAGCAGTAGTCCTCTTTTCATGGTTTTGGATTATAACCGAGGCCAGGTTTTTCCCTACGTTAGGGCACGGTTATGGCTCCGCCTTCCTCAAGCCCGCTGATCAGGGCCTGGGCCGCCGGGCCCATGATCTCCGGAACATACCCCCCTTCCAAGACGCAAAACGTGGGAAGCTTAAGGGAGCCGAGAACGTAACCGATGTCGTAATAGTCGGCAACCTCTAAGCCCAAACTGGCCAAAGGGTCTTCCTTGTAGGTGTCAAAACCCACAGAGATGGCCAATTCTTCATAGTCCTTTCCCGCCTGCTCTAGCGCGCCCTCCAGGGCCTCGATGTACCGCTCCCTCCCACACCGCGGGGGAAGGGGGACGTTTATGGCGTTGGCGTAGGAGCGATGGCCCGTTCCCGGGTAGTTGTACATGCGGTGGAGGGAGACGTAGGTGACCTTTGGGTCGCCAAGGAAGATGGCCTCCGTCCCGTTTCCGTGGTGGCCGTCGATGTCCACGATGAGGGTTTTCTTTCCCGAAAGTTTCACAGCTACAGCGATGTTGTTGAGGTAGCAGAAGCCGCCGAGGAAGTCGGGGCCGGCGTGGTGCCCGGGCGGGCGAAGGATGGAAAACCCCCGGAGTTTTTGGGCCAAAATGGCCCCGCCCACCGCTAGTTTCGCGTAAAACTCGAGATTTGGATAGACCGGGCAGTCCGGGTCAAAAAAATCCCCGTTTTTGACGCGCTGAAGAAGGCGTGGCGTGTGGGCGGAGAGGATCTCCTCGTCCGTGGCGGGCTTTGGCTCGTGAAAGTTGAACCCCAGGCGCTCCAAATAGTCCTTAAGCATGCGCACCCGGGCTGGCCCCTCCGGATGCCCCACGGCGTTATACTCCAGGCACCGCGGGCTAAAGATGATCTCCATGGCCGAGGATTATACGCCTTGCCCTATCGTTTTGGCCTCTTCCTCCCCCCGGCGCCGGGAACTCCTTCGCCTCTTTATTCCGGAATTCATCGTCGTTCCGCCGGAGGTGGAGGAGGATGAGGTTCGTTCCCCGGCGGATCTTCTGGCCTTGGCGAAGAAGAAGGCGGAGGCGGTAGCCGCCCGATTTCCCAAGGCCCTGGTGATCGCCGCCGACACCGCCGTCTTTCGCGAGGGAAAAGCGTTTGGAAAGCCAAAGGACCTTGAAGAGGCCAGGGCCTTCCTTTCCGCCCTCTCCGGAGGCTGGCACTCTGTATTCACCGGGCTTGTTGTGCAGAAAGGCCCCCTTTTGCGGGAGAGACTCGTGGAAACGCGGGTCCTTTTCCGCTCCCTCTCCGCGGAGGAGATCGCCTGGTATCTCCAGGTGGAGGGGGTTTTGGACAAGGCCGGGGCCTATGCCATCCAGGGCCGAGCCGCGGCCTTCGTGGAGAGGATCGAGGGCGACTTTTACAACGTCATGGGCCTTCCCCTCTCTTCGCTTTGGGAACTACTTTGGGAGCTAGGATGGCGACCGAGCTTGGGAAGTACCCCGCGTATTTAGGGCTTTCCGCGGTGGAGCTAGAAAGGCGCATAAAGGCGTTGTATGAGCTTGCCTCGCCCTGTAGGCTTTGTCCCCGGCGCTGCCAGGTCCAGCGCGATCAGGGGGAGCGGGGCTTCTGCCGTACCGGCCTCAAACCTTGGGTTGCGAGCTTCGGCCCCCATTTCGGGGAGGAGCGGGAGCTCGTGGGCCGCTACGGCTCGGGCACGATCTTCTTCTCCGGCTGCAATCTGGGCTGCGTTTTCTGCCAAAACTTCACCATCTCCCAGCTTGGGGAGGGGGAGGAGATCTCCGTCACGGATCTAGCCCGGATCATGCTCCGCCTTCAGGATATGGGGTGCCACAACGTGAATTTGGTGACCCCCACCCATCAAGCGCCGATGATCGTGGAGGCGGTGGGGATCGCCCGGGAGGAGGGCCTGGAGATCCCCCTTGTTTGGAACTGCGGAGGATACGAGTCGGTGGAGGCGCTTCGGCTTTTGGCGGGGATCGTGGACATCTACATGCCCGATTTTAAGTATGGGGACAACGCCGCGGCGGCCAAATACTCCCAGGCGCCGGACTATTTCGAGCGGGCGGCGGAGGCCCTACGGGAGATGCACCGCCAGGTGGGGGATCTGGTGGTGAAAAACGGGATTGCCGTGCGCGGACTCATCGTGCGTCACCTGGTGCTCCCCCAGGGGCTTGCCGGGACGGAAGGGGTCCTGCGCTTCATCCGGGAGGAGATCTCCCCCAACACCTACGTGAACATCATGGCCCAATACTACCCGACCCACCGGGCCTGGGGGTTTCCCGAGCTTTCCCGGCGCATCACCTCTGCGGAGTACCGGGAGGCACTGGCCCTGGCCCAGGCTCTGGGGCTGCGCCGGGCCGGCCCCCACTGACCTACCGCCTTGACAGCTAGACAAGTTCTGGGAATATTGAAAGGAGCCCAAAAATTTCGGGGAAGGAGGAGGGATGCGCAGATCTCACGTAAAGCTTTTCGTTCCTGGGCCCATCGAGGTGCGGCCGGAGGTCCTCCAGGCCATGGCCACCCCCCAGATCTACCATCGCACCCCGGAGTTCCGCGAGCTCTACGCCGAGCTTCAGACAAAGCTCAAAAAGTTCCTGTACACCGAGCAGACGGTGTTCCTCTTCACCTCATCCTCCACGGGGGTCATGGAGGCCGCGGTGCAAAACTGCGTGAAAAAGAAGTGCCTGAATTTGGTGAACGGGGCGTTCGCCAAGCGCTGGCACGAGATCACCAAGGCCTGTGGGATCCCCTGCGAGGCCCTGGAGGTGCCCTGGGACAAAGCCATTCGACCCGAGCAGGTGGAGGAAAAGCTCAAAACCGGGGAGTTCGACGCGGTGACCTTGGTGTTTAACGAGACCTCCACTGGGCTCATGAATCCGCTTGCGGAGATCGCGGAAGTGGTGCGGAAGTTCCCGGACGTTTTGCTCCTCGTGGACGCCGTCACCGCCATGGGCGGGGTGAAGATCGAGTTTGATAAACTGGGCTTGGACGTGTGCCTTGCGGGAGTGCAAAAATGCTTCGGCCTTCCCCCTGGCCTCACCGTGTGCGCGGTCTCCGAGCGGGCGTTGAAGCGGGCGGAAGAGGTGAAGCCCCGCACCTACTACTTCAACTTCCTCGTCATGCTCAACTCCCACAAGAAAAACGAGACCCCGGCCACACCTTCCATTCCTCACATGTTCGCCCTCAACCTTCAGCTTGATTATTTCTTCGAAGAGGGCTTGGAGCGGAGGTTTGCCCGTCATGAGGAGATGGCCAAGATCGTGCAGGCCTGGGCCAAAAAATACTTCGACATTTACCCCGAGGAAGGGTACTGGTCCAAAACCGTGACCTGTATTAAAAACACGCGGGGGATCTCCGTGGACGAGCTCAACAAGACCCTCATCCGCGAGTACGGGATGCGCATCTCCAACGGCTACGGGGAGCTCAGGGAGAAAACTTTCCGCATCGCCCACATGGGCGACCTCACCCCGGCCGATATCTGGGGTGTGCTGCGGGCCATCGAGGAGATCCTGGGCCTGAGTTGAGGAGGAGGGGATGAAGGTCCTCGTGTGTGATCCCATCGATGAAAGGGCCCTGGCCCGGCTCAGGGAGGCGGGCCTGGAGGTCACAGTGAAGACGGGGATGAATGAAAGCGAGCTTGCCCAGGAGCTGGCCAAGGGGTACGAGGCCATTGTCGTGCGTTCGGCCACGAAGGTGCGCAAGGCGGCCATCGACGCGGCAAAAGGCCTTCGGCTCATCATCCGCGCGGGGGTCGGTCTCGATAACATCGACGCCGACTACGCCAAGGAAAAGGGAATTGAAGTCCTGAACACCCCAAAGGCGAGCACCGATTCGGTGGCGGAGCTCGCGCTTGCCCACATGTTTGCCCTGGCCCGCTCCCTTGTGCGTGCTACAGAGACGATGCGCGAGGGGAAGTGGGAAAAGAAGGCGTTCCACGGGATCGAGCTCCAGGGGAAGACCCTCGGGGTGATCGGGATTGGCCGGATCGGCCAGGCCGTGGCCAAACGGGCCTTGTGTTTGGGGATGAAGGTTTTGGCCTACGATAAATACGTGAAGGAGTCGCCCCTCCCCGGGGTGAGGATGGTCCCCTTGGAGGAGCTTTTGCGGGAGAGCGACTTTGTGACCCTGCACATCCCGCCGGACCCGGCCGGCCCGGTGATTGGAGCGCGGGAAATCGCCCTCATGAAGGACGGCGCTTTTCTCATCAACTGCGCCCGGGGCGGGGTTGTGGACGAGCGGGCCCTCCTTGAGGCTCTGAACTCCGGGAAGCTCGGCGGAGCCGGCCTGGACGTGTTCGAGGAGGAGCCCCCCAAGAATATGGAGCTTCTTAGGCACCCCAAGGTCACCCTCACCCCCCATATTGGGGCCCAGACCCACGAGGCCCAGGCCCGCATCGGCGACGAAATCGTGGAAATCCTCCTCTCCTGGGCCAAGCGCTGAGGGGTGGACGATGGCCAAAATCCATCCGTTTCGGGGGATCCGGTACAACCAAAAAATCGTAGGCGATCTTTCCCAGGTGGTGACGCAGCCCTACGACCGCATCGGGCCCAAGGAAGAGGAAGAATATCTTCGCCGCTCGCCCTACAACTTCGTGCGCCTAATTGGAACGAAAACCCCGCCCAAGGACGAGGGGGAGTACCTCCGGCGGGCCGCGCTCTTTAGGGAGTGGCTTTCCCAAGGGGTTCTTATCCAGGACGAGCGGCCCGGGTTTTATCTTTACCGGGTGCGCTTTGTCCATGAGGGAAAGAATTACGAGCGGCTTGGGTTTGTGGCCCTCCTCGATCTTCGGGAAAGCCAGGTGAAAAAACACGAGCGCACCTTGCGCGGCCCCAAGGAAGACCGGCTAAAGCTTTTCCGCGCCACCGAAGCACATTTAGAGCACATCTTCCTCCTCTACCGCGATCCGGAAAGGAGGGCCAGCCAAGCCCTCCGTTCCGCGGTGGGCGGGCGCGCCCCGGATATGCAAGCCAAGGACGATTTCGGCAACACCCACGAGATGTGGCACGTATCCGATCCCGGGGCCGTGGAGGAAGTGCAAGCGGCCCTGGCCCCTCTTCCTGTGTACATCGCCGACGGGCATCACCGCTTTGAGACGGCCGGGATCTTCATGGAGGAGTGCTTCCAGCGGGGCTGGAAGCCCCTTGGACCGGAAAGTTTTACCTCCATCCCCGTGACCTTGGTGAACGTGGCTGAACCAGGGTGTGTGATTCGCCCCACTCCTAGGGTGGTGCATGGGCTTTCCCGCTTTTCCCTAGGGGAGTTTCTCCGCCAGGTGCAGGAGGATTTTCAGGTGGAAGAGCTTCCCGACTTCCCCTGCGCGCGGGAGCGCCTGGCCCAGGCCCTTTCCCGCGGGGAGAAGGTCTTCGTGGCCTACTCCGCAGGGAAGTTCTTCGCCCTAAAGCTTCGGAAAAGCCCGGAAGAGGTGGTGCCCGGCGCGCATGCTCCCGCCTGGAAGCGCCTGGACGTGGCCATCCTCCACAAGGCCATTTTGGAGAAGATCCTGGGAATCGACGAAGAAACCCTGGCCCGGGGAACGCATGTGGAGTACACGCATACTGCGGAGGAGGCGGTGGCCCTGATGGACGAAGGGAAGGGCCAGATCGCCTTCCTCCTCAATCCCACCCAAGTGGAGGACGTTTTGGCCGTGGCCGACGCCGGGGAGCCCATGCCCCAAAAATCCACGGACTTCTACCCGAAACTCCTCTCCGGCCTTGTGGCCATGAAGATGGAGATCGCCAAGGGTTAGGCCGTCTTTTTCGGGCCATTTAGCCAAGGCCGGGGCCAGGCCGAGGCCGATGGACTAACCTTGTGGCGATGACGGGGGAGCTTTCCCTTTACCGGCGCTGGCGCCCCAAGCGGTTTTCCGAGGTGGTGGGCCAGGACGTAGTCGTGGCCACCCTAAAGAGGGCTGTGGCCCAAGGAAAGCTCCACCACGCCTACCTTTTTGCCGGCCAAAGAGGTGTTGGGAAAACCACCCTCGCCCGGATCCTCGCCCGCGCGGCGAACTGCCTCTCCCCCGAGGACGGGGAGCCTTGCAATCGCTGTCCCAATTGCTCGCGCATCCTCTCCGGCCAGTCCTTGGACGTGGTGGAGATCGACGGGGCCTCCCACCGCGGCATCGACCAGGTGCGCCAACTCCGTGAGGAGGTGACGTTCCTTCCCGCCGGAGCCCGGTACAAGGTCTACATCATCGACGAGGTCCACATGCTCACCCAAGAGGCGTTCAACGCCCTCCTTAAGACTCTGGAAGAACCGCCGCCCCATGTGCTTTTCATCTTCGCCACCACCGAGCCCCACAAAGTGCCGGCCACCGTCCTATCCCGCTGCCAGGCGTTTTGGCTCCAGCCCATCCCCGAGGAGCTCATCGCCGCGAAAGTGGCGGAGGTGGCCAAAGCCGAGGGGTTTGAGCTTGCCCCGGGAGCGGCGGAGTTCCTCGCCCGGCGCTCCGGCGGTTCCCTCCGCGACGCCTTGGTGCTTTTGGAGCAGCTTGGCCGGGCCGGGCCCATCACCCCGGAGAGTGTCGAAGCCTACTTGGGACTTCCTCCCCGGGCTCAAGTGGACTCCTTCCTCGAGGCCCTCCTTTCCCAGGATAGCGCCAAAGCTCTAGAGATCGTAGCCGATCTTTCCCGCCGGGGCCGGGATCTCGCCCTCTTTTCCGAGGAGCTCCTAGCGCGGGCCCGGGATCGCGCCGTTTCCGGGGAGGACCGGCTCCTTCCCCTCCTTCCCGCGCTGGTGGAGCTGCGGGCCCAGCTCCCCCGGGCCTTCTCCCGAAAGCTCCATTTGGAGCTCTTCGTCTTGGAAAAATGTGGGGTCCCCCAGAACCCACCGCGGGAGGAAAATATTCCTCCACCAAGTCCCCCGCCAAAGGAAGAAAAACAGGAATCCGAAGAGGCTGAGCCCCTTGGCGCGCCCGCGGCTAAGGAGGCGATCCAAGGGGAGGAGCCTTGTTCGGAAACGCCGCAAAAGGAAGAAGATGTTTGGACGAGGCTTTTGCGGGCGGCCTGGGAAAAGAGGGCGGATTTGGGGGTTTTCCTCGCCCCGGCCGCGGCCACCTATGTCGACGGGATCCTGCGCCTCACCCTTCCCGAGGGCTACCGCTTCCACTACGAGTCCCTAAAGGAGAAGGAAATTTTCGCTGCCCTTCAGGAGGTGGCGCGGGAGTTCTTCGACCCGCTTTTGGCGGTGGAGGTCGTTTACGCGGGGAACGACGGGCCAAGATCCCTGACCTTGGAGGAGGCGGCGCGGCTCTTGGCGGAAAGTTTGGAAGGGGAGATCATTAACCCGTGATCCCCGCGCTGGAGGAGCTACTTTCGGCCCTTTCCCGGCTTCCCGGGATCGGCCGCCGCTCGGCGGAGCGCATCGCCTTTTACCTTTTGGCCAAGCCCGAGGAGGCCCAGCGGCTCATGCGGGCCTTGACCGGGCTCTCCAAGGTCGGGCGCTGCCCCCGTTGCCACGGTTTCTCCGAAGGCGGCCTTTGCCCCATCTGCCGCGACCCTAAGCGCGACCAAAAGACGATCTGCGTGGTGGCCCGGCCTTGGGAGGTGGAGCAGATCGAGCGCACCGGGGAATACCACGGGCTCTACCACGTTCTGGGCGGCCTTCTTTCCCCCACCTCCGGGATCGGCCCGGAGGATTTGACCCTCGCCCACCTCGTCCAGCGGGTGAAGGAGGAGGGGACAGAGGAGGTGATCCTCGCCCTCGAGCCGAGACTGGAGGGGGATCTCACGGCCATGCACATCCTCCGCCTCCTTAAGCCCCTAGGGGTGAAGGTCTCCCAAATTGCCCACGGGGTCCCGGTGGGCCGGGATTTGGAAGCCGCGGACGAGCTCACCCTGGGCCGCGCCCTGAAAGGACGCATCCCCCTTTAGTTTTTTCCGGTATCCTTCACCGGGTGAGCGTCCATGACCAAGGTGCGAATTGAGCGGGCCGAGGTTTTTCTGTTCAGGTTCTCCCTGGAAAAGCCCTTCCGGATCGCCCTGGGCACCACCATGGAGAAAATGGAGATCATCGTAGCCCTCCACGATAACCATGGCCGCGTGGGCTGGGGCGAGGCCTCTCCGAGCGCCGTGATCCTTGGCTGCACGCCCGATTCGGTTCTGGCCGCGTTGGATCTTCTTATCCCCCTCGTTTTGGGCGAGGATCCCCGGCGGATCCGCTATCTTGTGGACAAAATGGACCGGGCCCTTTTGGGGAACGCCGCGGCCAAGGCCGCGCTGGATCTGGCCCTCCATGACCTCGTGGGCCAGATCTACGGGGAGCCGGTGTGGCGCTTTTTGGGCGGAAGTTTTGCCGAGCCCTTGGAGACAGACTTCACGGTGGGGATCGACGAGCCCGGGAAGATGGCGGAGGAGGCCAAGGCTCTGGTGCAGGCGGGGTTCCGGGCGATCAAGGTGAAGGTGGGCGAGGACCCGGCCAAGGACGTGGAGAGGGTGCGGGCTGTGCGGGAGGCCATCGGCGAGAAAACCCGGATGTGGATCGACTCTAACCAGGGCTGGACCCGGGCCCAAGCAGTTTGGGCTCTGGAAAGGATGGCCGAATACGGGGTGGAGTTCGTGGAGCAGCCCGTTCCCGCCGAGGATCTCGAAGGGATGGCCTGGGTGCGTAAGCGCTCGGCCATTCCGGTCATGGCCGACGAAAGCGTCCATTCCCCGCAAGATGCCTTGCGGGCCATAAGAATCGGCGACTGCGATTACGTGAACATAAAACTCATGAAAGCCGGAGGGCTCCTTCGCGCCAAGGAGATCGCCACGATCTGCAAAAATGCCGGAGTGCAAAATATGATCGGAGGCATGGTGGAATCGAACCTTTCCGCCACTGCGGCCGTGCATTTCGCCCTGAGCGAGGCCAACGTGGTCTTCCGCGATCTCGATTTAGGTGAGCGTCCGGAGGCAAAACTCGTCTCCCGTGGTGGCTCTGCCATTCAAAACGGCTTTCAGGTCCTGAGCGATCCCGAGGCCCCGGGATTCGGGTTTCAGGAGATCCGGCGAGAATGGCTGAAACCTGTGCGCACCTATACGGTGGGAGAGAAAATCCGGCCAGGAGAGTGAGCGATGAGGGATTTTGAGGCGCTTGAGGAATTTGTGCGGGAAAGAATGCGGCGTACCCGGCTTCCCGGGGTGAGCCTCGCTTTGGTGCGGGGCGAGGAAGTGGTGTATGCAAGAGGTTTCGGCTTTCGCGACCTGGAGAAAAGAGTTCCCGCTACTCCCACCACCGCCTATGGCATTGGAAGCATCACGAAATCCTTTACAGCCCTGGGGATCATGCAGCTTTGCGAGGAGGGGAGGCTCACCCTCGACGATCCGGTGGAGAATTTCTTGCCTCTTAAGATCCGACCGTTTGGCGAGCCCATTCGCATTTGGCACCTTCTTTCGCATACCGCGGGGATCCCGGCCCTGGCTTATGCCGAGGCCGAGCTTCGCTGGGAGCAAGGGACGGGCGGAAGGCCGCTGGCCTTGGCCACGGTGGAGGATTTCGTGGCCTGGCTTAACGGCGCCGAGGATTGGGTGGAGACAAGGCCCGGCGAGCGCTGGTTCTACCTCAACGAGGGCTACATCCTTTTGGGCGGGATCATCGAGAAACTTTCCGGCCTTTCCTACGCGGATTACGTGCGAACGCGAATCCTTAAGCCTTTGGAAATGAAGAACACCGGGTTCTTGGGGGAGGAGGTGCCCGAGCTTGCCACTCCCTATGTGGTGCCGCAGGAAGGTCAACCGAGGCCTGGAAAAATTCGGCCGATTCCGATCGGAAGCGACGGGGCTTTGGTGAGCACCGCATTGGATTTGGCAAAGTATCTGGCGATGTGGCTTCGCCGCGGAGCCCCGTTGATCAAGCCCGAAAGCTATGCGGAGCTGGTGCGGCCGCGGGTGCCCATGCCCGCGGAGCCCCGCTGGCCCGAACCCGTGGGTCCGGCTTCCTATGCCCTGGGCCTTTCCGTCCAAAAATTCTTCGGGAGGACCCTTGTCGGCCATGGTGGAAGCGTTCTGGTGTACACGGCACACATCGGATTCATCCCCGAGGAAGGGGTGAGTGTGGCCGTTCTGGCCAACGGCTCCGGCTATCCCATGGCCCAATTGGCTCAAGGTGCCCTCGCTTTCCTTTTGAATGAGCCCGTGGAGAAGCTTCCGTTTGTAAAGCTCGAGACGGTTGGCGAGAAAATTTTCGGGGTCTATGCCACGTACCGCGACACGATGCGGGCGAGTCTGCGGCCGCGCGGTGGGGCGGTGGAGCTTGTGGTGGAGGACCGGGAGGCCCCAATGACGGTGATCTTGGCCCTGGAAGAAATCGCTGAAGATGAAGTGCGGTTCCGGGCCATCCTTGGCGACCGGACCATGCCCGTTTTGGTACGCCTCAAAAACCCTCCCGAACTCATCTATGAACGCTACAAACTCCGCCGCCTGACCACTCTGTAAATTAACAGAGCGACACAGAAACTTATCGCTGGCTTCATTGCACATTTGGGGTAATTATCTTGATTCTACCCTTTGCGACCTCGATGCGAATTGGAGCAAGATTTGGGTCACCCGTGGACCAGATTCGCGTTCCTCCGGGAAGATTCTCCCATTTACCGTCGGGAAGCGGAGGTACTTCCACCTGCCCACCCGGGGGAACCACCACCTCTAAACGAAATGGTTTGGTGAGCCAAAGTTCAGCAAGCAACTCCCTGGCAGATCGGATTATGGTTCCCTCCGCCCCGAGG
>JACIWL010000024.1 GCA_014360995.1 Candidatus Bipolaricaulota bacterium | reverse complement strand
CACCACGATGAGGCCGGGATCATCTGGCCCGCACACCTCGCGCCCTTTGAGGTGATCGTGAGCGTTCTAGATCCCAAACAACCTTCCCTTTTGGGGCTCGGGGAGGACTTGGCCCATGCCTTGGCTGAGGCCGGTCTCGAGATCCTCCTTGACGATCGGGATCAAAGCGCGGGCGAAAAATTCCACGACGCCAAACTCCTGGGGATCCCGGTGCTGGTGGTGGTGGGGCCGCGGGCCGCAGGGCAAAAACAGGTGGAGTTGGAGCGTCGACGCGATGGGGCGAAGTTCCTTGTACCCGCGGAGCCGAAGGCCGTGGTGGAAAAGACCAAAGAGCTCCTTTTGGCCGACAGCGCTTGACCGCCAAAGCCCGCGGTGCTATAGTGCAAGACGTACGCCTGGACCTTCGCCTAAATGAAAATCTCCGCCATCATCCCGGCATATAACGAGGCCGAACGCATTGGCGCTGTTTTAGAGCCCCTTTTGGCCGCGCCCTCTGTGGCAGAGGTGATCGTGGTGGACGACGGTTCCACCGACGGCACGGGCGATGTGGCGCAGCGCTACGGGGTCAAAGTCGTGCGCCTTGGAGAAAACCGGGGAAAGGGGGCGGCGATGTCCGCGGGAGTACGGGAAGCCCAAGGGGACACCCTCCTTTTTCTGGACGCCGACCTCACCGGCCTAACCGCTAAGCACGTGGAGGATCTGGTCCAGGCCTACAAGACGGGTGATGCGGAGATGGTGATCGCCGTTTTCCGCAAGGGACGCGCCGCTACGGATTTCTCCCAGCGCATAGTGCCCTTCCTCTCTGGCCAACGGATCATGCCGAAAAGACTTTGGGAGAGGGCCGAGGCTTTGGTGCAAACGAGCGATTTTGGGATCGAAACAGCTCTTACAAAACTTGCTTTCCGTGAGGGTTGGCGGCAGAAGACCGTGGTGTGGGAGGGCGTGAGCCACGTGCGTAAGGAGGAAAAGCGGGGCTTTTGGCCTGGCTTTTTCGACCGCCTAAGGATGTACGCAAATATTGTGCGTTCCTTTTTTAAGCGCTTCTGAGAATACGGCGAGGTGGTGAAAGATGGAGATCAGCGAAGTCCGAGCCCTCGGGCACGAAAAAATCCTGGAGCTTGCGGAGAAGCTCGGGATCGACGGGACGAGCGAGTTTTCCCCGGCGGAGTTGGAGATGGCGGTCCTAAGGGCTCTAGCCGAGCGTCAAGAGCTCACCGTCACCGGGGTTTTGGAGATCATGCCCGACGGCTACGGATTCCTCCGGGATAAATCCTGTTTGCCCAGCCGCTACGATGTCTACGTCTCCCCCTCCCAGATCCGTAAGTTCGCCCTGAAAGACGGGGATATTGTGAAAGGGCCGGTGCGGCCGCCCAGGGAAGGGGAGCGGTACTTCGCCCTCCTCCGCGTGGAGGAGGTGGACGGCCTCGACCCGGAGGTGGTGAAAAAGCGCAAGGATTTCTCCCAGCTCACCCCCCTCCACCCCAACCAGCAATATGTCCTTGAGCACGATCCCGAAGAGCTTTCCACCCGCATGATCGACCTTTTCGCCCCCATTGGGAAGGGGCAGCGGGGGCTCATCGTCTCCCCGCCCAAGGCGGGGAAAACCACCCTCCTTAAGCACATCGCCCAGGGGCTGGAGGCCAACTACCCGAACATAAAGCTCCTCATCCTCCTTGTGGACGAGCGGCCGGAGGAGGTCACCGATTTCCGCCGCTCGGTGAAGCGGGCGGAGGTCATCGCCGCCACTTTCGATATGGAGCCCCAGCACCACACGAAGCTGGCGGAGCTTGTGACGGCCGAGGCCAAGCGCCTTGTGGAGGTGGGCTACGACGTGGTGATCCTCATGGATTCCCTGACGCGCCTGGCCCGGGCCTACAACCTCTCCATCACCCCTTCGGGGAAGCTCCTCTCTGGGGGGATCGACCCCACCGCCCTTTACAAACCCAAGGAGTTCTTCGGGGCAGCCCGGAACATCGAGGAGGGTGGGTCCCTCACCATCATCGCTACCGCCCTCATCGACACCGGATCCAGACTGGATCAGGTGGTGTTCGAGGAGTTCAAGGGCACGGGAAATATGGAGCTTGTCCTCAATCGTGATCTAGCCAACCGCCGAATATTCCCGGCCATCGATCTCATCCAGTCCGGCACAAGAAAAGAGGAACTCCTCCTTGAGCCAGATGTCCTTCGCAGGGTGTGGATCCTGCGTAAGCTCATCTCCGAGATGCCGGACCCAGGGGTGGCCCTGGAGTTCATAAAGCAGCGCATGGAGCGCACGAAAACCAACAAACAGTTCTTGGAGCTGATGAACAGTGAATAACCTTTGGGTTTTTGTGGCCATTGCCCTGTGCTTGCCCCTGATCCTTTTTTGGGCCGGTTCCTCGCCGGAGCTCGGCGGCCCCGCCCAAACCCTAACCCCCCTGCAAAACCTGACCACCGTTTACGAGGTCAAAGTCGGTGACACCCTGAGCGCCATCGCCTCCCGCTTCGGCATCCCCACCTCTTGGATCATGCTCTCCAACAACCTCACCTCCACCACCATCTACCCCGGCCAAAAGCTCCTCGTCCCCAAGAACGGGGTCCTCCACACGGTAAAGCCGGGGGAGACGGTGAGCGCGATCGCCGCCGCGTACGGGGTTTCGGAGGAGGATGTGCGCAAGGCCAACGGGATTGCGGGGGAGCCCCAACCGGGGACGCGCCTCTATATACCCGAGCCGAAGACAATCCCTTTGAACTCGTCCACTGGATTCCAAGGGTTTATCTGGCCGGTGCGGGGGACGATCTCTTCTTCTTTTGGGCCCAGAATCCACCCCATTTATGGCGTTCCCTCCTTTCACACGGGAATTGATATCGCCGTGCCGGAAGGGACGCCGGTGCGGGCCGCGGCCGGGGGAACCGTGACCTTCTCCGGTTGGCAGGAGGGCTTTGGGCTCCTTGTGGTCATCGACCACGAAAATGGCTATGAAACCTATTACGGCCACCTCTCAAGGCTTCTCGTGGCCCCTGGCCAGAGCGTCTCCGCAGGGGAAATAATCGCCCTTTCTGGAAACACCGGTCTTTCCACTGGGCCGCACCTCCACTTTGAGGTTCGCTACCTTGGCACCCCTGTGGATCCCCGGCCTCTCCTTCCGTGATCCGCATCGCCGGCGGGGAGAAGCTTGCGGGCACAGTGCAGATCTCCGGGGCAAAGAACGCCGCCCTGCCCGCCATCATCGCTAGCCTCCTCACCACAAAGCCCGTCGTCCTCCACAACGTCCCTCATCTTGCGGACGTGGAGACCGCGGTGACTCTCGTGCAGGCCTTGGGAAAGGAGGTCCGCTGGCGCGGGAGGACAATGGAGATCCGGGGCGGGGAGGAACTTCATCCGGAGGCGCCAGCCGAGCTCGTACAAAGGATGCGCGCTTCCTTCTTGGCCTTGGGCCCCCTTTTGGCCCGGGCGAAGAGGGCCAAAGTGCCCCTCCCCGGCGGGTGTGCCCTGGGGCCACGCCCGGTGGATTTCCACTTGTACGGCCTGGCCCGCCTTGGCGCCCGCATTACCTTTGCCAACGGCGCAGTCCTGGCCGAGGCCAAGTTTTTACGCGGGACCAGCGTTTATTTGGATTTCCCCTCCGTGGGCGCAACAGAACAGCTGCTTTTGGCCGGGACGTTGGCCGAGGGCGAGACGGTGATCATCAACCCCGCGCGGGAGCCAGAGGTGGCGGACCTGGCTGAGCTCCTTCGCAAAATGGGAGCAGAAGTCCGTTGGGACACAGATCGAGTAACGATTCGTGGTCGACGGGAGTTAGAAGGAGCTGAGCACACCCTCATCCCCGACCGCATTGAGACTGGAACCTACCTTTTGGCCGGGGCCATAACCGGCGGAAAAGTACGCGCGGAGAACGTGGAGCCACAGCACCTGGCCGCCCTCTTGGACCGGCTTTCTCTGGCAGGCTGCGAAATCGAGGTAGGAAAAGCTTGGGTTGAGCTCATTGGCCCGAGGCGCCCAAAGCCCGTGGATTTTCGCACCTGGCCCTATCCCGGGTTCCCCACGGACCTCCAGCCACCCATGGTGGCCTTCCTCGCCCTGGCCGAGGGAAGATCCACGATAACGGAGACCGTTTATGCCGCGCGCTTTGGCCACGTGGAGCCCCTCCTTCAAATGGGCGCTAAGATTCAGGTGAGCGGAAGCGTGCAGGTGGTGGACGGAGTGGAGGGGCTGCGGCCGGCCGCGGTGGAGGCCACTGACATTCGCGCCGGCGCGGCTTTGGTGTTGGCGGCCCTTGCCGCAAACGGGGTAAGCCACGTGCGCGGCGAACAGCACATCCGGCGCGGATACGAAAATATGGTGGAGAAACTCAGGGCCCTGGGAGCCCGGGTATGGGAGGAAGAGGACTAAAACGGCTCGTTATCGAAGATTACCTTGGGCAAAGAGCCCGGATTTACGGGGGAGAAAGGGCTATCCTTATCGAAGTGGCCCCACCCGGGGCGGACATCGAAGAAAGGCTTTCCGAGCTTTCCGCTTTGGCCAAAACGGCCGGCGTAAACGTCGTGGGAACGCTTACCCAGCGCCGCGAGCGGCCCGATCCCGCCACCTATATCGGAAAGGGCAAAGTCTTGGAGGCCTTGTCTTTGGCCCGCCAGGTGGCCGCGGATACCTTCGTCTTTGGGGTGGAGCTCACCCCGGCCCAGGCTCGAAACCTCGAGGAGTTTACAGGCCTTAAGATCATCGACCGCTCGCAGCTGATCTTGGACATCTTCGCCTTGCATGCGGGCACGAAGGAAGCAGCGCTGGCCGTGGAGCTGGCGCAGCTGCAGTACCTCCTTCCCCGCCTGCGCGGCTGGGGCCAGGCCCTCTCCGATCCCGGGGGGATTGTGGGCACGATGGGGCCGGGTGAAACCCGGCTGGAGCAGAGCCGCCGGGCCATCCGCCGCCGCATCCAATCCCTTCTGCGAGAGCTCCAGGAGGCCGAGCGGGCCCGGGAGGTGCGCCGCGCCCGCCGCCGACGCTTCGGCCCAGAAGAAATCGCCCTCGTAGGCTACACCAACTCCGGGAAATCCACCCTCTTCAACGCCCTCACTAGGGGAGATGCCCTCGTAGCCGACCAGCTCTTCGCCACCTTGGATACCAAGGTTCGCCGCACCTTCCTTCCCGACGGACGCGCGGCCCTCGTCACCGATACCGTGGGCTTCATCCGGGATCTTCCGCCTCAGCTCATCCCCGCCTTCCACGCCACCCTGGAGGCGGTGCGCGAGGCCTCGTTGATCGTGGTGGTCGTGGACGCTGCCTCGCCCGCGGCCTTCGAGCACCTGCAGGTGGTGCGCAAGGTCCTCTCGGACATCCTCGGCCCAGAGGAGCCGCGCCCACCTCTAGTTTACGCCCTAAACAAGCTGGATCTTCTCAAAACCAGCGAGGCTTGGCGCCGAGCGGAAGCCCTTCTTTCCGAGGCCCAGCCCGGAGTCCTCCTCTCTGCCAAAACCAGGGAAAACCTGGCCGAACTCCAAAGCCTCATCTCCACCTTTCTTCCCAAAAAGGTCCCCCAATCCACCTCTGCCTCGTATCATTGATGGGGAGGTGATCTGCGGTGCGCTGGTGGCGCTACGGCGCTTTTGGCTTTGGCTTTCCTCCCTTTTTCTTCTTCCGCTTCGGCCCCACCCGCTTTGGCCCGTGGTGGAGCCGGGAGGAGTACCGCCGCTTCCTCCGGGAGTACCTCGAGGAACTGGAGCGCTACAAAAAGGACCTGGAAGAGGAGATCGCCGCGATAAAGCGGGAGCTAGAAGAACTCGGGGAGTAACGGGCCAAAAGCGAGTAAGATGGAGAAGGGGTGATTTCGCCCATGCGGATCTTTTTACTTTTGGGGGTTGTGGGAACGATGGCGTTCGCCCAAACTAGCCTCGTCCTTTACTCTTCCGGCTTTGCCTTGGTGGAGGAAACACGGAAGTTCCAGGTTTCCGCAGAAGGCGCGCTCGAGCTTTTTGGCTTTCCGGAAGGTACCATATGGGACAGTTTTGTGGTCGAAGGGATCGATGTCCTTGCCCTCCGGCCCCTGCCAACCCAGGCTTGGAGCGTGACAAACCTTTTGGGGAAGGAGATCACCGTCCAGACCGAAGGGGGAGCGTTCCGCGGGATTCTGCGGGAAGTCACGAGGGACGGCCTGGTCTTGGAGACGGAAGACGGGGTGATGTTGGTGCGGGAGTACGCGTGGCTGCGTGGGCCGAGCTACACGCCGCCCAAGGCCCAGGCTCTGCTTTATTACCGAGCCGAAGAACCCGGAGAAAAAGAGCTCCGCTTCCGCTATCTCACCCAGGGGCTGAGCTGGGAAATCGTTTACGAGGCGGAGTTTTCCGAAGAGAGCCTAAAACTTTTGGGAAGGGCTGTGATCCAAAACGAGACGGGCGTGGATTGGCAAAGGTCTAAGCTCACATTGATCGCCGGCGAGCTCCGTGGCCCGGCAAAGGACACGGGGGTGCGGGCGCTGGCTATGGCCCTGGAAGCCGTGCCCGGAGAAGCCTTTGAGTACCACCGCTACGACCTCCCCGGGGTCTGGGACCTCCCCCAGGGAAGGACGGCGCTTCCCTTGGTGAGGGCGACCCTTCCCGCCACGAAGGTTTATCAATTCACCGGGATGGCGGTGGAGGTGCGCCTCCGGTTCACCACCCCGGATGCGATCCTTCCAGCCGGGGAAATGCGGGTTTACTCCGAGGGAATATTCGTGGGAGCTAGCACCATCGGCCATCTGTCAAAAGGGGAAAGCGCGGAAATCACCCTGGGCGCGGCCTTCGATCTCACAGGAAAACGCGTACAGGTAAAGCGCGAAAGGCTTGGCGAAAATCTCTTCCGCGACACCTGGCGGATCGAGCTTTTTTCCGCAAAGACCGAGAACGTGGTGGTGGAAGTAGTGGAAACCCTTTCCGGGTACTGGCGGATCATAAGCGCCACTCTCCCCTATGAGGTCCTCGATGCCCAGCGGGTAAAATTCGCGGTCCCCGTGGGCGCGGGGAGCAAGGCCTCCCTGGAGTACACGGTGGAGTGGCACTACTAGGATGCCGGAGCTTGAGGAGGAGTTGGCCCGGGTGAGGGAGGGGTACTGCCGGGCGCTTGAGAAGGCGTTTGAGCGCGTTCCCGTGCGCAACGGGGTTGTGTCCGTGGAGGACCTTTGGCTGGAGACGGCGATCCCTGTGGACCTCATTGTGGAGCTTTTGGAAAGCGACGGGGTGAAGATCCCACCCCACGTGGAGCGGGTGGACTTCGGAAAGGCCAAAAGGAAGGGTGGGCGGTGAGCGGGGAGATCAAGTTCGGCACGGACGGGTGGCGGGGGGTGATCGCCCGCGATTTCACCTTTGCCAACGTAGCGCGGGTTGGCGCGGCCTTGGCCCTGTATCTGCGTGATCCCAAGCGGGAAAGCCTCCGGGTGTACCGGGAATGGGGAGTTGGGTTGCGGCCAGCGGAGGCCGGGGTCCTCGTGGGCTATGACACCCGCTTCCTCTCCAAGGATTTCGCCGCGGAACTGGGCCGGGCCCTCATCGCCGGCGGGGTGCCCGCCTGGGTCACGCCCGAGCCCGTGCCCACTCCTGCCCTTTCCCTCTTCGTCCGGGAGGAGGGCCTGGCCGGCGGGGTGATGATCACCGCCTCCCACAACCCGCCAGAGTACAACGGGGTCAAATTCAAACCGGAATACGGCGGGTCCGCCACGGAGGAGATCACCCGGGAAATCGAGGCCCGCCTCCCCCCTCACCCCCCAAGCTGTGATGAGCTTGTGGTCCCGGTGCGGCCCATCAGGGAGGCCTATTTGGAGAAAATACGAAAGGCCGTGGATTTGAACCTCCTTCGCCGCGCTCCCCTTTTTCCCGTGGTGGACGCCATGTACGGCTCAGCTCAGGGGTATTTGACCACGCTCCTCAGGGAGCTTCGCCTGCCTTATGTGGCCATCCGCTCCGGGCGGGACCCGCTTTTTGGGGGAAAGAAGCCCGAGCCTATTTTGGAGAACATGGGACCCCTGCGGGCGGTGATCCGCGGGCTGCGGGGCCGGGTGCGCGGCCGCATCGTGGTGGGCCTGGTCACCGACGGCGACGGCGACCGTGCCGCCGGCATGGACGAACAGGGCGAGTTCTTGGACACGCACCGCACCGCCTCCCTCCTCCTTTGGCACCTTTTCAAGAACCGCGGGATCCGCGGCCCGGTTTTGAAGTCCTTCGCCCTCACGGACATGGTGGGAAAGATCGCCGAGGAAGCCGGCGTTCCCTGCCAGGAGATAAAGATCGGGTTCAAGTGGGCAGTGGAGGGGCTGGTCACGGGCAAAGCGGTTTTCGCCGGGGAGGAGTCCGGCGGCTATGGCTACGCTTGGCATCTGCCCGAGCGCGACGGGATCCTCTCCAATCTCCTCCTCCTGGAACTTGTGGCCACGGAAGGGAAACCCCTTTCCGCCCTGGTCGCGGAGCTCTTCGCCCGGGTGGGACCCCACTACTACTCCCGGCGGGACCTCCGCCTTCCTAACCGTTTGGAGATCGCAGAAAAGCTCAGGAAAAACCCGCCGGAGGCTTTGGCTGGTCATGCGGTGAAAAAGGTGGAAGACCTCGATGGGCTGAAACTTCGCTTTTCCCGGGGATGGGTCCTCTTCCGCGCCTCCGGCACCGAGCCCATCCTTCGCTTGTATTGCGAAATGGACGACCCGGAGGAGGTGCGGAAGGTTTTGGCTGAAGCGGAGAATCTCGTGAAAGGAGGCCTCCTGTGAGCCGCGAGCCCTACAATCACGCGCTGATCGAGGAAAAATGGCGGGATTTTTGGCGCGAACGAGGCTTCTTTAAGGCCAAGATCCACGACACAAGCAGAAAATTCTACTACCTCAACATGTTCCCCTACCCTTCTGGAAAGCTCCATGCTGGCCATGGGCGGAACTACATCCTCGGCGACGCCATCGTGCGCTTCCTCCTTATGCGCGGCTGGAACGTCTTAAACCCCATGGGCTGGGACGCCTTTGGGCTTCCCGCGGAGAACGCGGCCATCGAGCAAGGGGTGCATCCTCGGGATTGGACCTGGCAGAACATCCGCGAATTCAAGCGCCAATTTAGGGCCTGGGGTGTGGAATACGACTGGGACAGGGAAATTGCCACTTGCGAGCCGGATTACTACAAATGGACCCAGTGGCTCTTCTTGAAGCTTTATGAGAAAGGCCTGGCTTACCGGGCCAAGGGTAAAGTGAACTGGTGCCCGCACTGTGAGGTGGTTTTGGCTAACGAGCAGGTGATCGGCGGCCGCTGCTGGCGCTGTAATTCCCCCGTAGAGAAACGAGAGCTTGAGCAGTGGTATTTCAAGATCACCGCCTATGCCGAGCGCCTCCTTAGGGATTTGGAGAAGCTCGATTGGCCGGAGCACGTGAAGAAAATGCAGGAAAACTGGATCGGCCGCTCGGAAGGGGCAGAGGTGGTCTTCCGGGCTGAGGCTGGCCAGGAAATCCGCGTCTTCACCACGAGGCCCGATACCCTCTGGGGCGCGACTTTCCTCGTTTTGGCTCCCGAGCATCCCCTTGTGGCCGAGCTCACCGCGGCCGAGCGCCGCGCCGAAGTCAAAGCCTATCAGGAAGCAACGGATCGCCTCACAGAAGTGGAGCGTACCTCTACGGAGAAGGAGAAAACCGGGGTTTTCCTGGGCACATACGCCATAAATCCCGTCAACGGCGAGCGGATCCCCATTTGGATTGCGGACTATGTGCTCCCCGGCTACGGCACCGGCGCGATCATGGGCGTCCCCGCCCACGACGAGCGGGACTTCCTCTTCGCCCTAAAATTCGGGCTTCCCGTGATCCCCGTCATCGCCCACCCCGAAGGAAAAGCCAAGGCCTACGTTCCCGCAGGCTCCTTCCCTCAGGAGCTTCCTCGGGCTTTGGCTTCCGCAGGCTTCTCCCCGAGAGAGGAAAACGGAGCTCTTTTCCTCGAGTTTTCCCAAGAGGAAACGGACAGGGTAACGGATGTTTTGAAGGAGCACCTTTCCTCCCGCGGGTGGGCCGCTGTAGTAGGAAAAGGCTGGCAAATCGTCTTTGCCAAGGAAACCCTCAACATCGGCTCCGTAGCCGAAGAGAGAAAAGCCCTCATCGAACTGCAAAATCGCGATCCTCGTTTCACCTCGAAAAGGACGGTGGCGGAAATCCTCTGGGATGTTCCCTTCCTTCGGGATCTCCTTTTCCACGCGGGCTTTGGGACCATGGTGAACTCCGGTCCCCTTTCGGGAACGCCCGGCGAGGAAGCGTTTTCCCAAACGGTGGAGTGGCTTTCGCAAAAGGGCTTTGGGAAAAAGACTGTGAGCTACAAGCTCCGTGACTGGCTTATTTCTCGTCAGCGTTACTGGGGTGCGCCCATCCCCATGATCCATTGCCCGCGGTGCGGGATCGTTCCTGTCCCGGAGAAAGACCTTCCCGTTAGGCTTCCAGAGGTAAAAAGGATCGGAAAACTCGGCCTTGCGGATATTCCGGAATTCATCTCCACCACCTGTCCCCGCTGCGGAGGCCCAGCCCGCCGCGATACCGATACCATGGATACTTTTGTGGACTCCTCCTGGTACTACCTCCGCTACATCTCCCCAAAGGACGACGCGCGGCCGTTTGATCCGGAACTCGTGAACCAATGGCTTCCCGTGGACCTTTACGTGGGCGGGGTCGAGCACGCCATCCTCCACCTCCTTTATTCCCGGTTCATCACGAAATTCCTCTACGACCTTGGGCTCCTTTCCTTTGACGAGCCGTTCAAGCGGCTTTTCACCCAAGGGATGGTGACCTATCCCGCTTACTGGTGCCCTACCCACCACTGGATCCCACCGAAAGAGGTTGTGGAAGGAAACCGTTGCCCCAAATGCGGGGCGGAGCTTGTGGTTTCTGTAGTGGCCATGTCCAAGTCCAAGAAGAACGTGGTCTCCCCGGACGAGCTCATCGCCCAGTACGGCGCGGATACCGAACGGCTTTACACCCTCTTCATGGGCCCGCCGGAAAAGGAAATCGAGTGGAGCGAGGAAGGGGTACGGGGATGCTTCCGCTTCCTCCACCGCTTTTGGAACCTGGCCCTTTCCATTATCGAGCGAGCCGCCAGCGCCGCCGGGGAACCGGATCCCCAAAATTTTGGCCCCAAGGAATGGGAGATCTGGGGAAAACTCCACGCCACGATCAAAAAGGTCACCGAGGAATTCGAGGGAAGGCTTGCCCTGAATACGGCAGTGGCAGCGATCATGGAGCTCGTGAATGCGGTCTCGGAATACCTGGAGGACCCAAAAGCGGACGCACAGCTTTTGCGCCGGGCCTTGCGGGATACGATCCTCCTCCTTTCGCCTTTTACGCCGTTCATCTGTGAAGAACTCTGGCAAAGGCTCGGGGAAGGAAAAGCCATCCTAGAAACTCCGTGGCCCGCCTATGATCCCAAGGCTTTGGAGGGCGGCGAGGTAGAGATCCCGGTGCAGATCAACGGGAAAGTGCGGGCCCGCCTCCGCGTGCCCCGCTCCTTGGCCAAGGACCAAAAGGCCTTGGAAGAATTAGTCCTGCAAAGCCCGGCTGTGCGGGAAAAGCTTGGGGAGATGAAGGTGGTAAAAGTTATTGCGATCCCGGAAAAACTCGTTTCCCTAGTGGCGAAATGAACCCTGGAGTCCTGGGCTTTCTTTTGGGACTGGGAGCGGGCGGAACGTTGGCCTTGGTGGGTGAGGCCAAAAACCGCCGGACGCTCCGGCGCCTCCGGCGCGGAAAAGCCCGCTCCCTTTCGATCCTTATCGCGAGCCGAAACGAGGAAGACGTCATCGAAAATACAATCAGAACCCTGGCGGAAAATGCGCCACCGGAAACGGAAATCATCGTTGTGGATGGCTCAACTGATTCCACCCCGCAAATCCTCGCTCGCCTTGCCCAAGAAATTCCCAGCCTGAAAGTCCTTCCGGATCCGTATCGCAAGGGAAAGCCGGCAGCGTTGAATTACGCCCTCCGGCACGTAAGGGGGGAAATTGTTTTGTTCATGGATGCCGATGCTCGAATGGATAAGGAAGGGTTGCGCTTTTACCCGGAGGTCCTTTCCGGGTCCGATTCGCCCGCGCTTTTTGCCGATTTTTCGTCCTACAACACACGCCGCACCTGGGTTGTGGAGGCGCAGGAGTACCTTTTTTCGTTCGCGCGGAGGCTCGTTTTCCCCGGCATTTTTTGGCGGCCGGTTTTCATGACCTGCGGGCTTTTTGTGCGCAAAGAAGCCTTGGAAAAAGCTGGCGAGTTTAAGCAAAAAACGCTTGTGGACGATTTCGATTTGGGGATCAGGCTCGCCAAAATGGGGATCAAGGTCCCGTTTGTGCGCGGCCCGCGCTGCCTCATCCAATACTCGCCCACTTTGCGCGACCTCTTTTACCAATTCCTGCGCTGGTACACCGGCGGAATCCAGGAGATGAAAGAAGAGATCAAAAAAGGTGGTCTTTCTTACCTCCTCCTCATGATGTCCTTAGCCTTGGTCATCTATTTTCCCCAGGTGGCCCTCCTTGTGGATGGGCTACGGGGGGAATGGCTTTTGGTGTCCCTCGTTTTGCCCGGATATTTTGGGCTTCTTTGGGCTGCGGCCCAGGTTTCCTCACTTTTGGAAAAGCCAAGGAAGTTCCTCCTTTGGGCCTTCCCCTTCATATACTTTTGGATCCAACTCACGGTGGCCGCCTCGTTTTTCCGCTCCTTTTTCGGGGAGACTCCTTGGTACAAAGTGCAGCGAGAAAGGGGGTGAGGATGCCCAAACTAAGCATTGTCATCCCTACATACAATGAAGAGGAATACTTGCCAGGCCTTCTAGAAAGCATTGCCGCGCAAAATTGGCGGAATTACGAGGTTATCGTATCCGATGCCGGTTCTACGGATGCCACCCAAAGGATCGCCCGAGAGTTTGGAGCGGTTTTGGTGACAGGGCCAAAGCTCGGGCCGGGGTTCGGGCGGAACCGCGGCGCCGAGGTGGCACAAGGAGAATTGCTCCTTTTCCTCGATGCCGATGTCCGCCTTCCTGGACCAGATTTTTTGAAAAATGCTGTGGATGAATTTGAGGGCCGCGGTTTGGGGATCGCTGGCTTTTACATACGTGCCTGGGATGGTCGGCCTGTCCACCGCCTTCTTTACCGCCTGGGAAACATGTTTTTTTCTCTGACCAAGCGCGTGGACCCACATTTGCCCGGTTGGGCCATCCTAGTACGCCGCTCCCTTCACGAAGCCGTCCATGGATTTGACGAAACCCCCGCCTTCCGCGAGGACCACGAGTACTTAAGCCGGGTCCGGCGCCTTGGCAAATTTGATTTTCTCAAAACTGGTCCAATCCTTGTGTCCTCACGACGTTTCGTTCAGGACGGCACGGTGCGAACCCTGTGGATTTACTTGGTAACCGAGCTTGCTCGCCCGTTCGGCCGTATCCCCTACACACGTTTTAACTACCGGTTGGGTGGGCGTGAGCGCTCAAAATAAGCGGCAACTCACCTCTTGGATCAAGAGGATAGTGCTTGAGATCCCTCAGGAATTTTTTTGGTTCAACTACATCTTGGGCGTTGTATTCCTTGCTGCGTTGGTGCACATTCGCCGTGTTGGACAGAAGCCTCCACGCCCGTGCGTTCTGGCTGTAACCCATGTAAGCGGCTACGGGTTTGACCCGCTTTTCGTGGTGTGGGCTAGCCGACGTTTTCGCAGCTTCGCCCTCTACTCCATAGATCGCCCAAACCGCTTTGTGCGCTTCCTCTGTCAAAGTTTCTGGCGCTTCGGTGTAACTGCTGATCCCGCCCGTAAAAACACGGTGAACAGCCGCACATTGGAAGCAGCTGTGGATTATCTTCGCCGCGGCGGTGTCCTTCAGGTATATCCGGAAGGTGAGAAATTTTGGGAGGGACGCCTTTATCCAGGGGCAGCGGTCTTAGCCCGACGGGCTGGGGTTCCCTTAATCCCCGTGGGCCTGGAAAATGCCCCTCGCTACGAGCCAGAAGTGATTGGCGTGCCCATCCTAAAAGGGCTGGCCCATGCCCTGCGCCGCACGCTCGCCCAGCGCTGGATCGCCGTGCACTTCGGCCCACCCATCTACCCTAACCCGGCCCTTCCTGAAAAAGAGGACGTGGACCGCATGATGAACGAGCTAGCTCAAGCATTTCAAAAATTTTACCAAGATTTCTATGGCCTCCCTGGCCCAGTTTGGCTTAGGGAGAAAGAAGCCGAATGACCTCGCGAATCTTTTCGTCTCGGTTGCTTTTGGTGAGGCGGATCAATTGGTCCACCTCGTGACGGATGCGGTAGGCCAGATGGTGGTTAGAGGCGCGATGCACAGTGACAAGGAGGTGTTTTTGGCTGGCCAACGCCTTTTCCACGGCGGAAATGAACCGCGGGGATTGGAGTTCCATGGGGCCGACCTCGTCGATCACGATGAGCTCCGCCTCCACCACCGCCCGCTCGATGGCCGCAGCTCCGATTTCCTCTAAGTCCTGAAGACAAATCCGGTACTTCCCAAATTCCGGACCGGTGCAGTGGTGACGGTGGGCCAGCAGCCCCTCTTTGCCGGTGGCCACGTCCCGCAAAAGGAAACCCACGCGGTACCCACATTTTCTGATCTCCTCGGTGATCATACCCCCGGCCTTGAGGGGCACCGCGGCCAGCACCCGCTTGACCAGCGTAGTTTTGCCCACACCCGGATGCCCAGTAACCCCGACCTTCATCCAAGGAAATTGTAAACGCCCCTCCTTTCCGCGTAGGCTTAGGCCCGTGATCCTCGAGGTCATTGGCCCAACATTTCTCCTTGTCCTTTTGGGTTATGTGTTTGGCCGCCTGGGAAAAATCCCGGCCCGCCCCTTCGCCGAGATGAGCTTTTGGCTCCTTTCCCCAGCCCTCATCTTTGAGACCTTGCGCACGGCTCAGCTTCCCGCAAAGGAGGCGGGCTTTGTGGCCCTCTTCGTCCTTGTTCATTATGGCGGAATGTTCCTTCTTTCCCTGCCATTGGGCCGAAAGCTCTTCCCTTCCGATGCGGACGCCCGCAGGGCCACAAACCTCCTTCTTACCTTCGGCAATTGTGGAAACCTGGGCTTGCCCATCCTCCTTTTCGCCTACGGCCAGCGCGCGGTGGACGTAGGCGTGATCTTTCTTGCGGCGAACACCGTGCTCTTAAGCACCCTGGGAGTGGGAATTGCCGCGTGGCGGGGCCGGCTGGAGCCATGTAGATTTCTCCGGGATGTCCTCGCCGTTCCCTGGCCTTATGCCGTGGTCCTTGCGCTCATCATGCGGTTCACTGGGGCTTGGCCTGCGGCCTTGGGCCGGGCCTCCGCGCTCCTTGCCCAAGCAGCCATCCCCTTGTTCCTCCTCCTTCTCGGTTTGGAGCTGGCGGCTGTGGATTTCCACGGCGTGGCTAAACCCGCGGTCCTCCTTGCCTTGGCACGCCTGGTCTTCGCCGCCCTCCTCGCTTGGCTTTTGGCTCCGTTATTTGCCAAAGAAACGGTGATCAGGCGAAGCCTTGTCATCGAGGGGAGCGTCCCTAGCGCAGTGAACGCTTACATTTTGGCCACCCAGTACCATCGCCGGCCGGACCTCGCTGCCACTGCCCTTCTTCTTTCCACCCTCCTTTCCTTGGGCACCTTTTCCCTGACCCTCTTCCTTTTGGCCCGTTTCGGATAGACTCAGAGGGGGAACGATGGCGAAAGTAGCAATCACGACGAAGTTCTTTTCCGAGGAAACCGAGCGGCTTAGAGAAGCCGGGCACGAGGTTTTGGTCCACGAAGGGCCCCGGCTGGGGAAAGCGGAGCTTTTGGCGTTTGCCAAGGACGCCGAAGCCCTGATCATCTCTTTGGCCGACCGCATTGATGAGGAGGTGCTTGAGGGGCTTCCCAAGCTCCGCATTGTGGCCAATCTCGGGGTGGGAGTGGACAACATCGACATAGCCGCGGCCACGCGGAGGAAAGTCCTGGTTACGAACACCCCGGATGTCCTCACAGAGGCCACGGCGGATCTGGCCTGGGCCCTCCTTTTGGCCGTGGCCAGAAGAATCGTGGAAGCGGACCAGGACCTCCGCCGGGAGGGCTTTCCCGGCTGGACCTTCCTCCCCAAACACCTCGGCGTGGACGTGTACGGGAAAACCATAGGGATCGTGGGGTTCGGCCGAATTGGGCAAGCTGTGGCCCGCCGCGCCCGCGGATTTTCCATGTCCATCTTTTATTACTCCCGCACAAGAAAACCCAAAGCGGAAAAAGATCTCGGAGCGCGCTTTGCTCCCTTGCCCGATCTCCTTAGGGAAAGCGATTTTGTGGTCCTTTGCCTCCCCCTCACCCCCGAAACCCATCACCTTATCGGCGAGCGTGAGCTTTCCTTAATGAAAAGGGAGGCAATCCTGGTGAACGTGGCGCGGGGGCCAGTGGTGGACGAAGAAGCTTTGGTGCGGGCCCTAAAGGAGGGCCAAATCCTCGGAGCGGGCTTAGATGTCTTCGAGAAGGAACCTGAGGTCCATCCCGAGCTTTTGGGGCTTTGGAATGTTGTGCTCACACCCCACATCGGCTCGGCCACCTGGCAAACAAGGCGCAAAATGGCGGCACTCGCCGTGGACAACGTGCTCGCTTTCCTGCGAGGGGAACAGCCGCCCACTTTGGTCAATCCAGAGGCCTGGCCCGGCGGAAAAGCGCGGATGTAATAACTGCTACTTGACCTTTCCCCTTTTCCGCATAGCATGTGGGTGGCTATGAAACCTCGGGAAGTCATGGGGTGTAAAACTAGAGGAAGGGGGTGTTGGGCATGAAGAAAACATTGGCGCTGGTTTTGGGGCTGGGTGTCCTTGGAGTACTGGCCTGGGGCCAAGGGTGGTGCGCACCCTGTAATTCTGCTGCGGAGCCCTCCTGTTACACGGCATTCTGGCAGGGGGAGGACGTTTGTTTTGAGCTCGTTGTCCCTTCGTTTTTCTGTTGGTGTTGTTGCCCAAAGCCTGAAGTGACAGGCTGGCGCGTAGTGAGCCTGGACGGAAACGTCCTGTACCAGGAAACTTTCCCAAGCCCGGTGGCGCCGGGGAAATGGGTGTGGAAGCAAGTGGATGCCCTGGGAAACCCTGTTCCACCTGGCTACTACAAGATCGTCGTTTCCACCACCACGGGTGAGTACGAAAACACCGTGAAAATCGTGGCCAAACCGGAATGCCAGCCATGTTGCTTCCCGTTTTTCTTCTTCGGCTGCTGGGGACTTTGCTCTAAGCCATGCTTTTTCTCTTGGTGCCAGCCGTACGTGAAAGTTTATCGCTGCCCAACCTGCGAAGTTCCTTGTGGTTGCGGGGTGACCATTTACTTGGGCACTGGAAACTAATAAGTGCCGGAGCTTCCCGATCTTGAGGTAATCAGGGAGAACCTGGCCGCAAGGCTTTTAGGCCGGGTGGTGACCGCGGTGGCGGTACGCCGGCCTGGGCTTGTCCAGGCCGGTCCTGCAGATCT